>NZ_DATLJA010000063.1:0-56757 GCF_035539115.1 Desulfitobacterium sp. | reverse complement strand
AAGAAAACTTGGCTAGCACCAAGCCCTAGCGAAGGTGGTAGGCCTAGTTGCCTTATCCTGCCGGACTTAACCACTTGCATCGTAGGAGAATGAAAGCCGCTGGTTGCACTTATACTATCTGCCCCAAAATTTATACTTTCTACCCTGAAAACAATTCTTCGTTTCAAATCTCTTAAGGGCAAAAATGTCCCCCCAAACCCGCAGGTTTCAGATTTTTTCAAAGCCAATCCTGGGGTATTTAGATTCTTTAATAACTTAATTGGCAATAGTCAATGCTTCAGGGTTGTTTACTGTGACTTCAATTCCTAAGTTTTGTAAAGTCTTTAATGATCGTTTAATTGTATAGTTCTTTCTTCGTCGGTCAAGGAAATCAACACCTAGGTCTTTGTACTTTTCTCGGGTCTTGAGCATGTTATAAATAATCACCAAAATCGTATGGCCAACCGCAACTGCGGCACGATTTGCTCCTCTTCGAGCAGCTATTCGATGATATTTAGCCGATAGATACGTATTCTTGCTTCGGGCTGCCGCCCAAGCAGCTTCTGTAAGCGTTCTTCGAAGAGCATTATTTCCTTTGCGCGTTCGACTGGCTTTTCGTTTCCCTGCACTCTCATTCTGACCTGGAGACATTCCTGCCCATGATGAAAGATGGGCATCGCTTGGAAATCGACTCATATCTGTCCCAATTTCAGCAATGATTTCTTCAGCTGAGCGCCGACCAATGCCTGGAATGGTATCCAAAAGCTCCAGGTCTTCCTCAAAAGGGAGTGTACGATTCACTACTTCTCGATCAAGATTTCCAATCTTTTGATCTAAAAAGTCAATGTGTTCAAGTTGGGTAGCGAGGATCATCTTCTGATGGGCCCCAATTAGTCCTTTCAAGGCTTTTTCGAGAGCTTCTTTCTTATTCTTGAGTCGTCCTTTTGCTAGGGATGCTAACAATACGGGATCATTCACATCCTGAATAATCGCATCAATCATTGCTCGCCCTGATACTCCTAAAATATTGCTAGCTACCGAGGCAAGTTTAATATTAGCTCCTTCTAAAATCTTCTGAAGCCGGTTGACCTCACGAGTACGCTCTTCGATTAAGCTTCGGCGATAACGGACTAATTCACGAAGCTCTCTCTGGTCTCGATCTGGAATATAACTTCCTTTAAGAAGTCCATGACGTAAAAGATCAGCAATCCACTCTGCATCCTTAACATCTGTCTTACGACCAGGAACGGCTTTAATGTGTTGAGCATTGATTACAAGTGTTGTCTCAACTTCATTTAGCTCTAAGAGATTGTAAATCGGTTTCCAGTAAACACCGGTGCTCTCCATGGCCACACGGGAACACTCTTTGCTCTTGACCCACTCGACCAAAGAAATAATATCTTCGGTCATCGTACCAAAACTTTGAATTTCTTTACCTTTTGGGGTGATGCTACAGGCGACGATAAGCTTCTTATGAATATCTAACCCACAACACCTTTCATACACGACTTACATATGCGCTCCTTCTACGGCAGTAGATTTGCTACGGCTAGTGCAGCAACCTCAAGGGAAATATTCTACCCTACGTTCTAATGAAACAATTTGTGGTGCACTAGACCGCTGAGGTCCGTCTGTTAGTCGGGCTCAAAAGCACCAAGAAAGTTCGACCTCGATCGCTAGCCGTATAAGGTATTAATTGCCAGAGCACCAGTTTTCATTCTTTGATGGTGCCATTGGTGGCATGGGGGTCTGTTAGTATAAATAAAGCGGGCCGATGGCCCGCTCACAAATCATTAAATAACTTCAAATTCAGCTTTTGCTACACCGCACAGGGGACAGACCCAATCATCCGGAATATCCTCAAAAGCGGTTCCTGGAGCAATGCCACCCTCAGGATCACCTAGCGCGGGATCATAGATATACCCACAACCTGGACATAAGTACTTTTTCGTTGGGGAAGCTTCTTTCTTCTCCTTGACGACTTCAAATTCAGCTTTTGTTACGCCGCATAAGGGACAAACCCAATCGTCTGGGATATCCTCAAAAGCGGTTCCTGGAGCAATGCCACCCTCAGGATCACCTAGCGCGGGATCATAGATATACCCACAACCTGGACATAAATACTTTTTCATTCTCAAATCCTCCTTTTGTTCCTAAAGCTGACTTTCTCGGTCTAGTCAGTATTTCTACTGAATCAGTCGATATTCCTGCTCTCATAAATAACTTTTCAAGTTACGCCAGAGAAATTCTCCTCCATCTAACCGAGCTCTTCCTTTTGGCACACGACATCTATCAACTTTTTGTTACTTAATCCTTCAGTTCTGAGGTGCAATGTGGACACCGAGTAGCAGCGATCGGTATTTCCGTATAACAATAAGAGCACACTTTTGTTGTCGGTTCAGCAGGTACTTCTTCTTTCTTTTTTGTAAAACGGCTTAACTGTCTAATCACGAAGAAAATAGAGAAAGCAACGATCAAGAAGTCGATAATATTGTTAATAAAGAGTCCGTAATTTAAGGTTGGAACGAGTGCTTTTTTTGCTTCTTCGATTGTAGCAAAATGCCCACTTCCAAGCGTAATAAACAAATTGGAGAAATCAACTTTACCTAATAAAACTCCAACTAAGGGCATGATAATATCATTTACGAGAGAGGTAACAATTTTACCAAACGCGCCTCCAATGATAACCCCAATGGCTAGATCGACCACATTGCCCTTCATCGCAAATTCTTTAAATTCTTTCAACATATGCGTATTCTCCTTTGTACCCAAAAGCTGGGTAATTTTTGCGGAATCTAGCCAGAAACATAAAGGTAACATGTTCAATACGGGAATTGCAATGGTTTTTTCGTAAGAAGCTTTCTGGATTATAGGTATTATATCATAAGAAGAATACTCTTTAACACGTGAAAAAATAACATCACCCTTAGCTTAAGATGGAATAAACTTTGATGCAGAATTTTTGATTATGCTTATTGGACCATCACAAAAGGAAGAGGCTGCTTCACAACAAACTAACCATTTCGTTGTGCAACAGCCCCTCTACTTTACTGGTGAGACACCCCACTCAATTTTCACATACAGGATTTTTTGGCACTGCTACCAGAACAGAGCTTATTTGAAAACCTTAACTCGTCCATCTAAAGGCAAAACCTCTTTTTCAGACGCCGAACCAATAGGTTTGCCAAAAGGCATTTGACCAAGGAGCTTCCAATCGCTTGAGATATTCCATTCTTTGCTTACTGCTTCATCAATCAGAGGGTTATAGTGCTGTAAAGAAGCTCCCAAACCTTCATTGTCTAAGCCTGTCCAAACGATAAATTGAAGAATACCTGAAGATTCGAGCGACCAAACCGGGAAATTATCAGCATAAAGGGCAAATTTTTCTTGGAGCCCTTTGATAACGCTTTGATCTTCAAAAAACAAGACGGTTCCATAGCCATTCCGGAAGGAGTTGATCTTTTCTTCCGTTGGGGCGAAATTTTCTGCTGGAACGAATTTTCTTAAGGTTTCCATGGTTATATCCCACAACTTATTGTGCTGTTCACCTAATAACAGAACCAATCGACCACCTTGGGAATTAAAAGCGGTCGGAGCATATTCTGCCGCCCGTTCAACGATTTCTTGAATTTGAGCATCCGAAATGGGTGATTCTTTACTGAGGGCGTAAAACGTTCTTCTTTCTTTCACTGCTGTTTTAAAATCTTTAGACATGATAATTTCTCCTTTCAATTTGACCATTACATAGGAAACTTAACCGCAGGGTATACAGGTGATTTATTATGTAGAAACTACGAATCGGATTTAAATTTACACTTCTCTATTACTTATTATAATTAAGTTAGTGTTATTTTGTCAAGTAGTTACTTTTAGATAGTATACTTTTTGATACTTATATTCTTAACCTTTAACTTACGTATTACGCGCAGCGAAACCTTTCCTCTCTGCTTTTTCCAACCTTTTGGCTTCTTGAGCATAATAAATATTCCACTCACCCGCCAAAAACGAGCTGACACACATTTTCAAAGACATCGACAAAACGGTCTTTGGTGTGTTCATCTTATCCACTCCACCCTATTTCTACCCTTGTTTTTGGCTGCATACAACGCTTTATCGGCACATTCTATTAAATGTCTAACCGTCTCCCCCTCGGAGGACTCGATGCTATGGACTCCAAAGCTAGCTGTAATCTTTACCGACTTGTTCTCAGATATGATTACTTCATCCTCGATAGCCTTACGCATCGTTTCAGCGATTTTACAAGCGCTCTCCAAGTTTGCTCCTGGAAGACAGATTAAAAATTCCTCTCCACCATACCTTGCCACCCAGTTACTTTCCCTTTTAACGCTGTCTGAAAGGACTACCGAAAAAAGTTTTAAGACACGATCACCAACAGAATGTCCATACGCCTGAACTACATATCGTTTCTCCTCGCGACGCAATAACTTTCTTTGTGATAGGGTCGACTAAACGGATATGCTCATACATTTTATCGACAACTTTTAGACTGTCAAAAATCTTTTCACTTTCTTCTTCTATTGACATTATGGTTCCTCCTGACAAGTCCCAAACAAAGCGTTAGCACTTTTTCATTCAAAAAAAGAAAAAGTGCATACATTACTTATGCACTTATATTTGACATAAATTTACAATATTCCTACATTATATACCCAATATTTTAATGGGCTTCTCATTCAGACTTACGCACATGCCGCTGAATTATAAACGCTATTAACCCAATGACAAGTAACCCCACGAAGGCAGACACAAGATACACAAGTGCTTGTTGCCAGAAGGACTGATCGAACCCCGCTCGACCATAATCCGGGAGCAAGCTATGTTTCCAAACGTCACCAAATTTCTGAAACCCACTCGGCAAGAAGCCTAGCTGTGCGTGCAATTCTTCCTGGCCCCATTCCCCCCAGGCGGTCCCTGACGCTAAGAGTCCCAATGGACTGAGTACAGCCAGGATGACGATACCGAGCACGAACTTGCCGTAACGAAAAGTTTTAGTCGGTTGATCAGATGTTTGTCTTAATTGTAGCATCGCCGGGTTGGTCCGTTGTAAGTAAATTACCACTAAAGCTGTAATTAATCCTTCAATCGGACCCGCTATCGTCAAATGAGAAAAAAGCATCGCTGGCACCGCAATATATAACCCATAAGGACTATAAAGGGGTATTCCATCCGGGGTGTGAAAGAGAAGAGGTTGTAAGCCAAACTCAATTCCCGTACAAAGAGCAGCAACGTTAAGCCCTATGTATCCAGCAATCGCCGCTGCAATCCATTGCCGTTTCGACTGAACGTTGCTTCTGCCTGCAATGAGCCGATAGACTCCATAGCTGACAAAAGGTAAGACCACAGCCATGTTAAAAATATTTGCACCCAAAGCCAGAATCCCGCCATCTCCAAAGAAGAGGGCTTGCAGAGTCAACGCAATCGAGACCCCAACCATCGCGGCCCAGGGTCCGAGCAGAATTGATAAAAGAGTTCCGCCAACGGCATGGGCAGTCGTCCCATCCGGTATCGGAATATTAAACATCATAATCGTAAAAGAAAAGGCGGCTCCAATGGAAAGTAAGGGAACATATTTGGCTTTGACAGTGTGAGCCGTTTGATAAGCAGCTCCAGCTGCGGCTATGGCACTTGCAATTCCTAAGACTGCATCCGTTTGTGGACTCAAATACCCATCAGGAATATGCATAAACACTCCTCCTTCATTCATGGGAAGCAAGAGAACCGTCCCTACATTTGAACCGTTTTCTTTCATCCTCCCAGGACTTTTTCCGCGGCAAACATGATCAGTCCTGCTAAAATAACGAACATCAAAATAAGAATATCTTGCCAGCCCAGTCGAGACTGGTGAAGGATACGTATTTCCCCTGTATAGCCTCGAGCGGTCATGGCATTATACACTTCCTCGCTCATTTGCAACGACTTTCCAAATAATCCTCCCATGGTTGTCGCTACAAATCTCCGTTGTTCCTTCAGCGAGGACTGTCCTGCATCACGCGCTTTACGCGCGATAAAGATTTCCTCCATGGCCTTAACTAAAACGAATATATAGCGGTAGGTCATCTCCATTGTAACGATGAAGATTCGCGGTACCAAGAAAGAGTGCAAGGCACGCAGCATCTCCATCCAACGTGTGCTTAGAGTGAGAACTGCCGCTAAAGAAACGGAGATACCCACCCTGCTAACCAACAGGATTGCTCCTGCTATCCCCTGTTTCGTCACAGCCAAAGTCGAAGGCAAGGTTATCGGACCAAGGCTAAAAGAGTGTCCAAAATTCCATATCATCCAAAGTGATTCGCCCGGTCGTACCCAGTTAAAAATTGACGGGAGCACCATGATCCCCGTAAATAAGGGAATAACCAACCAAACTCGAGAAATCACCTGACGCACGGGTAAATGAGACAAAAATGCCACCCCGAGCAATACAAAATAAAAGGTCCAGAGTAGGGCAAGGTTTGAGCCCAAATTGATAACGACCAAGAGATAAAACAGGGACATCACTTTTACCCGTGGATCCATGTGTTGTAAGAACCCCTGTCGCATCGCAATTTCTTCAGAAAGCACAGCTTCACGTAGAAAGTTCACAATATCATGGAGGGTCTTCTCGATAAAGTTCCCTTTACGCCGACCACCACAGCCGCAACGACACATCGAAGGGCTCGTCTCATTTAACCAAATTGGAAGTTCCATCACGCTATCCTTTCTCCAAAAAAGAAAAGATCATAGAGTGACCCTCTACGGGGTCAGACCTCCATGGTCTTTTTTAATCTTCTTTTTAGTACTAACAGAAAGTATAAGTCTGGGGGCAGATAGTATAAGTGCAACCAGCGGCTTTCTTTATTCTGCTCGTTTTGGATCATTTCTAGGTCATATTAATTGGGTGTTATTTAACTATTCAAACTATTCGACATCTCAGTATTAATAACCTTCTTAAATAATAGAAGTTCAAAATATTTTTTTAGGGTAATTGATATTTCTCTCGAGATGTCGAGATGTTAAGAAACTTACTTTTGATCCGGATTAGATTTCTCTGGAGGGGTCTTTTCTTTTGAATCAAGGTCCTTTTCTTCTACTGGTATGGTCGATATAGCCTTATTTTTCTTTTTTGGACGAAATTGACGCCACAAGGCAATTAAAAAAACAATAAGTGCTCCTGCCAGCACTGAGCCTATAATGACGAGAACCAGAGGAACCTGTGTCGTTATCCAAAATAAATTAATAGCGACTGGAGCCGCATTTTGGATCGCAAATATCGCAATAAGTAACGCAAAGGCTAACGTTAAAATCAATAAATACATTCTAATCCCCCTTATCTGAATTTACACCGTTTGATTTAATCATTATATCATTTTCGCTCCCTATTTTACGATAATTTTCGAGCTCGAAAATCTTTAAAATTAAAATCAAAATTAAATTTGGTTAGTAATTTCTGATTTTCACGGTAATTACCTTGACAGTCCTTTTTCCTTGTGTCAGATTAAATGTAAAGGAGTGTGATCGATATGATCCATGAAAAAATGCAGGAAGCCCTAAATCAACAGTTAAACAAAGAATTTTATTCCGCCTATTTCTATCTGGGAATGGTTGATTATTTTTCACATCTTGACCTTGAAGGTTTTGCCCACTATTTTCGGGTTCAGGTTCAGGAAGAACGGGATCATGCCCTCGGATTTTTCAATTATTTGTTAAAGACCGGCTGTCCCGTCCAACTTCCTTCGATTGCTCAACCCCCACAGAATTTCAACAGCCCCTTGAATGTGTTTGAATTAGCCCTTCATCACGAAGAATTCGTGACCCAATCGATTTACTCTTTAATGGACGTCGCCCAAGAGGTCCGGGATCATCAGACACAAGTTTTTCTGCAATGGTATATCACGGAACAATCCGAAGAAGAAGATAATATGACTCGTGTTTATAACCGTCTCAAGTTGGCTGGTAATGAAGGTTCTGGGCTATTCATGATTGATAACGAACTGGCCCAACGCCTTTACACCCCGGCAGTGATTCCTGGAGTGACGTTAATAATTTAACAGAACCTTTAATCACGAATGACCTAAACTCGCATCAACATAAGAAGTAAGTAAGTAACAAACCAACAAGAACGCGAACCTCTTCAGCACATGCTTTCGAGGTTCGCGTTCTTGTTTTTGAACCCGTGTCTAATTTGAATTCCTTTTTCAAACGAATTTCTTCACATTTACTTAACAATGAAGAATGAGGGCAGATGGCGTTCCCCATACTGACTCGAAGGGTGATTCACAATCTGTTGATTATAATAGAGAATAGTTGAAGCGCCGCCGTCGAGATTGGCCACATTATAGGCGCCATACTTCAGCATGATATCCTGGACATCTTTAAGGCTTGCACCTACTGAACTCACTTGACGTCCGTCAATGACCAACATCAAGATCGTGCCATCCCGGGTTTGTCCAATAGCCGTCCTTGGAGCAATGCCCCATCCCCCATCTCCTTGGGTGATCGCAGGTTTACCATTGACGACGAGGAAAGGACTAAACGAGACTGCATCCCGAATATCCATCTTCTGAATTTGTGGCAAAGTATAATGTCCTAAAATTAGCTTATTGTTATGATCCAAACCAATCAAATCAAACGTGTTTACACTATCTTTGTGCTGAATTTTCCCCCCTGAGATGAGAATACCCAATGGCCTTCCGCCGCTTCCACTACCCTCTGGATCGCTAAAGCCACCTCCGTTGATGACGGCGATAGCCCCAGTCTCCTTAGCTATCTCTTCTGCCATCTCTCCCCGCGTGCCGAGATAGCGAGTTCCCGCAACCTCGACCCGTGATGGATCCTTTATCTTAAGTAAATATCCTTTAAACCCTTTTTGACTGATGTCAACGAGTTCAATCCCTTTATTATGGGGCGTACCCAGGGTACTGATCGCGGAAGGATTAGAATTTCCCAAATCAGCGGCTTGATTACTGTCCATAATTTTTTGAATCTCAGCATCGCTAAAAAACCAAGTTGCTAAATACTGGTGATTCATCGTTGTCATCGCTGTGGTCACCCACAAATTACGTAACCCCTCAAAAGGGGGGAAAGGTGCAAATCGAAACCCAATAAATAGAAGGGAAAGAAGGATAAGAAAACTAAAGCTTCTCCCCAGAACCCGACTAAACCTCCTCTTTTTGCGGCTGTAGTGGTAGACCCCTGCAGGTTTTCCATGGAGTCGCGGCTGCATCGTCGGGCGTGTAGACCCGGGAATCCCTGTACTACCCATAAAAACTTCCTCTCTCAAATAAAGCTCTATAATCGACAATTATCTTTAATATACACTATTTCAAGTTAAATGAGGTTAATAATTCATTAAGACTGTAGAAAAAGCTCAGCCCTATTTACAAATACGGAGAAGAGTCTTATAATTCTCCCAGAGTTATACACAATTGCATAGTGCAGGGGGTGCTCCACGGGGAGCTGAGAAAGAATGATCTTAACCCTTAGAACCTGATCTGGTTAAAACCAGCGTAGGGATGCTGAAAACTGTCTGAGTAAATTCAGACTCACAAGATAGGAATAGGCTTACCCCTTCTGGGTAAGCCTTTTTTATTTTACTAACAGAAGGTATAAATTTTTGGCAGATAGCATAAGTGCAACCAGCGGTTTTCGCTTTCGCAAAGCTCGGCGAAAGCCTGGTTTTCTTTATCGCAAGCTCGTCTTAGGAGAGGAGGTTAAGAAATGCTCGTTCAGATTAACGGGAAACCCTTGGAGCTCTCGAATGAGGTCTCACTTTTAGCCTGGATCGAAGAACAAAAGATTCCGCCTGGGACCGCTATTATCGAGTATAACGGAGAAATTCTACCGCAGGATCGCTGGAAAGCCACCTTTCTCAAGGATGGGGATCAGCTAGAGGTTTTAAAATTTGTTGGAGGAGGACGTTAAAAATGGAGAAAGTAGCAACAGATATTTTTAAAATCGGGGACAAAGAACTTTCCAGCCGTCTTTTCATCGGCACAGGAAAATACGCCTCAAAAGAAATTGTACCCAAGGTCTTGGAGGCCTCCAGTTCGCAAGTGATTACCCTGGCGATTCGCCGAATTGACTGGAAAAATCCCCAAGAGAATATGCTCAATTATATTCCGAAAGGTATGACTCTCCTGCCCAATACGTCCGGTGCTCGGAACGCTGAAGAAGCTGTGCGGATTGCGCGGCTTGCTCGTGCTGCAGGATGCGGAGATTGGATTAAAATTGAGGTAATTCAAGACCAGCGGTATTTGTTACCGGACAATTATGAGACCTTAACGGCTACCGAGATTTTAGTCAAGGAAGGCTTTATCGTCTTACCTTATATGAGCCCTGATCTGGGAACAGCCCGCCGTTTAAAAGATGTGGGGGCTGCCGCGGTGATGCCCTTAGGCTCGCCGATTGGGAGTAATCGAGGAATTCAAACCAAAGAACTGGTTCGTATTTTGATTGAAGAAATCGATTTGCCGATTATTGTTGATGCGGGAATTGGCCGTCCTTCGGAAGCTGCTGAAGCTCTGGAAATGGGTGCTGCTGCCGTTTTAGTGAACACCGCGATCGCTACCGCCAACAATCCTGTCACTATGGCAAGCGCTTTCCGTTTAGCCGTAGAAAGCGGAAGACTCGCCTTTTTAGCAGGGCCTGGCTCGCGCCAGCAAGCCGCTGAAGCCTCTTCGCCGTTAACCGGTTTTCTTAGGGAGGCGGAATAATGTTTTATGATCAACTAACGCTCTGGAAGAAGGAACTCCGCAACGATTCATTTGAAACCTTCACCGCCGCAGATGTGACTCGCGCTATAAATAAAGAACATCTCGCCCCCGTGGATCTTCTCGCCTTGCTTTCCCCTGCGGCTCTTCCTTACCTGGAAGAGATGGCTCAAAAAGCACACCAGATTACCCTGCAGAATTTCGGTCGAACGATCCAAATATTTGCCCCCCTCTACGTCGCCAACATTTGCACCAATAAATGCGTCTATTGCAGTTTTAACATAGAAAACGAAATTGTCCGCCGTAAGCTAACCTTGGAGGAAGCCGAACGTGAGGGAAAAGCCATTGCTGCTAAGGGAATTCGGCATATCTTAGTATTAACCGGGGAATCCCGTAAAGAAAGTGGACCGGATTACATCGCAGCCTGTGTTGAACGTTTAAGGCCGGTGTTTTCCTCAATCGGTCTTGAAGTTTATCCACTGAAGGAAGAAGAATACAAACAGCTTTATCAAGCAGGCGTCGACACCATGACCATGTTTCAGGAAGTTTACGACGAAGGAATCTATGCTTCGGTTCACTTGGGTGGACCCAAACGAATTTACCGCAATCGTTTGGATGCCCCGGAGAGAGCTTGTAATGCTGGACTTTCCGGGGTTACCCTGGGGGCGTTGCTTGGTTTAGGGCATTGGCGGGAAGAGGCTTTTTTTACAGCACTGCATGCTGATTTCTTGATGAAAACTTATCCTGGTGTTGAAGTCGGGGTATCTGCACCGAGAATGCGTCCTCACGTGGGCTCGTATCAACCTCAATGGCCGATCAACGATACCGAACTCGTTCAAATCATGCTGGCCTATCGTCTCTTCTTACCCCGTTTGACAATTACCCTCTCCACACGCGAGAGTGCACCTCTCCGTGATGCACTCTTGCCCCTCGGCATCACGAAGATGTCCGCCGGATCACGCACTTCCGTTGGTGGATATGACGAATCGACTGAAACTGGGAGCTCGCAATTTGAGATTTCCGATGAGCGAACCGTAGAAGAAGTGACGAAGATGATCCGTTCGCAAGGCTATCAGCCGATCTTTAGTGATTGGCTCGACTTCCGTGAAGGATGTCGTAACCTGGGATGAATCCTTTTACTTCAAAAGAAGAGTAGGTCAGTGAATATGAGCCAAAGAGGGTTGGGTATGAAATGAAGAAGGTATTAAAGGGAGCGATTGAATGTCACTCATAAAAAAGACGCTGCCCAGCGGTTTATACGCATTGACCTCTGAACCCCATTCCCTTGGGCGAAGCAATATTGAGGTTGCAAAGGAGATTCTCAACGCTGGGATAAAGATCCTCCAATATCGCGAAAAAAATAAGAAAGCGAGACAAATGTATGAAGAGTGCCTAGTGATTCGCGAAATGACCCGAGAAGCCGGAGCGTTGTTCATTGTCAATGACCACCTGGATATCGCAATCGCAGTCGATGCGGACGGGGTTCATGTCGGACAAGATGACTTACCCGTGAAATGGGTTCGAAAGATAATAGGCCCTTCTCGAATAATTGGGGTATCCACCCACTCCCCAGAGCAAGCCCAGAAGGCTGTTGCAGATGGAGCTGACTACATCGGCGTCGGACCGATTTACGCCACCCACACGAAAACTGATGTATGTGATCCGGTAGGGCTGGAATACCTGCGTTATGTAGTCGAAAATATTGACCTTCCGTTTGTTGCCATCGGGGGAATCAAAGAACATAATTTGGCGGAAGTTCTCCAAAATGGCGCTCAAACCGTTGCGTTGGTGACGGAAATCGTAGGAAGCCTTGATATTAAGAGGACGATTCACAGGCTTCAAAAAAATATGATCCATTTAAGCTAATCTCGATACTTATCGTGTACAAAGCCCCTTGATAAGCTCAAGTAAACTTGGGTAGATTTTATAACCTACCTGAATAAAACACGTTACTAGCATTTATACATTTATATTTATTTTATTATGAAAGGTTGATAATAGATGGAACGGATAAAAAATTCATCCTTATTTCTTTTATGGGCCGGAGCGGCCATTTCGATCTCTGAGATTTACACTGGCGGACTAACCGCGCCCTTAGGACTCGCCAAGGGTTTGGCTGCTATTCTTCTCGGCCATCTAATCGGCACGTTGCTTCTTGCCTTTGGCGGCTATATTTCCTTCCAAAGTGGCCGTACAGCCATGGAAAAAGTTCGTGATTCCCTAGGTCCAGTAGGAGTAAAAATTATCGCTTCCTTGAACGTCCTCCAACTCATCGGCTGGGGAGCTGTCATGATTATCCAATCCGGCAGAGCCTTTGGCGGAATCGTTAATCTTCCCTTAAGTGTCTCCATGATTTTAATGGGTTTGGCTGTCTTAGTTTGGGCCTTCTTCTTCAACAACTATTCTAAAACGCTTAATAATATCTTTGTCATTATTCTTCTTCTCCTGAGCATCATGATCTTCTTCAAAATTGATATGCAGGTGTTTCCGGGGTTAAAAGGACAAATGAATTTTGCCACTGCGGTGGAGCTCTCGATTGCAATGCCTATATCTTGGCTGCCTCTTATCGGGGATTACACGAAAAACGGACAAAGCAAACAAGGGGTATTTGTGGCTAGTTTTTTCGGCTACTTCATCGGAAGTGTTCTCATGTACCTTTTAGGACTTCTGATTACCATCCATTCGGGGATGGATGTTATTGAATATATTGTGCAAAGCAATATGAAGTTCGTCGCTGGCTTTATCATCGTGATTGCTACAGTAACCACTGCCTTCATGGATATCTACTCCGCTGTCATATCCTCAAAGCAAATTGTTCCTTTTAAAAATGAAAACCCCTGGATCATTATTTATTCATTAATTTCTCTGCTGATTGCCTTTGTCTTCCCGATTGAAAACTTCGAAAACTTTCTTCTGACGATCGGCAGCATATTTATTCCAGTCTATACCATCGTCTTCATCGAGTATCTCACCCATTATAAGGGGCAGGGCACTAAGCTCAATACGCTAGGTATCCTCGTCTCAATCCTAGGTACTCTTCTCTACAATTACTTAGTTAAAGCCCAATGGGGATCTCCGACAATTATGGTCTTTATTCTCGTTTCGCTGATATACTTGCTGATCAAATGGAAGCTTGGGGACGGTTCTTCTGCTTCCTAATAAAGCTAAAAAGCCTTCTCTATTTTTTTGTTGTCACTTTGACCAATTCATAGTATGCTTTTATCAATACCCCAGTGGGGTATAAGGTGAGCAAAGAAATAGGAGTGGAGTTATGAGTAAAACAGCCTATGTCGACCCTAAAAAATGTGATCGTTCACCAATGTGTCCGTCCCGACGATCTTGTACTCAAAAAGCGATTTCACAGGAAAAACTAGGACTTCTTAGCCGAGGACCAGCACTAGTTAATCCAGAACTGTGCATTGCCTGCGGTGTCTGTATCAAAATGTGCCCGCATGGGGCTGTAAGTATCATAGGGTCAGAGCCAGAGCAGAAGAAAAAAAAGAAAAAAAGATAAATTTCTAAAAGAAAACAAGCCCAATCAAAGCTAAGGGACGGTTCTTCTGCTTCCAAAGAAGCAGAAGAACCGTCCCTTAACTTCCTACTATTTCTTGAACCCTTCCGATTTGCCCATTTGTCAGCCTAACTTTGATTCCTCGGGGATGGATCTGTGAGTTCGTTAGGATATCTTTAACGATTCCTCGCGTTCTTTTTCCTGTTCGTTGATCTTCTTTCAGAACAATATCGACGGTTAACCCCGCGTAAATGTTGTTTCTTATCTGACCATCCATGTTAATTGCTTCCTTCCATGAGTTTGTTTTTATGTTCTCTAATCAATAATAACCCATCTTTATTCGAAAAAGTAACAGTTTGGAACTTTCAGTTTTATATGGTCAGCCTAAAACTTTTAACTTCAGAGATATGCAATAAAGAAAACTTGGCTTGTGCCAAGCCTCTGGCGTAGGCGGAAGCCTTAGTTGCACTTATGCTATCTGCCGGAAATTTATACTTTCTGTTAGTATAAAAAAGGCCTGGATTAACCCAGGTCTTTTAAGAGACAATACTCACTTGATGAATTTATTTTCATTAAGTTCTTTGAACGCAAGCTTTAGCTCTTCCCTTGTATTCATAACGATTGGGCCTCCCCAGGCAATAGGCTCTTTTAACGGTTTCCCAGACAAGAGTAAGAACCGAATCCCTTGATTTAAAGCTTTAACCCATTTTAAATATTTTATGGAAAATAAGGTTATACAAATCTATTTATCGTGTAAGAAAAAGGACTTTATAAAAACTGTTGTTACAACCGACACCACGTTGGAATATAATACCATGAGTCATTCAAGGAGGAGTGGGACATGGTTTCAGGAGAAAACAAGAGAGTCGAAAACATGAATTATTTTGAACTTCTAGCTTGGTTAGGAATCGGCAGTTCCCACCCTGGTGGCTTTCCTGCGACAAAGCAGAATTTGGATTCAGTTGAAATCAAGCCCGAGGAATATGTGCTTGACGCCGGCTGTGGAAGTGGTCTTAGCGCTTGTTATTTAGCCAAAACGACAGGTTGTAGGATAATAGGAATCGATATTAATCCTCTAATGATTGAAAAAGCCTCGCAAAGGGCGGAGAACGAAGGAATTTCCCAGCTTGTGGAATTTAGAGTAGCCGATATTACTCACTTGCCCTTCGCAGAAAACTCCTTTGATTGGGTCCTCGCGGAATCAATAACAGTGTTTTTAGATAAAGTAAAGGTGTACCAGGAGTTTTATCGTGTGCTCAAGCCTGAAGGCCGGGTTGCCGACCTCGAAATGGCCTTGCTCAGAGAGTTGCCCTCCTCTCTAAAGCACCAGTTGGCGGAGTGCTTCGGTTTAAGCACAGATCCCCTGCCTTTTGAAGAATGGTGTCAGGCAATAACACAAGCGGGATTTCAAGATGTAGAAATTAAAAATCCGCAACCCTTGAAAAATAATGGCAATCTCATCATGAATGATCTTATGAAGGATTGGCTATTGGTAAAAGATCTTGCCGACAAAGTAAGCAAACAGCCCGGCTTAATACCCAGGCTGCAAAAAAACGCGAGTTTCATAAGAAAAACACAAGGTTACTTCGGATTTGGACTAATTTATGGGCGCAAGCCCACTCCTCCCCCTCTTCCCATTCTCCCAAAATTGGGCTTCAAACGTTGGGTACTAAAATTGCTACGGTCTAAAAGGTCAGATTAAATTCATCTCGTCATTAACCTGATGTGGATAAGGCTTTTTGGCCCCCGATAATACTAAATAAGATACCGCCGATAATCAACACTGCACTCCCTGCTTCATCGACAAACATCCAAGATCAACATTAGCTTATTCTAACGGTCGCTAAGGCCCTATGTATTCATAGTAAGGGTATCTTCCGTGTGATATTAGGAGGATTTCCTTAGCGGATCTCGAATACAAGTTGCAGACCAGTCGAGCATGCAATTGAGCAGTCTTATCGAAATCCATCTCCCCAACCCTGTAAAGGAGAGCGTGTTATGTTAAAAAATCATCTCGTAACAGGTATAAATACTATGACCTATGTATCAAACGCTGGCGTCCTAATCCAGCTTCAGGATAAAAAGATACTCATTGATGGTTTATGTGATCCTAACCAACCCTTTTACAAAAATCCTCCTGCTGAAATTAGTGCAAAAATAAAAGGGGGTATGCCCCCTTTTGATAACATTGATCTTATGCTTATCACTCACCAGCATAGTGATCATTTTGATCCAATCAGTATCCATGAATTTCGAAAGCGAAATCCAAATACGATAATTCTTTCAACCTCCGAGGTCATCTCAAAAATCAAAACGTATGCTTCAGATAATGATGCCCCTGATACGGGAATCATGAATTTAGAACATAATTTAATAGAACTCAAAACCGCACTTCATCATGCCGAAATGCTCACCGTAAAAGGAATAAATATTCGGATTCTCTCGATGCTTCACTCGGGAAAAAGCTATGACGATGTCCGCAATTTTTCCTATTTGATTGAATATGGCTTACGCATATTGCACGTTGGTGATGCCAGCCCCGTTCGCGAGAATTACGACGGACAAAATCTCAGGCGTACTAAAATTGATTGGTTCATTGCTCCTTTTCCTTATATCGCGCTCCCCTCAGCTCGTGTAGTAATCAAGGAATACATCAATCCCCAGAAAATAGCCATCGTCCATTTACCCAATGAGGAACGGGATCGTTTTGGCTGGATCAAAGCGACCCATAAAAGCTTCGGGAAGATTGAACACGATTTCATCGAAACGATATTTCTGGAAGAACTAGGATCGACAATAGGCCTATAGCGATTCTCTAAACTTAAGCTTTCTTCTCATCAACATCTTTTCTCCAGAATACGTGATGAAGGCCACTACCCCGATGATCCCAGAGAATGTAAGAATGATTCCCGCAGGATTGGCACTTCTGAGTCCACCTTTCCTCCCGTCTTCACCGACGCCCTCGCTATGAACGTCTCTTTCTCCACCAGGTCTTACTCCACGATTTTCTCCGTTGAGACCTTTTCTCTCGATCTGCCCCTTAAAGCCCTCGGGTAGCGTTTGCTCCGAATTGATGATCGGCGTTGTTCCGATCTGAGCTATTTGGGGAGCGACTTGAGTTTCGAAAATTTGGAATCCACCAAAAAAGATAATCAAAACCAAGGCAACCTTGGCCAGTACATGTAGCAGACTCGATGATTGAACCTTAAATACTTTTTTCATCATGCCTACGATCCATTGCCAATGAAGTCCGACGTGCATTCCCACGATGGCGAGAGTGAGATAGGAAACACCGAGGTGGATAACATAGAACCACCGTTGATCCACTGCACGAAAACCTGGAAAAATAACCTTGGAAATCATCAGTCCACTTACAATAATAACGCTCATCGAAATCAGAAGTAAAAGGTTCAGGGAATAACCCAAGCGTGTTTTTCCTGGTAGTTTACGGTCAAAAAACTTGAGCGTTACTGCTTTGACCCATTGAGAGTTAAGTAGGATATGCACTAAAAAGCCTAAACCAATTCCTACTCCCGCAACTTCGTGAAAAGCCAATCCTCCGAGAACTCTTACATTGAATAGTAAAGTAAAAATCATGCCAATCACAACATCCAGAAATAATTTAACGCAATTCCTATTTTTTAACATATAACCTCCAACCAGACTTTGTACTGAGGTTATTTTACTGGATCAAACTTAATCTTAACTGAGTGGAAACTTAAAGTTCGCTTAAAGTAAGACAAGAAGAGGACGTTGACTTAATTCTCCTTCAAAAATTGATGTTCTCGTATCGTTATGATAGAATCAAAATATATTTTACAATTGAGATTTGACGAAAAGATAATCATCGATAGAAAGTGAAAAATTTGAATGGACAACATTTATAATGTCAGAGGTGGAAACTCAAGACAATTATGCCAAACTTTTGGCATAATTGTCTTGAGGCCGCCGAGGAAAGCCGATATTTTATTCTGCACTATTCTGAATTGGGCTATGGTACAGAAAAAATTCTATTAGAATATGAGGATGCATTCCGCAACGAAGAAATTCAATCTGAGCAACCCCTCAATGCCTTTCGAATCAACACACGAAGTATGATAGAGACTGTCTTAAGAGAAAGATGAAAAGCCCTCCTTTCTTACTGTCAAGCGACAAGTTAAGCAAGGAGGGTTTTGATTTTAACAATCTTTTCGCAGGAATCCTTATCTCAGTTCGACGATATCTTTCGAGTTTACGCTGAAACTCTCTCCTATTTTCATCAGAATATGCCCTGATGCTCGTGTATGAAATTAACCAGTATTTAGAATTCTTTTTATCCTAATGTGATAAAATAAAAGCAAACATCTTCTTAAAGTAATCCATTTCCTTAATTCTTACAAAGCCTTTCCCTTAATATTAGTAAAGGGACAATATTAAAGCGTCTTTAGAAGCCGATTTCTGCGTTATTTGCGCTATTGATGGTCATTAAACATTTTGAAGGGTAGATATGATAAAATTCATCATTCGATCTTTTATTCAAGATTACGAGGCTATACATAACAAACAGGTGCGCGAAGCTTATGGCGTATTAGGTGGCGTCTTAGGAGTAATTTGTAATCTCTTACTTTTTATTATTAAACTAACGATTGGTTCACTGATCCATAGTATCGCTGTTATTTCTGACGCTTTTAATAACCTTTCGGATTTAGGTTCATCTCTAATTTCGATCATCAGCGCAAAAATGAGCAACCTTCCTCCAGATCCTGAGCATCCCTTCGGACATGGCCGAATCGAATATATTGCTTCCTTAATTGTATCCTTTATTATTTTTTCCGTAGGCTTTCAATTACTCAAAAGCTCCTTTAGTAAAATTCTTGCTCCTGAGAAAGTAATATTTAGTCCGATATTGATGCTCATTCTTTTTCTTTCGGTTCTCGTAAAAGTATGGATGTTTTTCTACAATAAATATATTGGCGAAACAATCAATTCGAGTATCAATAAAGCAACCGCCTATGACAGTCTCAACGATGTTATTGCTACCAGCGCAGTCATTGCTACCACAATCTTAGAGCATTTTATTCCTTTTTCGATTGATGGCATCGTTGGATTAGCTATTTCGTTTTTAATCCTTTATACCGGCTTTAAAATAGCCAAAGGCACTGTCAATCTCTTAATGGGCTTATCACCTAATCCTGAACTTGTTCACACCATCAATTCAAAGGTTCGCGAAGGACAATATATCGTTGGCACCCATGATTTAAAAATCCACGATTATGGTCCAGGTAGAATAATCGCCTCGATTCATGCCGAAGTTCTCGATACAATCAATATCGTCGAAGCGCATGCCATCATTGATGACCTAGAAAAAAGAATCTCCGATGAGCTGGGGATTAATATCGTGATTCACATCGATCCGATCTCGACTGATATCGAAAAAAACGAACAGATTAAAGTCTTTATCACGAATCGTGTTTATGAAATCAATGAGCAATTCAGCGTCA
This sequence comes from Desulfitobacterium sp., assembly GCF_035539115.1. Taxonomy (GTDB): domain Bacteria; phylum Bacillota; class Desulfitobacteriia; order Desulfitobacteriales; family Desulfitobacteriaceae; genus Desulfitobacterium_A. Next base: position 37,081 of record NZ_DATLJA010000063.1, on the reverse strand, counting down.
AAAATCTCCGGACAACGAAAGGCTTAAATTGTACGAATACGATATTTGATTTATTTGTCCCTTCATCGATAAAGAAAACCGACTATAAAGAGATATGTAAGCTAGTTTCCGAAAGAATTGTACAAAATAGCCCTCAACTTAACATCATCATTGATACGGTTAACCCTATCATAAGTGAAGCGGAGAGGTGATTGTGGATGTGGTTTTCCAAATCACAAGAAAACGTTCTCAAAGAACTTGATGTGAACCCAACCCGAGGCCTTACAACTGTGGACGCACAGGCTAGACTTAAGAAATACGGTGAAAATAAACTGAAGGGCAAACCCCCGAAAAGCTTTTTTTCCTTATTCTTTGCCCAACTTACAGATATGCTTATCTATGTCCTGCTCGGTGCAGACGTCATTACCCTGCTTATTGGGGAATATGTTGATGCCGTCATCATTCTCATCGTAGTTATCTTAAACGCAGTTATTGGGGTCATCCAAGAGTATAAGGCTGAAAAAGCGATTGAGGCCCTTCAACAAATGACCACTCCACACTCCCTAGTTCGACGTGATGGTGAAGTTAAAGAAATTAACTCTGAAGAAATCGTACCTGGAGACATTATTGTAATTGATGCGGGACGATACATCCCTGCTGACCTAAGGCTTATTGAAAGCGTAAATCTTCAAATCGAAGAATCCGCTTTAACTGGAGAATCTGTACCCTCCGAAAAAGATGCTAATGATATACTGGAAGATCCTAAAACACCCCTTGGGGATAAATCCAATATGGCCTTTATGTCAACGCTTGCGACCTATGGAAGAGGTGAAGGGGTTGTCGTTGCGACGGCAATGGAAACAGAAATCGGTAAGATTGCCAAAATACTCGATGAAGATATTGAAGAAATGACTCCCCTCCAAAAAAGATTGGATGAGCTGGGCAGGATTTTAGGATTTCTAGCGATCGGCATCTGTGTTCTGATCTTTGTCGTTGCCTTTTTCCAAAAAAGAGATTTATTCGAAATGTTTTTAACTGCAATTAGCTTAGCTGTGGCAGCCATTCCCGAAGGACTACCGGCCATTGTTGCCATTGTTTTAGCCCTCGGCGTGACGAAAATGTCGAAGATCAATGCCATCGTTAAGAAGCTTCCAGCTGTCGAAACTTTGGGTTCAGTTAATATCATCTGTTCTGATAAGACAGGAACTCTGACTCAAAATAAAATGACCGTTGTTAAACACTACACCTTCAATAACCTGAAAGATGTTCCGCCTGAAGGAATTGGATTCGAGGCCGATAAAGACACGCGCGAATTACTAAAGTCTTTTGTTTTATGTTCTGATGCAACCTATGAAAATGGAGAAGGAACCGGAGATCCAACTGAAATTGCTCTCGTCGTTTTAGGGGACCGCTATAACCTTTCCAAACGAACCTTGAACTCTGAATATAAACGAGCTGGGGAAAAGCCCTTTGATTCTGACCGCAAGCTTATGTCAACTCTTAACGAAGAAGAAGGAAATAGGTATCGCATTCATACCAAAGGGGCTATCGACAATATTTTAAAAATATCCATACAGGCTTTGGTTGACGGCAAAGTCGTTCCTTTAACGGAAGCCATGAAAAATGAGTATTTAAACATTGCCGAAAAAATGTCTGATGATGCCTTAAGAGTCCTCGGTGCAGCCTTTAAAGATACAGATCAGATTCTCGCCCCTGAAGAAATGGAAAAAGACTTGACGGTCATTGGTCTCGTGGGCATGATCGACCCACCCCGTCTCGAGGTTAAGGATTCCATCAGAGAAGCTAAAATCGCAGGTATTACCCCGGTTATGATCACGGGAGACCATAAAAATACAGCCGTAGCCATCGCCAAGGAATTGGGAATTGCTGAATCCCTCGGGCAGAGCCTGACCGGTGCCGAAATAGATGAGTTCTCTGATGAAGAATTTGCCAAACGAATCAATAACTATCGAGTATTTGCGCGCGTTTCCCCTGAACATAAGGTAAAAATCGTCAAAGCTTACAAAGCCCAGGGTAACATCGTCTCCATGACTGGTGATGGGGTTAATGATGCTCCTTCCCTTAAGACTGCCGATATCGGAGTCGCCATGGGGATCACCGGTACTGATGTTGCCAAGGGTGCCAGCGACATGATCCTCACAGATGATAACTTCTCGACCATTGTTCATGCGATTGAAGAAGGACGAAATATCTATAATAATATCAAAAAATCGGTGGTCTTTTTACTTTCCTGTAACTTGGGAGAAATTATCACGATCCTTGCATCCGTTCTCTTCTTCTGGCCCGTTCCTCTCCTTCCTACTCAGATTTTATGGATTAACTTAATTACCGATACGCTTCCGGCAATTGCCTTGGGGGTTGATCCTGGGGATAAAGATGTGATGAAGCTGAAACCTCGAGACCCGAAAGAGAGCTTTTTTGCCCGAGGAGCTGGAACTAGAGCGATCATCGGCGGTACATTGATTGGCATTTTAACCCTTGCTACTTTCAACTTTGGGCTCACTGAATATGGCTATAGCTTAGGTTCAAAAAAGATCCCTGAAGAAGTTTTAACCTATGCCCGGACCATGTCCTTTATTGTGCTTGCTGCTTCACAACTCTTTTATGCTTTAAGCATGAGAAGCGCTACAAAAACAATCTTAAAAGTTGGCTTGTTCTCAAATAAGTATCTAATTGGAGCCATAATCGTCGGTCTGATCCTCCAACTTGGAGTGATCTCTATTCCTTTCCTTTCAAGCGCCTTTAAGGTTCAGTTGCTTTCATTCCGGGATTGGGGCTTAGTCTTTGGCTTTTCTCTCGTTCCGCTCATCATCAATGAACTGATTAAGGTATTTAAGAAGAGTTTTGGGAACGGTTCTTTTGCTTCAAAATAACTACTATGCTTTAAAAACCAGATTTATCGAAACCTCAAGAATTCTCGCCACTTGTCGCTGGGTTATTCCTTCTGTTCCTCATTGAAGTGGAATGGAAGCAGAAGAACCGTCCCTAATCTTCCAAAGAGGAGTGAGTAAACGTCATGTTTTATGAAGGAAATATTTATCGTCCACCCAGTGAAGCCTCTAGCCTTATCCTCCAAGTTACGGTGGGCTGCAAGCATAATCAATGTACCTTTTGTAGCATGTATAAAGGCAAGCCCTACCGTCAAAAGAATCGCGAAGAAATAGCGGAAATAATCGAGGAAGGAGTCGCTTTATACCCCTTAGCCAAACGAATTTTTCTTGCCGATGGGGATGCTCTCACCTTAGACACCGAACTTTTAGTGGATCTTCTCAAGGAACTTTATGCAAGGTTTCCGCGCCTAGAACGGGTAGGCATTTATGGCGGACCCTTGGATATCTTAGCAAAATCTTCTGCGGAATTAACCCTCCTCAGACAATATGGATTGCAAATCGTCTACTTAGGCATCGAAAGCGGCAGTGCTGTGGTTCTTAAGCAAATAAAAAAAGGCGTGACCCCTCAGGAAATGATCACGGCTGGGCAACGTATTGTTGCCAGTGGTATTCTTTTATCTTGCACGGTTATCTCAGGTCTTGGGGGTACGGAATATACAAAAGAACATGCGCTGGAAACAGCTAAAGTCGTGAATGCCATCGATCCCCAATATTTCGGGACCTTAACCTTGATACTCGAACCCGAAGCTCCTCTCAGACGGCAAGTGGCAGCAGGAACGTTCAAGCTCCTTAATCCCTGGGAAACCCTTGAAGAACTTAAGCTTATGATTCAGCATCTTGATGTCCATAATTGTGTTTACCGAAGTAATCACGCTTCGAATTACCTTACACTCAAAGCCCACCTTCCCGAAGAAAAAGATGCCTTACTCGCGACCTTAACCAATGTCCTTGAGCAGAACCGTGACGAACTGTTGAGACCCGAAACATGGCGAGGATTATAAAGAAGACATTCTATTGAAAGTCAGTACTTCCAAATTAACAGCCAGATCCACATTACGGGTTTCAACATGTGAGGAAACATGTTTGTTCTATTACTTTTTTATTGATTTTCCCATTTTCCAACTTGGGCATTATATTTAATAAAACCACACGATCAGGGATCTTATATTTGGTAATTTTCCCTTTGGCATATTCTCTTAAGGATTCTTCCGTTTCTTGACTGTTCTCTTTTAATTGGATGAAGGCATGCGTTTGCTCCCCTAATTCTTCATGAGGTACTCCCAGAACACAGACTTCTAGGACAGCGGGGTGACCATAATAGATTTTTTCAACTTCTGCAGGATAAATATTATATCCTCCGCGAATGATCATATCTTTCTTTCTGCCGACAATCCTGATATACCCTAATTGATCTACAGTCGCCAAATCTCCCGTGTGCAACCAACCCTTATCGTCAAGCACTTTCGCGGTTTCATTCGGCATAAGATAATAACCCTTCATTACACCGAAGCCTTTACACACCAATTCTCCTACTTCTCCCGGTTCGACCGCTTCTCCATTGTCATCCACCACTTTGACTACCACTCCGTCATAAGGGCGACCTACGGTTTGGATGCGCGTATCGATATCATCTTGAAAACTCGTCATTGAAACAGCTACTGATTCTGTGGAACCGTAGGCCACCATGACATCGCAATCAAATTCAGAGCGGATTTTTAGAAGTATATTTTCATCAGAGTTAGCGCCTGCAATAATTCCAGTTCTTAAAGAACTGACATCTGTTTTGTTCTGACTATATTCGTGCAATTCCCGTATAAACATGGTCGGTACACCATAAATAACCGTAATTTTTTCCTGTTCAATAAGAGCCAAAGCTTTCTGAGGACTGAATCTGTTCAGCAATACAATTTTTCCACCGAAGAAGAAAGGTACTAACATTCCTGTTACTATGCCAAACATGTGGCAGCACGGCATGGGGACGAGAAACGTATCTTGACCCGTACATTCGAGTCGATACCCAATATTCTTAGCGGCATGAAATAGATTCTCGTAGGTCAGCTCTACCCCTTTGGGACATCCCGTAGACCCTGAAGTAAACATAATGACAAAAACATCGTCGTAAGGATTAATTTCGACGGTCTCAACCTTTCTATTTCTCCCTGATTTTAAGAGGTTGGAGAAGGATAAGTACCCTTCTTCCTCAAACCGAACGGTAATTATGGCAGAAGAATCTTCATATGCCTGTAACCAGGTCAAGTGAGACTGACGAGCCACAAAAACCGCTTTAGGCTTAATTTTTTGTAAACGATCGCTTATTTCTTCTTTTTCACTGGCGAAATTACAGGGGATGAGGACGGCCCCAAGTTTGGCTAAGGCAAAAAAGAGAACCATAAATTCATGCCAATTCGGGATAAAGGTCAGAACCTTATCTCCTTTTTGGAGGTGTAACTGTGACAGAGCAGCTGCGAGTTGTTGGGTTTCCTCTTTCAGTTCCCGATAGGACATTCTCCGTAGTCCATCAAAAATAGCCTCTCGATCAGGCGTTTCCTCTCCCCAGTAATCCAGAAGGCCCTGGAATGTTTCTTCTGTACACATTCCCATCCCTCACTTTTTCTCTAGATTCCCTTGATCCCCAGATTATTAACCCCATCTGAACTCTACACCCAATGTTCCTACAGGAAATTCCCATTTTTCTAAAATCGTCTTACCGCATAGCACTCGACAGGTTCCACATTCGAGACAACCGGCATAATCGAAATGGATGTTTCCTTTTTCATCTAACTTATAGAGGCCTGCTGGACAAACGAGCATTAACTTTTGAAATTCTTTCATATCGATGTCCCCTGACTTTAAAACACTATGGGCATTTTCTTCATCGACATAAAATTTATTCAAACCGAGCTTTTGGTCCACATTAACTGTACTCATAGAGAACGCACTCCTTTCCAGGCATCTTTAGCCAGGTTAAGCATTCCGACTTTCTTGATATGCTTCATCATGTTTTTCATCAGAGGCTGTGCGGGCTGACCGTTCATCACAAACAGTTCTGCCATCATATCCGCCGCCATGCGTGGATATCCGTCAAAAATCCGAGGCGTCTCTTCTAAGAAGTGAGGGAATTTTTGGTAGTGAGTCAAATCTTTCATCACAAAGCTTTCATTTAAGAAGGATTGATAACATTGGAGAAAACCTTCACTAAAATTCCGGGCTTCTTTGGCAGCCAGTACGGCTTTCGCGGCACATTCTGCTGAACCGACCGCAAAGTCCATACCCCGAACCGCATACCCGAGGTTAAGACAAAAACCGGCTGCATCTCCGACAACCAATACTCCATCCCCAATTATTTTGGGAACCATCGCCAGTCCGCCTTCGGGAACGAGGTGACCGGAATACTCGATGAGTTTTCCCCCTTTGACTAGAGGTTCAATGGCGGGATGATTTTTAAAATCCTCTAACATTTGAGGCACGGATTTGTTCCCTTGGACTAAATCACTGAGCGTACTGACGACACCTAAGGAAATACTCTCTTTATTCGTATAGATAAATCCGCTGCCAACCCGTCCTGCAGAGGGAGTTCCAGCAAACAACCAAGCGGTTCCTTCATTTCCTCGGCAATTAAAGCGGTCTTCGATGACTGAGGAAGGTAATTCAATCACTTCTTTCGCGCCTACCGCAACTTGATCCGGTTTTAATTCACCCCGGTAACCTAACTTTTGGGCTAGAAGAGAGTTCACCCCGTCAGCTAAAATCGTAATATCTGCTTCGAGCTCATCTTCCCCGGCAATAACCCCACAGACCTTCCCATCCCGGACAATTAAGTCATCAATGCGAATTCCGGCGATGATTTCTGCACCGGCTTCTTCGGCTTTTTCTTGCAGCCACTGGTCAAAGACACCGCGCAATACGGAATACGAGTCACTGCCCTGAACGCCTAACAGATCAGAGTAATAATCAAGGGTGACATTGCTTTCATCCGTCATCAGGCTGATCTTTTCCCGAGTGATCTTCCGCTCAATCGGAGCTTCCTGGGCAAAGTTCGGCATGATTTTTTCCAGACTATGGCTATAAATTCGTCCTCCTGTCATATTTTTGCTCCCGGCGTAATTGCCTCGTTCAATGAGCAACACGCCCAAGCCTTCTTTAGCCAATAAATAAGCGGCGACGGTACCGGCTATTCCGCCACCGACGATAATGGCATCAAATTTATCGTCAGACATTTTCAAACATCCTTTCGGTTCTCTTTGGAAAAGTAGATCTTGGATATAAGGCGAAAAAACTGAAGACCAGTTTTTTCGCCTTTTTCTCCAGAACCCTGATCATTAAACCTATTTTAATTGTTCGATCAAAGCAGGAAGCACTTTATATAGGTCTGCTACAAGACCATAATCCGCTTGTTTAAAGATCGGTGCATTTTTGTCTTTATTAATAGCGATAACGACTTTAGAACGGTTGACGCCCACCATATGCTGAACTTGACCGGAAATACCCAAGGCAAAATAGACTTCGGGTGCCAGCATTAAGCCGGATACTCCGATATAACACTCTTTAGGCATCCATTTTTCCCCTTCAGCGATCGGTCGGGAACAACCAACCTCTCCGCCAATCACTTCTGCCAACTGGCGAGCCATAGCAATGTCTTCGGCTTGAGCTATACCTCGGCCAACGCCGACCACGCGTTTGGCGCTAGCCAGATCAACGGAAACTTTCGGTTTTTGTTCTTTGCCGATAAGCTTCAATTTCATCTTGGGCTCAACAAAATCGACGGTTTCCACTTCTCCTTGACTTGTTGCAGCTTCCGGTGACACGGCCAATACTCCAGGTCCTACCATAGCAATGGCTGTAGCCGTGGCCGCTTTCTCACTGCGTATCGCAGCACCACCATAAACCATCCGTTTTGTTTCGCCACCTTGGGTTAATTCCATAACATCGGTGATTACGCTGGCTCCGATCATGGCGGCTAAGCGCCCGGCAATTAACTTACCTCGTTTGGTCGGTGCAACCAGCAGAAGCTCCGGTTTTTCTTGATTCACAAGTGATGCTAGGGTTTCCGTATAATCTTCCAGCATCGCTCCCTCTTGAGTTGGGATGGACCAAACTTTATCTGCACCGTTTACACCCTGTTGATCTTGGGTGCCAATTACAACGGCTTCTACTCGATCTCCAAGCTGACGTGCACCGCCGCATAATTCCGTAAGTGCACTCTCTTTCTCAGCAAATACCCATATTTTCATTTCTAATCCCCCTCTATTTCAATTCTCCAGAGATTTTAGCGATAAATTGTTTAATCGCTTCCTCAGAATCCCCTTCGATAATCTCTTGCTTCCGATCGACTTGTTTAGGAGCTTTGGTTTCCAGAACCTCAATCGAATTCGCCGGTTTGGCTAAATTGACATCGTTTGCAGTCCAAACGGTTGAAGGTTTTTTCCCTGCGGCCAAGATTTGCTTCATACTCGCAATGCGAGGTAAATTGATATCTGACGTCACCGAAACCACAGCCGGTAAAGTCAGTTCAATTGTTTCTACTTCAGCTTCTAAGGTACGCTCGACGATAACTTTTCCGTCAACTTCAGTAATTTTGCTAATACTATTGATCGTGGGGACATTAAGCAGTTGACCCAGCTGTACGCCAACTTGTTGAGCATATAAATCGGCTGAACCTTCTCCACAGAGAACAAGGTCATACGCTCCAATTTTTTCAATCGCTGCTTTTAAGGCAAGCGAGGTCTGATGGGTATCCATGTTGTCTAGGTTGTCATCAGCCACAATATATAAACTTTCCGGTCCACGGGATAAGACGTTTTTCTTTAATTTCGAATCATCGATCTTTAAACCACCGACACTTAAACCCATTAAGGTTCCGCTATTCGCTTCAATAAGTTGAGTTCCAGCTTCTATACTGTTCAAATCGTAATTACTAATGGTCATTTTTGCTCTCTCGAAAGAAAGATCTCCATTAGAAGTTATGATAATGTCTTCTTCCGGCACTACTTTAAAACACGTAATAATATTCATAATTACACCTCAAATACAATATTATATCGATGGGCTACAAGCGTCCCATGACTTCTTCCACTGCTCTATAGGTTTTATGGATAGAAACCTTAAGGCAGAAATTTTAATGAAAACATCTGCCCTTGAGTTAAACCAAAACGTTTGACTACCGTTGTAGTTTATTCTTATTTAGCGTATTTTTTGAGGAGTTCTCTTCCAGCAATATGCACCATAATTTCGTCAGTTCCGCCCGCGAATTGCCATCCACGTGCATCCTGCCACGCTCTGGAGACTCGGGTTTCTGTGGTGTATCCAAGTCCGCCAAAGATTTGCATCGCATCAGAACATACTTCGGTTGCTGTCATAGCACAATAGCGCTTGCATAAAGCGGACTCTAACTTAGTAGACATTCCATTATCTTTTTTCCATGCCGTTTGATACAGCATATTGCGCATATTCATAATTTTAATTTCCATGTCAGTTAACTTTTGTTGAATCAGTTGGAATTGACCAATAGGTTTACCAAATTGTTCTCTTTGTGCAGCATAAGCAGCTGCATCATCCATAGCAGCTTGGGCTAATCCTAACGAGAAAGAACAAATCAACAAGCGCTCAACTTCAAGATTTTTCATTAACTGAAGAAAGCCTTTACCATGTTCTCCGACTAAGCAGCTTTCATCAATTTCGACCTTGTCCAGGTACATTTCACAGAATTGAGAAGTTGTCTGTCCAATCTTATGAAGGGGTGCAAATTTCACTCCAGAAGTATCAGAAGGGAATAACCACATCGATATAGCTTTATTATCTAAATCAGAAGATTCGTCTTTCGCAAAAACTAAAGAGTACGGCGCAACCCCACCATGAGTAATAAAGGTTTTACTTCCATTGATATAAACTTTACCATTCTTACGGACTGCTGTTGTTGCCATTCTGCTATTATCAGATCCAGCTTGAGGTTCCGAAATAGCTAATAAAAATGCAGGGTTGCCGGTTTCTTTAGTAATATCTAGTGTTAATTTGATTTGTTCTGGCGTTCCAAATTCGACTATATCGTACATGTTTAGAATATTAGACAAGAGAGGAATCGTGGCGCACGTTTGACGAGTTAATTCTTCTGAAACAAGCATTAATGTTGTAATATCGGCTGGTGTACCACCATATTCTTCTGGGATACCTAAAAAACCAAATCCGGATTCAATAAATGCTTTATTGAATTTTTCGGATACAGCGTGCTCTTGATACCATGTCTTTACTTCAGCCTCGGTCACTTCTCGAGCAATCAATTCTGTTAAACTTTCTAATAATAATTCTTGTTCTTCAGTCTTTCGAAAATCCATGTTAATTCCTCCTGATTATTAAATTTGGGGTAAGGAGCTGTCGAAGTTAGAAAGGAATTTCCCGGCACATATTGGGTGGAAACATAATTCAATCCCCATTTATGCTCGATTAAGCCTCTCTCTTTGACGTAAATATAATTTTGTAATTCACTCGTTTCTAAAACAGGAGCCATACAGCAATCTACTTTTAAGGAAAACTCAACCCACTCACGGAAGGTTCGGCTTTTAAAAACGTTCACCATTTCTAAATAATAAGGATTATCTAACTCGGCCAGTGTTTTTTGATAAGGGATGAGATCTTCCTTACTCACTCCTTTGCAGAAGTTGACCCAGAATTTCTCTTCTATGGCTCCTAAAGTGACATACCGCTTGTCCATTGTTTCATAGATGTTATACGCGATCCCGTGGTCATTGATCCCATGTTCTTCATGAGTAGCCGATTCATGGGATACATGAAGTCCCATCATTGAAAGCATGCTATCAGTTATAGATACATCCAAATAAGCGCTTTTCCCAGTTCGTTCTTTTTGTACTAATCCTGTCAAAATAGCCTCACTGGCCACGATTCCCCCAATTAAATCAGCAAAGGCAATATGGGGTTTTAGAGGTACTCCTGCAGCGTCTTTCAATTGAGCTAGAACACCGCTTAGAGCCATATAGTTTAAATCATGACCCGCCATATGAGAAATCGATGTGTTTTGACCATAACCCGATAAAGAACAGTAAACAAGCGAAGGATTTATTTGTACTAGGCTGTCATAATCAATTCCGAGCCGTTTAGGAACCCCAGGTCGGAAACTTTCAATGACGACATCCGCCGTCCGGATGAGTTTCAAAACTTGTTGACGTTGTTTTTCATCCTTGAGATTAATGGCCATACTTTTTTTACCTCGACTTTGAGAACGGAAAATACATCCTTCTTCCCCGTTGATCGTATCCATGAATCGAGCAGGATCCCCTGTTGGCTCTTCGATCTTGATAACCTCGGCCCCTCGGTCGGCTAAACGCAACGTTGCAAAAGGTCCTGGAAAGTAGCGTGTAAAATCAATAATCTTGATTCCTGAGAGCAATTAAAACCCTCCGTTCCAAGTATTACTCCGCCGTATGCGGTACTTTTTTTGTCATACTCATAACTGCATATCCAAGAACGAATGCCAAGACAAGAATCCCGCAGGCGACAGCCAAAGTTAAGGCATAGCTGCCAGTTCCATCGATGACAAAGCCCCAGGCAGAAGATCCGATGGTCGAACTTAATGCTGCCGCAATTGAAACATTACCAAAGATCTGGCTGTAATCGCGGCTGCCAAATGCTTTTCTGATAGTCATGGGCACCACGACGTTGTTGCAGGCATAACTGACGCCGTATAAGAAGCCGCCAACCATAATCACCCATACGCCGGCTTTGCCCATGAAGATCATCATACCCATTCCGATAATACCGCCGGCAATCCCTACAACCAGACCGGCCATAACATTTATTTTATCAATGATGATACCCAGGATAATCTTGCCGAACATATTCCCGAACATGCTGGCGGAAGCAACTGTTGCCCCAATCGTCAGCGTCATACCCAAAGAGGTCGCATACGAAGGAAGATAGGCGTTAATATTCGTAACAAAGGCTATAGCGAATGCGAACAGAAGTGCGATATAGAAATAACTGCTTTTAAGCGCAACAGAATAAGAGATTCCCGTTACCGGTGCAGCAGCAGTGACAGTTCCAGCCTCCCCTGTATCCCCAAAGGGTTTTAATCCTTTATCACTCGGGTAACTACTGATCAGCAAGGCGCAAGGAATTCCGACAACTGCGGTAACAATGGCATAGATTAAATAGGCTGTCTGCCAGCCACTATTGGTAATTACTGACCCGGCGATGGGATTGAAAATAACTGCACCCACACCTGTAAATGCCGAACATAATCCTAAAAAGAAACCAGTTCGCGTTTTGAACCAACGGTTAATCATGGTAGGTACAGCAAGATATAACAGAAAGGCTTGGCATGCTCCCATGAAAGCACCAATGACATAGAAATGATAAACACTAGTCGATCTCGACATAGCAAAAAAGCTAAGGGCTATAACTGTTACAGCCGTTGTCAAAATCGTGCGGGCATTGACTTTGGCATATACCTTACCAGCAAAAGTCAGCGTAAGAGCTGCAGCCAAACAAATAATGGACATGTAAATGGCAAAAGTTCCTTTTCCAACCCCTAAAGCCTTGCTTACAGGGCCATAAAAAACGCCTGCTGCATTAAACGTCAAGGCAGCGGCCGTCCCCATGATTCCACATAATGCTATAACAATAACGTACGCATAATGAAAGCCACCGTTTTTTTGATTATCGCTCATAGCTTTCTACCTCTTTCTAAATATTATTAGTCCTAAATTTAAGCCGGATACCATTTGAACAAACAATAACTTTTACACGAGAGGGCTTACTTATGTACCTCCTTCATCACTATTCTCTGGTGGCACAATTCGAATTCTTTGTAATATATAGCAACTTTCATGCCAACCCTAATTACTTGATTTCCTAAGGTTTTTTAGGAGTTGTTGTCTAAAATCGTCGAATTAGATTGTATAAATGTGTTCTCTAGGTTGGTTAATCCAGGGTTGTCTCTTTTAGACAACCCTGATTATAAGAATCTATTAACAGGTTGGATCTTGCTTCAAAATGTTTTTCATGTAAAGTTCTTTAATTTTTTCAGGAGCGTAACCCAATTCTTCAAGAATATCTTCATTATCCAATCCATAACTGGGGGCTTTTCTCCATACTTGACCAGGATTGTTCTTAAACCTTGGGCATAAAGCTGGAGCCACGAACTTCCCGCCTTCAAATGCATCGTATTCCATGAAGACGCCACGGGCTTTATAGTGCGGATGATCTTGCATTGTCTTGTAAGTCACGATGGCACTCGACACAATTCCATTATCATTCAGAATTTTTTCTGCATCCATTACTGTGTGCTCCGCACAAAATTCAGTCAGCTTCGCATCCAGTAAATCCCCGCCTGGAGTTCCTTTAAAAACAGCATATTTATCTTCTGGGAATTCAGAAGAGCCAAATTCAAGGCCTAATAAAGGCAGTCCTTTTTTCAGGGTATTGGTACTCAGGAAGAAGATATAGATATATTCGCCGTCTTTACACTTGTATGGTTTACACCCAGCAAAAGTAGGACTCTCAGACCCTGCACGTTTTCTTTCGATTCCATAATTTATCCAGTCACTGGGGAATCCCGCCTGGATACTGAGCATTGCTTCAAATTGTGATAAATCAATACTATCGCCCTTGCCTGTTTCCTTCGCTCTAATATAGGCTCGATAGCGTCATAAGAGCCTCTTTTTAGATACTCAGGATCACCGGTTAAACCGTAACCTGTGATGTGCAAAATCACGAGTTTAGGATTTGCTTGCCAAAGAACTTCATCAGCCAGGCCGCGTTTATCCCATGCACCTGCTTTTGAATTCTCAATAAAGATATCTGCATCCTTAACGAGATTCAATAAAACTTCCTGTCCTTCCGGTTTAGCGACATTTAAAACCATAGCCCTGTGGTTGCGACGTTCCTTGTTCAGATACGACATAGAATCCGTTGTTCGATATTGATCTTTTACTATCGGACTTTCGACGAAGATAACATCCGCACCAAAATCTGCCATCATTGCGGCCGAATATGGGGCAGACGTAGACAAACCACAGCTCAGTACTTTGATACCGGTCAAGGGACCAAATTTCGGAACTTCCGAACTTTTCACGCTAGCACCTCCAAATTATTATTGATTTTCGTTTTAAGAAAAAATGTTCAACAAAAGATAACCCAGATTATTTGGAGTATTGTTTTACCAATGCCCTGCCGGCAGGTAGCTGTTCTTTACGCATAAGATATCTTTCACATTTTCGTCTATGCTTCGCCTCCTCTTTGACACTATATATAGCAACTTTCATGCCAACTTAAGCCCCTTGATTTTCAAGGGGCTTTTCAGAGTCTTCGTCTTATATTGTCGAATATTGTACAAATATGTACAATCCTTCTTGTACATATTTGTACAATCTAGAGAACTACATCTTCTGGTTTCTTCTATTGATGCATGCAAAAGAGGATGTAAGGAACTTTATGTTCTTTACATCCTCTAATTGACTTTAATACTTTTATTACTTTTATTACTTTTATTACTTTGATTATAGTTACTTTAATTGATAATCCCTCAATTTTTTATACAAAGTGCTCCTGCTAATACCTAATTTCTCAGCGACCTGAGATTTGTTTCCATTGTATTCAATCATTAAACTAAGTATTTTCTTTCTTTCCTCTTTATCAAATTCTTTTCCCTGGCTGCTAATTTGCCCGAATTCTTCACGATCTTCGCATTCAAAGTAGTCAACAATATCATAAGGCAAATCTTTAAGTTCTAAAAATCGTCCTATCGCATTATTTACACCGCATTCGATCGTATTTCTTAATTCCCTTGAATTTCCTGGCCAAGGATACCGTACCAAATAGGACATAGCCTCTGGCGAAACCCGTTCTACTTTTTTATCGAGTTGTTCATCAAAATGGTCAAGATAATAATTAACTAAAAGTGGAATATCCGTAATTCTCTCTCGCAAAGCAGGTAAACGGAGATGTATTACATTGATCCGATAATATAAATCTAAACGGAACGTTCCCTCTTTGACCATCTTTTTAAGATCTCGATTGGTCGCACAGATTAGTCTAACATCAATAGGAGTCGTAACATTGCTCCCAATTCGAGTAACTGTTCGTTCTTCTAAAACCCTCAGGAGGATTGTTTGGGCAAACAAAGGCAACTCACCAATTTCATCTAAGAAAAGAGTTCCTTGATCTGCATATTCAAATTTGCCCATGGAACCACCTTTTCGAGCTCCGGTAAAAGCGCCTTCCACATAGCCAAATAATTCACTCGCAATCAATTCCTGCTGAATCGCCGCACAATTCAAGGCAACAAAAGGTCCTTCTTTCCGAATACTTGCATTGTGGATGGATTGAGCAAAGAGTTCTTTTCCTGTTCCACTTTCCCCCGTAATAATAACAGAACTATTACTTTGACCAGCAGTTCTAGACTTTTCCTTTACCCCTTTGAGCTCGCTGGAATTTCCAATAATGTTATCAAAAGTATAATAGGCCTGTGAGTTTGAAATTTTATTTACCGTCCGCCGAACACCTCTAGTATCGCATAACGTGATAATCAGCCCTGAAATTTCTAGGCCTTGAAACATGGGCGTAACATCCATACGCATGAACTGTGAATGGGCGTGATTATTATGGAAAAAAACTTCTTCAAAGATAATTTTGTTTCCTGTGTGCAAACAGGTTAAGGCTTTTTCTAACTCCGGAAACAATTTTAGACAATCTATATTTTTAACTTCATCTAATTTCATTTTAAACCAATTTAGAAATGTGGAATTAGCTGTAATAATCTTCCCAAAAATATCAATAAAGAGAATCCCTTGATTCTTATTTTCTAAAAATTGAATAAACAAATTGGTTTTCATCGCCAACTCCAAATTTATCCTATAATCCTCAAGCGTTGCCTTCCGGGCTTTATGAAATAGTTGAAGATATAAATGAAACAAATCTGTGAACTCGTCTTTGGGTAAAATTATAAGCGTATAAGTTCGACCATTAAAATCCTCGGAATAAAAGCAATGGGTTACAAAAGGTAATAAAATATCAAGATAATGTTCTTCCCCCACAACCCAAGCTTCCTGATTCGCTTCTTTAATCAATGCTACCCCAGTGGTTCCTAGCGTTTCCTCTGTTATACAGGTTCCAATTCCGATATTTAAAGCGTTAAAATAGCGAAGCATATCTTCGTTTCCTCTTTGAGAAAATACGATACCGTCATCATAGGCATAAAATAAAGCTGCTCGACTTCGATCACACGTTTCATATAAGGAAGCTACAATTGACTGCAAAACAGAATCTCTTAAATAAGACATATCCTTCGTTACGACAATACTTCTTAAGGAATTCTCCATTGAAGAAAGTTCATGTTTTAATCCTTCTGCGTGGCATCGTTTCCAAGATTGTGCAATTTCAGATCTTACTTCTTCTTCAACAAAACAACCCGTAGCAAAAAAAACTTCCCTATTTTTTTTCATATTAGATTCATTATAGTTAAAGTACATTGACCTCAACTCCTATGAGTTATTTAAAATTGGCATATTTTTTAAGCGCACGAAATAAATACTTATGTTTGTGATTACATGTACAATATTATTCGACTTTATATTACAAATTCCTCCTTAGTCTTTAAAGCCGCCAGCCAAGCTGCATCCTTGGAAGCAAAAGAACCGTCCCTATGCTTTATTCTAAACTAAATGCCTTGATAAAATCCGTCTCAATATCATTATTGTTTTCATATTTCTTCGAATTAAAAAACGCCTACCCTTATTGAAAGGATAGACGTCTACTAGCTTTGTGCATCAATAAAAAAATACACTTTCCTTAAGAAAAGTAACTACCTAAATACAGATGCTAATCAAAGTGGTTAGTGCGCTTAGGCCAATTTTCTCGTCAAGGATGGTACTAAAAAAAAAGACAGTTCTCCTGCTTCATTTTCAGAAGCAACAGAACCGTCCCTAATTTGAGCTAATTTATTTCTTCTCTACAACCTGGATCGCTTGCTTTAATATATTGTCTGGAAAAGTGATCCCTAATGCTTGTGCAGTATCTTTATTCAAGTAAATATCCATCTTGCTCATAGTCCGCGCGGGAATATCTCCAGCTTTTCTACCGTTTAAGATCTCAACGGCCATATCTGCTGTTTCTTTACCAAGAGTCGTATAATTAATTCCATTGGTGGCCAAGCCCCCATCTCGCACTAAGGAATCCGCGGTCACGTAAACAGGTAACTTCGCCTTGATACCGATTTGGGAAACTATAGGCATCGCCGTTGCGACGGTATTGTCGTTAGGAATAAGAATGGCATCCACTTTCCCAACAAGTGAATTTGCAGCCTGTTGAACTTCGGAGGAGTTCGTAACGGTTGCCTCAATGACCTTTTTATTATTTCGGGCGGCATAATCCTTTAAGCTCTGGATAACCCATGCCGCATTGGATTCCCCTGGATTGTAAATTGTACCGATGGTTTGAATATTTGGCGTAATTTGATCAGCCAATTCCATGACTTTCTCAGCGGACACTGCATTTGAGGTCCCAGTTACATTGCCACCGGGTTTTTCAAAATTAGTGATCACTCCAGCCCCAATCGGATCTAGGACTGCCGAGAACAAAATAGGAATTTCCTTGGTTTCGCTAACTACCGCTTGGGCTGAAGGCGTAGCAATAGCAATAATCAGATCATACTTGCCATTAGCAAACTTCTGTGCCATCGTTTTCAAGTTGGATTGATCACCCTGGGCATTCTGATAATCAATGGTGATGTTTTCACCGTCTTTAAATCCTTTATCGCTTAACTCCTTGACAATAGCTTCTCTAATTTCATTCAGTGAGGGATGCTCAACAATCTGCAGGATCCCCACCTTTTTCTTGGGTTGGGAATTCGATGAATTCTGAGTCGTATTACTCGAACAAGCTGTTAAACTAAGCATTAAAAGCAGGGACACCATAACCGCAAGCATTTTAGGTAATCTTTTTTTCATTGAAGAATCCTCCCTTTTCAAAATAATAATATTCTTACGGGTTCTTCTCTGCAAGGTACCAAAACAACAAACGCCTGCCCTTATGAAAAGGACAGGCGTAAACCTGCGGTACCACCTTAATTAATGCACGAAAATGCATTCTCTTGCAAAGTGCCATCACACCCTCAGCCCAATAACGCTGGCTTTGCGTCAATAGCTACTAAAGTCCTTCGACCTTTTCGCTTTGCCCTCAGGGGTCCATTGATCCGATCCGTGCCTGCCAAGTTTCCAGCCCTCTCGGCTCTCTTTAAAGTCGGTCTTCGGTTTTACTTCCCCATCATTAGTGTAAAGAAACAATAACATTAAAAAGGTTAAATTTCAATAGTTTTCTACTATTTATAATTTTCTCGAAAAATCAAAGACTTCCTGAACTCATGGTGCAGGAGCCTTTAAACCTCATGGTAACATGGGTAGCATCGCAAAAGTTGGGGAGGTTCACTATAGAGTATTGTTATGATATGATATAATTTAATAATAATTCTGAAAAGTTAGAAATTTGTAGGAGAGGAATGCATTGAGATGAAAATTATCGCGATCAATGGAAGCCATCGCAAGGGGAAAAACACGGCCGCACTTCTTAATAACGTGTTAGAAGAAGCCGCCACACTGGGCGCCACGACTGAGTTGTTAGAACTAACCGATTTTAATATCAAATTTTGTATTTCTTGTAACAAATGTCTAGGGAAACCACAGTGTTCGATTACTGATGATGATATGGCTGCCGTGGGTAATAAACTTCTGGCTGCAGATGGGATCGTACTGGGTTCTCCTGTATATTGGAGCAACGTTACAGCATTAATGAAAAATTTCATGGATCGCACCCGTTATTTACACATGATTAAAAACTTGCTAGCCGGCAAAGTAGGAGCAGCAATAACTAACTCCGGGTTGCGTCATGGCGGGCAAGAAGCAACTTTAAAAATTATGGAATATTTCCTTCAGGGCCACGGTCTGCACCTTGCTGATACTCGTGACCCAGAGGGTACGATCATGTCCGCTGGTGTGACAGGCTCACTGATGGCAGACTTCAAAGATGACAAGGTAATCTGGCGGCGCAGCGCGACCGATGATGAATTAACCGTTACTGCCTGCAAGCAGCTAGGGCGGAATATGGTAAAGCTAATTGAGCAGTTGAATAAGTAAACGCTCTATCCCAAAAGATAAGGGGACAAGTAATTCTTCCTAAAACGGAAAGACTACCTGTCCCCTTCTTCATGATCTTTGTCGTGAGGAACTGCTCTTTACCTTCATGTTCAAACCGAAAGCGCCTGAAAAGCAACTGTTCATCCCATAATAGTTTCAATGTTCCGAATAATCATATTATTATTAAGTAGGTGTTTCTCACTTATTACTTAAACAAGGAGGTGGCAAACGTTCAACTCAGCAATATTGTCAATGAAATGAAATGAAAGGGGAATAAGTTATGGAGAGCCATCAACCTAAACCGCGATGGGGACAACCACTTACTGGATTGATTGCGCTTACTGTCTTCACCGTTATTGCCTTAATCGTGTGGTGGATATTTGCTGATCCCCGTGGGTTGTTCCATACGTATGAACAACCTTTTTTGGCTTTTCTCGCCTGGATGATTCTCGTTGGCCTCTGGCAAAGCATGCACTTTGGTAATTATCCTTTTGCAAATTTGCCCTCAGGAAAGAGATTATTGGTTCAAACTGTAGTTAATTTAGCAGCAGTATGGTTTATCATTTATGGTATATTTGGTCAACTTATTGGCCCGTTTTCCATACCCTTTTGGAGTCAAGGTGCACTCGAAGAATCTATGCCCTCGCTGAGTCATCATCTACTTGCGGATAATGTGGGTGCAGCATTAACCCTGTTTGTCCTTATCGGATTTTTCACCTACGCGTTTTGGACAATCGCCTTCCAGAAATGGCCCTTCGCCGGAATGAAACAGCCCGCGCTCGGTCTAGCCGAGTGGGGGATCACGACCTTTTTTACAGTTTTGTTCTTTGGGCTCCTAATCTTCCCCCACTTTGCGACCTATCTCGTCAGTAAGGAGTTTTTTGGACATACAATCTGGTGGGGATGGCTCTCGTCTATGATTGGCGGGAAAAGTGCAACGGTTAATTTTAACGTCGGTTGGTAGGAATGGTCGATTATATATCTATTCATGACTGCCAACGTATGGGAAGGTAAACCGTTTCATCTGATCAAAAAGCAGCCGTGGCGCGGGATAGTCACAGTCATTGCGATTTTTGCCTTGTCACTTTTTACTGTTAAACTACTCATGACTGGTATGACCTTAATCTACGGTCCTGTGGATCCTGCTGCTAAAGATGGCATCATGAATATAGAATATCGCTATTATCATACGGCATCGATGGCTGGGTTCACACTCTTTCCCTTCCTTATTTGGAATCATTATTTCGATAATTGGCCTCAGAAATGGGGAGTGGTTACCGGTTGGCTCATTCGTACATTCGGCGTGTTCATCGTAGCCGCTATCATCGGCTTTATCTATTATGCCGTGTGTGAACCCCTCCTCGGGTTGCCCTCCGTTTTTGCAAATAACCTCATTGAATATCAAGGCATGCACCTTAATAACAAGCCCTTGGTCTGGTTATTCTGGTGGATTATCCCCGTATTATGGAATGACTGGTTTGCTCATAAATGGCCCTTCTATGTTGAAGAGAAACCGAAGGTCAGCCACTATGAGAAACCTTCAGCCCAGGCTTAATCAGCACTAATTGCACAAGGCAATACTTTATCTTGTCTAATCCTATCAGCAGAAAACCTGTATTTCCTTGTTCTAAAAGATACTTTAATAAGCCTCTGGATTGAGGCTTATTTTTCATTCCATATACCTCATTTACATGAAATTACAAATTCGATTTGCGAGCACACAGCTCAAAAGCACCAATTCGGTGGTGCTTTTGAAGAACTTATTGGTGATCTCTAAATCTCACGCTAACATGGGATGCATCACAGAAAGGCTTATTCGTTGATTTACCGCAGCGGCAAAGCGCATATCGGTTCCTCACTTCGTAGGTAGAACCCTCTGATGATTCAATCGGAATATTTCCTTTAACAAAAAGCGGGCCGCTCACTCCTCTTTCTGGATCCTGAAGTATCTCGATAGACGGTTCCAATTCCGGTTCAATCATTTTTCCCGCTTTATCAACGGCCACCAGTCGGCCTGCAGGACAATCACAAGCGGCCTTAATGGCCTCTTCTCTAAATCTCGGATTATCGGACTGCTCGGTGAGTTCCCAGGCATTCCCATCTTCTCTGTGACAGAACCGAGCAAAAGCACACCGCTCGTCATCCAGTAGGTCAAGCTCAGGTCCTTCAAGTTTATAAGCCCTATTTATATACTTTTCTCGTGATGCAGTCTCTGTTCCATCAAAATGGGTTGTTTCATGAGAGCCATCACAAAAAGGCGGATTTTTGGATTTACCGCACCGGCAAAGGTGGTATTCCTCTTCCTGAGGGAATTGACGGCCATCCTTATATTCATATCCTCTACCCTGAGGTGAAATTATTTTTTCAGTTAACGGAACATTTCCAGTAACAATATAGGGTCCATTCTTTAAAATCTTGATTTTACACTCTTTTTTTTCCTGTGCCATGTCTAACATCCTCTTTCTTTTTAGAATAACTCCCGATATTCTCGCCTTTTCATAAAATTCCTTTCAGTTCTCTAAAAGTTTTCTTAGAAAATGGCTGATATACTATATAAGTACATATAATTGAAAAAATGATTACGTGAATATTACGCACGCCATTTTAAGCTTGCTCTGTGTTATATTTTTCTTACTTATTTTCAGCAATATAATAGATTAGCTTTTCTGTGTCCTCCCAGCCCAGGCAGGCATCTGTAATCGATTTTCCATAAATATTTTCGCCGATTCCTTGGTTACCCTCTACCAGATAACTCTCAATCATTAAACCCTTGACCATATGATGGAGCTTCCTATCATACTTTCTGCTATTCATGACTTCTCTGGCAATTCTAGGCTGTTCATAAAAGCATTTCATCGAATTAGCATGATTGACATCCACAATAATGGCAGGATTGTTAAGCTCTAGTTTTTCATATTCATTAGCAAGATAAATCAGGTTTTCGTAATGGTAATTCGGAATATTCCTTCCGTTCCGATCGACCGCACCACGTAAAATGGCATGCGTATACGGATTACCCGAAGATTCTACTTCCCAGCCATTGTAGATATAGGAGTGACCGTGCTGAGCCGCAAATACCGAGTTTAACATGACCGACAAGTCTCCACTTGTCGGATTCTTCATCCCTACAGGGGTGTCGACTCCACTGACAGTGAGCCGATGCTGTTGATTTTCTACGGAACGAGCGCCAATAGCGATATATCCCAAAACATCAGCTAGATAACTATAGTTTTCGGGGTAGAGCATTTCATCGGCTGCCGGCATATGCGCTTCAGATAATGCTCTCAGGTGCAATCTTCGAATCGCTTTGATCCCCTCACATAAATCAGGTCTTTTTTCGGGATCGGGTTGGTGCATCATCCCCTTATACCCTTCTCCGGTCGTTCGCGGTTTATTGGTATAGATTCGGGGGATGATTAGAATCTCATTTTTTACCTTTTCTTGAACTTCCGCCAACTTGCTAATGTATTCGCAGACCGAATCTTCATTATCCGCAGAACATGGACCAATTATCAGGAGAAAACGATCATCTCGATTGTTGAAAACGCTTCTAATCTCCTGATCTCTTTTCTCCTTGATATCCTTGATGTGATTCGGCAGAGGGATATGCTCTAAAACCTCTTCAGGCGTCGGTACTTTTTTAACGAATTTCATGCTCATGGTCTTTGCCTCTTCTTTCTATCGATTTCCACCTTTTCAATTAAACCAAACGTTTTAGTCAAAAGCCAAACCCAGATATCCTTGTTCTTTCGATGTGATCTTTATATCTGGTTTGCTCTGTTTGCGCACCATGCCAAAAGGACGAATGCTTCCACCCCAATTCTCACCTTGATCGGCAGGTGTGCGCAAAACATATTCTTTTGCAGGCAACAGTTTGGCGATCTGTCGAAGAGCGCTTTGAATAAGCTCCCCAGGTAATAAGATCTCTTTAATAAGCACCTTTTCCAAAGTCATTCTTTCGATCACTGCACAACCCTTAATCTCCTGATTGTCAAGAGCATAGATGTCCGCTCCTGATAGCTGTGATAGTTTTTTTTGGTAGGCAATTTCTTCGTCAGCATAGGCAATATGAAGCCCTCTTTTAAGCTGGTTATCTCGCCTCTGATTATACTCTGTAGGTGTAAGCGATGAGATTATAGGCGGACATTCGGAAGTTGCTAGGTCATCGATTCTCTCGCGAGTAAGCAGAACCTCTCGAAGATAAAATCCCTCCTGATAGCCCTGCTTGCGATAAAAATCGAAAAGCGATTTCCCGGCTGGGACAAGCAGGGAGAAGTCCTTTTGAGTTGCCCCAAGATATGCATGACAAAAATCCATTAATTGCTTAGCTAAACCTTTATTCTGGTATTTAGGGTGGGTTGCAATAGCATAGAACATTGCTGCAGCAAAGCTTCGCTGATCAGAAGTCACTATCCGGGTCGGAATCATGGTCAGCATAGCTGCAATTTCTCCATCCTCAAGCAAAACAACCGTTTCATTTTCTTTGTACTTGTTGGCATAATAGAAATCGATATAGCAATCATCATCGCCGAAGCAACGTTTCCATATTTCCTTTTGCCGAACGATCTCGTCCTTTTGCGCCAGTCTGATTTCGTTCATTTTAACCTCCAATCCCTAGCACCATTGAGCTCTATACTTTTCCTCCATTTTGTCAGGGTGATAGGATAACTTAGCCTTTCTCAGCCCTTCGAAACCCATGTCCTCTTCACGGTTAACGTAAATCACTTCCGGATAATTGTTTTTAATAAACGCTGCAAATTCACGGTTGATCATCTGATAAGCGCCCTGGATCTCACCAAAGGCTTTTTCAACATGGATGTCATAGGTATCCGAGTTTAGTTTTTCGCCCATGGTAAAGGCGATCACTCGACCATCGGAACGTAAGAGTCCACCCTCCAGACCCATTGCTATAAAATTTTTAAAGCATTGGCGAACTGCGCAAGATTCATCGGTTAGCTGATTATCTTCGTCCTTGTATTCGTTGGCTTTACACCACTCGACGTTCATTTCCCAGCATTCGACTAAATTTTCTAAGGAAATCTGTTCAAAGCTCCAGCTATGAGTTTCCTTAAAACGATTGATATGGTTGCGTTTGGAGTGAAGCTTATTCCCTGTGAGATTGACCAGCTTCTCCAGTAGATAGACATAATCGAAACTATCCCGCACTGCTTGGTATTCAAAGTTCTCGGGGTATAGGCTCTTCATGACATTGATATTTTCCGGTGATATCCCCAATAAGACAAATTCATGCTCGCAGTCCTTTGCCTCCTGCCGCATGGCCTCGAAAACAGGTTTAATATCCCCAGAACCCGCAGGATAAAAATAATATTGTCCCTCTTTTTCAGTGTTACCCTTGAGCACGAGGTAATCATTGACCCGAGCCACTTGATAGTTAAAAATCTTCGACCAAGCAAATATGTTTGTAAAGTTTTGATGGCAACCTCGCATATCGGCAGCCGCGAGAAGCGGTTTCATCCACGTTTTGTCGTTAATTTCGATTTCTTTAAAGTTAATCATTGTGTCCTTTCACTCATTACCAAAATCCACTGTAATTTGCCCTAGCATAACCTAACAAGCGTATCTTTTGCAAATATTTCTTCCCTATTATATAACGATTCTTTCTTTAACTGTCACAGCAACTATATCTCCAGGCTGCTTTCCAATTTTTGCACGAATATCTTTTCTAATGCCCAATATATGACAAGGCGTTTTCATTCTTACTAAACTACCTTCGTAAACTTCACCGTCGAAAGTAGCGGTGACGGGCACTCTTCCTTTCCCGAATTCTGCTTTAACATCGAACGGAATTTCAATATAGGCACCGTCAATGTCCGGTACTTTCTTAATCTCCGCTTCAAACTCATAGACCTTGCTCATCTCATAGTTACCTCTTTTCGGATTTGACTAGTGGCCTTGCAAAACAGAGTGTTATTACTACTCACGGTATAAGTATATAATAAATTTAAAATAATTCCAAAGGATATAGGGTTACTCTAGCCTAGCGCTTGATCAATACCCCTTTAGGGTATAATATTATTGGAATAGGCTGAAGCCGCTAGATATGAAAATATTCTGTATTTCCGGAGGTATACATGGACTGCACAAAATGTACTCTTAAAGGCTGTCGAAAATCAAACCCCTGCTTTAATAGAAGTAGTGAATACCTTGAAAACTACTCATTGCAGGATATTCAGATTTATACCAAAACAGCATCTGAATTAATCGATAATGGTAGAGCCGGAACACTAACTCGCCTCGAAGAAATTATCGAATACTGTAAATTACGCAAATATCTAAAAATAGGTGTGGCTTACTGTTATAGCATGGAGAATGAGGCCGTACTTCTCAGAAAATATCTTGAGCAGAAAAACATGAAACCTACCATGGTTTCATGTACTGTGGATGGAATTTTGGAATCTCAAATTGATCCTGAAAAAATTAACCATACAGTATCTTGTAACCCCCTTGGGCAAGCAACTATTCTAAATACCTCAGGAGTCCAATTTACGATCTTAATGGGACTTTGTCTGGGACATGATATTCTCCTTCAAAAAAATTTGAATATGGACTTCACCACATTTATCGTCAAGGATAGGGTCGTACATCACAACCCGCTCCTTGGATTACCTGGTTTTCAGCCTCCTGAAGACACTTTTATCGAAAATCTTCCGGGTAACTTTAACCTTCTTAAAGTTGAAGAATTCAAGTCCAAGCTTCAAAATCAACAAAGCCCGGAAGATTTCTATCTTCTGGACTTAAGAAACTCAGAGGCCTATAAGAAAGATGGTATCTCCGGTTCAATCAATTGTTCATTAAACGATCTTCCACAACAATATAAGAATATACTTCCTAATAAGAGCAAAGAAATCATCATTTATTGCAATGGTGGTATCCAATCAATTTACGGGTTAATGTTCCTTTCCCTGAAAGGTTATTCAAAGGTAAGAAGCTTGGCAGGAGGTTTCTCAAAATTCTTGCAATCTTATGATCTATTTTTAATAAAGCCGCCGCAAGAAATGCTTTACATCTTCTACGACGGTCTTTTTGCATAATTTAAATACGGATTGTGCTATGATTATATCATAGTTACCATAGTTATCCTGAACTCGATTGGATCTTAATTCATAATCTCATTTAAAAGGAGGACAAGTTCTATGTACAAAAGGATTTTAGTTCCTACCGACATCTCAGAGCCCTCACGCCGTGCTCTGCTCACTGCCTTACAACTTGCAGAACATCTAGATTCAGAAATCATTCTTTTCCATGTCATCCCTATTCCAGCCTTAGCTTGGGATTATTACGGAAGTAATTCCTATAATTTTTCTCAAGAGGAAATTAACCAAATGGGAGATGCTGCCTTGGAAGCCGCACTCACTGGAATAGATATCGGACAAGTCAAAGTACAGAAAAAATTCGTCTTAGGTTATCCAGCCCAGGCTATTATCAATGAAACAAAGAAAGATATAGACATGGTGATAATAGGTACCCGTGGGCACGGACCCATCGCAGGCGCTATCATAGGGAGTGTAACTCAACGTGTTTTGGTTAATGCACCATGCCCTGTTCTTGTGACCAAATGAAAAACTTGGAGAGGTACGCAATTAACAGAGTTGTTCTTCAAATAAGATAAAATAATTGCATTTTACTGGTGCAATTATTTTTATTGCAATTATTTCAAAACCAATTGGCTAAGTCTAAATTATTGAAAGTAGAGTGATCGTAGTGGAAATCAAAGAGAAGGTCGAAAAGTTAAGGCACTTAATGAAAGAATATAAAATGGATGCATACATAATTCCGAGTGCGGATTCGCATCTTAGCGAATATGTGGCAGATCACTTTAAATGCAGGCAATGGATCTCCGGGTTTACTGGTTCAGCTGGTACGGCCGTTATAACTTTAGATGATGCTGGTCTTTGGACAGATGGGAGATACTATATTCAAGCCGAAAAGCAACTCCAGAATTCCGGAATTAGATTATTTAGAATGGCCGATCTCGGTGTACCCTCTTACACCGATTGGTTAAGCACTGTTCTTACCGAAAATAGCTGCATTGGTTTTGATGGACGTGTTTTTTCGGCGTTTAAGGTTAACGAAATGAAAGAGGAATTTAAGGCAAAAAATATAAATTTGAAAATAGATCAGGATTTAGTGGGAAAGCTCTGGGAAGACCAACCCGCACTGCCTGCTAAGCCAATTTTTGTCCATGATGTTAAGTTCGCGGGGACGTCGCGTATCGAAAAACTAAACCAAGTAAGAGCGGAAATGAAAACTAAAGGTGCCAACTATCATTTACTTACTTCCTTAGATGACATGGCTTGGCTTTTAAATATTCGGGGGGCTGATGTTCCTAATAATCCCGTTACCCTCGCCAACGTAGTAGTCACACTAAACACCTGTTATCTATTTATCGAAGCTTTAAAGGTTCCAAGTGCTGTTAAATTAGAATTAGAGACTGAAGGTATTGAGTTAAAAAATTACAATGAAACTGCGCAATTCTTACAGGGGCTGAAAGTTACTGATTCAATTATGTTGGCTAACTTTACATTTGCAAGATTCCAGGCTTGAAAAATTCGACATTATTTGATACCATAAAAGTAGAATTAACGCTGGTTCTGGTTACAGAGACTGGCTTGACTAGGAACCTCCGTAGAGTTGATAGCTCTCGGGGGTTTTCCGTTTTTATTCAATCAATATACCCTCCCACATTAACGTAGGAGAATCAAATGTCGTTTGCAGAAATGAGGATGAACTATGACAACCACAAAGCCTAACGTGGTGATCTACAGTAAGCCTGGATGTTGCCTATGTGACAAGGCTAAAGCAATTCTACTTAAAGTACAGGAAAAGATACCATTCACATTACAGGTGATAGACATTTCACAAAATCAAGCACTCTTTGAAAAATATCAATATGTAATTCCCGTTGTTGCTATTAATGGCCAAGATCTTTTTGTCTCCAAAATATCGGAATTTAGATTTCGCAAGACTCTATTGGAAATTATTGATTAATTATATTCGGGTTTCTATGATTCCTAGGGTATAAATGCATTCGTTTTGCACTATGCTATTATAGAAATTATGCTTAGATAGGCTATTACATACAATTATTTTTTGTCATATACTAACAAATATTAGGAAGGTGAGGTGCTGTTCGCCGTAGGTTCTCATGTTCCTTGTTGCAAAAGCCTGTATCACGTTCCTGTGACCTCTATACCGACTACCATCCGGACAGTAATCAGGTTCCTTCCGGATTAATCCCAGCTACTCCGAAAATCTCTGGTTTTGATAGCATTGTTCCCTCTTACGGAACTTCTTCAGTCCTACATTTTCGTTTAGCTCCATGATACACACATAACTGGTCCTTCCAGCCTTTTCCTTAACGCTCACTACCATGTCTTTTGAACACAGCAGCTTAAGGTTGTTTGAACCCTGCACCTGAATACCGGGTTCGAGGGGCCTTCCCTCATCTTTTGCAAAGCATGAAATTGATTTACGTCTCAATTCCTTCATGACACACTTCGGAGGCGAGGGTTGCGGAAGGGGCTTAGAGTAGGTTGTATGGATAATGGGAAGCTGGATTAGAAAATGAATTAAGGCGGTTCTATGCTGAGCAATACCCAGCTGTTGTCTATCAGGCAATCCGAATTAAACAACAGAGGATAATCGGTGAAATACGCAACAATTAAATTGTGATTTGCTCTGTACACTGATTTACCAGATCTTTTTATTAAGTTGGAGCTTAGAACTTGCGTCTTATAATTCATGTTAAGTAAAACAAAACTGCCAGGTATGAGTTGCGTTCTGACTCATTTCATAACCGTGTTAAACACCTGCTAGAATAGTCACTTTGCAATTCTTGAATAAAACACTTTCTTCGCTATCTCTACACACACGATATAGAGAAACACAATCAGCCCAATAGCCCCATAATAACTCAAAGATAAGGGAACTAAACCAAGGATTGCACCCAGAGGTGTTAAAGGCAGAACTGCGACGACACCCATGATGAGTAGAGTGGTTAGCAAAAGGTACCGACTGGGTCTGCTTTGAAAAAAGGGTCGACGGGTTCGGATCATGAGCACCGCTGCCGAAGCGGATATGACCGATTCAATCATCCAGGCCGTTCGCAGCTGTTCGACGTTGGCATGGAAAATTAAAAACAAGACACCAAACGTCAAATAATCAAAGACTGAACTCACGCCCCCAAAAACAATCATAAATCGACGAATGAATTTAAGATCCCAGCGCAGCGGTTTCTCGACCATCTCATCATCGATTTTATCCGTTGCAATTGTCAGCTCGGGGAAATCCGTCAATAAGTTCGTCATCAGGATCTGCTTGGGCAGCATCGGCAAGTAGGGTAGGAAAAGGGAGGCACCAGCCATGCTAAACATATTACCAAAATTAGCGCTCGTCGCCATGAAGATATATTTCAAGGTATTGGAAAAAGTTTTTCTGCCTTCTTTGACCCCTTCCGCTAACACCATTAAGTCTTTTTCCAACAGAACGATATCTGCTGTCCCTTTCGCCACATCCACAGCACTTTCTACCGTAATTCCTACATCCGCACTATGCAGGGCAGACACATCATTGATTCCATCACCGATATAGCCTACAACGTTGCCTGACTTCCGCAGAGCCAGGACAATCCGTTCTTTACTATTAGGCTCCGTTTCAGCAAACACATCGACTTGGTTAACCCGATGTAGGAGGGCAACATCACTCATTTTGGATAACTCCGAACCGGTTAACACCTGGGCATTCTGAATTCCGATTTCCTTGGCAACCGCCGCTGCGACCAATTGATTATCGCCTGTAATCACCTTCAGGGAAACCCCCAATTCCTTGAGGTAAGCGATGGACTGGACGATCTGATCCTTCGGGGGATCATAAAGTACCAGCAAACCCAAAAAAGTCATATCCTTTTCTTGTTCCCTATCGAACTTTTGGTTAGGATCGACTTCTTTATAGGCCAAACCCAGGACACGTAGTCCTTTGGTGCTCAGATCCTGATAATTCTGTTTGGCCTGTTCATAAATAGCCGACTGAAAATCAACACTATTTCCCTGCTCATCTTCCACGGTTGAACAAATTTCTATAATATTAGTGAAAGTCCCTTTTGTCACCATCAATAACCGGTGATCCTTTTCCACCAAAATGCTTAATCTTTTACGTGTGAAATCATAGGGAATCTCTTCGACTTTGCGATAATCCGTAAGGTCGTATTGACGGTAGGCTTTAATAGCTTCATCGATAGGATTTGAATAACCTGATTCATAGATAGCATTTAAATACGCATAGAGTGAAGCCTTTTCACTTGCCCTTCCTAGAGCATCCAAGGTGCTGTGCACGCGCACTGTACCTTCAGTTAAAGTCCCCGTTTTATCTGAACAAAGAATATTCATGCTCCCAAAATTCTCGATGGCATCCAGCCGCTTGACAATCACCTTTTTTTCAGCCATCCCCTTGGCTCCATGAGCTAGGTTGATACTAATTATGGCCGGTAATAATTGAGGTGTAAGTCCTACCGCAAGAGCGAGTGAGAACATGAACGCTTCCAAGACTGGCCGGGCAAAGTAAACATTGATCGCGAAAATAAGCAACACTAAGATAAACGTAACTTCTAACAATAGATAGCCAAACTTGTGAACACCCCGAGTGAAGTCTGTCTCTGGCGGTTTCAAGCGCAAGCGCTCTGAAATCCTGCCAAACTCAGTTTTCTTCCCCGTTAATACGACAAGCGCCTTCGCCGTTCCACTGACCACATGGGTGCCCATCCAGAGCGAATTCGTTCTTTTCGCAAGCGGTGTATCCTCAGGTAATATTTCAACCGTCTTCTCAATCGGATAGGTTTCCCCAGTCAGTGTGGCTTCTGATACAAATAGATCTGTTTCTTCAAGAAGATAACTATCCCCAGGAATGACATCTCCTGCTCTCAAAAGAATCACATCACCCGGTACGATTTCTTTCGTCGATATTTCTACAGGCAATTCATCTCTGAGTACTGTACATTTAATGTCCACAACGGCCAGTAAGCTTTCGACGGCATTTTGAGCTCCTCGTTCCTGCCAAAAGCTCAATAATCCACTAACCAGAATTATAAAAACGATGATCAGCGTATCGCTCGCATCTCCTAAAAATGCGGATAATCCTGCGGCAAAAAGAAGGATGATTATAATTGGACTTTTAAACTGGTTGAGCAATAAGCTAAGCGTTCCCGTCTTTTTTCGTTTTAGACTATTATTCAAGCCATATTCTTTTTGAGCAATATTAACCTCCTGAGTTGAAAGTCCAGAACTTCTTGATCGCATTTCTCGAAACAAAGCATCCGAGGTTTGACTCCAAAAAAATTCTCTGTTATTAGCCAAGCTGTTTCCCTCACTTTCCCTACGCTTAGCTTGATCATAAGGGAATCCGTACTATTGTGCAATATGGCGTTGTATAACCCTTGCTTTAGTGCCGTATATGGAAAGGAACACTGGCAATGACGATGTCTTTTCTTAATAATAATGCCGTTTTAAGATAAAGCCCGGTCTGATTATGCAACGTATACTGCCACCATTTATGCGTAACAAACTCCGGAATTAAAACCGTGATTAACTCTCTCGGAGCAGTCTGCGCTTCCTGCTCATTAATATAATCGAGTATCGGATCTAAGATGGAACGGTAAGGCGAAGGCAAAATAATTAAGGGGATATCTGGCTCATATTCCTCCCATTTCTTCTTCAATTTTTCAGCCTTTTCCTCATCCACACCTGCATGAACTGCCACGATATCAGGCGACAAGGTCTTAGCATAGTCTAAAGTTTGGGCTACTACCCGAGTTAAACTAGCGATCGGGATAATGATTTTTTGGCGGGTCGGCATTTCTATTGTTTCGCCGTGAAATGCTAGTTCTTGAGCAATAGTCAGATAGTGATCATGGATTTTTTGAAATAATAACACCAAAAGAGGGATTAAGGCGATGACCATCCAAGCTCCGCTCGTAAACTTAGTCACCGCGATAACGATCAAGACAATGCCCGTTACCACCATCCCTATGCCATTGATCAGAACATGGGCATGCCAGCCGGCATGTTTTTGACGAATCCAGCGCATCACCATTCCGCCCTGAGATAAGGTAAAAGATAAGAATACGCCAATGGCGTAAAGAGGAATTAAAGCGTGAACTTCCCCTTTAAAGATGATAACCAGCAAAGAAGCTAACGTTGCCAGAGTGATAATCCCATTCGAATAAACTAAGCGATCTCCCCGCATAGCCAGTTGCCGCGGTAGGAACCCATCCTTTCCTAAGAGAGAGGCCAACATAGGAAATCCTGCAAAGCTCGTATTAGCCGCTAGAAATAAGATCATCGCCGTACTGATTTGGACCACATAATAGAAAACGTTACGTCCAAAAACCATGGCGGCAATCTGAGAAACTACCGTTTCTGTAAGATTTGGTCTTATATGATAGATGTTAGCTAACAACGTAATCCCACCAAATAAGATCACAATAATACTGGCCATGATGATTAAGGTTAAGGCTGCATTTCTAGATTCCGGGCGTTTAAAGGCTGGGACACCATTACTTATCGCCTCTACTCCAGTTAAGGCCGTACAACCCGCCGAAAATGCTCTGAGTATAAGGAAAAGAGTAATGCCTGCCGGCAGAGTCGTAACTGGGATATCCTGGACCAGTGGCTGACCATACAGATAAAGCTTCACGATTCCCGTTCCTAACAAGAAAATGATACTGGCTATGAAAAGATAAGTGGGTAAGGCAAAAATCGTTGCTGATTCAGTTAAACCCCTGAGATTCAAGAGCGTCAAGATCCAGATAAAGATCAAAGCAATAAGTACCTTATGATCGTGAAGTGCTGGAAAAGCTGAGGTAAGCGCTGCAACACCTGCAGCAATACTAACCGCAACAGTCAAAATGTAATCGATGACTAACGCTGCCCCTGCCACCAAACCAGGATTTGTCCCTAAATTTTCCTTAGCTACAATATAAGCCCCTCCACCCGAAGGATAAGCATAAATGGTTTGCCGATAAGAAAGTACTAGGATTGCTAAAAGCGCTAAAATAGCAGCCGCAATTGGAATTGAATACGGCAGAGCTACTGCACCTGCGATTACGAGGACTAAAAGAATTTCTTCAGTAGCATAAGCAACAGAAGATAAAGCATCCGAAGAAAATACCGCTAAAGCTTTCTTCTTACTGAGGCGTTCATTTATTAATTGGGCAGTGTTCTTTGGTTTACCAATAAGGAAACGTTTAAAATACCTTAACATCAAAAGCCACCCCTAATAGTTGAAATCAATTGTTCTAGGTTACCCTTTTAAAAATAAGAAAAAACCCCGTCTCGGGGTTTGTAGCAAACAAACATAGTAAACCAAAGGGTATGGTTTACATTTTTACCCCCTTCAACGCTTACGAGGTTAGCTGTCGGATTCGGGTCGAAAGGAATAACCCGTCACTTTGTGTGATTCACCCCAGTCAGGCTTCAACAGCCTGGACATTTGGTTCCCCCGTTTCAGAAGAATTCAGCGTTAGCCATATGTAACTGTTAACCATCATACTCGTTTTCAAGTGAATTGTATAGCGTCCAATTGAGTCAAGATTAGGGCAATAGCACCAAAGATTATAAGAAATTGGCCAAAAAATACCGTGCATGGAGCAGAGCTTAATATATCGCGAATGATCTTAAAAAGACAACAACACGCAACCCAGCCGATGCATAATCGGCTGGGCTGCGTGTTGTTGTCTTTTCACTATTTAACGGCTCTGGCTCTGGCGCCAAATCTTGAGTTTCTTTGCCTCAGCGATCAGTTCCTCCCTGAAATCAGGGTGTGCAATCGAAATCAAAGCTTCTGCCCGTTGCCAAGTAGACAACCCTTTAAGATTAACCTTTCCATACTCTGTAACCACAAATTGGACGGTTGTCCTCGTATCTGTAATCGCAGCGCCCTCTGTTAAAACCGGTTTAATACGGGACTTAACGTGCCCCTGTTTATCTTTATAGGTGGAAGGCAAGCAGATAAAGCTTTTACCTCCTTTTGAATAATAGGCGGCTTCCACAAAGTCAAGCTGGCCACCAGAACCGCTCATCATATTGGTACCAACCGATTCAGAACAAACTTGACCCGTCAAGTCGATCTCCAAACAACTGTTGATGGAAATCAATTGGTTATTTTGTGAAGCATTGCAGGGATAATTTGTGTAATTCACAGGATACGCTACGACATCTGGATTATTCTTCATGAAATCATAGAGCTTTTGTGTTCCAGCTGCAAAGGAATAAACAATTTTACCCCGATCGAGTTGTTTACACGATCCATTCACTTTTCCTGCTTTAACCATGTCCACAAATCCATCCACTAACATTTCTGTGTGAATCCCTAAGTCCTTAAGATCCGATTCGGCAATCATCTGTCCTAAGGCATTCGGCATCCCCCCTATACCTAACTGAATACATGAACCGTCCGAAATCTCAGGCAATACATATGAAGCAATTTTCTTATCTATTTCTGAGGGAGTTGCCGAAGGTAATTCAGGAAGTCCTAGATGTCCCCCTTCAACAACATAATCTACGTTTGAAATATGGACCCTATGGTCATACCCACCTTGGACACTCGGCATATCCTCATTCACCTCGACTATGACGGCTCGAGCCTTTTCAATCGCCGCCGCATAATGAGATATTGTAACCCCAAAGCTAAAATACCCCTGTTCGTCCATTGGTGCAACTTGAATTGCAACAACATCGGTCTGTAAATTTTCGCGGATCCACCGAGGCACCTCTGAATATTTGATAGGAATATAATAGGCTTGACCGTTTTGGACTAATTTTCGTTCACTCCCACTGAGATGCCAACTATTCCAGGTAAAATGTTCACCCTTAGGATCACTTTTTAAAATTTCCAACGGCTTCATGAGCACTGCTCCGCGTATATTCACATCATAAAGTTCTTCTGTACGCCGAGCCAAAGCTTCTTCTAGCAAACTTGCAATACTTGCAGCCCAGCAAAACTCAATCCAATCTCCACTACGGACCACTTTTACGGCTTCATCGGCAGTGACACACTTGTTACGATACTCATCTCTGTACATAAGTATCCCCCTCACTTTTTTACTCTAACTTCTTGTAAATCACCCTCACTCCGCAATCATGCATTCCGTGAATGCCTAGTTATACAGCAACTTTTTCCGGTTCTGATGTGATTAACGTAGCCTCTGTACACTCTTGCACTTCCTCGAAGGTTAAACCCGGTGCAATCTCCTTAAGGACCAAACCCTTGGGGGTCACTTCGATAACTCCCATATCCGTGACAATCAGATTGACTTGTTTTGCTGCCGTCAAAGGCAATGTACACTTCTTCAAGACTTTTAAGCCACCATTTTTGGCGGTATGCTCCATGGCAACAATAACGCGTCGCGCCCCGACCACCAGATCCATTGCTCCCCCCATTCCAGGAACCATCTTTCCTGGGATCATCCAGCTTGCTAAATTTCCTTCTTCATCCACTTGAAGTGCTCCTAACACTGTAGCATCTACATGACCACCCCTAATGATGGTAAAAGACATGGCACTGTCAAAGCTGCAACCACCTGGTATAATGGTAGCATATTGTCCTCCGGCATTAACTGTGTCAGGATCCTCCTTTCCAGTTTCCGGTATAGGGCCAACCCCCATATATCCGTTTTCAGACTGAAGAATAATTTTTATCCCTTCTGGTAAAGCGTTCGCTACCTTAGTAGGTATCCCGATCCCTAAGTTGACGACATCTCCCGTTTTGAATTCTTGGGCCACTCGTTTTACAAGCCACTCCATCCTCGCTTCCTTATCCAACGTTGGTCACCTCCCGCGACTGTTTCTGTACTAGATAATCGATAAAGATACCTGGGGTCATGACTTCGTCCGGATCGATTTCCCCAACTTCAACGATATGATCCACTTGAACAATAACAATATCGGCGGCCGTTGCCATTATTGGATTAAAGTTACGGGCAGCACGACGATAAACAAGATTTCCAGCCTTATCCGCTTTATAGGCATTTAATAAGGCTACGTTTGCTCGGACAGGGAGCTCCAGTAGATATTCGGCTCCATTTACCTCGAGCTTCTGTTTCCCTTCCTCCACAATCGTTCCAATCCCAGTCGGTGTTAAAACTCCTCCCAATCCCGCGCCCGCTGCCCGAATTTGCTCGACTAACGTTCCTTGTGGTACGAGTGTCACCTCAAGCTCGCCGGCTGACATTTGCCTTCCGGTTTCCTTGTTCGTGCCAATGTGGGTTGCGATGAGCCTACTAATACATCGTTGTACAATGAGCTTGGACATCGAATCCCCGAGAATACCCGTATCATTGGCAATGAGAGTCAGCTCTTTAATTCCTCTCTGGCAGATTCCTTCCACAAGTTGTCCGGGAGTTCCACATCCAATAAACCCTCCGGCCATTATGGTCATTCCATTCTCAATCTTGCTGATCGCTTCTTCAAGACTAATTACTTTTGTCATTTTTAATTTCAACCTCCCTAAGCCTCAAATCTGGGTACTAGGAGATTAGCCAATATATACTTGCACAACCTAAGCAATGCTAACTTACGATATTTTTGAAGTTACTATGAAGGCTGAGTAAACTCTTTTACCCACTTGTTTTCAACCCTGTCAAAGGATCCAACGGCTAAATTCTCTTTCTCCCCCTTAAGTTTCTGTTTCTGAATCTTACCAGTCGGAGTAACAGGCAAACTATCCCGGAGTTCCCAATAGCGTGGTATTTTATAATAAGCCAATCGATCGACCACCCAAGCGATTAGATCGCCTATAGGTACGGAATCAATCGAGTATCCTTCTTTTAATACCACATAACCCCTCCTTCATGATTTCTATTTCTAGACATCTAACTCTGCCCCAAAATAAAGAATGTGGCACCCCCTTCCTGCTTCTAATGGTTATATTAAGCAAGAGTCGTGCCACATTTTGAATATTCAGAAATATAACCAGAACACACTGATAGCAGGTCTTGAGTCTATACGTTATCGCGATTCTGCCAGTGACCTAGGCAGCTCAGCC
>NZ_DATLJA010000062.1:0-17765 GCF_035539115.1 Desulfitobacterium sp. | reverse complement strand
AATATTGCCAAAAAGTATCTGGAAACTCTTAACGAGCAACCAGTAGTGGTGTTGGGTACGCCAAAGATGTACAGGTTTGACGGATGTTCTTTCGTCGCCTAGAATCTTGAAGCTCTCCATTTCAATGGAGAGTAGTTCACTTCAGATAATCTGCTCCTGAATGAAGCCAATCGTATTCTCGCAGAGAACTTGAAGGCTATGCCGAATCATCAACATCTCCAGGTTAATGACCCGAGTGGACTGATTATTGCGGACAGCGATGCGAAGAAATTGAAGTCGGATTCCTCGAAACGGGATTATTTTAAACAAGCTCTGCAAGGTAAATCGAATATTAGTGAGGTTCTCGTTTCGAATGTTAACCAGAAGAATATCGTGGTCTTCGCAGCCCCGATCAAGGATAGAGACGGGAATGTCCTGGGGGTCTTGGGCAATGTAGACTATGCTGACCTTTTTGTCAATGCCTTAGGAAATATTAAGGTTGGAGACTCAGGGTACGCTTTTATGGTCGACAGCACAGGTACGGTCATAGCTCATCCAGACAAAAGCCTTATTACTAAAAAGACGACAGTTCAAGCCGTCCTCGATATTGTAGCTAAAGGGGATAAACCAACCGAATTACAGAATCAATCTCTCAATTACCAGCAGGATAATAATAAAATGGTTGCGAGTTATGTGATCATTCCAGGGACGAACTGGGTTCTGGTCATTAGTGACTTCGAGACGGACATGATGAAGTCCGTGAGTGTGTTAATGACCCAAATTGTGATGATTATCTTGATCGCCATCGTTATAGCTATCGTCATTGGGTTCTTTATCTCTCGAAGTGTGACTAATCCACTCAAAGAAATCGTCGAAGAGGTGAAAAAAGTCGAGCAAGGGGATTTGACGCAACGCATTCATCATGATTCAAAGGATGAATTTGGGGTACTTGCGGGAGGGTTTAATACCATGATTGGTTCCCTGCAATCGGTTTTGGGTAAAGTTACCCAGACCTCAAATGCAATCAATGATGGAAGCCAGACGCTTTCGGCCTCAGTTGAAGAAATCACTGCGCAAACGCAAAATGTCAATGCGAGTACGGAAGAAATCGCTGCAGGCTTAGAAGAGAATAGTGCAGCGACTGAGGAAGCCACGGCTTCTGCGCAGACCATTCTCGAATCGACGAAATCCCTTGCCGAAAAAGCGGGAGCTGGAGCTCAAAATGTTCAGGAGATTAAAGCACGGGCGATCAATATGGGAACAAAAGCGCAGCAGGCAGCGGATCTATCAACCTCCCTTTACGAAGAGAAACAAGTGAATATCCGCGAAGCAATGAAGGCCGGTGAAGTCGTTGCCGAAATTGGAAATATGGCTCAGGCGATCTCTGATATCGCTGCTCAAACGAATCTCTTAGCCTTGAATGCGGCGATTGAAGCTGCTCGAGCGGGAGAACAGGGCAGAGGGTTTGCAGTTGTCGCTGATGAAGTCAAGAAGCTTGCCGAACAATCCGCGACCACTGTCTCCGGAATCCAAACCGTTACGACTCAGGTTCAAGAGGCGTTTACCCAACTTTCCAATTACTCGGGTGATATTTTGGACTATATTGATGGAACGGTAAACCACGATTATGCTCAGATGCTCGAGAATAGCGCGCAATACCAGAAAGATGCTGAATTTATCGCTGAACTTGTGGAGGATTTTGCCGCAAGCTCGGAACAAATGGCCAACTCTACTGCAGAAATTCTTAAAACGATCGAATCAGTGGCGGCTTCGAGCCAACAAGGAGCGGCGAGTTCTCAGCAAATATCTGATACCGTGACCGAAACGGCCAGTGCGGTCGCAGGGGTCGCTGTCATCGCTCAAGATCAGCAAAGACTTGCGCAGGAGCTCTCTACTTTGGTTCAGAAATTTAAAGTTTAGTTTATTTAATGGAAGGGTTAATAAAAGAATTAAGAAAATATCGAACAATGATATGATTAGTAA
This sequence comes from Desulfitobacterium sp., assembly GCF_035539115.1. Lineage (GTDB taxonomy): Bacteria > Bacillota > Desulfitobacteriia > Desulfitobacteriales > Desulfitobacteriaceae > Desulfitobacterium_A. Next base: position 15,803 of record NZ_DATLJA010000062.1, on the reverse strand, counting down.
AGTTAATGTTCGAAAAGGGGTTGACCAGCGGAATTCTATAATGTAAGATAGGTACAGCGATGAAGAAAAGTCCAGAAAAAGTTCTAAATTAAATTTAAGCCAAAATAGAGTAGAGTGTTCATATAATAGCAGAGATATGGTCTGCAAGTATCTACCGGGCTACCGTAAATGGCCTGACTATGAGCGAAAGTGTACCTAGGGTTGTGGCAAAATGCCCAATCCGAGTGGTACAGATTCAGAGTTAATCTGAATTACACCGAAGGGATAAAAAACCAGGCGGGTAGGTTTCTCTCACGTTCTCGAAGGAGATGAGTTGATTGAAGTCTACCGACCTGGGTTTTTTATTTTTTGTCCAAAGCAATAAAAACAGAACTGAAAGAGGAGGCAAAATTATAATGGAGAACGCCAAGGTTAAACATCCTGTCGATGAGCTGTTGCCAGCTGGCAAACTATTTCTCTATGGGTTACAGCACGTTCTAGCTATGTATGCGGGAGCGGTAGCCGTTCCTTTGATTATTGCTGCAGCGGCTGGTCTTACGAAATCTGAAACTGCTTTTCTAATCAATGCGGACTTATTTACGTGTGGTATTGCAACTTTGCTTCAAACATTGGGAATCTGGAAATTGGGAATTCGACTCCCTGTTATTCAAGGAGTTACCTTTGCTGCAGTGACGCCGATGGTGATGATGGCAAAAGCAGGCGGAATGCAAACCATTTTTGGTGCAGTGATCATCGCCGGTTTGGTCACGTTCTTGATTGCTCCATTTTTTAGTAAACTCATTCGGTTTTTCCCGCCCGTTGTTACGGGCAGTGTGATCACGGTTATTGGTGTTTCTCTTCTCCCCGTAGGTGTGAACTGGGCGGCTGGAGGAGTAGGCAATAAGCAGTACGGGTCCTTAACCTATATAGTGGTCGCGGCCATCGTACTCGTCTCGATTCTCTTGATCAATAAATATTTTAAAGGCTTTATTGCCAATATTGCGGTTTTACTTGGATTAGTGGTTGGTATGATTATAGCTATGCCTCTCGGACTTGTGGACTTCTCTGGTGTAGGGTCAGCTGTTTGGATGGGTATTGATACCCCCTTCCATTTTGGGAAACCTCAATTTGAGGTGGGCGCCATCATATCCATGATCCTGGTGATGTTGGTTGTTATGGTTGAATCGACCGGGGACTTCCTAGCTATTGGCGAAATGGTGGGGAAAAAGGTAGGAGAAGAGGATTTAACTCGAGGACTGCGCGCTGATGGCTTGGCTACCATGCTTGGTGGAGTATTCAATGCGTTCCCCTACACCGCCTTTGCCCAAAACGTGGGTCTTGTCGGTCTCACGGGAGTGAAAAGTCGGTTCGTGGTTGCGACTTCCGGTCTTATCTTAGTGGTCATGGGGCTCTTCCCAAAAGTGGCAACTGTGATTGCCTCTCTGCCGAACGCGGTTCTTGGGGGTGCAGGAATTGCCATGTTTGGAATTGTTGCGGCGAGTGGAATCAGAACCTTATCCAAAGTTGATTTTGATAAGAATCCCCATAATCTATTTATCGTGGCAATCAGTATTGGAGTTGGTCTTATTCCATTAGTCGCGCCTGACTTCTTTAAAATGTTTCCAAACTGGAGCCAAACCATCGTTCATAGTGGGATTACACTGGGTTCACTGACAGCTATTATTTTAAATGCCTTCTTTAATGGAAGTGGAACAAAAGGATTAGGCGATGACGTTTCCAAGGAGTTGTCGGGCAATTCTAAGATTGATGTAGCTTAGGTCTAGTCAACAGTGAAGTTTTTTGGCATACTAGAAAGTAGAAAAAAACTCGTCGGAGGTTAGCATGAAACGGACGAAGTTGGATTGCACTAACGAAGCGCTAACCTCCGGGAGCCTTTGGAAAATGGTACGTAGAGCTCAGGTGGTTACGTTCATCGGGGCAGGTGGCAAAACGACGTGCCTTAACCGTTTGACGCGGGAGATCACCCAAGCTGGGGAACCCGTGATTGCCACAACGACGACAAAAGTGTATCCGTTAACGTTTCCCTCGCTTTGCAAAAATGCGGGGGAATTCCCGTTTCTAGAAATAATTACGCCCTGTTTCTGGTACGCGGACAGCGAAAAAGAGAGCGGAAAATGGCTTGGCCTCCCCACTGAAATTGTGGATCAGGCGATTCATAAGGATTCCAAGTTAAAGGTGAAGGGGCACTTTTGGCTGATTGAAGGGGATGGAGCTCGGGAATGTCAACTCAAATGTTGGGCTGCGCATGAACCCCAAATTCCCCGCTTAACCGAGTCTGCTGTACTGGTTATTGATGGACGATTATGGGGTAAGACACTTCAGGAAAACGAGATCTACCGTTCTGAACTTTGCCCTGACCTGATCGGACACATTTGGAGTCCGAAGCTTGCCTGGGAATATATTCTGAGGTCCCCGGTTTTTAAGCCGGAGTATCGGGAGATGTCCTGGGTTGTTCTTTTCAATGAATGGAGTGGTCCGAAAAATGGGTCAAGACAGGACCCTTTTGATGGTGAAGTGTACGCCTTGCTCAAAGTGGGAGAAGAATATCTTCGGCAAGAGCAACTTCCTGAGTCGCTACTGGCTAAACATTTGAGATTGGCTTCGGGAGATGCAAAGGAGGGAAGCTTACAGTGGTTCGATTTGTGGTGATGGCCTCAGGTCAAGCAACACGGATGGGTCAGGATAAACTGATTTTGCCCTGGAAGGATTCCACTGTTTTGGGATATGTGCTTAAGGTTATTCTCCAGTCTCTTGAAGCTACAAGATCAGGAGCGAAGCTGAACTGTATTTCCGAAGTTGCGGAACCCCCAGCTGAAGTCTGGGTGGTGGCTCGAAAACCGATGCGCGACTATGGAATCAGCGCAAATTGGAGTGCAGGGGACAGGTATAAGGGCGTATGGATCAACCAACCTGCGCTACGACCGCTTGCCGAAACGATAAGCTTAGGACTGGCGGATTTACCAGAAGGAATCTTGGGAATCTGTTTTGTTCCTGGAGATCAGGTGGGTCTTGAACCTCAAAAATTAGGAGAATTAACCCAGTGCTTTCTCGAGAAACAGCCTGACTTTCTCGTTCCACAGGTTGAGAACGTGGGTATCAATGCTTCCCCGGTATTTTTTCACCGCCGCTATTTAGAGGAATTACGCTCTCTTCAAGGAGAGCAAGGGGGAAGGGCCATCCTTCAACGCTATCCTCAACGCTGGTTAAGCTATTCAGTCCCTGCCGAGTTCATGGAAGATGTGGATACTCTGGAAGATTATCAGCGCTTACGAGCGCTATAGAAATAAATAATAGAGGAATGAAGCCAGAAAAAGGAGAGATTTTTGGTGTTCACAATACGCGACTTAGTTCAACCCGCGACAATTGAAGAAGCCTACGCAACGCTGATCAGCAAAAAGATGAATACGGTCTTAGGTGGTTGCTTGTTCTTAAAGATGGGCTCGAAGAGAATCGGAACAGCGATTGACTTATCGAACCCGGAACTTGGGCTTAAGGGGATTCGTGAGCACGAGGACAGCTTTGAAATAGGAGCCATGGCCACGTTTCGGGAAGTGGAAACCTATCCGCAGTTTCAAGAATTTTTCCAGGGAGTCCTTCCCCAAGCTGTACGAAACATTATCGGGGTGCAATTCCGAAACGGCGTGACCGTAGGAGCTTCCGTCTTTTCAAAGTACGGATTTTCCGATTTACTCACCGCGTTGCTTGCCCTTGATGCTGAGGTGGAGTTATTCCACGGGGGGAGAATGACCCTGCAAGCGTTTTTGGCGCAACCCTATGAAAAAGATATTTTAACTAAAATTTGGCTTCAGAAAAACACTCGCCGTGCTGCTTATCAATGTCTCAGAAACTCAGCTAGCGATTATCCTGTGCTGAATGTCGCCGTTTCCGAGTTGGAAGGCCAATGGCGAATCGTGGTTGGAGCCAGGCCGCAACGTGCAATACTCGCGGCAAGGGCCTCCCAGAAGTTGTCAGAGCACGTAAGCGCAAGCGGAGCTTTACTTCAGAACGATGAAACATTGATCGAAGATATCGCAAAGCTTGCTGCAGAGGAACTCTCCTTTGGTACGAATATGCGGGGAAGTGCCGAATATCGTCAAGCGATTTGTCCTGTTTTGGTCAAAAGAGCCCTTAGGGAGGTAGCGCGCAATGCAAATTGAACTCATCATCAATGAAAAAAAAGTACACTGGGATGTCGCTGCCGATGACTTTTTAGCGGACACCTTACGGTCACATGGTTATTTGAGCATAAAAAAAGCGTGTAATACGAGCTGTTGCGGATTATGTACCGTCTGGGTGGAGGGCCAACCGACTCTTTCCTGCTCAATGCTCTCCATTCGAGCGAACGGAAAAAAGCTCACAACCCTAGAAGGCGTTCAGAAGGAAGCCACCGAGTTCGCCCAAATTCTGACAGCTGAGGGAGCGGAACAGTGCGGTTTTTGTAGTCCAGGCTTCGTTATGAATGTCCTGGCCCTGAAAAATGAACTCGAAAATCCAACAGATGAAGAAATTATTCATTACCTAACTGGGAACCTCTGCCGCTGTACCGGCTATATGGGACAGCTGCGCGCGGTCAAAACCTATCTGGGGGTGAATTCAGAACAATGATGAAGACAAAGCAGATTGGGAGAAAAGTGGCTAAGATCGACGGAATGGCCTTGGCTACAGGGAAACCCGTCTACACCGATGATCTTGCAGACGCGAATGCCTTGATTGTTAAACTCTTACGCAGTCCGCATGCGTTTGCACGGATTAAATCAATCGACACGACACGGGCCGAAAAGTTAGAAGGAGTCGAGTGCATCTTCACCTATAAGGATGTACCCCAAACACGTTTTTCGTTAGCCGGGCAATCTTACCCCGAACCTTCGCCCTATGATCGTTTAATTCTGGAAGAAGTCGTACGCTATGTGGGGGACGAAGTCGCCATTATTGCAGCCATCGATGAAAAGACCGCTGTTAAAGCGATGAATTTGATTAAAGTTGAGTATGAGGTATTAAAGCCTGTCCTCAATTTTGAAGAAGCAATCGGGAATTCCACCGTGGTTCACCCAGAAAAGGACGTGCACTGTAACTTTGATATCGGCATGCTCCAAGAACAAAACGTCGTGTCCACCCAAAAGGTAGTCGTCGGAGACGTTGACGAAGAACTGAAAAAGTGTGATGTGATCGTCGAAGGAGTTTATTATCCGCAGGCCCAAGCTCATGCCATGATGGAAACGTATCGCGCCTACACCTACCTCGATTACCTCGGACAATTAGTTGTGGTTAGTTCGACGCAGGTTCCTTTTCATATTCGGCGCCACGTAGCTCGAGCTCTGGAACTGCCAGCAAGTAAGGTTCGCGTCATTAAACCCCGAATCGGGGGAGGTTTTGGTGGGAAACAAACCAGCTCAGGAGATGTTTTTGCCGCCTTCGTAACCTTGAAAACCGGGAAGCCGGCAAAGATCATTTATGATCGGCAAGAAACCTTTAGTTGCACAACGAGTCGGCATGCCATGCGTTTGAAAGTAAAAATGGGAGCCGATCGCGAAGGGTTTATCCGCGCCCTTGATCTTGAAGTATTATCAGATACCGGAGCCTACGGGGAACACGCTTCCACGGTTTTAGGCTGTGTCGCGGAATATACCTTACCTCTCTATAATAAAACCCGAGCCATTCGGTTTAGGGGTCAAGCGGTTTATACCAACAAAATGCCAGCAGGCGCTTTCCGAGGCTATGGAGCGACTCAAGGAACGTTTGCTGTCGAATCTACTGTGAACAAGCTAGCCCTCAAATTAGGGATGGACTCAACCGAGCTTCGTCTTAAAAATATCATCCGCGAAGGGGAAACCTCTCTGGCTACCCAGGGCATCAAGCTGGGTAGCTCAACCCTTGATCGTTGCATTATCAAAGGAAAAGAGCTGATTGGTTGGGAGGAAAAAGGCTTGCGACGCCAGGTTAGTCCGCATAAAGTTCGGGGCCTGGGTATGGCCGTGACGATGCAGGGCTCAGGAATTGCCAATATCGATACAGCCTCTGCCGAGATTCGTTTGAATGATTTGGGGAGCTTTGTCCTCATGCACGGTTTAACTGATAATGGTATGGGCGGGGATACGATTTTGGCGCAGATGGCGGCTGAAGTCCTCGAAACCGAGGTGGACAAAATTGCAGTTCATGCGGTGGACACCGATACGTCTCCTTATGATCCGGGTGCTTATGCTTCCAGCGGGACCTATGTTAGCGGGACAGCTGTGATTAAAGCGGCTAAGGATTTGAAAGCGAAGATTTTGGAGCAAGGTGCGAAATATTTGGAAGTCCCTGTTGAAGAGGTTGAGCTTACTGGGGAAGTGGTGCGCTGGGTTCCGAGCGAGCTTGAACTCGGCAAGGAACCTCAATCGAAAGAGATTACCCTCGCTAAAATGGCGGAACTCGCTGTTCTGGGAATCGGTAAACTTCAACTGGTTGGACAGGCTACGTTTGGTGGCGAAATTTCTCCGTCACCTTATATTGCTGGCTTTGCTGAAGTAGAAGTCGATCAAGAAACTGGGAAGGTGGATCTTCTTCAGTATGTCGCAGTTGTCGATTGCGGAACCGTGATTAACCCCAACCTAGCTCGTATCCAAGCTGAAGGGGGAACCGTTCAGGGGATCGGCATGGCTCTTTTTGAAGATGTCAAGTACAACGACCGAGGGAAAATGCAAACGGACTCGTTTATGCAATATAAAATCCCGACGCGCCTGGACATCGGCCAGGTTAGGATTGCGTTTGAAGAAAGTTATGAACCATCGGGTCCTTTTGGGGCAAAGTCAGTGGGGGAAGTCGTGGCCAATACCCCGGCTCCAGCTATTGCTGATGCCGTGTATAATGCCGTGGGTGTAAGAGTCACGCATCTGCCGATTACTCCGGAGAAAGTGTTTATGGGGATGAAAAAGAAATAAGGAAATTGTAGCTTTTCGCGCATCCGTTCAAGTATAATGGAAGTAGGCTTCTCCCTGGATTTGAGGGGGAAGCCTTATTTTTGGGGGCAAAGAATAGTGAACACTTGGTAAATATGCGAGTGGCTAGGACGCGTCGGAAATCCAAAGTGGTCAGAAGTGCACACTATTATTGAGCTAAAAAAACCCAAATCCAGTTAAGGTTGGGTTTTCTCAAGGGTTGGGCGGCATTTGTACTTTCAACCTTATTTTTTATATTCTGATATTTTCAACATTGGGGAGGAATATATTGGATTTTGTTGAATTGTGATATAAAGGGTTGTTGAATATCAGTTTAAAGACTTAAAACGTAGGATTACTAAATTATAGATTTAGGTTGTAGCCGTAATAAAAAAAGGAGGAAATAACTATGAAGATCGAATCTGTCAGAATAGAAAATTTTAGGAGTTTTAAAGACGAGACAATTAAATTTGATAATTACACTTGTCTTGTAGGCTCAAATGGTGCTGGTAAATCGACTGTATTAAATGCTTTGAATGTGTTTTTTAGACAAAATAAAGATAGTAAAACTGATCTTAGTAAGCTTACAAAAGAAGATTTTCATCATAAAAATACAGATGACCCAGTAAAAATAACCGTGACTTTTACTGAAATTTCAGATTCCGCAAAAGATGAATTATCAGATTACGTTAGACAAGATAAACTAATTGTTTCTTCTGTTGCAAATTTTGATTCGACTACAGATTGTGCTGTGGTTAAGCAATTTGGAAATCGTCTCGGTTTTAATGAGTTTAGAAAATTTTTCGAAGAAGAAAAAAGCGGGGCAAAAGTTTCTGATTTAAAGGAAATCTATTCAACCTTTCAAAAGACATATAGAGATCTACCTGCTCCGGGAGGAAAAACTGCAATGGTTGATGCCCTGAGAAAATATGAAGCCAATCATTCTGAAGGGTGTATATTGATTCCAAGTGAAGATCAGTTTTATGGTGTCAGCAAAGGTGTCAATAAGCTTGCAAGCTACATTCAATGGGTATTTATTGCTGCCTCAAAAGATGCAATAGAAGAAAGCGAAGAATCAAAGACCTCAGCATTGGGACAACTTTTAGGAAGGACTGTTAGATCAAAAGTAAATTTTTCAGAGAAAGTTAGTAAACTAAAGAAAGATGCCCAAGAAGAATATCAGAGAATGCTCGATGTAGAACAATCTGCATTGGACTCAATATCTACCACCTTAAAGGAAAAACTGGAGTCTTGGTCACATCCTGGTATTACTGCTCAGATCCTATGGAAACAAGATTCTGAGAAGTCAATAAAAGTTGAAGAACCTTGGGCTTATATTAGAATTGGTGAAAGAGGATTTGAGGGTGATTTAGCCAGATTTGGCCATGGCTTGCAGCGGTCATATATGCTTGCATTACTTCAAGAATTAACAACTATTTCTGATGAAACTATTCCTACATTGATAATGGGAATTGAGGAACCAGAAATATATCAACATCCTCCTCAGGCTAAACATCTTGCAGAAGTACTAAATGATCTCTCAGAAAACGATTCTCAAATATTGATTTGTTCACATAGCCCTTTATTTATTCCTGGTAACAATTTCGAGACGATAAGAGTTGTAAGAGAAAAAGATAACCCCAGTACGTCATATATATCCCAGCTTTCATATGAAAATTTATCTACTAAACTTGAATTATCCGGGCAAAAAGCTTTAAAGGAAGAAGGAATGTTGGCGAAGCTCTACCCTTCTCTGAACCCAATAATTAATGAGATGTTTTTCTGTAATAATTTGATTTTAACTGAAGGAATTGAAGATGTCGCGTATATCTCAACATATTTAATGCTTACAGGAATTATTATGGATTTCAGGAGATATGGATGTCATATAGTCCCGGTTGGGGGTAAAAGCTCAATTATTAAACCGCTGGCAATGGCAAAATTATTAAGTATACCTACTTTTGTTATTTGTGATGCTGATACAGATAAAGAACAAATTGAAGATGAGGATAGGAGAAATTCCGAAGTGAGTAAGCACAAAAAGGACAATAGAACCATTTTAAATCTTTTAGAATATCCAGACTTAGGAGAATGGCCATCTACATCAATAACCAAACCGGATTTATGTATGTGGAAAACAAACCTTACTCATGCTATAGAAAATGAACTTGGTTCAAACTGGAAAGATTATTTAGATTTAGCCTATGCCCATTATGGAAATCCCGGTGGATTAAAGAAAAATCCTTTAGCAATAGCGCGTGCATTAAAGTCAGGTTGGGAGGATGGATTGAAATCTAATTTACTTATTAAATTAACTGCGGATATTGTTGCTTTTGCCAAAAGTCAAAAAGATTTAGTTAAAATTTAATTTGCTTATACAGTAAAATTATTGGAGGATAGCATCAATGAGTGATGATTGGTTAGAGGAGATAGAACCGCGCTTAAAAAAGAGTTATATATTTGAGATATTTTCTGAGAAATGTGTTAATGATTCTGCAGGTGATCATGCCAAAGCACTGGTAAAAGACGGTGTACTATATGCTTATAATAAATCAAAAACTATTATACGTCATATGCCTGAGTTTACACTTCATGATGCTGGGCATTTATTTCGCGTCTTGCGATTAATGGAGAAGTTACTAACTAAAGAGAATATTGATAAGTTATACGTTCCAGAATTAATGTTACTTATTTTAACAGCATTCTTTCATGATATTGGCATGGCGCCTGATGAGGAGACAATATTATGTTGGAAAAGGTATTGGGATATTGACCCCAAATTCAATGGATCTCAGGAGGAAAAGGAATATATTGAATTTGATAGATTTTGCTCGTCAAGATCCGAAAGAATAAAAGATATAGATGAAGCTAGGGTACAAGGTAATATTACATTATCAGAAACCTTAAAACAGTATTTAATCACCGATTATATAAGAATCACACATGGAAAGCGTTCAAGGGAGATTATTGATAAAGATTGGAATAGTAGAATTAAGTATAGGGACATAGATCTAACTGTAGATTTTGCAGAATTATGTTTTAGTCATTCCGATGATGCAATAAAAATTAGTAATTTGGATAAACATTTAATATGTGGACCAGAAGTGTTTGCATGTTTGCCATTGATTGCTGTTGTACTAAGAATTGCTGACATTTTAGATTTTGATTTAAAAAGGACCCCACCAGTACTGTTCTCCCATTTATATGTTAGGCATCCGGTTTCTTTGCAGGAATGGAGTAAACATCGTGCAATAGAAGCATGGAATATAAATGAAAAAAATATCCAGTTTCATGCCAAATGTACCCATCCAGCAATTGAATCTTCAATTCATAAGTTTTGTGATTTAATAGATCAAGAATTAAGCATATGCAATAATATTCTAAATGAAATTAACGAATTCAATAGTAATAATGACAGATCGCTAATAGTAAGATTACCATTTCAAGTTGATAGAACAAAAATTGAAACCAAAAAAGATATCTCAGGTAAACCAATCTACAATTATAGAGAAACACGATTTGAATTAAGTAAAAATCAAGTGATAGAACTATTAATGGGCACAAAACTATACGGCGATACAGGTGTTGCCCTTCGCGAATTAATTCAGAATTCAATAGATGCGTGTCTACTCAGAAAAGCATTAGAGAATAAATGGGGAAATGATTATAAACCATATCTTGAAGTAAAGTTTTATCATGAAAACTCTGACTCAATTTTAGAAGTGAATGATAATGGAATAGGTATGGATCAATACATTATTGATAATTATTACTCGACTATTGGTTCTTCCTTTTATAAATCATCGGATTTTTATTCTCTTCGCTCTAAAACTGGATTTGATTTTGTACCAATATCAAGATTTGGAATTGGAATATTATCATGTTTTATGGTCACTGATACAATCTTAGTAGATACAAGGAAACTATATGGTCCACATAAATCTAGTGATCCAATAAGTCTAATGATTGAAGGACAGGATAGTATTTTTTGGATAAAAGATGGTGTTCGAGAAATACCTGGAACACAGACAAAGTTAATTTTAAGAAAGAACGAAAACCCTTGGCAAGATTTGAGTGAACAAAAATTTATCAATTTGGTAGAAGAAGCAGTCCCAAATCCACCATTTCCTATTCAAATTACAACATTAAGCCAAACGAAAATGAGAGATGAACGTAGTTTTAAAGAATTAACAGCTACTTCTTTAAAAGATTATTCATGGGATGAACATGAGAACTTAAAAGAAATTGAAATGGAATTTAATGATGTAAGTGAAGGTATTATTGGTTCAGCAATAATTGGAATATTAGAAAAAAATGGTATGCCAATTAAAAAATTCGATATGATAAATAAAAACATAGAGATTGAAGGTGAAATGTATCAATTGGATAAAAGTATTAAGATATCTAATAATGAAATTGAACTTTCTACCACGACTGTAACAATTGATATGATTTAACTGAGGAGAAGATACACTACAAAGCACGGTAGGAGGAGTCGTAGACTGCTCTTCTCAGCTTAAATCAGTATATTAAACAGTGTAAGAATCATCTTTCAAGCACAAATAAGTGGTTCTATAAGACCGTACGCTAATCATTGTTTTAGCTACTCGTTAAATGTGTGATGATTCAGTCAATGTCTTCCTCCTTAACTATAGAAAGGAGGTTGTAACGTGAAAGTTGTTTACCCTATCTGCTGTGGTGTCGATGTGCATAAAACTTTTCTCGTCGCCACAATCATTACTTCACAGGGAATTACTCCTCATTATTCCAAAAAGAGATTCTCCACCTTTAACAAGTCCATTCTCCAATTCAAGCAATGGTTGATTGATAACAACTGTTTTGATGTGTGCATGGAATCGACGGGGAAATATTGGGTTCCCATCTTTAATCTTTTGGAAGATACCATCCGTATTACTGTCGCTAACCCCAAATGGGTGAAAGCTGTAAAGGGAAACAAGGACGATACCAAAGATTCAAAGTGGATTGGAGACCTTTTTCGTTTAGGTTTAGTCCCAGGAAGTTTTATCCCCCCTAAGCCCATTCGTATCCTGCGTGAATACACCCGCTATCGATCCAAACTTGTTTCCTGTAAAAGTAGCGAAAAGAACCGTTTCCAGAACGCCTTCACCGTCTGCAATGTAGCCCTTGATGCTGTCGTTTCCGACATGTTTGGCAAATCCGCCTCTTCCATCACGGACTACTTGATTTCATCTAACTCTTTTAATCCTGATTATTGCTCATCTCTTCTTCAAAGGTCTTTAAAGAAAAAAGCAGATGCCGTAGTTGAATCCATTGAAGGATATCAAATGACCAAGGAACAAAAGGAACGAATAATCCTGGTTCGCTCCCATCTTGAATTTATTCAACAATCCATTACTATGCTCGATGAGAAGTTGGATAAGATGCTCGTTCCTTATGAGAATGCCATTACTCTTCTTTGTACCATTCCTGGAGTTGACAGAGCTTCTGCTATTACCATCATCTCCGAGATTGGCACCGATATGACTCAGTTTGCCAGTTCCAAACGTTTATGTTGCTGGGCGGGCTTAACACCTGGCAACAATGAATCTGCAAGTAAGAAGAAATCTGTTCGAATAACACGTGCTGGCGTCTACCTCAAACCTGTATTGGTACAAATTGCCCATGCAGCCGTGAAGTCGAATAAATCTCCTTACTACAAAGTCAAGTATGAACGAATTAGCAAAAGGAGAGGCAAAAAAAGAGCCATAATCGCTATCGCAAGGATGATACTCACCGCCATCCACAATATGTTTATTACTGGTGAAGAATTCAATCCCAGTGATCTGTATAAGATTGATATGCCCCAAGAAATGGTGGAAAAGCAGAAAGAAAAAGCTATTAAACAAGCAGTTAAACTTCTACTTTCACATGGTCTGATAAAGGAAACTGACATTTCCGTGGTTTAAACTAAAGCTTTATTTTTTCTGGGCCTTCAAAGCCTTAATTTGGTGCACCCTTTTTTAGGCTGAGATAAGTTATTTTTCATGCTATCTTTCTTAATACATTTCCTTTTCGCTAAAATTTTTCTAGATTAAAGATTACTTATTGTTAAATGGCAAGCTGTTCGCCCGGTTTGTCATTTTTCTTTGGGAATATACTCCAAATGAATTGATATTGAAGTTTTGCAAGGTCAAATTCCTATGCTGAAGCTAACTGAATGATTGTTCTGGAAGAATACAGGGATGAAGGGATATCAGCATACAATGGAACTAAGCGTCCAGACTTTGAGGCAATGATAAGACATGCTAAAGAGGATAAAGAAATTAAGCATATCTTGGTTCACGATTCATCCCGATTCTCCCGTCATAAATACCGCTCATCGTCAATCAAAGGAGAGCTTCAGCAGCATGGAGTTACTGTCATTCTAGTAAATTCGCCTTATGATCCTACAACCATTGAAGGAGTTTGGCGGGATTCAATTGATGAAGCTATGGCTTAAACCACATCCATGGTCATAGGGCAGCATGTCGTAAAAGGGATGGTCGAAAATGCCAGCAAAAGAGATCCAGAAACAGGATATTGCTATAAAAATGGTGGACGTGCTCCCTATGGTTACAGACTGAATGGGTTATACATAGGAAAGGGTCAACGTAAAGATAACTATAAGCTGCTTTGGGAAAAAGACCCGGAGACAGCTCCTATCTTACAGAGAATGGTAGTCGATTGGCGGATTGGTGAAGGCTTATCCTATCATCAAATTAGGGATCGTTTGAATGAACAAAACATCCCTAATCCGAGCGGGACTACCTGGATTAGTTCTTCTATCAGCCAAATGTTTCGTGAAGATAGACTCATGCAGTATGCCGGATATTATTATTGGAATAAGACCGCAAAACGGGGGACTAAAGGGCAGACACGCAAAGATAAAAGTGAATCGATTATTGTTGAAAATGCACACTCAGCAATCATTTCGGTTGAAGAGGTAAAAGCAGCATTGGCTTTAGCTCGCAGTAGGCAACCAAGAACAGCAGCGATCAGCAGCTTTAATAGTCGTTGGGCTTTAACTGGATTAAATCTTGAAGGGCAACCCTTCTTTACTTGCAAATGCTGCGGTGGAAATATGTCAGGACTTAATGATCCCAGAGGGGGCAAATATGCTTGCAGCAACTACCATTACCGTGGGGAAGTAGCCTGCACCAATCAACACACCGTAAGAAGGCCAGTCCTCGAAAAGAAGTTGTTACAGCAAATTGAAGAGAACTTTGGAGAGCCGGAAGTTTTAGACTCTCTGATGAGTGAACTCAATTCCCGTTTAAATGGTGAGCTTGAATCTTACCATAAAAATATTAAATCCATGGAAAAAGAGCTAAACAAAGTGGAAAAACTTATCGATGATACGTTTACAGCTTTTGCCAAAGGATTAGATCCGGATCTGTGCAATGAGCGCTTAACAAAGCTTAAAGCCCAGAGAGAGGAACTAAACGTTAAGATGGAGAAATCAAAAAAAGATGAGCCAAAGCCCCTGGCCATTAATACCCAAAAAGCTAAGGCTATGCTTAATGATCTAAAAAAAATCTATGAGAATGGTACAAACGAGCAAAAAAGAACGTTATTTAAAACCTATATAAGACGAATGCAATTTGACCCAGAAACTAATCAGGTGGACGTAGTTTTCTATACGCCTTATGTCCAAGAAAAATTGCGAACTGGAGCATACTTGCAGACATACATTGCTGACGATGTCGGGAATGCCCAGAACGTCAATACCGGAAGCTTTTAAAGCCTAGAAGATCGAAGTTCTCTCACTTAACGCATTTTGTTTTGTTTTGAAGAGTGAGATGAGGGTGGAAAAATTTGTTGCAAGCTACCATAATTTATTGTAAACTTAAATTAAATTTAAGGTTTACAATAATAAATGTGAGGAGTGTTACAAAGATGAGTCAAAGTCAGTCGCAGTCGCCTAATCTCCGTATGATGGTTTTTGCATGTCTTTTTACAGCATTAATAGTAATTGGAGGTTATATTAGCTTCCCAATTCCCCTCAGTCCCGTACCTATTGTATTATCAGATTTCTTTACGATGCTGGCAGGTTTATTCTTAGGAGCATCCTGGGGGGGGGCTAGTGTAGGATTATTTCTCTTTTTAGGTGCACTTGGACTTCCTGTTTTCGCAGGTGGAAAAGCAGGCCTGGTCGTTCTTTTTGGGCCTACAGGCGGTTTCTTATTTGGGTATTTGATTGCTGCCCTTGTAATTGGGTTGATTTCTGGAAAAGGTAAATCCTCATTTATAAAAGACCTCGCTGCTTTAATTGTTGGAAACATAATTCTCTTCGGCATTGGTGTTCCTTGGCTTAAACTGGCGTTAAAACTTTCATGGGGAAAAGCATTGGCCTTGGGACTTTTACCGTTCATACCCGGTATGATAATCAAAATTATTGTTGCACTCGCTTTAATCAAAACATTGCGCCCCCTTCTCAAGTCGGTGATCACTAATCAATCACAAAGTGGGGGGGACTAAATGAGCATTCTTGCAACTCAACATTTGACACACATTTTTCCTAACGGCAAAATTGCGATTAATGATATAAACCTTTCAATTCAAGATGGGGAGTTCGTTATTATTGTAGGCTCTAATGGTTCGGGAAAAACTGTTTTGATACGACATTTTAATGGACTCTTTCTTCCTACTAAAGGGAAAATATTACTGGACGGGGAGCCGATAACCAAAGATCTTACTTCGGTAAGGAAAAAAATCGGATTGATTTTTCAAAATTCGGACAGTCAAATAGTGGGTCAAACTGTTGCCGAGGATGTGGCATTTGGTCCTGAAAACCTTAATTTATCCCGTAAGGAAGTTGATGATAGAGTTAAAGAATCACTTGAAGCTGTAGGATTAAGCGCTTTTGCTAATCAACAACCCCATACGCTG
>NZ_DATLJA010000061.1:0-7793 GCF_035539115.1 Desulfitobacterium sp. | reverse complement strand
TAGTTGAATCAAGTTTTACACCTCTTCCTTGTGCGTTAATTTGGCTTGTCACCTTATTTTACCGCACAAATGGATAGAGGTGTAATTATTTTTACCGAACTGTCGTTTGCCGTTAATGTTTTTTGTAACAGACTCTAGTAGATTAGACCCGAAACAATTGCATAGATTCTTCCTTTTATTGCGGTCATTTAACTCCTCCTTGGGAATTACCGTAGTGGTATACATTGCAATACAGAAGGCCCGTTCCCGAGCCTTCTTCTTTTGAATTATGGTATTAATTTGACCGGTAGGGTTTTATTTATAGGCAAAACCAAATAGATACTTTCCAGAAATCGCGTCAATAACCACATTGAGCTGAGTAACCAATCTTTCGCCAGGTCCGTGGCTCCTCATTTGTAAACCATCAAATCTAACTATCCATGCTAGAATATTTTTGTATTGTTGATCGGATAAACGAACTAACTGTGCATCAACCTTTGATGTGTTTTGGTTAAATTCATGTCTTGCCTTATTAATAGCTGTTGTTTTATCAATTTTAGCTGATTCATCTGTCTCAGATACTTTTAAATCCATCCTTTGAAAATATTCAAAGTCCTTTTCACTAAAAAACTTTGTAGCAGGCTGAGGATAAATATTTCTAGCAATTTCATCATCCGTCACAATAGCCTTACTTGGTAAACTCGAAGATCTTGCAAACAGTGAACTGGAACTAAAAATTAGTACACTTGCAATTAAGATTGCCAGTAGACCCAGAAACACCGTATACTTCTTCACATTTTCCGTCCTCCCTTTATCTACCAATATTATTCTACATCTCCGAGACAATTCCTTTTTAATTGAGACTTTCTTATCGCTTTAGAAAACCCAATATTACTGTTTTGACTTCTAAAGTGCAAGGAATGTGGTACGGTAAAACGCTGTTTATACGACTGGGCGGGTTATCCATTCCACAGCAAAATCTACTGCTTTTCTCTGACTAAATAACTTTGTGTTTGCAGAACCAACAATCCCGTTAATAACAAAATCGGTCTGCTCAAAGTCTCGACCTATCTGTTCAAACTGTTCTGTCTCATATTCCAAATCCTTATATACCTTCCATAAACGCTTTCCCTTTTCAATTACAGGTGCTCCTGCCTCGAACACTTTTCTTCTCATTGAGCGATACTCAGCTAAATGAAATGATGTATTATTACCGAAACCCACGCCGAGTAGTAATACATATCCGTCTAGATCATAAACTCTACTTAATGGCGATTGTTCACCCAACGGAAGGTCTATGGTTTGATTAGCTACAATATAAGCTGCGTTTCTTCCCCATGCAGCAAATGAATATGCTGGGTGTGAACTTCGAACTGCACCGGACCACTTTCTAAAAACTTCTGGAATAGTTCCCATTCCCCTAGAAGGTGTGACTTCAGGTTCAAAAACTGGCATCGTCTCTCTGATAATTGGACACCACTCCCCCGGAACTGGTGGATTACCCCATAATGCAGGATCTGAATAGTCCCCAGAATGTGTCGGCATAACAATTGTCCCTGACGCAGTGACTACATCCATCAAAGCTTGAATTACTGTAACTGCTCCTCCGTTTACCCAGCCTAAAGCACTCAGCGAAGAATGCACCATAACAGTCATACCCTGTTGGATGCCAAGTCCGCCTAAGTCCTTAGAAATACTCTGTCGTGTTCTAGGAAAATCAGTGTTTTTTATAATAGCTTCTTCTGTCATTTTGCTTTAAAATCCTTTCTGACCTAGCCCTGTCGTACTACGTTCTGGGGATTCCTGTAGCGTCCCAACCACATACATTTTGGCAAAGTTACAGGAAAACGCTGTTATACGAAGCCATACGCCCCGCGAAGCCAGAGGCCACCAAGGACGTGGCCCCTTTCTATAGAAAACTCCTATAATCACATAATCGTCTCAAATCATAGGGTTATTTCTAATTTAAAAACTTTCTAAATCCTTTAGCTCTTTATCCTCTCTCTATTTAAAGGTTATCAGCAATCCCTTTCCAAACCCTTTTCTTTTTTACATTCACCTAATGATATGTCTAGGTTAACTGATCGGCTCGTTAAATTAGAATGTGAAATCGGTAAACGTCCTCATGTAGTTATGGAAGCCACGGGTAATTACTCCAAACCTATTGCGGCGTACTTTCAAGATGCGGGTTATAAAGTCATTGTATTAAATCCTCTCCAAACTCATGCCGAGAAAAAGAAATCCGTTCGCAAGGTTAAGACCGACCCCATTGATGCGAATCGGATTGCTCAGGTTTACTATTTGAATCAGTTTACCGAGGCCAAGCCTCTTGAGGAACATATCCTCGAGTTACAGAATTTCTGTCGCCAATATGAGGGTTTTAATATACTGAAACTCAACTTCGGTTTCGATCTGTCTTAGACCTTCTGTTTCCAAAGTTTGAGTCGGTGTTTGCTCACTTATGTAGTCCTACTGCTTTAAGCGTTCTTTCTTCTTTTCCTTCACCCGCAGCTATTTTATCGGCTAGCCGAAACCAGATTATCGAGTGTCTTAAGCCTGCAAAGAAGTCTCAAAGCTGGTACGAACTTAAAACGGATGAACTTATATTGGCTGCCAAGGAAAGTTTGCCTTTTAACCGCGCCCAACAATCAAACATACGGGTTTTAAGGATGTACATCGAACTCCTCTTATCCCAGCAAGACATTCTGACTGACCTACGGGCTCAAATGGTCTATTGGGCAAACTTTTCCTCGGATTACCCTCTTCTCCGTTCAATTCCTGGCGTAGGAGAGACTACAGCCACCACCATTCTCACTGAGATTGATGATATTAAGAGATTCCCGAGCGCAAAACAATTGGTCGCTTTTGCAGGCATTGACCCCTCTGTCTTTCAATCGGAAAAGTTTAAATCGAGTCATAACAAAATATCTAAAAGAGGGTCACCTTATCTTAGAAAAGCAATCTATCAAGCCACAGTGGCGGGAATCAGCAACCGAACTGGCGGCCCCTTAAACCCAATTCTCAGGAATTTTTACGTTCGTAAAATAAACGAAGGTAAGCCGGTTAAGATCGCTATTATAGCTACGGCTAACAAATCGCTAAGAATGATTTACGGGATTTTATCCTCACAACAGCCTTTTTCTTGTTCTAAATAACAATTCTCTGCGGACTTAGAGATTCCTTTTATTTACATGCTTTTTTCGTACTTACAACACGTAGACTAGCTTTGCTATATTCTATTTTTCTCAAAGCTTAGTCTAAAAAAACTTTTCCTTGACAGCTATTAGCTGGTTTATGTGATGTGCGACAACCCTAGATTCAGAGCCGCCATGGACTGCGGCACCCTAAATTTCTTGAATCCATGATGATAATTTGCTTTCTGCCTTATAGAGCTTTCCTCTGTCACCCAGATAGACTGAGTCACCATAAGTAACGATATCTAGATAATAATAAAGCCCGTTGAATTTCTCCGAATAAACTCTTAACTCGTACTGTGGTATTTGATTGGATTGAATTTCTTTTCCGGCTAATGAACTTTTTAAAGAAGCAATTAACTCTAAATCGTTTGTTTTCTTGGGGTTAGTTTTATCATCTAACCTAATCACTTCGACATGATCAATCGTTACATCTCTAATATCATAAGAAGGTATACCTATATTTCTATATATGGCGTCCCACATTAATCCTGAAACCATAACCCATTCCCGATTACTTTGACCCTCAATCCCTTTTACCCAGGTAGGAGAAATAAGGTTATTTTAGTAATTATATGCAGCATACCATTAGGTTCTTAATTTTTTGTTAGCTCGTAATTTTTATCATTTATCGTTAATAAATTATTGACTTTCGAATATAAATCCATATAATGTAATAAAAGGGAGGTATATTATGAGACAAGATAGCATTATAAGTTTGAAAAAAAGAGCGAGAACTATCAAAAATATCTTAGCACTTATCTTTATTATTGGGATAATATTACTCTTTGCAGCATTGATTGTATCTTTTATTTTATTCTCTGCTCCGGAACAAGGATTTACTGCTGAAAAGGGAAATCTAGATTGGTTTGTAAAATACAATCTATCCAATGGTACCGCCTTTGGTGTTTATATTCCTTTTAGGATTATACAATCTCTAAATATCGAAATGTTTAGCGCGAAATCCGCCTTCCTAACTTACTTGGCTTCAAGTGCAATTCTTAATATTGTTATTCTATATGGGTTAAAACAGGTGATAAACATTCTTAATACAATTTCGAGAAACACAACCCCATTTAATATCGATAATGTTAAAAGGCTTAAAAAACTAGCATCTTCAATGATCGTCTATTCAGTTGTAGTTGATCCAATAAGAAGTCTTTTAGGGTGGGTTTTTGTAACAAAAATTTTCTGTGTAGATCTATCAAATATTCATCTAAGTGGAATTTTAATTGCAGTGATTATCTTTATAATAGCTGATATATTCAAATATGGGATATTCCTTCAAGACGAAGTAGATACAACATTGTAAGGATGTGCTAAGCAGTGGCTATTATTATAAGATTAGATAGAGTATTAGTTGAACGAAAAATAAAACTTAATGAATTAGCAGAAGAGATTGGAATTACTAATGTAAATCTTTCAAACTTGAAAACCGGAAAAGTAAAAGCAATAAGATTTTCGACGCTCGACGCAATTTGTAAGGTTCTCAAGTGTCAACCAGGGGATATTCTAGAGTTTGCTGACCAAGAAGATACAGTAACTTAATTTTCTTATGATTAGGGTTACAAAGAACCGTAGGTATGTAATTTATGCCCTACGGTTCTTTTAAAATAGAATTCGATTAAACCGCGGAAAACCAGTCAGTCATGGCCATCGACCAAGTAAAACCAGCTACATAGTCTCCAATTTTCACCCCTAATACAACTAGACCGTCAGCACTTGCTTCTATGGTTCTACCACCGTCGATAATACTATGTGTATAGGGTTTTGGTGTCCAAGAAAAACCTACGCCGTAAGGAGAGATATAAGACGTGTGGTAGGTTACGGAGCTGAATAGATTTCTCTGATACGAGGAATTCCAATACTCTGTTGCCCAAACTTCTTGGGTAATATACCCGATAACCTCTCTTGTACCGAGCCAAACAGGGTGCGGAGTACCATAAAATTTACCATTAAAGTTCATTGGCTGAACCAACTGGTCAGCTGATTGTGGTACATCTAATTTTTCATGTAACTTTCCTATTGAGTTCTCAAAATCTTTAACCGAATTAAATTGTAGTTATTGGTTTTGTACATAATCACAAAATTTGTTAGCCACAGTCAATGGAATCCATAGCTACTACTAAATTGTTAAGACCAACCGGTATAACTGGCTCCAGAAGTAAAGCCGAAAAGAGCAAAAAACATGCGATTAACCACCTAGACATATAAAACCTCCTCCTTTTAAGCTAATCTCATATTTTAAGAAGGGCTTACAAAGGAAGAGATTATATGGAAAATTTTGTCTTATTTACTGTAAATTAAAAGTACAGAAGCCACTGACTCTGCACTTCGATCTACTTAATTTTATTTTTAATATATCTTATCTCATTATTATAAAAATCGACAAGATAAGGTTCACGTATGCCTTGATAATACTTCTTAAGAAGGGTGTAACACATTATTTGCTCAAGAGATGGAGGTAGGTTCTTTAATAAACTATGATATCGCTCTAATATTACATAGCTTCTTTGGTACTCTTTTTTAGTCAAATAGCGTTTTGCGATTGTACAAAAGCATGTTGCTAAAGCCAGGGTATCATTATTGTCTGATGACTCGTTCAGGATGCTATTTAATAGGTTATAGAAGGTTTAAGGAGTTCTGGAAGTTCACTTTTACTGACTTTTAGGTTGAGGGCTAGCGATTCCAGAATCTTATCATCTATATGAGATCTATGTCCATTAACTATCATGGATAAATAACTGCTACTTATGTTACAGTTTTTAGCAAAACTTGTAATGGTTAATGTTTGTTCTTTATTAATTGCTTTAGAGGGGTTGTACTCATATCGAAAACCTCCTTAAAAAGCCTTCTTTATATTGAAAATACCAGAAATCTGTTTCAGGAATACTCCCTTTCTTTCTAAAGACTAATTTGCCAATACTTCAACTTTCATTAGTTACTGAACCTACGTATTAAAATAGATCCAACGTCAGCCACCTTTAACTCATAATTCAATAAAATCCAATATATTCCTTATTTCATATCAGAATATGAAGAACAAGGCTGAAAGCACAAATATTTCCAGCCTTTGGATGCTTCTTTTCTACCTCTAACTAAATTAGGTTTTTCTTAGATTCAAAATAGTGTGCACTTCTGACCACTGCGGATTGCCGACGCATCCCAACCCGCTTTAATATTGGCTCAGAGATCTATTTATATTGAACCATTCCTCTTCTAAGATTGCATAGCTATATTCACTACCCCAATTTCCTTTAAACCAGACATTTTTAACAAAATGTGCTTCTCGTCTCATATTTAATCGTTCCAATAATTTAATAGAAGCTATATTCTCGCAATCAGTTATCGCAGAAATTCGATGTACTTCTAATTCAAAAAAAGCATAATCAAATACGCAGTAAAATGCTTCCGTTGCAATTCCTCTTTTTTGATAATCGCAAGATAAATTGCAACCCACTTCCGCATTTCTTGGTTCAAATTCATCAAGCTTTAGAGCACAATCACCGATTAAGCGGTTAGTCTCTTTATTTACGATACCCAATTGAAACCATTCCCCCTGGTTTCCCGGCTTTGAGTATCGATATTTCTTAATATAATCCAAAGCCTGATCAGGCATAAAAGGTTCCCAATATTGATACCTTGCTACATCCGGATTAGACCTGTAATATAAAAAATCTTCAAAATCATCTTCTACAGGCCTAAGAATTAGTCTAGAAGTTTCAAGTTTGTTAAATTCCATTAACTACCCCTCCATTGTCATTTGATAAGGTCAAATAAGTAATTCAACGATAATAGATAGAGCTACCTTTGTCAGATGAATACTTTTTATCCTTTTTCAGTCCGCCAAGGATGGTTGCTTTTTGCCACATGTCTTATACAGTTCCGCGTATTTCCGACGCGTCCCAACCACATTCATCTTAGCAAGTTTCCTGAATGACGTGTTAAGTGATGCTGTTTCCTTATCAAACCATCTCAAGCTTTTACCTTAATGCCTTTGCAGCAGTTGCTATTAAAGAATGGATTACGGTCCTGTTCCGATACTAATGATCTTCCATGGTGAATCTTTTTCCTTTTGGGCAACATAAATGAACCTAATTTGTTTTCCGCTGTTAGATGTAATCATCTTTTTATTCTCTGCGGAATACTCGGCAGTAACTTGAACCTCATCGAAGTTCTTCCCGTAAAGCTTGATTGGAGCTGCGGGAGAAACTTTTAGGTCTGTTAACTGCTTGGTATTTTTGAAATCTGCATCTGGGGCGTTTACATACTGCTGACCAATTTCATCCGACAAGCAATTTTTAGCCGTTGAATAATCGCCCGTAGCAATGCTGTTATAATAAGTTTCGACTACTTGGGTAGGAGTTAGTTTAGATAAGTCCGCACTTTTTGCTGCACCTGTAGTAGTTCCGCAACCCGAAATTAACGCTACGGCCACCATAGCTAGCACTAGTATTTTCTTCATTTTTTGCCCCTCTCTGATAGAGGTTGTTACAAAATAACGAAAAATATTAAACTGGCAAACAGACGTACTTAAATTCTGACGTTTTAGTTGGCTTTAAAACCCTCGTGGGATGTGACTTAGATAAGAACTAGAGATATTGACAAAAACCTCCTCAA
>NZ_DATLJA010000060.1:0-22837 GCF_035539115.1 Desulfitobacterium sp. | reverse complement strand
AAATATGCTGAAGCGAATAAAAGATTTCATATGAAAATTATTGAATTAAGTAAGATGCCCCATCTCATAGAACTTACGAATAATTTTTATGAGAATACGATTTATCTTTCTATAAGCGGTGATTTTGTTTTCTCAAGATGTAATATTTCTGTTCAAGAACATGGAGAAATTGTTAAGATGATGAAAAACCGAGAGGCCGGTATGGCTCGAAGGTTAGTCGAGAGTCATCTGCGCAAATGTACGGACGATTTTGTTAATATGATTACTGAACACGAACGGTAATTGGGAATGACTAAACGTCAGTAATTTCTGTTTACCATCACTTTGTAGTCGTTGATTTGTCTTGCGCCCAACGCATACTAAAGCCCCCCGGCGCACTAACACTTTTCATTTGCGTTTGTGCTACACAGAAGGGGCGGAAGGGAGGCTTTTATGAATACCAATGCATATGATGAGCATCTGCTCTCATCAGTGAAGAATGCACTGCGTATTTTGCGTAGTTTTTCCTTGGTTGAGCCTGAAAAAAGAGTCACAGCCCTGGCTGCGGAGTTAGGACTAGGGAAAAGTACGGTTAGCCGCTTATTGACGACACTTGCCAGCGAAGGATTTGTTATGAAAGACCATGAGACACAGCAATATTCTTTAGGGTTATCCATCCTGCATTTAAATACTGTTATGACTTCAAAGCTTGAAATCAACCGGGAATCGCTGCCCGTTTTGCAACACCTGGTTGATGACATTGGGGAAACCGCCCATATTGCTACGCTGGCAGGTATGGATGTAGTTTATTTGAATATCGTTGAATGCAAGCATCCGGTGCGAATGTTGTCGCACATAGGGCGCAGGAATCCTGTTCACTGCACAAGTTCCGGGAAAGTAATGCTTGCCTATCAGAATAAAACAGTGATAGATCAACTCATTGACAGGGGACTGGAGCAGTATACAGCTAATACCATAATCAATCCTGATGAATTTCGGACTGCTCTCAATACGATCAGGTTGCAAAAATATGCGTTCAGCATTGAGGAACTCCTGGAGGGGCTAATGTCGATTGCAGCGCCAATCTGGGATTATACCAACAGAGTCAATTATGCTGTGACTGTTATTGGCCCGATTTCTAGGATGAATCCTATTCGTTTAGCAATTGTCAATAAAGTAAAAAGTGCGGCGATGGAAATCACGCGTCGGATAGGTTAGTTTAAAATAATTGGTAGAGTATATCAGCAGGGTAGCGTCGGCTACTTTTTTTTTGCTATTTTTTGAAAAGTTTCAATTGTTGCATATAGCGGAACAATGGGATTGTGCGATTACTCGCTCCCAATTAAGATCATATCTAGGAAGACTAAATATGATCTTAATTAAAGGAGGAAACACAATGGAAGACGTTGGAAAAGGATTGTTTATCGAAGCAGCAGGTATCAATACCCATTACCATGAGGACGGCCAAGGAGAACCCGTTATTTTGATTCACGGTTCGGGTCCAGGAGTGTCCGCTTGGGCCAATTGGAGACTGGTATTTCCCATCTTATCGAAACACTATCATCTTTATGCACCAGATGTCGTCGGTTTCGGCGACACCGACAGACCGGAGGGTATCACCTATGGTATGGATATCTGGATCAAGCAGATAGTTGGTTTCATTGAGAGTCTGGGACTCAAAAAGGTATCCATTGTGGGCAATTCCATGGGTGGTGGTTTGGCTCTCCATTTGGCTCACCAGCGACCGGATCTCATCAATAAGCTCATTTTGATGGGGAGCGTGGGGATATCTTTCCCTCTCACAAAGGGACTGGATGATGTGTGGGGATATACTCCCAGTGTGGAAAACATGCAGAAAATGTTACGAACCTTTGTATCCAATCAAGCGATCGCCGATCAAGATGGTTTGGCCGAAATGCGCTATAAGGCAAGCATTCAGCCCGGTTACCAGGAGTCTTTTTCGGCGATGTTCCCCGCACCACGCCAGCAATGTGTGGAGGACATGGCACTTTCGGAAGAACAGCTTCGACAGATTACTCTTCCTACTTTGTGCATCCATGGTAGAGAAGACCAAATCATTCCCATTTTTGAAACAAGCTGGCGATTAGCAAATATTTTGCCAAACGCTGAACTTCATGTGTTTTCACACTGCGGGCACTGGACGCAAATTGAAAAGACAGTACCGTTTGCCAATGTGGTCCATGAGTTCTTGGGCCGCTAATTGCCAGCGGAGTAAATGGGCAAGAAGTCGTAGTGTGTCCCGACGTCGTTGGTGCAAGGAAACCCTTGTACCAACTGCCTCGGCGAATACCGGGAGGCTTTAAAATAAACAAGGAGGGATAAAGTAATGGATACAAATGTGACAAAAATATCCACCGAGACCACCTCTGAGAAACCAACCCATATACGTGTTGTGCTAGCAGGTATACTTTTTATCACGTTGTTGGTTTCGTACTTGGACCGGGTGAATGTCTCCGTGTTAGTGGCTGATCCCAAGTTTCTGCACGATATGGGGATCGCCGGAGAACCCGTTAAAATGGGTCTGTTGATGAGCGTTTTCTTATTTGCCTATGGTATTTCTAATATCATTACCGGTCCTATTGGCGATAAGTTGGGGCCACGCAAAGCCATGACGCTGTCAATTTTGTTGTGGGCCGTATCGAGTGCTATAGGTGGTCTGGCTGGATCGTTCGGCGTGATGATTGCCATCCGAGTTGTGCTAGGTCTCGGCGAAGGCATGCACTGGCCGATGCAAAGTTCATTCGTTAAGAATTGGTTTCCACCTAATGAACGAGTGAAGGCCAATTCCGCCTGGAACGTGGCTATCATGGTTGGTCCAGCCATATCTATGCCGTTTTTTTCCATTATTGTCGGTAGCTCCGGTTGGCGGACTAGCTTCTTTATCCTAACTTCTATTAGTATCATTCCTATATTACTTCTTTGGTTTTTGACAGCTGACCATCCGCGGCAAAGCCGGTTAGTCAACAAGCAGGAATTGGATTATATTGAAAGCGGACTGAAAGCAGAGAGTGATGCTTATGCCATTAGAATTACCACAGTTAGTGGAGCAAATAAAAAATTTTATCTAGATTATCAATTTTGGATGGTTACTTTCAGCTTCTTGGCTTCAGCATGTATGTTCTGGGGAACCATGTCTTGGCTGCCGTCGTACTTGAAAGTGGCGCGCAATTTTTCTTGGGCGCAAATGGGCTCCCTATCATCCTTGCCCTTTATTTTAGGTACGTTCACAGTCATTATCGTTGCTTTCATTGCGGACAGGTCAAGCAGGAAGACCATTTTCCCCATGATTGCTTTAAGTGGAGCAGCTATCTGCATTTTCCTGGGAGCCAATGTGGCTGATAATCTCACCAGTGCTTATCTCATGTCCGCAGCCATCGGCTTTATTGGTATCGGTTTGGCCTCGTATTGGACAGTCATGCAAAACATCGTGTCGTCTTCATCCACCGGTTCGGCAGCTGGTATTATGAATGGTGTTGGCAGTATTGGTTCATCATTTATCCCGACCATTATAGGCTATATTATTAAAATGACGGGTTCCTATGTGGGCGGCCTTATGTTCTTGGTGGTAATGGGTGGGCTTGGTGCCGTTTGCATGTTAATATTAACATTAAAGAAAATATAAGGGAGGAAGATTAGCTATGGAACAGAATTTGCGACAGATATTGGGCATGGAATTGTTTCAAGCTAGCAAAACTCGTGAGGTGGGAGCACCGCTTAGCGAACGTTTCCCAGATATTACGGTAGAAGATGCATACTACATCCAAGTGCATACCCTTAAGCAATTTGCCGCTCAGGGCAATAAAGTGACAGGTAAAAAGATTGGCTTAACTAGCAAGGCCATGCAGAGTATGTTTGGAGTTTTTGAGCCTGACTTTGGCAGTCTT
Source organism: Desulfitobacterium sp. (assembly GCF_035539115.1). GTDB lineage: Bacteria > Bacillota > Desulfitobacteriia > Desulfitobacteriales > Desulfitobacteriaceae > Desulfitobacterium_A. Next base: position 18,953 of record NZ_DATLJA010000060.1, on the reverse strand, counting down.
TTGGATCATCTGGCGTTTAACTCAGGCGATGAAATACCCGCTGAACTGCTCATTCAACCCAAAGTGGAAGCCGAAATTGCCTTTGTATTGCAAAATGACCTGACAGGGAAGCACATTACTGCGCGGGATGTTCTGGATGCCACTGCCTATGTTACCGCAGCCATTGAAGTGGTAGACAGTAGAATTCGCAATTGGCAAATCAAATTGTCCGATACCGTTGGTGACAATGCGTCTTTTGGGGCGTATGTTCTTGGCAACACAACGAGTTCTGTGAGAGACATTGATTTACGCCTTGTGGGCATGGTGCTGGAACGGAATGGTGTCATTGCCAATACCGGCGCAGGTGCGGCGGTAATGGGGCATCCGGCTAACTGTGTAGCTTGGTTGGCTAATAAAATGAATGAATTTAACACTCCGCTTAGAAAAGGCGATGTGATATTGTCCGGCGCAGTGACAGCAGCTGTAGAAGCCAAACCTGGTGACTATTTCCGGGTACAATTTGACCGTCTGGGAGAAGTATGCATTTCCTTTGGTGTACAGAAATAATAGCCGCCGAGAAGATGGTCGAAATAGCCGTTTAATTTCCGGACAGCCAGGTATTTAAGTGAAATTCTAATTCATAAGAGAGGATGAGTATGTTGCCAATTAAAGTCGGAATTCTAGGGACAGGGAATATAGGAACCGATCTATTAATGAAGATTTCTAAGAAAAGCACGAATTTGCAAGTTGGGATGTTTGCCGGCATTGATCCTCAATCTGAAGGAATCCTGCGGGCGCAGAAAATGGGCATACCGACGTCTGCCGAAGGGATCCAAGCAATTTTGTCTGATCCATCCATTAAAATTGTGTTTGACGCGACCAGCGCAGGAGCCCATTTAAAGCATGCTCCTTTGCTCAAGGAAGCCGGAATGATTGCCATTGATCTTACCCCAGCAGCGGTGGGACCCTATGTTGTGCCGGCCGTTGACATGAACATGGAAAGTATGAGTGAACAGAACATCAATATGGTCACATGCGGCGGTCAGGGGACGATACCTATGGTTTATGCCGTGTCAAGGGTGGCTGAGGTCGCTTACGGCGAAACCGTCAGCACGATTCCCAGTAAAAGCGCCGGTCCCGGCACCCGAGCAAACATTGATGAATTTACCGATACGACCTCCAAGGGTGTTAGAGTTATCGGAGGAGCAAAGCGTTCTAAATCCATTATCATCTTAAATCCCGCTGATCCCCCAATTCTCAATCGTAACACAATCTACATTGTCCTCGAACAGGACCCTGATAAAGAAGCCATCGTTGCTTCCATTGAGGATATGGTCAGAACGGTTAAAAATTATGTTCCAGGGTATCGCCTCAAACATCCCCCAGTGTTTGAAGATCGTCAGATCACCATCATGGTGGAAGTCGAAGGGGCGGGAGACTTTCTGCCGAAATACGCCGGCAACTTGGATATCATGACTTCTGCAGCCTTAGCCGCAGGCGAGGCCATGGCCCGGAAAATACTGAATACGAGGAGGAAAAAGCAATGACAACAAAGAAGAAAATACGGATTGTCGATACAACCCTTCGTGATGGAAGTCATTCCATGGCGCATCAATATAGTGCAGAGCAGATTGCGGCCATTACGCAAGCCCTGGCCAAAGCCAAAGTTGATACGATCGAAGTCACCCATGGGGATGGCTTGGGAGGTTCCTCAATCCAATATGGTTTTAGCAAGCTTACCGATCAAGAGGCTTTGCAGGCTGCGGCCAGGGTGATCGGGGGGAGCAAGTTGGCAGTGCTCTTGTTGCCTGGCATCGGCATTAAAGAAGATTTGGAAATGGCCTATCAAGAAGGCTCCAGAGTAGCCCGCATCGCCACGCATGTGACTGAGGCCGATATCTCAGCTCAACATATAAAACTGGCTAAAGAAATCGGTATGGAAGTGATCGGCTTTCTGATGTTATCCCATATAGTGCCGGCCCAAAAGGTACTGGAACAGGCAAAACTCATGGAGTCTTACGGGACTGATGTGGTGTATGTTGTGGACTCGGCTGGGGCTATGCTTCCAGATGATGTGAAGAAAAAGGTGAGCCTTTTAAAGCAGAACCTTTCGGTTCAAGTGGGTTTTCATGCCCATAACAATCTGGGATTGGCCATCGGAAATACCGTTTCAGCCATAGAAGAAGGAGCGGAGGTTGTGGATGGCTGTCTGGCTGGAATGGGAGCCGGTGCCGGCAATACCCCAACCGAGGTTCTTGTCGCTGTTTTAAATAAATTGGGTTATGAAACCGGAGTGGATTTATATGCTGTTATGGATGCAGCGGAAGACATCGTTCGTCCTCTGATGCAGCGACCACAGGTCATTGATAAAGCAGCTTTATCGTTAGGGTATGCCGGTGTGTACTCCAGCTTTATGCTGCATACCTTTCGGGCTGCCAGCAAGTATGGCTTAGATCCCCGGGATATTTTGATCGAACTGGGAAAACGGAAAGTCGTGGGTGGACAGGAAGATATGATCATGGATGTCGCTTTGGAGGTTAAGGAAACGCTGTAAGACCATCCTTGATCCTGATTCAATAGGGAATCAAAATGCTAGGGTTTGAGCGTTTATAAAATTAGCGAATGCTAAGGAGCTGATAGTCCGTTGTCTGCGGATACCAGCTCCTTTTGGTCTAATCTGAATCCTCGTCTTATAACTGAAATGAGATGGGATGCCGTAGAAATTGACCAGCGAATGCTATTTCGATCAGCTTTATTCCCAAACGGATCATATTTGATCTTTGGACAGGGTGATAATAGCGTAATTAGAATTGGCGTTCTATCGTTGTAATTCTATCATACAGCGCTTGGTTTACTGGTGTCGGGACACCATATTTCTGGCCGAGTTCCAACACCGTGCCGGCGAATAACTCCACCTCGCTGTGACGTTTTTCTACCATATCCTGACGCATTGAGGGCCTGCCTTCTGGATTCAACGGTTCCAATACGCTCAACCAATAGTTCAAATCCTCTTCCGTCAAATTGATGCCTTCTTTTTCAGAAAGTGCCTGTTGACAATAGAAAACACATCATTTATTTGGTATAGTGAATTTGACAAGAACTCACTACTACGCAGAAAAGAGAGGTGTCTTCTATATGATAATGATAGCGCAGAAGGAACAGAAAAATCAACTGCCAAATGAGATTCAACCGGCATTTAAGGAATTTAAAGTTCTACACCTTCTAAGAAACTCTGGTTTTAAGAAGAACTTTAACTTTTTGGATGTCAACGGTATGGCTAAACCCACGAATCAGCGTTATTTAGATACGACCATCGTTTATGCACGTTATATTCTTCTTGCACGGCACCATCGACAAGACACCGATGATCGGACGCTGGGAGGACTATTTTCGGTATTATGTAGGGGGCCTGGCGTAGAAAGGGTTTGGACAGTTCGTTTATTTTTTCATCTTCAATCCCAAGCTGGGCACGAAACCGACTTAAGGAGGCTTGGTACTTTGGCTCCATCTATCTCGAGAAAATTACGATAATCCTGATGTTTAGGCTTGGCTAACTCCCTACACATTTGGCGAAATGAAGTAAATTCGGGTCGAGTGAAGTAGAGAATATGCATACGAAACAAAGTAACCACATCCCAAGGCTTGCGCCCCCGCGGATCAATAAGGGTTGGTCGTGGGAATAGCGATCGAATTTCCTCATCGTTAATGAAAGAAACATAATCAATGAGTTCCGCATCAAAACCTAACGTGCTATAATAGAGGGGTGAGAATATGTTTAGTTGATTATGCAAGATTTACACCTCTTCCTGTGTGATAATTGGGTTTCGTCACCTTTATTTTACCGCACAATGGACAGAGGTGTAATTATTTTTTTATCACGAACAGGTGTTTTTATCACTAAACCTTTTTGTAACAGACTCTATTAAGTGAAGATAGAAAGAGGTTAATAAAACTATTTTTACTTGAAAAGGTTAAATTAATGGCTGAGATAATTGGAAGAGAGGAGGCGTAAAATGTCTGTTGAAGATGGTAGAGATTATCTTTTACTTATTTGGAAAGAACCAAAATCAAGAAGAAGATATCTTGTTGGTGAGTTATCTAAAAATGGTCAATTTGAATTTACATACAATAATGAGGTTCACGAGGCCATAGAAGATGGATTTGAATTGCTCATTGCTTTTCCGGAAATTGATAAGTTATATAAAGGCGACAAGCTATTTCCTGTTTTCGCGAGTAGATTGCCAGATCCAAAGAGAAAGGGCATTGAAGCCATTCTTAATAAATACGGTTTAGCTGAGTACGATGCCTATAAGCTTCTCAAGAGAAGTGGCGCTAGGTTACCCATCGATAATCTTGAGTTTATTGACCCTATTTTTGACTTTGAGTCGGGAAAAATTGTAAGGCAATTTTTCTTGGCTGGTTCTAGATATTACCTTGGTTGTGAGGGTACAGATTGCAAAAAATCTCATGATGTAAAATTAAATGAAGAATTAAGATTGATTCTAGAACCGGAAAATATGCAGGATGAATATGCCATTAAAATAACTAATAGGGCAGGAACATTACTCGGCTACTTACCACGTTATTATGCACAAGGAGTTAGCCAACTAATCGGCAATGAAACAGTGATAACCTGCAGAGTGATTGAGGTAACTAAAGATACAGGATGTGTAGAATGTATTAAGGTAGAGTTGACGATCAAAATAATTAGCACTACTTTCGTCTGACCTAGCGTTCGGGTTGGAAAAGGCCCCCGTTGCTAGAACGATTTCCCTGCATGTAACAGATCCCACCACGCCTCTTAACAATGCGTACCACGGTGGGCCGTTTTATTCATAGGGGAATTGTCTTGGCAAAATTGATGACTTGCTCAGTGGACATCAGGTGGATCAGGAAAGGTGGACTGGTATCCTGGGTATCAGATGTGAGGGTCATAACTGAAATTAGACAATAAGACTACAAGCTCTAAATTATGGTATATTATTGGAAAAGGGTTTATACAGATTGAACCCTGAGCTGCAAGGCTTAGTGATTAGGTTAAGGAAATAAAAGGGTGGCATTATGACCTTTGAAGAACTGCTTGAAAAGTATCAAGCAGTGTTGCTCGAAAACAGCAACCTAAAAGAAGAATTAGAAACTTTAAATACTAAGCTCGGTGTTTCTGAACATCGGGCTATTCCTTATGGCCGTTCTGATAATACTAATGTGGATAGCTTATTTCCGACACTTACTACATTTACAGAAGCATCTAATCGTGGATCAGAAGGTGAGACTTTGCAATTAAACGTCAACGGCATGTCTGATCCCAAGGAAAAGATAATGTTATTTAGGTCACTCTTTAAAGGTCGGGAAGATGTTTATGCTAAACGGTTTGAAAACAAAAAGAAGGGGACGGATGGATATATACCGTGCTGTTTAAATGAATGGAAATCAGAGCTATGCAGAAAACCAAAGGTGAAATGCACTGCTTGTTCCAATACGGCCTATGCCCGTTTGGATGAAAAGGTTATTGACGATCATTTGCGAGGGCGTGGCAATTTAGTTGTGGGAATATATCCTCTAGGCCTTGATGAAACCTGTTACTTTTTAGCCATTGACTTTGATGATGGAGAGTGGCAGAAGGATATTTCCCAGTTTAGAGAAGTATGCTTAGAATTTGATTTGCCGATAGCTATTGAACGCTCCAGGTCAGGAAATGGAGCCCATGCCTGGATATTCTTTGAAAGCCCTATAGCTGCAACGTTAGCCAGAAAACTCGGAAGCGCACTACTTACCTACGCCATGAACAAAAGGCATGAAATTACCTTTAAATCGTATGACAGGTTTTTTCCTAATCAGGATACTATGCCAAGGGGCGGTTTGGGCAACTTGATTGCGTTGCCCTTGCAAAAAGCAGCAAGGATTAATAATAACAGCGTTTTTATCGATGCCAATTTTGAACCGTATAATGATCAATGGGCATTCATGACAACCCTGCGAAAGCTCTCTGAAGATGAAGTCGAAAGTCTCATATCAAAAATTTGCAATGGAAATGAACTTGGAATCTTGAAAAGAGATGATCAAGAAGAACCACAAAAACCTTGGGAAACAAAAAACACTATCAAACTTTCAGAGGATGACTTTTCTCAGACAATTAAAATTGTCAAAGCAAATATGTTATTCATCTTGAAAACAGGCATTTCTCATAGAGCCTTAAATCATTTAAAACGGTTGGCGGCTTTCAATAATCCGGAATTTTATAAGGCCCAGGCCATGAGAATGCCAAACTATAAAAATAAAATACCAAGAATAATATCGTGTTCTGATGAAACAGAAGACTATCTCTGCCTGCCAAGAGGGTGCGAAGCGGATGTAAGGGCCTTTTTTACAGAACTAAAGATTGAACCTGAATTTATTGAGAAAACCAATCCTGGCAGAAGCATCGATGTAGAATTTAACGGCAGTTTGAGGGATGAACAACCACTGGCACTTGATCAATTGCTCAAACATGATAATGGAGTGCTCTCTGGAACTACCGCTTTTGGGAAAACTGTTGTTGCTATAAAGCTAATCGCTGAGAGAAGAGTTAATACGCTTATTATTGTTGATAAAGTAAATTTGGTGACCCAATGGAAAAATAGATTAACGGAATTCTTGACAATAAAGGAAATCCTGCCAGTCACAATTGAAGTCAAAAAGAGAGGGAGAAAAAAGGCAAATAGTACGATAGGGCAATTGGGAGCAGGAAAGAATAACTTGAGCGGAATCATAGATATAGCTGTTATGCAATCATTGAACAGACTGGGTGAAGTGAAGGATTGCGTGAAAAACTATGGCATGATTATTATGGATGAATGTCATCATATATCAGCGTTCAGCTTTGAGACGATACTTAAGAGTTCTAATGCAAAATATGTTTATGGATTAACGGCAACGCCTATACGAAAAGATGGGCATCATCCGATCATATTTATGCAATGTGGTTCCATACGATTTAAAGATGATACCAAAAAACAGGCAGACAAAAGACCCTTTGAGCACTATGTCATACCAAGATTCACGTCGCTCAGAGTCCCTCTAGATAAGAACGAAAAGGATGTATCGATTCAAGAGCTGTATTCTGAAATTGTGGTTAATGAGTGTAGGAATCAACTGATCACAGAGGATATCGTTCGAAGCTTTGAGAGTGGTAGAAACTGCCTGGTATTAACTGAGAGAACGGCGCATGTCGAATTGCTTGCCAAAAAGTTGCGTGAGAGAATTCCCCAAGTAATCTCTTTAACGGGTGGAATGGGAGTAAAACGAACTAGGGAGATCATGACGCAAATAGCAGAGACACCCGCTGACAAGCCGTTAACCTTAGTTGCCACCGGCAAATACATTGGGGAGGGCTTTGACGAACCACGCCTTGACACTTTATTTTTAGTGATGCCAATATCTTGGAAAGGCACCTTGCAACAATATGCAGGAAGGCTTCACAGACTCTTTGCCAATAAAAAAGAAGTACAAATCTATGATTATGTAGATATTCATGTAAGGATGCTTGAACGGATGTACCATAAACGGCTTAACGGGTATGCTACCATTGGGTATAAAGCAAAAGGAGAAAGTAGTGCACCAGAGTCAATTGATGTAATTTTTGATAAGAGCAATTTCTTATCGGTTTATACTAATGATATTATCAATGCCGCCAGAGAAATTCTGATTGTAAGCTCCTTTGTTACCAAGAAGCGTACTCTACAAATGATGCAACACCTGAAAATTGCTTTAGAAAATAAGGTGAAAGTCATCGTGATAACCCGGCCCATTGGATATTTCAAAGACAAGGATACGAGTGCTCTGCAGGGGACCTTGGACTTATTGCAAGCTGCTGGAGTAAGTTTAGTTTTCAAATCGAATATACACCAAAAATATGCCGTCATTGACCAACGAATCGTATGGTATGGGAGTATCAATCTTTTGAGTTTTGGTAGTGCTGAAGAAAGTATCATGCGACTGGATAGCCCTAACATTGCTAATGAATTAATATTGAACATGGATAAATAACAGTCCTACAACTATTGATTTAAGGGGTGGTTTGAATGCTTAGCAAGAATGGAAAGGGTATTGCAAAACTCACTTCTTTAAAAGAAGACAAGGTGAAAATTATGAAGTCGTTTTTTAGTTCCCTCTCTAATGATATCTCTTTAGAACAGTCAAGAGAGGAAAGGCTAAAGAAATATGAACGTACTGATTGATACAAATGTCAGCAAGAGCGAGCGGTTGAGTCAGGGCAAGAAATAATGGGATGTGTAACATTTGGTGGGTAGAAACTAGAAATATTGGAGAGAGAAATGTCAAAGAAAAAACGCAGAAGTGGCCATTACTGCAAAATTTGTTCTGAATATAAATCGAATGAGAGCTTTTCGGGTAAGGGTCATGCAAATCATATATGTAGAAGATGCAGTAAAAAGTCTCCAACTGAGCAAGCTGCAGATATAACCTTGAATAGAATTTTTAACATGCCCTTCAGAAAGCTTAGCCCGGCAGAAAAGAGCTGGCTTGAAAACAGACTTCATGATCAGCGTGAAGAAGTTAAATCGGCTGCTCAGGAGATATATAGGCTTTTGTATCCACACGCGGAGCGAAATAATAGGAAAAAGCAGCTTCATATCAACAAGTTGAGTTTCAGGATACATTCCAAGGTTTATGAAGAGCTGCGCGATGTACAAAATGCCAAACTGTTCGAAGCAGATAAAGTGAGTAATAACATTGTTCAAACGGAGTTTGCGAGTGACGGCTCTCCTGCAAGCAGACAGGAAAAATTTATGTTAGATATCGATATGGCTAAATTCCTGAAATGGATAGTACATTCTCTCGAAATATTCGAATGGGAGCAAGATTACGGCCAGAATGATAACAGCTTTAATGTGCTTGGTGATGATCAAATATATTCTGACGAATTTGATTGCTTTGAAGAATGCATGATAGATATTGAAAAAGAAATTGATAATGTAGAACCAGAGACAATCACATGGAATGTCGAGGTTTATTATTCTAATGGCACAATTCAGAAAACAAGTGGAACGCATGTTTATCTGCCAGAAAAGGTAGAAGAGCTTTATTGGGGTTTTCAGGAATTTTTTGCTCCAGCTTATTCTAAAGAGGAAGAATGCGAAGAAGACATGGAGCTACAGACAGATATTGATGACTTACCATTCTGACTATCTTAATTTCTATGAACATAATAAAAAGTATGGAAAAGTGGAGCAGGTTCAATTATGAGTAGAAATAAACCAAGGGTACGCTATGAACTTGACAGCAGGGATATTAGAAGCTTAACAACTGAAGAAATAAAGGTGATACTTCGTGCGGCTGATGAACTTATAGCAACCGGGGGCCGGAGTATGTTAGCAAAGATTCTGAAGGGCTCTAAAGATAAAAAAGTGATGGAGCATGGACTGGATCAATGTCCGGTGTATGGATACTTTAGGGAACAGACCTTACAGGAAATAACTCATCGGATCGATTGGATGATCAAGAAAGGCTACCTTGAAATAGAATACACGGACAGGCTGCCAATGATTGTTTTCTCAAAAATAGGCTGGGAAATTGAGAGGGAAACCTATGCAGAGGAGTTATTACAAACGTTTGAACGACTTCTGGAAGATAAAGACTACAGCTTTGTTCAGGAGTTGAAGGACAGGAACAGAGGAATGATTATACTGTTCCTTGAGAAAATCAAACAGACCGGCAATGCTATGTATATACCAATCCTGAAAGTCTGGAAGGAAATTGAATTCAAAAAAGTGCAGGCTGAAATTCAGAGGGTCATTGATTATCTGCTGAAAGAGGGAACTATATTTTAACACAATCTAATCCTACTTAAAAAGATTAAACTCAAGCCTGAGAAGATAGTACGAGGGTGGTAACAATGAATCTTAAAAACTTTGAAAACTATATCGAGAAAAAGATACTGGCAAGGGGCTATGACTACTACGAGAATAATTATGTAACGTCAGTTGAAGAAACTGAGGAGAATGTCTTTGAGGCCGAGGTTGAAGGCACTGAGCTCTACACGGTGGAGGTCGAACTTGATGATCAGGCGAACATCACCGATACCCAATGCGATTGTCCCTATGATATGGGCGATTATTGCAAGCATCAGGTAGCAGCATTTCTTGCTGTACGGGATATGAAAAACAATCTATCCAAGGAATATAACCAGATATCCCAAGATAGTGGGGATTCAGAATCCATACTTAAAGTTCCGAAAAAAAGAAAAGCGCCTAATATCGAGAAGATACTATCTGACAGAACCAAAGAGGAACTGGTTGAATTTTTGCTGGATATCGTTAACGAATATGAAGAAATCAAGCGGCGAATTGAACTGAATTTTGATGATGGAAATGATGAGGCTGAACTATCCAAGGCCATTGCGCTGATTCGTACCTATATCAATAACAATTCAGACAGACATGGATTTGTAGCGTACAGAGATACCGGTGAAGCGGTCAGGGGTGCGGATCTGATGCTGGAAAAGGCCCATTTTGCTTTAGAAAAGAATAAGCCAGTGCAGGCTTTACAGCTTAGCCTATGTGTAATCCAGGAGATGATGGATTTACTTCAAGGCGCAGATGACTCAGACGGTGTAATCGGTGGAGTAATTGAGGAAAGCTTAGCATTTATTGATGAAATGAGTGGGGATAAAGAACTAAAACCAATTCATAAAGAAACTTTGTTTAATAAACTGATCGAAGAAGCGTCCCATCGACAATACAATGGTTGGACTGATTGGAGAATAGACCTTTTGGAAAGCTGTTCAGAGCTTGCTGACACTTCGGATTTACGAGGCAAATTGGAAAATTATTTAAGCTTAATGCTGGAAAATGAAAAAGGAGATTCATGGGGTGTCAATTACTTAGCTGAGCGAGTTAATCTCATCCGATATCATTTGGTTGAGAAACATGACGGGCAGAAAAAGGCACAGGAATTTATTGAAAATAACCTTCAATACTCCAACTTTAGGGAAATGGCAATCAAAAGCGCTATGAACAAAAAGGATTATGACTATGTCATCAAGCTTACCCTTGATGGGGAGGACAAGGATAAAAGCCTGCGAGGACTGGTAAGCCAGAACTAAATCTTCCCGTAGTAACGTGGTAAGAAAGGCATCCAGTCTTGAAAAATGAATTTAACATGCTATGATGATTATAAAATGATCTAGGAGCATGTTTATGTTTAATCATTCAGGAAATTACGAATTTCAGATATCCAGAAAATACGATTCAAGGAGTTATTATACTTTTACTCCTAAACCACTTTGCAGCTTGACAGATAACGTGCTGCCGATGGATGAGCACATGATGATGCTGATTTCGCAAGCGCACAGGCTTCTGGGTATCCTTGAAGGCATTTCAAGGTACATACTAGATATTGACACATATATAAACTTGCTCATGAAAAAAGAGGCCCATTTATCCTGCCAAATTGATGGGATAACTACACCTTTTTATGATATCCTTGATTCTAACAACGAGAAAAGTAAAAATGCGATGGCAATAATAAACTGCGTGACGGCTATGCAGTACGCTCAGAGGAAAACAGTATCAAATCAACTAATATCTGAAATACAAGGCATCGCATTGAAGGATAGCGGCTGCAAGAATATTGGAAAGTTTAGAGAAACGCAAATTTTTCTAAAGCCCTATGTTTCCTAAAATATACAAGAGTACAATCCCACTGCGCCGGAAGATCTGGAATCGGCTTTAGATGACTTTGAAAAATTTATGACAGCAGACGACAACATTGATGTACTCATAAAGTCTGCACTTGTTCATTACCAATTTGAAATAATCCACCCGTTTGAAAAAGGAAACGGCAGAGTTGGGAGAATACTTGCCATGTTGATGCTATTGCAAAATAAAGTGTTATCAAAACCGGTTATCTCACTGTCATATGATCTCTTCCATGATAAGGCTGAATATTTTGATAGGCTTTCAAGCACACAGCTCAACGGAAACTATGCACAGTGGGTGAAATTTTTTATCAAAGCTATAATCGTAGCGGCAGACAACTCTATAAAACAGATAGAAAGCTTTATTGCTATAAGATATAGAAAAAATAATGGTACTCGGTAAGGCATCAAAGAATGCTTTGCTGGTGTATAAGTATATTGAAAAAAATCCCATTCTAAAGATACCATCCGTTGCCAATGAATTAAACTCTTCTTTTAATACGGTGGCAAAAGTCGTAGAAGCTATGGTTGGCTGTGGAATATTGAAACAGGCGAACAACCAATCAAGGCACCGGCATTTTATATATGAGGATTACGTAAAGATATTTGATTGGATATGACATTGACGACCATTTTGCTGAGGTCAGCAAAATGGTTGAAGCCAGTGTATCTTATTTCTGCGCCGCAAAGGGATAATGAAACTCTCACCAAGGTCAGTTAATGAGAAATACGGTGAAAAGAGTATCACAAGGGTACGACTGTTGTAACTAAAATATTTCAAAGGGGTAGTCAGTTAGTCCCATTTTAGTAACGTTCTCAATAAAGCAGTACAAACATCCGGCGGCCTTAATAGAATGTTGCTGGATTGGGTGTTTAGGTGAGGTGGGGAATACGGAACTGCCTTTTAAGAATTCTCTAAATGGTTTAAGTGGGTTATGATCTGTGTAGAGTTGCAGGCAAGTTAGGGAAAGGAAAAGGTGATCAAGATATGAAGCCAGTCAGCTTGAAAGAAATTGTCGATAGACTGGATTTCTTCATGGATGGATGGAACCATTATTTGAACAAAAAGACAGGTGATATCGTCGAAATTCAAATGGAGTATTTAAGCATTGCCGAAGAATCCGAAGATGATGATGATTTTAGTGAATATGAGGACTGGGAGCAGGATGCTATTCGCGAGGCAGTGGACGTGGTGGAAAACTGGGGCGATTATGTTGAACTGCCCGATCGGGAAGAAGTTAACGAATATCGGATTATGGAAAACTTTTGTTATTCTCAAGAAGATGACAAACTGCGAAATAAGCTGTGTCACTCAATTGATGGTAAAGGCGCGTTTCGTCGCTTCAGAGATGTGATCATTAAGCATGGGATAGAAAAAGAATGGGATTCGTACAAATATGAGACACTATGTGAAATTGTCTGCGAATGGTGCGAATTTCATGAAATTGACTATAAATAAGTTGTTGCGAAGTGAACTTCGTTCTCCGAAGTCTGACAGTGCGCCAAGATCACTTAACCCTATCAAATAATACTAGGAAAGTGGTCAAGCCATCCGTAAACGTCGATTCCCCGAAGACAGTTTTTGCAATGATAAGAAAACCTTCAGTTTCCATTTGAAACTGAAATTATTGATGCGCTGGGTCCTTTGGAAGAGGGAGATATTCTTAAGGATATAGGGATAGACAGTTTTTTTGATTTATACGCATAGTTGTAAAAGCACGAAAAGGTCGAAAACAATATATGTTTTTCCTATGCCTGCTGGAATTAGTCGAAAAGAACAGCAAGAACTATCAATTGGTTCATGATTATAACTTGTGGTTTAGTAATCTTTAAAAATGATCGTTCTGAGTGTCCTACAGGAAGGAGAAAAGCAACGTGAACCAAGCAAAACCGACCAGAGAAGAATGGAACTCATTATACCAAGCCGCAGTAGATTTCAAACGCTCGGCCTGTTGGGAATGGATGTATGAAGATGATATTTTTGGAGTGGTAGACCCTGAAACTAGGGAGACTGCTTATTGCTGCATCATGGGCAATGGTGGAGAGCATTTTGCTGTTGCTGGATATCTTGGGACTGAAGGCTTAAGTGGGATACTTGAACTGCTATCCGGAGAAATTGACGCAGAGAGTTCCGAAAGCATGTTTATCCAAAAGTGCCTGATGTGTTCTTTTGAAGACAGATCACTCCTATCGGCAGAAGATTTAAAAAATATCAAAGAAATGGGTTTGAAATTCCGAGGTAGAAATGAATGGCCGCTTTTCAGATATCATGAGCCGGGTTTTGTACCCAGGTTTATCAGTGCGATCCAATGTCGTTTTCTAACACATATTTTGAGACAAGCTCTGGAGGTGGCTTTGTGTTGTCGGAGCGGCAAGGAGATTCTAGATCATGAAACACCTTTTACTTTCTTAATAAGAGTTTGCCGGAAATCCGGGGAATGGGAAGACAAATATATAACGGCAGAGCCTGACGAGCCGGAGTTCGTTTCCTTCCATATCCAGGATGAAATCCGGCTTAAAAAACTTAAGACCTTTAAACCCAAGCAAAATCTGATATTAGAAGCGGATACTTTTTATGTTCCAACTCCAGTCAGAGAAAACGCTAGGCCCTATTTCCCGAAAGTAGGTGTACTCCTTGACCATCACAGCGGTCTGGTCGTTTCCTTCGAAATGATGAAGGACATTCAGGAAGAAGGATACAAGTGTGTAGACAGATTCGTAGACTTTAGCGAACAAAATATGCCAACTAAGTTGCTTGTAGCAAGGGTGGAAACCTATTATCTTTACTTGGATGTGTGCAAACAGCTTGGGTTACCGATTGAGATGGTTGAACAACTCGAATATGCCGAGGAATTTCGTAACGGAGTGTTTGATCAGTTTGTGAACATCCATGACAGTGAGCGGTGAAGAGGGCAAATTTTTCATGAGCAGCAAACATAATCTTTTATGCATCCATGCCAAGGGAATCCTGAAGACTGGTCAGCAATAATACCTTGACCACCAGTCCCACCGCTACATATTAAGCAGTCCAAACACCCTGTGGCTTTCATGAAATGTTGGTAGATTGGGTGTCTCTGGTAAGGTCGGAATAATGGTACTGAGGGATTCGGGAGTTTTGGTTTCTTGGAAATTCAAAAGACTAAACCGGATAAAAGTGGGGAGAGGAAGCTCGTAGATTTATTAGACGTAGTGAATAGAATAAACGTCTTTTTTTCTTTTTATCGCGTTTTTCTTGAAGGAATTTGGTAACTTATTAAGAATAGAATAATATGTTTCACCTTGCTGAAGGTACTTCAAAGACATAATAAACGGAGGTAAGTATGTCAGTTATTAAGAAAAAGAAAAAGAAAAAGAAAAAGAGATTAAATAAAAATAACTTACCCAGTGCAAATAAATTGTCAGCTGTTATCCTTGAATTTGTAAAACCTCTATCTGAAAGAATTGATAATGATGAAATGAATAAAAGCATGATACAATTTGGGATTCTTGTTTGGAACATATCATTATTTCCAATGGAGGATAGAGAAAAACAAAAAGATAGCATTATAAAAAGATTAGTCAAGGATAAACAAATAGAGGATGAGTTTAATGAAATCTATGATTATTTGATTTCTAGGAAAGATTCTCTTTTTAAGAATGATAGAAGGTTTGTTGTTGATTATGTGATTACAGAGCAAGAAAATATTTTTAATTTAACCATTGGATCAACCAAACTTATAAATGAATAAGAGTTAAAGGACCTCGTAGGTTTGAATATTTCCAAAGGATAGTATCATTACAAACATGGACAAAATCAGGAAACAGGGGAATGGTCATGCCGACCGAAATTCTTGGAGAATAGTCCTAAACTCGGGTTCGACAGTCAAATCGCATTTTAGGCACATGGAAAAAAATGAGATCCACTAACCATGCGGATTTGAGGGGTTATCCACAAGTGAATAACTTTAAAAGCGTAGGCACACGAAACTGTGGATAACTCTAAATATTCTTTGAATATATATTGATTGAGTAGATACACAGTGGTAAAATATAATTATGTATATTCGTGTAAGTTCTCGAAAAAACAAAGATAATAGTGTCATTAAATATGTCCAGTTAGCTCATAATGTCCGTAATCCGAAGACGGGTACGCCGCAGGCAGAGGTGATTCATAGTTTCGGACGGTTGGATGAGCTGGATATGGATGGACTCAGGCGTCTTTCTCGGAGTATTCAGCGCTTCCTCGGTGAGGAGCCAACTCTCTTCGATGAAAAAACCTCCGAGCTACGGTTCATCTCTAGTCGCCCTATGGGCGGAACTTGGTTTCTTGACGGACTTTGGCGTCGGATTGGGATCGATAAGATCCTCGGAAAACGTTTGAAAGATCGTGAGTTCAGAGTGGAAATGGAGCGCGTCATCTTTGCGATGGTCGCTAATCGGGCGTTAGCCCCTTCGAGTAAATTAGGTCTGGAAGAGTGGATTGACAAGAAAGTAGCGATTCCTGGGCTCAGTGAACTCGACGTTCAGCATTGCTATCGAGCGATGGATTTTCTTTTGGAATCCGAGGAAGAACTCCAGCATGAGATTTTCAATGCCGTTGCGGACCTCTTCAATTTGGAAGTTGACCTTCTCTTCTTCGATACGACCTCGACTTATTTTGAAATGGATGAGTGGGATGACGAGGAGTTTAAGCTTCCAGGTCACTCGAAGGATAGTCGGCCGGATCTTCCCCAAATCGTGATTGGTTTGGCCGTTACACGGGACGGGATTCCCATACGCTGTTGGTCGTGGCCTGGAAACACCTCGGATATGTCGGTAATTCCCGAGGTGAAGAGAGATCTCGTGGGTTGGAAGCTCGGCCGAGTGATTACCGTAGCGGATCGGGGTTTCTCTTCTGAGCTCAATCTGCGGACGCTGCAACAAGCGGGTGGGCATTATATTGTCGGTGAACGACTGTCCGCTGGAAAGCCGGACGTTGAAAAGGCCTTATCTCATCCCGGCCGCTTCCGTAGTGTTCGAGAGAACTTGGAAGTCAAGGAAGTCGTTGTCGGTAATGGAGAAGCTCGAAATCGCTATGTGCTCGTTCGCAATCCCGCTGAGGCTCGACGTGACGCAGCAAAGCGTGAAAAGCATTTAGAGAAGTTAAAAGCGGAACTCGCTCGATTAAAGGAACTGGATGGAAACGCCCATACCAAAGCCCATTGCCATCTCAACACCCATATCACGCTCAAGAAGTATCTTAAAATGGACTCCAAGGGGAATTTAAAAATTGATCCTCAAGCGGTTAAAGCGATGGAGCATCTGGATGGGAAATACCTCATCCGAACTTCGGATGATACGCTTTCCACAGAAGACATTGCTTTAGGCTACAAGCAGCTCCTTGAAGTGGAAAGAGCCTTTCGAACCTTGAAAACGACGTTGGAGTTGCGCCCAGTGTACCATCGAAAAGAAGAACGAATTCGTGCGCATGTTCTCTTATGTTGGTTAGCCCTGCTTCTTGTGAGAGTCGCAGAAGTTAACACGCTACAAACCTGGCCCCCATTGCGTTCAGAATTGGATGCTATGCACCTCATTAAATACGAATCTGTGGATGGAAAAGTCTTTCAAAGAACAGAGCTAACCGAGAGTCAAAAGAGAATTCTTTTCTTGCTCCAAGTCCCGGAACCCACGAAAATACTGGATATTACCCTTAAAAAGGGTGCAAAAGCGTAGATACACGACAAGTTATCCACAAGTGCCTCTATCCCATGCACTGCAAGGGATTGGGGCACTTCTTGTGCCTACAGACTGTCGAACCCGAGCTAAAGTGGCTGTATAAATTAAAAGAAACTTGAATTGAGAGAATGATCAGCAATAATTTTTTGCCCTATCTTGACAGAGGCTAAAATTGTTCAGCCATTTTTCATACTTGTTCCAGTTTGAATTGTGTTATAATGGAAATAATCAATGACTTGCACCATCGCAATGAGCAGCACATAGAATTAAATCATAATAAAAATAATTCAAATTGTGGAATGATTAAAAAAGTTAAAAGGATGGTGAAAAATTATGAATCAGATAGCGGTCAACATGTATCTGCCTGAGGATGTGTTATTGGAGATAAACGCATTGCATATAGAGGGCAAAACCCTTGAGGATAAACTAAAACTCAACCTTTCCATAGGTCTCTTCGTATCCAAAGATATTAGTCTTGGAAAGGCAGCCCAACTTGCAGGCAAGTCTTTATCAGAATTTATCAATATCCTTAACCATTTGAATATTCCGGCTGTTGAATATACAGAGGAAATGTATGAAGATGACCTGAAATTTATGTCCAACCACGAAAGCGAGAGGCCTAGTGTATGAGTATTGTATCAAATTCCAGCCCGCTGATATTTCTGAGTAAGCTAGGCAGGCTGGATGTACTAACCCAGATATTCAATAAGGTATACATTCCTTATGCTGTATATGAGGAAACTGTGCTGTCACACAAAACTGATGATACCGCTTCGCAGATTGCTCATTTTGTTACAAAAGGGCAAATTATCCAATTCAATGTGCAGAATGAGTTGGCGGTAAAGGCTCTTTCAGGTCGTTTGCATCCAGGAGAAGTTCAAGTTATTATTGGAGCATCTGAAATTGGTATAAAGGAAGTCATTCTTGATGATCTCCACGCACGAAATAAAGCAAAACAATTTGATTTAAACATCATAGGTACTCTTGGCATACTGAGAATTGCTTATAAGAAGGGTATAATCAAAGATTTTAAATCCGATATAACAGAGCTAATGAACGTCGATTTTAGAATATCGCCTACCCTGCTACAAAGAATACTTGATGATTTAATTTGAGCCGGAACTGCGAACCTATTTTTTTACTCTCCCGTCTGTGCAGTTGGGCTGATGGGCAATGCACAGCACTATATAAAACTTTGGTATTAACGACGACTATTCTATCAATAGTAAAAGAAGATCGCTTTATGCATAGCTGACCATCTGCAATTATCGGAAATGTTGCGGGAGGTCATTTATTTTTTATGTAAGACTTGACACAAGCTAATGAAGGTGTTACGGGAGGCATAAATCAAATAAAGTGATTGAAGCTGACTATATATAAATAAGTCACATTTTTAAAATATATATTTCGATAAACGCTTTCAAAATGAAATACATAAGTTATTATTGATTTCAGTGCAAAAAGTCTTTGAAATTGTAACCTATTTTTCCTCTGTAGACTGTTATAAATTCATTTTACCATCTTATGGATAATATTATCTGGATCATCCATCGAAAATGGCGATATTAACACAAGGTGGTGAGGT
>NZ_DATLJA010000059.1:0-29174 GCF_035539115.1 Desulfitobacterium sp. | reverse complement strand
TTTCGCTTTCCTACGATGAATGCGGTTAAGTTCGGCAGGATAAGGCGACTAAGGCCACCGCTTTGGCGCTGACCAAGTCTTCTATATCGCAAAGCTCGGCGAAAGCCGGGTTTTCTTTATTTGTATTTGGAGAAAGAAAGTAATCGAATTAGCCTATGTCGCCTCTCAACTAAAGGGTCAATCAGGTGGCTAAAGATGTATTTATTACCAGCACTCCAAATCATCTATTTCCAGTTGCTTTTTATGAAATACGATAGAATGAAGCCAAAGGTGCAGTTCACAATGAATCGCATAGTCCGTTGTTCAACAGCCCCTTTCGTAAGAGTGAGTGCTATTATGTTTAGATTTTTCAAAGACTTGATTACCGAGGGCTTCATTTATGGAAGTCACTTGATGAGTGGTGCTTTAATTTTTTCTCTCCAAATTCATGAGTAGAGTTTAAAAGTTTATCGAACCTAAAAAAACTGATAACACGTTCGTTACAAAAAACTACTATAATACTTTTATTGAAGCATTTTCAGATAAATATTTAAAAAAAGCAATGCAAACTTCAGTCCTAACTTATATCATATTTGGAAAGGTGTGTGAATCAATAGATGGAAGGATTACTGGACAATATAATTCTTCAGGAAGTCAGTGAACCTGATCACATTAATTACGGATATTTTGTAGGGAAAAATAGGAACAGTGTGTATAAACTAAAATCAGCTTTATACGATAGTCAGCTCAATCCGCTAATAATCAAGGATGCTGACCATAAAAATGCTTTATTTGCTAAAGTTCTAGATAGTGAAATTGACAGATTTTTAGAGATTTTAAAAGAATTTAATTTTAAAAAGGTTAAACTTAACGGAAATAGTATTGATGAAGTAAAGTGGATGTTTGGTGACGGCTGGCCTTCAAGGTGAAATACATAAAAAAGTTAATGGCAAAATCAATAATTGCTTCATGCTTATCCCGCGATGCTTGACGATTTTGACTCATTAAAATGAGGGGAGCTTGAAAAGCGGCTAAAAAGAACAGGAGGAGATTAAGCAGGATAAAAGGTGGTGCATCAAAATGCCTCGTCAATTGGAGGGTATTCCACACTATCCATGCAAAAAGGAAGATACCAAAAAGAATGATGAACTTCCAGCTACCACCAAAAGCAGCGATTCTATCGGCAAGTCGATCTGATACAGTCGTGGTTTTTAAATAGTCATCATTAATTCGGATTAACAAAGAATAGTTTATCTCAATTTGGTTGAAAAGAGAAATAGATTCGATAGTTATTTGTATTTGCACTTTCAAACGTTTAAGCACGTCTGATTATGCAAAGACGAGAAACTCTTCTTTGGACAGAGAAAAATCGCTATTTTCTTTGGAAATTGAGCTTATAGATTGACGGATTACCGAGAATAGACATATAATAAACCCGAACTTAAAATTCTCTGTTAGGTGAGGCTCCTGCATAAACACAGGCCACTGCCCGGAAATGTCGAGAGACATTGCTCCAAAAGGACAGCAATAAATGTCCTTTTTTGGCTACGACGGCTCAGACAATAGTCTCGAGACGCCAATGGGTAGAACAGGTATTACCGGCATAAGGTTTTACTTAAGGTGGCTGAGGAAACTCTACGTTATGCAGTGCTAAAGCTCAACGAGTTAGGGAAGGTCATCTATTGTGCTTTCTATTTTTGTGTACAAAGGCCTTCTATTACTAGAGGGCTTTTTTATTTTGCTTTCATTATATTACCTAGAAATGGGAATGGCTAAAGGAGGTGGTTGACGTGGATTCTGGCCCTAGTCCGGAGATATACAAATGGGGGTATAAAATGCAAACAGATATTCAATTACTGGGAGCTGCTTCCGGTTCAAGGAGGTCAGACTCCAGAAGTAAAGGAGGAGGAAAATGAGTGAAGTCAAGATCTTAGGAGAATTTTATTTTAGCCAGATCCTGAGTAAGCCCATCTTGGATGCTCAAGGGCGAAGGGTTGGACGGGTTAAAGATATGGCCATGCGCTGGGACAGTTTGGCTCCTCACGTAACGGGTATTAAGTTTGCCAAAGGGGTTCTGGATATGATTCCGATTGAGATGGTGTCTTCGATGAACCAACGGGAAATCAGATTGTCGGTCGCCTTTAGCCCAGACATCACAGTTCAACTCCAAGACGATGAAACGTTTATCGGAAAATGGCTGTTAGATAAGCAGATTATAGATTTAGAGGGGTCAAAGCTAGTTCGCGTGAATGACCTGACCCTTTCCTGGATCACCCGGAATCACAAACGACTGATGGTTTTGGTTGCGGTTGATATCGGCGTGCGGGGCTTGTTTCGACGTTTAGGGATAGAATTTCTAGTGAGGAGAATGAAAAATAACTTCCTTGGATGGCAATATATTAAGCCGCTGGAAAGCCGGACCTCGGCATTACAGATTACTCGTGAAAAGGAGCAACTGAGAGAACTCCATCCAGCTGATATTGCTGACCTGCTAGAAACCATGGGATATAAGGAAAGAACGGATTTAATTCATACTTTGGACTCGCAACAGGCGATTGACGCCCTGGCAGAAATGGAACTTGAAGCCCAGGTCGAAGTGATTAACCAATTGGATGAAAATACCGCGTCCGACCTTTTGGAAGAAATGCCGCCAGATGAGGCTGCGGATATTTTAGGAGAACTTTCGGTTGAAAAATCGGAGGAACTCTTAAAATTGATGGAATCGGAGGGTGCGGAAGATGTTCGTGAGCTGATGAAGTATGAGGAAGATACGGCAGGAGCGCTGATGACGACTGAGTACATCGGCTTTCCGCTTTATCTCACCGCTGAGGAAGCCATTAATAAACTTCGTGAGCTTGCCCCAGAGGCAGAGACGATTTACTACTTGTTTGTAGTGGATGAGGAGGAAACCTTAGAAGGGGTTCTCTCTTTGCGTGAACTGATTATTGCCCAACCATCAACTCAGCTTAAGGATTTGATGCATAAAAAAGTGGTCAAGATTCATCCTCTAGAGAGTACAGAAAAAGTGGCGGACATTATTAATAAATATGGTCTGCTCGCTGTGCCAGTGGTAGATGAAGTCCAAAAAATGCTGGGAATTATTACGGTTGATGATGTTCTGGAGCTTCTCATTCCGGAACGCGGAAAAAGTGACCTTGATTCCTGGTTAGTTGTTCGGAAACGGGAGACGAAGAGGGGGCAGGCCGAATGATGTGGAAAAGTAGACTTGCCCTTTTCTTATCGGTGATGGGGCCGGGAATTGTTACGGCTTTTGCGGATAATGACGCCGGCGGAATCGCAACCTATGCCGCAGCAGGGGCTAAATATGGGTATGCCCTGATTTTTACAATGATTGTGAGCACGGTTTTTTTAGCAATTGCTCAAGAAATTTCAGCTCGGACTGGAGCAGCAACCGGTCGGGGATTAGCTGACTTGATTCGGGAGCAGTACGGTGTCCGTTGGGCTTTGTTTGCCATGGCTGTTCTGATGGTCGCTAATTTGGGAACGACGGTTTCCGAGTTTTCCGGGATTGCTACAGCGTTCGAAATTTTTGGGGTTAGTAAATACATCTCGGTTCCTTTGGTCGCCTTCATTATTTGGTGGCTGGTCATCAAGACAGACTATGAAAGAATCGAGAAGATTTTTCTTCTGCTCTGCCTGACCTTTTTCAGCTATGTTATTTCCGGGGTGATGGTGCATCCACCGTGGAAGGAAGTTATGATCCAATCCATTACTCCGAATTTTTCAGGTTCCCCGGATTTTCTGCTGATGGCTATAGGTGTGATTGGGACGACCATCACCCCGTGGGGGCAGTTCTATGTTCAAGCCTCGGTCGTCGATAAGGGGATTACGGCTAAAAATTATCGGTATACTCGCTGGGATGTTCTGATTGGTTCCTTCTTCACGGGATTTATTGCTTTTTTTATTATCGTGGCAACGGCAGCGACTCTCTATGTTAATCATATCCCGATCGAAACGGCTAAAGACGTGGCGATCGCCTTGAAACCTTTAGCTGGAGAATACGCAAGTCTGCTCTTTGGGTTTGGACTACTTGGGGCGTCTGTACTGGCGGCTTTCGTCCTCCCCTTGAGTACCTCTTATGCGGTTTGCGAAGCGTTTGGCTTTGAACATGGAATCAGCAAATCGTCTCGGGAAGCCCCTGCCTTCTTTGGATTGTATACAGTGATTATTATCTTAGGGGCTGCATTTGTGCTTTGGCCAGGTCTCTCCCTTTATCATGTGATGCTGGTTACCCAGGTGATTAACGGGATGTTGCTTCCTCCCATTCTTATTTTTATGGTGCTCATCGCCAGTAAGAAAAGTATCATGGGAGAGTATGCGAATACGCCTTTATTCAATGGTGTAGCCTGGCTTTTTACAGCGATTTTGATTGGTTTAACGGTGCTTCTGTTGCTGGCCACGCTTTTTCCGGGGTTAGTATCTGGACTTTTTGCTTGAAGTTAAATGTTTTTGCTAACGAAGGGAGTTCCTTAATTCATCATGCAGCAGGATTGGCTTCAAATCCTGGAACAAGAAACAGGAGTTAACTTAAATGACGTGCAGAAGCAAGCGGTCCTTCAGACTGAAGGGCCGGTGCTTCTTTTAGCAACTCCAGGGGCGGGGAAGACGACCGTTTTAAACTTTCGGATTGCTTATCTTATTCTGGGGAAAGGAGTTCCTCCAGGCAATATTCTTGCTTTAACCTTTAGCCGTGCAGCTGCTCAAGATATGGGGGAACGTTATCATACTTTATTTGGACGGCGGGTACCTGAGCAGGTTCGCTTTTCGACCATTCATAGCTTATGCTACCGGATTGTACGCACATGGTTCCAAATGCAAAAACGATCATATCGCCTTATTGAAGAGGAACAAGGGGCATCAAGTAAAAGTGCTGTGCTCCGTCAACTTTATGAGTCCATAAACCACACAGTGTTAACTGAGGATAAGTTAGAAGAATTAATGCAAGCGATTGGGTATATTAAAAACAGCCTGATGCCTTGCCAAAAAATTGGCGAGCTTGAGGTTAAAGTAAAGAATTTAGAACAAATTTATACAGCTTATGAGGAGTATAAACGTAAAGCCCATACTCCTGTTATTCTTCTGGATTTTGACGATATGCTCACGATGGCGTATGACATCTTACGAAAACAGCCTGATCTGCTTAAGACCTCTCAACATCAATATCGCTATATTTTAATGGATGAAAGTCAAGATACCTCGCTAGTGCAAAATAAAATAGTTGAACTTCTCGCTCAGCCTCAAAATAATCTTTTTCTTGTTGGGGACGATGATCAAAGTATCTTCTCATTTCGGGCGGCTGATCCCCAATATTTACTTAACTTTCGGACAGTTTATCCTCAGGCTCAGATTCTCACCATGGATCAGAACTATCGGTCGACACAAAAGCTAGTGGCTTGCGCGAATGAATTTATCCGTGCCAATCAAAAGCGTTATCCGAAGAATATGTTCACCCAGCAAGCTTCCGGTGAACCGCCGCGGATGCTCAAGTTTACAACGAATGAAGAACAGTTGGAGTATTTGGTCGAGTCCTTAAAATCTAGACCCATTCCCCAAAAGGCCAATCAAGTTGCTGTTTTTTATCGAAATAATCTTTCTGCGGTACTCTTAATTGATCGTTTAGAGCGAGCCGGGATTTCGTTCTATATGAAGGATTTTCGAGATCGCTTTTTTAGACATTGGGTTGTTGAAGATGTGCTAAACTTTTTGAGATTTTCTTATAGCGATAAGAATGTAACGCTTCTCGAAAAGATCTTCACGAAGTTCGACTCTTATATTTCAAGAAAACAGCTTGAATGGCTGAAATCCAGTCCGTCTACGGAGTCCGTATTCGATCGTTTAGCGGAAATTCCAGAGACCAAGGAATTTCGACGGAAACGTTTACTCGAATTCAAACGGGAGTTTAAACGCTTAAATAAAATGAACCCAATTTCGGCGCTTCACTTTATTCGCCAAGACCTTAAATACGAAGAGAAAGTGCAAGATTTCGTTGAACGATTTGGCTATTCTATGGATGCGGTGCGGGGGATGCTTGACATCCTTGAGACAATCACGGAAGGGCAACAGAGTCTGGTCGATTTTGCTAATCGCCTAAAGTTGCTCGAAGAAACGGTTAAACACTCTGCTCAAAATAAAGGGAAACCGGTGGTTACGCTATCAACGTTGCATGCAGCCAAGGGTTTGGAATTCGACGAGGTGTACTTAATGGATTTGGCCGAAGGAATTCTTCCCGCTGCAGATGCGATCAAAGCAGTCGAGCAAAAACAAGATGCGGCGATGGAAGAAGAGAGACGTCTTTTCTATGTAGGGATAACCCGGGCTAAGCGCAAGTTGGAACTCTTAAGTGTTCAATTCCAAAACCATCAGGAAGTTTTACCCTCACGATTTGTGGTAGAGCTGAGCCAAATTCTTGGGGCCAAAGGACTATCCGTTGATGTTAAAATTGATGAGTATCCATTAACACGTGTGATTATCAAGAAAGGGGCTCTCGTTCGGCATAAGAAGTTTGGAATTGGTCAAATTACCAAAGTGGACGCAGATATCATGAATGTTCAATTCAAAGAAGGAATAAAGCAGCTTTCTGTAGAATTGTGTTTGTTAGAGAAAATTATAGAATCGGTAATAGCATGATCAAGGAGGCGTTGTTTAATGAGTTTCAAAATCAATGATCATATCACTTATGTAGGTAAAATCGACTGGGAGCTTCGTAAATTTCACGGGGAGGAGTATTCGACGCAAAAGGGCTCTTCTTATAATTCCTATTTGATTCGGGATGAAAAAACCGTTCTTATAGATACCGTTTGGAGGCCCTTTGGCAAGGAGTTCGTGGAAAGTCTTAAACAAGAAATTGATCTGCAGAAAATTGATTATATTATCATGCAGCATTCGGAGCCGGATCATAGCGGTGCTTTACCTTATCTCATGCAAGAGATTCCTAACACTCCAATCTACTGTACAGCGAGCGGCAAGAAGATTATTCAGGGGCATTATCATCAGAATTGGAACTTTGTCGAAGTTAAAACTGGCGATCGTTTGAACCTCGGACTACGGGAAATCACCTTTATTGAGGCTAAAATGCTTCATTGGCCCGATACCATGTTTTCATATCTTAGCGGAGACAACATTCTCTTCAGTAATGACGGTTTTGGGCAACATTATGCTTCAGAGTATATGTACAACGATTTGGTCAACCAAGACGAAATTGCCACAGAGTCGATGAAGTATTATGCCAATATTTTGACACCCTTTAGCAAAATGGTTGTCGGAAAAATTAATGAACTTGAAAAATTGGCCCTGCCAATTGAGATGATCTGCCCGAGCCATGGCATTCTCTGGCGCGATAATCCGATGCAAATTGTTAAAAAATATATGGAGTGGGCAACGGATTATCATGAGAATCAAGTGACGATTATCTATGATACGATGTGGAATAGCACGCGGAGAATGGCCGAGCGAATTGCGGCAGGGCTTCGGGCTGAGGACCCTGATTTGACGGTCAAACTCTTTAATTCTGCGCGTTCGGATAAAACAGAAATTATTATGGAAGTCTTCCGTTCCAAAGGGATCATTGTCGGTTCGCCAACTGTTAATAATGGAGTATTATCCTCGTTGGCTGGAATTTTAGAAGAAATTAAAGGCATGAAGTTTAAAAAGAAAAAAGCGAGTTCTTTTGGAAGTTATGGTTGGAGTGGAGAAAGTACGAAATTAATTTCGGAGGAACTGCAAAAAGCGGGTTTTGAAGTGGTTGATCCCGGACTCCGTTTACTCTGGGCTCCAGATGAAGAGGCATTAAATCAATGCGTAGAGCTCGGAAAGAGGTTTGCGAAAGCACTCTAGTGGAGGCTTGAGACTCAAGGAGAGGTCATAGACTTAAGAAAAGGTAAGATAAAAGAAGTAAGAAAAAAGTAAAAGTAAAAATAAAAAGCATGAAGCAACGATAATAGATTAAAGCGAAAGACCTTATAGAAAACCCAATCGTTAACTCAACTAAGAATAAGGATAGGATTCATAGTATTTATGAATGACCTATCCTCTATTTTTTATACGTATATACAGCGATTGTCATTGAAACTTAAGTTTAAGCTCATACGGTCAATTTCGTTAGTTGCAGGCGTAAAAATAAAATTGGTCAAGATAAATTTCAACTATAGGTATTGTCAAGGGGAAGTACTTTTAATATAATATATCTTGAGGTTCAAACATTTTGATATTCATAACAAAATGCTGGGAGGTAACGGAATGCAAATGATTGAAGAGTTGACCCATGAATTCCTGTTTTTTTTCAACGGGTTTTCCTCCTGGGAAAATTCGATTGTCCGCTCTAGTGACTTAACTGTGTCAGAAGCCCATGCCCTGGAAGTACTGGGAGAACATGAAAACATAAACATGAAAACACTCGCGCAAAAACTGGGAGTTACGACAGGAACAACGACAGTAACGGTAGATCGATTAGAAAAGAAAAACTTTGCTAAACGTGAATCAACGCTGGAAGATAGACGAGTTAACCTAATTGCTTTAACAGGCACAGGCAAGAAAGCTTTTGAGGAACACCATGCTTACCACATGCAGTTAACTGAGCAGATGGTTTCAGTACTAAGCGAGGATGAAATTAGACAATTTCTAAATACTCTTAAGAAGATAAATTTCGAGACTTTCTAAGATTTGAGGTTTTAAGAGAACAGTTAATTGAGAGGGAATAACAACTATCATATTTGGATAGTCGTAAATTTGTTCCAATAAAGGGGAAAAAAGATGAGCGTAATTGAGGTTATTCCGGATAAAACACTGGGTAAAGTTTGGAGTCGGCATGGGGGGGTGATTATTACTGCTCTTTGTCTAGGATTTATTATCTTGGCATGGTATCACGGTCAGGATGGTAAAACCGGATTTGTCATTTTTTTATACCTGTTGGCGTATGCCATTGGAGGATATCACAAAGCTTGGGAGGGACTGCAGACTCTTTTCAAGGAAAAAGAATTGGACGTTGATTTACTTATGGTTGTGGCGGAATTGGGGCAGTTAGCATCGGTTATTGGAAAGATGGGGCAATACTAATCTTTATATTCTCGCTAAGTGGTGCCTTAGAGGGCTATACTATGGAGCGTACCAATAATGCAATTGAGTCTATAATGAAATTGCGGCCTGAAGAAGCTATAGTTTTAGATGGAAACGTAGAAAAACGAGTACGAGTTGAAGAGTTAAAACAGGGAGATATTCTTATAGTAAAGCCCGGAGAAAGGATTGCTGCGGATGGGATTGTAAACGAGGGGTATTCCGCAGTGAATCAAGCTTCCATCACGGGTGAATCAATTCCCACGGACAAATCTCCCGGTGACGAGGTTTTTGCCGGTACGATGAATGGTCAGGGAACATTGGTTTTTAAAGTTACTAAACCTGCGGAGGCAACATTACTAGCTAAAATTATTAATTTAGTCCAGGAAGCGCAAAGTGAAAGACCACCTAGTCAATTATTTGTGGAACGTTTTGAACGGACATATGCCAAGATAGTTGTTGCAGGTGCAGTATTAATGGCTACTGTACCACCCTTTATTTTAGGCTGGACTTGGAGCGAAACAATTTATAGGGCGATGATCTTTCTCGTTGTAGCATCTCCTTGTGCTTTGGTTTCCTCTGTAATGCCCGCAGTCCTGTCAGGCATCGCGAATGGAGCCCGAAATGGTATCTTATTCAAGGGAGGGGCCTACCTCGAAGCCATAGGAAACCTTAGGGTTGTGGCGTTTGATAAAACAGGAACGCTAACGGAAGGGGTACCGAAAGTTACCGATATTGCCACATATGGTAATTACTCAGAAAATGAGTTGATAAGTATTGCCGCTTCACTGGAAACATGGTCAGAACACCCGATTGCTAAAGCTATTCTTGGTGTGGCAAAAGAGAAAAGTATTGGCTTATTGCCGACAACTAAATTAGAAGCAATACCAGGTCTGGGAATTCATGGTTCAGTTGATGGTCGGGAATGTAGAATTGGCAAAATGGATCTGATCGAAGGGTTGACATTATTCGAACAAGAAAAAAAGACAGTTCGCCAGTTAGAGGATCAAGGTAAGACTGTCATTTTTGTTAATGTAGAAAACGATGTGATTGGTTTTCTAGCTGCTGTTCAAGATACTCTACGTCCTGAGGCCCAAGAAACAGTAAAAACGCTTAAACAGATGGGGATCAAGGTCGTGATGCTAACCGGCGACAATGCTTCAACTGCTCAAATAATTGGCAAACAAGCAGGCGTTGACCAAGTGTATGCCGAACTCTTGCCGGAACAAAAAGTGGAAATCATAAAAAACATTGGAGAGCACGGAAAAGTAGCCATGATCGGCGATGGTGTGAATGATGCTCCTGCCCTAGCCGCTTCTTCAGTAGGCATAGCTATGGGAGCAGCCGGAACAGATATAGCGTTAGAAACCGCTAATGTGGTATTGATGGCCGATGATATTTCTAAGGTTCCCTATGCTATTTCCTTAGGTCAGCGTAGCATAAGAGTTATAAAGCAAAATGTTACTTTTGCGATTGCCGTAATTCTTACGCTTGTCGTGTCAAACTTCATAGGTTATGTCAATCTACCTTTGGGTGTAATAGGACACGAAGGTAGTACTATTGTTGTAATCATAAGCGGTCTCCGTTTGTTAAGGCAATTGCGAATTCAATCATCAATACCCTAATACATGCTGAAGGCTATCGAATACTTCTTTACTCAATTTACAATTTCACGTTAAATTTTTGATTATTTCAAATGCCTTAGGAACACAAGTATCTGCTGGTTATCTAAGAGTATAAGAACGTGCGAACGACATATAAACAGAGAGTTCACGACATCGGGTAAGCGTTCATTTTGAGAAAGCCCGACGTAGTGAACCCTCAAACGTTATGTGCAATAACTTAACTTCCAGGCGAGCATCGATTCGCTCTTCTAATAAGACAATAAAATTTTGTTATCCCCTCTGAAACTTTATGAGATCTTTACGCGTATATCAAGTATGAAAACAAATTTTAAGATTAAAACAAGAACACAATTCGGGAGGAAAGAAACATGACAGAGAGACTATATCGTTCAGGAGTCGATAAAAAATTTGGCGGAGTGTGTGGGGGTCTAGCAGATTACTTTGATATTGACGTGACGTTGATCCGACTTATTGCCCTGGTTACCATTTTTATGGGGGGGATGGGATTACCTGCCTATATCATTGCTTGGGTGATTATTCCTTTAAATCCAGCGGATCAGATAGGGGGACATCCACGTAATGTAGGGGATGAAATCGGTTCGA
The DNA here is from genome assembly GCF_035539115.1 of Desulfitobacterium sp. GTDB lineage: Bacteria > Bacillota > Desulfitobacteriia > Desulfitobacteriales > Desulfitobacteriaceae > Desulfitobacterium_A. The sequence continues at coordinate 17,898 of NZ_DATLJA010000059.1, read as the reverse complement.
GCGTTCATGATTTTTCGGGTAACGCTCAGGGTTTTGCCGAGGATCTACGGTCGGCCGATCCAGGACGTCGGAAGAGATATGTAGGTATTGCTTTAATCGTCCTGGGAATTCTATTTTTATTGGAACGTTTCACGCATTACTTCTTTGATTGGGGTAAGATGTGGCCGATCATTCTCATTATTATTGGAATCGGAATGATCTGGAGGAGGGATAGATAATGCGCCATGTAGTAGAATCGTTGAGTCAGGGTTTCCTTTTTATCGTTTTGGGAATTGTTTTTTTCCTCAATACGTATGGAATTCTGTCCTGGAGTTTTTGGATCAATGTCGTGGACCTCTGGCCACTGCTCTTCATCTTAGGTGGGATCGCCCTCTTATTCAATAAACGGATTCCGTTCAGTACGGTTCTACTCGTTTTTTTGATCGTGCTAGTGGGGTATTCCTTTGTCCCAGGGGTCGATCATAGCAAGGATCAAGGACCGTTTCATCTGAGTTCGGGTGGAGGTGGAGCAATGGATCTCGTTGTTCCGATGGAGCAGGGGATCAAAAAAGCAAATGTTACGCTTAATTTAGGGAGTGCAGACATTAATTTAAATACGGCAGCGCCAATTTCTGATTCCAAAAACGTGCTTACCGGACATTATAACTGGGCGGCTAATGCAACTCCTTCCTCTGATGCTGCACCTAAGCTATCCCGGGCCAGAAACGGTGATGCGTTAAATATCCTATTCAATTCCGAGAAAAAAATTGGTAAAGGGGAAAGTAAGCTGGACTTTACGCTTAATCCCCAGGTGGACTATGGAAAAATGGAAATCAACGCGGGAGCATTTAACGGAACCTTGGATTTAAGCCAATTGCGGGTTAGTAATCTCAATATTAATAGTGGGGCAAGCCAGCTCGAATTACGCTTTGGAGACACGGGTACTACGACTCAAGCGGATATTAATGCGGGAGCCTCAAAAGTTACGTTGGTCGTTCCCGATCAAGTGGGGCTCAAAATTAAGGTCAGTGGATTTACGAACAGTACTAATTTTGCTGGAGACGGCCTATTTTTGCAGGATAAAGAATGGTTGAGCCCCAATTATGACTCGGCTAAGACTAAAATCAATATGACGATGTCGGTAGCTGCAGGAAAAATCGATTTAGTAAGGCCACAAACTCCAGGAGTTAGCTCGAATACCACCTATTAATTAGCACTTTTCTAAGGAGATCCGTCAGGGTCTCCTTTGTAATCCTGTCAGTACGTGAATTAGACATTTGGAATAATAGGTGAAGGATTTAGGAACATTATTGTCACGTTTTCTAAAAACGTGGAGGGCAAGAAAAAATACGATGGAAATTAGAAATATTAGCGTAATCTATTATCGAGCAAAAATAATTGCTAAGACTATTAAAAGAAGCCCCAATGTTGCACCGAGCGTATTGAAAACGAGATTTGAGTCATCCTTATGTACCTTTTGAATAATAGTAACTAGATTATTTACAAAATAGAAACAAGAAATTGGAAGTAGATATACTAAAAAACTCAACAAGTTCCCTCCTCTCTTTTATTGGCATACCCCCAAAAATAATGACTTGATTTTATTGCACATATTCTTACTAGAGTAAGGACTGTAGTAAGGGGGAGAAATTTGTAGCTTTAATTTTTATTCACTGAACTTGATTTAATCTATCATCAAATTTAAGAAAGGAACTACATCATTCCTATGTTCAAAAAATATGAATGATGTGTATAAAACGTTACTTATTGGTATAAACACTACAATAAAAGTTTTTCTTGACGTTTGCACTTATTGGAGCTTAATTATTATCTAATGATTTTTTTATAATTGTACCATATTTTTCCTATGAAAGGCTACCAAGCATTTTCAGCTAACGGAATTGATTGGAACTCGATGCTTGTATCATATATTGGCCTGGTATTGTTCTTCATTGTTTGGTTAGCTTATAAAATCAAACATAAAACGAAAATGATCCCGCTTGAAGAATGTGATTTTGAAGTAAAATAAAAAAAGACAATCCTGTATTCCATCAAAGATTGAGTAACGAAAAAAGTACCTTTTCCACGCTTAGAAGCAGAAGAAATAGGTGCTTTTTTGTTTTCCTTATTCAATTCATTTCTTGTGTTTCTGTAGTATCCGGGCTATCTGTGGCATCTGTCGTATCCTTTGCCGCGAGATGAAAACGGTTCATTTCCTGTTGAAGGTTTTGAGCCAATTCTGAGAGGCTGAGACTTGCCATTTTTAAGTCTTCAAGAGTAGCATTTTGTTCTTCGATTCCGGCATAAACGGTTTGAGCCTGAGCAGCCGTCTCTCTGCTGACTTCATCGACATCACGAACTGAGGTTGTGACCTTTTGACTTGAGGTCGAGATGTTATAGATCGAGCGTGTGATTTCTTGAATTTCACTTACGACGTTTTGAATAAGCTCGGTTATGTCAGTAAATCCTTCCCCTGCATGATCTACGACTTCAATTCCTTCAGTGACTAAGATCGCTTCATTTTGCATTGCCTTAATCGCATTTTGTAAGTTATTTTCGTTTTCTTGAATCAGAGAAACAATTTCATGAGTTGCCCCTTCCGTTTGCTCGGCAAGCTTACGGACCTCTGCAGCGACAACGGAGAAACCAAGACCGTGTTCGCCCGCCCGTGCTGCTTCAATTGCTGCATTGAGAGCCAGTAGATTCGTTTGACCGGCGATTCCAGAAATGACTTCCGTAATATCTGAAATTTGATGTGAACTCTGCGATAATTTCTGAATGGCCGCTTGGACAAGCTTTGTCCCTTGACCAATATGAGCCATTTGATTCACCGCTTGTCCGACAGTTTTTTGACCCTGTTGAGCTGTGTTTTCTGTTTGTTCGACAAGCTTAGTGATGCTTGAACTATGTTGGGCAATTGAATGAACGGTTAAAGAAATCTCTTCTACACTGCTTAAGGTGCTGTTAAGAGCGGTCGATTGTCTAGCCGTTCCTGTGGCGACATGATCGATTGAGGCGGCCATTTGCTCTGAGGTCAGGGCCGTTTGTTCTGTTACGAAGAGGAGCTGGTCTAAGGAATCGGCTACGCGTTGTGCGGAATGAACGACACGGTTGACGAGATACTGAAGACTTTCTAACATCTTGTTCACTCCGTCAGCGAGTCGTCCTACTTCGTCCCGGGCTTGACCCGTTAGGGGCTTAATATCTAAATTCCCTTCAGCAATCTCTTCAACAGTCTTGAGGATCAGCTTCAAGGGTTTTGAAATTAAACGAGATAACCATAATCCTAAAAGTAAAGCGATAAGACCAGCTGCGAGGGGAAGTCCAAATAGAACTTTTTCAGCTCGGGCAAAATTAAGATTATCTCTTGCAATTGTCGATCCAGCTTTTTGGGTGTTAAATTCCAGTAACTCAGTGTAGATTGTATTAATTTCGGTTAAACTTACTGAGGTCTTTGTTTGATAGTCCTGATAGATCTGAGCTGGGTTTTCGGTGTCAATTCGGGTGAAAATATTTTGCCGTTCTGTCTTCATTTGGGTCGAAAGTTCTTCTAAGCGGGTTAGACGCTGAGTTTCGTAAGGTTCGAGATTCATCGCCTGATATTTTCCAAGTGCTTCTTCACCTAGAGCTGCGGAGATATTGGCTTCTGTTAATAGTGTGCGTTGTTTGCCTGATTCGGTTGAAGCGAGAAGAGCTTGGGTCATGGATAGTTCAGAGCTTTTCGAACTGTTCTCGGCGTCGCTCAAAAGTTTAATAGAAAGGGTCGAATTAGAGTAAATTGAATTCATGGCTTGTTTGGCCTGAAGATAATAAGAGTAACCTGTAAAACTTAAACCTACCATAAATAGAATCATAAGGACAACCAGAGAAATGATTTTCGAAGCGGTTTTCCAATGCCGAAATCCGACCATAGATGCCAGTCCCTTCTCTAATTTGATCAAAAAAGAGGTTGATGATTTGGTTTATTACACCAGCATTAGGTAATGTGAAGAGGCTCAATACGATAGGCATTTCCTGGAATAGATTTAGTCTTTTTTTTGAGATGAGCGGAATGTTCCGCTATTTCAGCGGGATTTAAGGAATGATTCCCTGGCAGGATGAGGGCAGCTAAAGCGACACTGAGTTGTTCTGCTCCAACCATATGCTCGGTTTTCAATGTGAACTCCGAAATAATTTCTTGACAGAGTTCCTTAAGGTGGGGGTCCTCCGTGATTAACAAAAAATCATCCCCACCGATGTGGCCGACAAAGGTTTGCTCATGGAAGGAATCAGCTATTGTGAGCAAAATTTCGCCCAATATTTTGATCACAATATCTCCTTTTTGGAATCCAAAGGAATCGTTATAAAGTTTAAAATGGTTGAGGTCTGCGTAAATGAGGGTAAACGGATTGTTATTATTAATCCTTTTTTGAATTTCTTGTTCGATTGTAATATTTCCGGGTAGACCGGTTAAAGGATTTGCTCCTTGCGCAATCTTGATCGCCGTAGCAGACATAGCCTTGATAAGAGAAGCAACATTGACCATGCCAACCGCCATCTGCTGGTGAATAACGACGAGCCCATCGTAGAGTTGAGCATCGGAGCGGGACATGGCAATGCTCGAAGCAACTTCAATCGGCGTATTATCTTCGATGATCAGGGGGTTTTTATCCATAAGCAGGGTGATCGGACGTTCTGAATAAAGGCTAACTCCGTATCGGGTTCCTAGCGAAGAATAAAATTTATCACGATGAATTACCCCGACAATTCGTTCTTGTTCGCTGACTCCAATAAACCAGATATTAGGATGAGTTCGGAAATATTCATCAACTAAACGAACGGAAGATTCGGGGGCGAAGAGAGGGAGGGGTTCGACCAACGAAAGGACGGTATTTCCCTCATTGACTTCCACTTTGTGTCGTTTTTTTACCAATTGCAGACTTTCAGGATTGATTTCAGGTCGTTCAAAGGATGGGCGGGCAACAAAATAGCCTTGAACGTAATCCACACCCAATTGAACAACCGTCCTCATTTCCTCTACAGTTTCGACTCCCTCGGCGAGAAGGTGACATCCAATTCGGTGGGAAAAGGTACTAAAAGTTTCGAGCAAGGCCCATTTCGTCGGATCAGTATGGATGGATTGAATCAGCGAACGATCAATCTTCAGAAAATCAGGGTGAAGTTCAGCGATCGATTGTAAAGAGGAGTATCCTGTCCCGACATCATCTAGAGCGATAAGGTAGCCCTGATTTCGATAGTGTTCCAAGGCTTCACGGAAGGTTGAAAAATCTTGAATAGCGCTTCGTTCCGTAATTTCAAGTACGACACTGGAAGGAGTCAAATTTCTCTGAGCGAGAAGTTTACGGGTTTGGCCCGAGGCGAAGTCTGGATCGGTTAGAATTTGAGGATCGACGTTAAGAAATAAAAATTCTTGAGGAGTTAGAACATTAGAGGAGTTTAAGATAGCGCTTCGCCGGCATAAGGTTTCAATCGGGTAGAGTTCCCCAATTTTCTCAGCAAACGGAAAAAGTTCGGCGATGTTTGAGAAATGAGTAGTGCCCTTCATCCGGGCTAAGGCTTCAAAGCCAAATACTTCGCCGTTTTTGATATTTAAGATAGGTTGATAGGCTGAAGTCAAATGTTTTTCCGGATCGATCAATAATTGACGAATCTCGTCCTTGCGCTCATCATAGTGGGGATCAGGTTCTGATTTATTTAAGCGGAAAGCTTCCTTCACGGCGTTATAAAGCAAATAATCTGCACTCCTTGTGGGTTGAGCTTTACACTCTACAAATCCGGCGCGAATGCGGATATTCTCGCTCACGAATTCCTGTATGTGCGTGTTAATTCTGTTCTGAAGGGAAGGAAGCCAGGGATCAATAAAGGGTTTAAAATCAAAGGCTGTCTTAGCATGGGGTACAAAATAGACAACAAAGTCATCTCCTCCCCTGCATTCAAGTAGAGTTGTTTTAAAGTGATGAGCTTGTTGCCGAAGGGTCTGATTAATTTCTTTTTCAACTTCTTCGAGAATTCGATTACAGGTTTTATAACCTCGTCGAAACTCTACTTCATGAAATTTAACAATATCTAAGTATAGGACCCAGATGGAATGTCCGTCGCGGAGAAGTTGATATAACTGCTTTTCATGAGGTGGGTTATAGTGTGGAACTTTGTTCATATTTAATCCCCTTTAGTACTTACGGGTAACTATTGAAGTCTTAAAATTACACCTTGAAGTTGATTTTTCATGAAATCTAAATATCCCGCAGTCGTTTTGATTGTCAAAGGAATTATGTCTTGCGCCGCATCCTTATAAGTTTCTTCATTACAATGGGCATGAGTGGAAACTAAAGAGTAATAGGAGGCTGACTGCTGGGCATTAGACTCAACGTATTGACTGGGATGCGTGAAATGGGGATATATCCCTCCTTGATTAACTGAGTAATCTTCCCAATGCTGAGTCACCCATTTTTCAAATTCTTGATGCCCATCGAAAACAGATCCTACAGCGTGATGAGGTTCAGTCATGTCCTGAATGATATGAAGTGAAGCACCAAAATAAAACATTCCCTTTAATACATCTTGCGGAAAATAAGATAGGGCATGATTGAAGTAATATTGAGCTTCAGCAGTTGCTCCAGGCCAGTGGGTACTTCCCGACTTTTCTGGGTTAGCGTAAAAATGACAGACATTTTTCCAACCCCGATCAGCCCAGAATAAGCCTTTACGAATTTGAGCGTGATAAGGTTGGAAAAATGTCCGGACATCCTCTTTCCCGTCGAGTGTTAATACCTCATAAGCTTGACGGAGAAAGTAGTCATGACTCACTCCAGGTGTGTCTAAAAAATACTGCAGCGGAGCCATGGGAGCTAAAAAGAACTTTGTCATCTTTACCAGTGCAGGGAAATTTTCTTTGCTCATGTCATACCTCTCTTTTACTATTTACATTTAAAAGTTTATACTTTTAAAGTAAATTCAATATTAGCGAGGTGTTAGGAATAATTAAAGGAATGTAAAGCTCAGGTAAAAAAATTCATAAAATCAAACCTTAACGCAGAGGATTAACACAACATTAACAATAAATTAACGTATGCTTCATTTTGAGTTAACATGAGAAGAATAAACTGATTTCAATGCTTAATACTCCAACCGGCGGGAGGGACGTCTAATGCCTAAGATTTTGTTGATTGAAGACGAACAAGAAATTCAAGAACTGGTGACTTATAATCTGGCAAGGGAAGGGTATGATGTTAAAGTAGCCGGGGATGGGAAAAAAGGATTGGAGATGGTATATGCAGAGCATCCGGATCTAGTGATGTTAGATGTTATGTTACCTGAGCTGGATGGCTACGAAGTCTGCAAAGCGATTCGAGCGAATAAGGAAAGCGCAAATCTACCCATAATAATGTTGAGCGCGAGAGATGAAGTGGCAGATAAAGTGATTGGGCTCGAATTAGGGGCAGATGATTATGTGACCAAGCCTTTTAGTACGCGGGAATTAGTCGCGCGGGTAAAGGCCAGATTTCGTGAGGGTAAGCGTAATAGTGGCCCAGAGAGGGAAAAATCCATCGTCTGGGGCGAACTAGAACTTTGGTTAGATAGCTATATCGCTACCGTAGCAGGGGAGAACATGAATCTAACCGCTAAGGAGTTTGAACTGTTGCATATTTTCCTCAAACGTCCGAATCAAGTCTTTAGCCGAGAATATCTCATGCAAAAGATTTGGGGTTATCAAACGAGTGGCGATACGCGAACTGTTGATGTTCATATCAGTAATTTACGGAGCAAGCTCAAATCTCTGGGCCCAGTCATTGAATCCGTACGAGGTATAGGCTATCGTTTCGCTTCGAGCCAACCCCCGAAAAATTAACACACCCTTTACGTTTAATTCATGGTTAATTAACAAAGATTAACTATAATTCATTTGTGATATTGCTTCGCATGAATTTAAAACCACCAAATTTAAGGAGGAAATCAAAACATGTTTAAAAACAAGTCCAGAATTGCTATCGTTAGCACAGCCTTAGTCGCTTTATTAGCCCTTTCGGGTTGTGGACAAGCTGCAGCTCCTCAAGCAGGAAATACGGCTGCTACAACTGACAAGAAAACAATTACGGCTGCAGGTTCTACTGCGCTGCAACCCCTTGCTAAAATTGCTGCTGATGACTTTATGAAGAAAAATGCAGGGGTACAAGTTAACATCAGTGGTGGTGGATCCTTTACTGGATTGAACAATGTTGCAAGTGGCTCTGTTGAAATCGGAAACTCTGATGTAACTGCAGATTCTAGTCCCGACACAAAAGATAAAGGCTTAGTTGATCATCAAGTTGCTGTTGAACCGTTCCTTAACATTGTCAACAAAGATGTTACCGTGGATGATTTGACCCAAGCTCAATTGACCGATATCTACACGGGTAAAATCACAAACTGGAAAGATGTTGGCGGTAAAGATGAGAAAATTACTATCATTGGGCGTGCTGCTTCTTCCGGGTCTCGGGCAACCATTAGCAAAGTTGTTATGGGTGGCAAAGATTTCACAACAGCTGCTACCGCTCAAGATTCCACAGGTAACTTGATCACAGGTGTAGCGCAAACGCCTGGATCTATCGGATACATCGATGCTGCTTATTTAAAAGATACGATTAAAGCTCTGAAATACAATGGTGTTGCCTATACTGCAGATGCAGTCATCAATGGACAATATCCAATCTATTCTTATGGACACATGTATACGAAAGGTGAAGCTACAGGAACAGTTAAAGCTTATCTCGACTATATCATGAGTGCAGATTTCCAAAATACAAATGTTGAAAAAGCTGGATTTATCCCTGTAAGCAAAATGAAAAAATAATTAAATATCATAGATTGAATAGTAAACCAAAAACTTAAAAACCCAGGAAATAAAATCCTAACCCCTTGTTGAGATGTCGAATCTTAACAGGAGGTTAGGATTTTTAACATAGACTTTACAATTGTTTAATTCGGGCTTAACAGAGGCAAGCTAAAGTAGATTAGTACATGTATTCGATGGAGGTGGGAATTTTGCCTCGAAGTAGGTCCATGGTTTATTTTAATGATCGTTTGTTTCGCTATCTTTTTATTGCAAGTGCAGTTCTGGTCTCATTGATTATTATCTCGATTATCTGGTTTGTGGGGAATCAAGGGCTAGCTACCTTCCGTCAAGTAAGTGTAGTTGAATTTTTCACAAGTAGCCTATGGAATCCTAGTAACGGAAATTTTGGAGCGCTTACATTTATCACGGGATCCCTTGCTTCAACCTTGATTGCTATACTGATCGGAGGACCTTTAGGCCTAGCCGGCGCTGTATTTATGGCGAAGATTGCTCCGTCTCGGGTAAGGCAGATCATGCGCCCGGCTACAGATCTCTTCGCAGGTATTCCTTCAGTGGTGTATGGCTACGTCGGAATTACGCTTCTGGTCAGTTTCATACGCAAAACGACCGGTTCACCTACTGGGTTTGGATTGCTAGCCAGTGGTATAGTGCTGTCGATTATGATTCTTCCTACCATCATTAGCATTACTGAAGATACCCTGCGTTCGTTGCCTGATACCTATGAGCAAGCTTCGTTAGCGTTGGGAGCAACTCGTTGGCAGACGATCTGGAGAGTTTTAGTTCCAGCAGCATCACCAGGCATACTAACGGCCCTGATTTTAGCGATGGCTCGAGCGATTGGCGAGACCATGGCTGTCCAAATGGTCATAGGTAATTCATCGAAATTCCCAGATTCGTTGGTGAGTCCGACTTCAACGTTGACGAGTAATATTGTGATGGAGATGGGAAATACTCCTTTTGCTTCGACTTGGAATAATGCTTTATTTTTAATGGCCTTAATTCTTTTGCTGATTTCCCTCATCCTCATTATTCTCGTACGTCTCGCAGCTAGGAAGGGGGCTGCCCAATGAACCCTAAAAAAATGGATAAATTGGCGACGGGAGTGCTTTGGATAGCTGCATTGATGATCATTGGGTTGCTCGTCTGGTTTTTAGTCTATATCTTAGGCCGTGGACTACCCTACCTCAATCTTCAATTTCTTACGGGTCCGGATGGAGTGGGGGCTCAACTCTTTAATTCATTTTATATCCTCTTTCTATCACTTCTCTTTTCTTTACCCATCGGGATTGGAGCGGGCATCTATTTAGCGGAATACGCCCCCCAGAACAAGCTGACGGATTTAATTCGACTGAGCGTGGAATGTTTGGCTAGCGTACCCTCAATTGTATTTGGATTATTTGGTATGATTATCTTTGTGAATCTACTGGGATTGGGTTATTCAATTCTCGGAGGAGCAGCAACCTTAGCCCTCTTGAATTTACCTATTCTTGTACGTGTAACGGAAGATTCCTTACGCTCTGTCCCTTCAAGTTATCGTGAAGCAAGTCTTGCTCTGGGGGCCACGATGTGGCAAACTATACGTAAGGTTGTTCTTCCAACGGCGTTACCCGGGATTATTACCGGAATTACGCTCGTTGCAGGACGGGCTTTAGGGGAAACTGCGATTTTGATCTTTACAGCAGGGATGAATGTCTCTCGTTATCTTTTCGATACCAACCCAATGGCAGCAGGAGAGACTTTAGCTGTTCACTTATATGCAGTTAAGGCCAATCCATTGCCAGGTACAAATGCTGACGCCATTGCGGATGGAACTGCGGCGTTGTTGATTATCATGGTGCTGGTTTTTAATTTATTACTCGCCTTACCAAGTCGTTGGATGCAGAGACGACTTGGCAAAGATGAATAAAGGAGTCTATTTATGAGGGATAAAATCGTTGTTGAGAACCTGGATCTCTTCTACGGTGACAATCAGGCGTTAAAAAACATTAGTCTCAAGATGCCTGAGCGGAGTGTTACGGCGCTAATTGGACCGTCAGGGTGTGGAAAGTCAACCTTTATCCGCAGCTTAAATCGTATGCATGACCTTTTGCCTAATGTTAAAATCTTAGGTAAAATTAGAATTGATGACCAAGATATTTATAATGATGCTACTGATATTTCGCTTTTACGGAAACGGGTCGGCATGGTCTTTCAAAGTCCAAATCCCTTTCCAAAGTCGATTTATGAAAATGTTGCTTACGGACCACGAATTCATGGCGAAACGTCTAAAGCTCATTTAGATGAAATTGTTGAGGTTAGCCTTAAAGGTTCCGTTTTATGGAACGAGGTAAAAGATCGCTTACACAAGAGTGCGATGGGACTCTCTGGCGGACAGCAACAAAGATTGTGTATAGCGCGGCTTTTGGCAGTGGAGCCAGAAGTACTTTTAATGGATGAGCCAACCTCGGCACTTGATCCGATTTCGACAATGAAGATTGAAGAATTAATTGGTCAATTAAAATTAAAGTATACGATCGTTATTGTCACGCATAATATGCATCAAGCCTCACGAATTTCTGACCAAACGGCTTTTTTCTTAAGCGGAGAGCTTGTTGAAACAGATGAGACAGGGGTATTATTCACGCGACCGGCGGATCAGAGAACCGAAGATTATATTTCCGGCCGTTTCGGTTGATAAGGGAGGAATCTAGTGTGCCAACACGACAATTATTTGATCAAGCTTTAGATGACTTGAATGAGAAAATATTTCGTTTAGGGGATATGGCCAGGAGCCAGGTTAAAGACGCAATGACTTCCCTAGATAAACAAGATTTAGAGTTGGCGAACCAAGTCATTACTGGTGATCTGCAAGTTAATGAATTGCAAGCGGAGATTGAAGAGCAATGTATGCTCCTCATTGCTACACAACAACCCTTTGCCAAGGATTTGCGTAAGATTGTAGGTAATTTCAAAATTTCAATTAATCTTGAACGCATAGGCGATTTAGCAGTCGATCTCGCCAAACTTTCTTTGCGTATTGGTAACGAAAAGTTAATTAAACCGCTTATTGATTTACCACGTATGGTGGAACTTGTCCGCGAAATGATTACCCAAGGCCTAATGGCAGGTAAAAATGAAAATACTGAGGAAGCGCTGGCTATGGCGGCGAAGGATGACATCGTAGATCATCTTTATAACCAGATTTTTAGTGAGTTGCTGATTTTAATGATTGAAGATCCGAAGAAGATCCATCAATCTACTTACCTTTTGTTTGCAGCTCGGGCTCTAGAACGAGCGGGAGATTATTGTACGAACATCTCGGAAGAAGTGCTCTATATTGTAGCCGGAAAACGAGAAGATTTAAATTAAGTTAAAAAAGGAATGAAAGACTTTGAACCGCAAGAGGTTCAAGGTCTTTATTTTATACTAACAGAAAGTATAAGTTTTGGGCAGATAAACTCTAAGTGCAACCAGCGGTTTCGCTTTCCTACGATGAATGCGGTTAAGTTCGGCAGGATAAGGCGACTAAGGTCACCGCTTTGGCGCTGACCAAGTCTTCTATATCCTACGATGCATGTATTTATGTCCGGCAGGATAAGGCAACTAGGGCTACCACCTTCGCTAGGGCTTGGTGCTAGCCAAGTTTTCTTTATCGCAAAGCTCGGCGAAAGCCGGGTTTTCTTTATACTAACAGAAAGTATAAGTTTTGGGCAGATAGCATAAGTGCAACTAAGGCTTCCGCCTACGCTAGAGGCTTGGCGCAAGCCAAGTTTTCTTTATACTAACAGAAAGTATAAATTTTGGGGCAGATAGTATAAGTGCAACCAGCGGCTTTCATTCTCGCTGAAGCTCGGCGAAAGTCGGGTTTTCTTTATTCTCTAAAAAAGTAACATATGTCTTACAAAACATTTATTTTAACTTAATGTTATCCTTTTATAATAAAGTTAGAGGAACAGATTATTAATGCGATTTGGGGAAGTGTATCCCATTGTTTTATGATATTTTCTTGTCACGATGAGCTGAGGAGGAGAAGATAAAATGCAAAAATGGGAATATTTGATTGTAGATTCTAATGAAATTCCTAAACAGGGTTTTCTAAAAAGAAAAAGCAGAGAAGTTTTTGAGGCTCAAATAAATTCTTTGGGTGAACAGGGTTGGGGATTTGAGTAGTTTACAGAGAGAGTTTACAATAAGAATTGTTCATGCCTTCCCACTATATAAAGGGGAGTGAAATGCTCCCCCTCATTTTTTTTTACTAACAGAAACTTCCATGAACCTGCCGATTCACAGGGAGGTATGAAAATGTAGTCCATTTTCGTAAGAAAGTATAAATTTGGGGGCAGATAAACTCTAAGTGCAACCAGCGGTTTTCGCTTTCCTACGATGCAAGTAAGTTAAGTCCGGCAGGATAAGGCGACTAAGGCCATCACTTTGGCGCTGGCCAAGTCTTCTTTATCCTACGATGCAAGTAGTTAAGTCCGGCAGGATAAGGCGACTAAGGCCATCGCTTTGGCGCTGGCCAAGTCTTCTTTATCCTACGATGCAAGTAAGTTAAGTCCGGCAGGATAAGGCGACTAAGGCCATCACTTTGGCGCTGGCCAAGTCTTCTTTATCGCAAAGCTCGGCGAAAGCCGGGTTTTCTTTAGAAAGGAGTGAAGGATTTGAAAGACGAAAATCAAATCGTGGAGGAAATTCTCCAAACGGTTGGGCTTGAACCCCTAGGCTCAACGATGCCAAAGGGTTGTCGTGCCACTCAGCTGAAAAACCTCAAAGCTAATAGAGAAATTACCCAAAGGCGACTACTTCGCAAGAAAGAAATTAAAGAACCTCCCATAATTAAGCTAGGCTCTCATCACGATTGAGGCTCTAGCTTTTTTGATTATAATGGCTTTACTCATATTTTGAAAAGATGTTTAAGAAATTTGAATAAAAGCAGATTAAATAAGGGTTACCAAGTGATTTGAGTAAATTGCTTGGATGCTCTTTTTATTCTTGCCAAATTATTTTGACTAAGATCACAAAAATTATTTTTAAAAGATCCTTAAAACATATTGATATTCTTCGATACAATACCTATAATTAACCATAGAACATATCGATGAAGATAGATTTGAGGTGATGATAGTCCTATGAAAAATAATTATGAAAGTAATGCGAAAGTGTTTAAAGCGCTTTGCGATCCGAATCGGTTGATGATCATTGAAATGTTACAAAGTGCTGAGAGGTGTGCTTGCGAGATTTTAGAGGATCTGAATATCGGGCAATCCACCTTATCTCACCACATGAAGATACTTTGTGAATCAGGACTTGTAGACAGTCACCGTGAAGGAAAATGGATGCACTATTCTTTAAGCACGGCAGGATGTGAAACTGCGAAGAATTTGCTCAATGATATTACAAGAAAAGTAGATAATTATAATGTCGGAGGTTGCAATCATGAGTGCTAAAAACACAGCCAAGCTATCTTTTCTTGACCGCTTTCTAACCTTATGGATCTTTCTAGCCATGGGGATTGGAATTTTAGGGGGGGTCCTCTTTCCGAATGTCGCGAAGACCTTAGAAAGTATGAGCACTGGCACGATTTCCTGGCCCATTGCCATCGGTCTAATTATTATGATGTATCCTCCGTTGACCAAAATAAAGTACGAAGAAATCGGTAAGGTGGCCAAGAACAAGAAGGTGCTCGCACTATCCTTAATCCAAAACTGGATTGTGGGTCCACTATTGATGTTCGCACTTGCGGTATTGTTCTTGCCTGATATGCCTAACTATGCGATCGGGCTAATCATTATTGGGCTTGCACGCTGTATTGCCATGGTTATTGTTTGGAATACACTGGCCGAAGGCGATAATGAATATTGCGCTGCCTTGGTTGCTTTAAATTCAATATTTCAGATTATATTCTATTCGGTATATATCTATATCTTTGTCACCGTCTTACCCCAATGGTTGGGACTCTCCTGGGGAGGGCAAGTCGTTAATGTTTCGATTGGGGATGTTGCCAAGAGCGTTTTGATTTACTTAGGCATTCCTTTCGCTGCTGGATTTCTAACACGGTTTATTCTGTTAAGGGTTAAGGACAAAGACTGGTATGAAAACGTATTTATTCCCAAAATCTCGCCACTCGCCTTGATTGCCTTATTGTATACCATTATCGTGATGTTCATCTTAAAAGGGCAGTTTATTGTTGCTTTGCCGCTTCATGTTGTTCGAATTGCTATTCCTCTTTTAATCTATTTTGCGATTATGTTCTTAATCAGCTTTTATATGTCTTATAGGCAAGGCATAAATTATGAACAGACCGTAACGCTCTCTTTTACAGCGGCCAGCAATAATTTCGAGCTTGCTATTGCGGTTGCAGTTGCAGTTTTCGGGATTTCTTCAGACCAAGCTTTTGCTGCAGTTATAGGTCCGCTCATTGAAGTACCGGTTATGATTTCGCTGGTCAACCTCGCTCTTTTCTTTAAGAAAAAATATTTTAACAAAAACGGAGTTCCCAAGACAATCGCTAATATCGAATAAAGAAACGATGCTATTTCAGGCAAATAAGCTTATTTCTCTAAAAATAAATTAAAGGAGCGATTTTAATGAAGAAAATGCAAATCTTTGAACCAGCAATGTGCTGTTCTACGGGTCTATGTGGGGTCGGTGTTGACACTGAATTGCTTCGAATTTCAGCCGTTCTCAATGCACTCAAGAAAAATGGAGTTGAGGTTGACCGTTTTAATCTTACCAATGCGCCCATGGAGTTTGTGAACAATAAGGTGGTCAATGATTTTCTCAATACCAAAGGGGTTGACCAACTGCCGGCTATCGTTTTAGAGGGCGAAATCATAATTACAGGTAGATACCCTAGTAATGAGGAATTCGCGAAGCTCCTCGATATTCCAAGTCACTTTTTGGGTGAGCAACCCAACGCCTTTAAAGTTATTCAGAAAAGTTCAGGGGGATGTGGTTGTTCGGACGGGAGCTGTTGTTAAAGATGGAAATATTTAATCCACTGAAAATAAAACTTACGAAATATCTCTTTTATACAGGCAAAGGCGGCGTAGGTAAAACCTCAACGGCTTGTGCTACCGCAGTCAATCTCGCAGACAACGGCAAAAAGGTGCTTCTCATCAGCACTGATCCAGCATCAAACTTGCAAGACGTTTTTAACATGGAGCTCACGAATCAGGGTGTTCCCATTAAAGAAGTGCCTAATCTTGTGGTTGCTAATCTTGATCCAGTTCAAGCGGCAGCGGATTACCGGGAAAGTGTGATCGCTCCTTACCGAGGCAAATTACCTGACGCTGTGCTCAATAATATGGAGGAACAGTTGTCCGGTTCCTGTACGGTTGAAATAGCTGCTTTTAATGAGTTTTCAAACTTTATAACGGATGAAAAGATGCAAAAAGAATACGATTATATTATTTTTGACACGGCACCAACAGGACATACCCTCAGAATGCTGCAACTTCCTTCCGCATGGAGCAATTTTATTAGTGAAAGCACCCACGGCGCATCCTGCTTGGGACAGCTATCTGGATTGGAGAGCAAAAAAGAGATTTATAAAAAGGCAGTTGAAACCTTAGCTGACGGTAAATTAACAACACTCATTCTTGTTTCTCGTCCCGAAGAGACACCTCTTAAAGAGGCAGCAAGAGCATCTGAAGAGCTTGCGGATATTGGCGTCAACAATCAGATGATGATTATTAACGGTGTGCTAAGCTCGTATGATGATCATATTTCTGAGAGTCTGTATCACAAGCAGCAGAGGGCACTCACAGAGATGCCACAGGGTTTACAGAACTTTGTTACTTACACTGTGCCGCTCAGAGCTTATAACATTACAGGAATGGATAATGTGAGGGCATTGCTGACCCAGGATAATTATAGTGGCCGTGAAGAAAAGCTTCAGGCTCAAACCATCCTCCAGCTTAAAGATGTGATTGATAACCTTTACAACTCCAATAAAAAGGTTATTCTCACGATGGGCAAAGGCGGCGTCGGTAAGACGACCATTGCAGCAGCAATAGCCATGGGGTTATCCGCAAAAGGTAAAAAGGTACACCTTACGACCACCGATCCTGCGGCACATCTCAAATTCGTGATCAATGAAACCAGTGGTATTACCATGAGCCATATCGACGAGCACGCTGAACTAAAAAAATATCAAGAGGAAGTGCTGGCCAAGGCCAGAGAAACGATGGCTGAGGAGGATATAGCCTATATCGAGGAAGATTTGCGCTCTCCTTGTACGCAGGAAATTGCTGTGTTCAGAGCTTTTGCCCAAATCGTGGAAAAAGCGGAAGATCAAGTGGTTGTCATTGACACCGCGCCGACCGGGCACACGCTTCTGTTGCTGGATTCTACCCAGAGCTATCATAAGGAGATCAAACGTTCACAGGGTGACATTCCTGAATCTGTGAAAAATCTTCTACCGCGCCTCCGTAATGCGGATGAAACCGAGGTCATCATTGTTACGCTTGCCGAAGCCACACCTGTCTATGAAGCGTTGCGGCTCGAAGAAGATTTGAAACGTGCAGGCATTGCGACTAAATGGTGGGTCATTAACTCATCACTCTATCACACAGGAACAACGAATCAACTTCTGTCGGCAAAGGCTAGTCATGAGATCGAATGGATTAACAAGGTAGATGAACATTCAGGTGGAAACTTTGCCATTATTGCTTGGAGTGCCGATGAACTCAAAGGAGATAAGTTGCTTGGGATTTAAACGTATTTAATATCTAGCCAGAGACCCGATATGTTATCTATACTACTTTAGAGACAAGTCTTATATTATAAGGCTTGTCTCTATGTTTAAATGAATATAATGTTAAAATAATATTTTTTATTGAAATAAAGAACGTACACTTCGATATAAAAGAGTTAAAAATGGATGCACCAGCAAAACACCAGCCAAGCTCTAAAATGCCTAAAAATGAAGGAAGAGTAGTTTTCCAACTTAACAAAATGCATACTATGATTTCAGTGCAAAAAGTCTTTGAAATTGTAACCTATTTTTCCTCTGTAGACTGTTATAAATTCATTTTACCATCTTATGGATAATATTATCTGGATCATCCATCGAAAATGGCGATATTAACACAAGGTGGTGAGGT
>NZ_DATLJA010000058.1:0-34588 GCF_035539115.1 Desulfitobacterium sp. | reverse complement strand
TAAAGAAAACCCGGCTTTCGCCGAGCATAGCGAGAACGAAAGCCGTTGGTTGCACTTATGCTATCTGCCCTAAACTTATACTTTCTGTTAGTATAAAGAAAACCCGGCTTTCGCCGAGCTTTGCGATATAGAAGACTTGGTCAGCGCCAAAGCGGTGGCCTTAGTCGCCTTATCCTGCCGGACGTAACCACTTGCATCGTAGGATAAAGAAGACTTGGCCAGCGCCAAAGCGATGGCCTTAGTCGCCTTATCCGGCCGGACTTAACTACTTGCATCGTAGGAAAGCGAAAGCCGCTGGTTGCACTTATACTATCTGCCCCCAGACTTATTCTTTCTGTTAGTATAACAAAAAGGCCGCTATTCCTAAGAATAACAGTCTCAAGCTTGAGCATCGAATTTTCCAACACCGTTCATAATCTTTCGTACATAGTTTTGCGTTTCCTGATAAGGAGGAATTCCTTGATATTTATCGACCGTCCCAGGCCCAGCATTATAGGCGGCCAATGCCAGTGGCACATTTCCATGAAAACGGTCGAGCAAATCTCGGAGAAAATGCGTTCCACCGTCGAGATTCTGGACCGGATCCAGAGGATTTGTAACACCATAAGTTTGCGCCGTTCCTGGCATCAGCTGCATCAGCCCCATTGCCCCAGCCTGCGAAACCGCTCCTGAATCAAAACCGGACTCTGCGAGTACGACTTGCCGAATCAGGTTTGAGTCCACGCCGTATTTCTGCCCAACTTGGGCGATCAGGCTTTCGATGTCTGAGTTTCCTGTTCTTAGCGTTGGCGAAGTTTGATGGAGCGGGTTAAACCCAGAATAGCTTTGTAAGCCTAAGTCTTGATATCCTTGACTTCCCGCTGACGCTGTCCCCGGCCCTGCGCTGAGGGCTGATTCTAACAGAGCTTTAAAAAGAAGAGTTTGCGATGAATCGGTAGTTGATGTTGGGTTAGTTTCTGAGCTGTTCGTCCAGGCTTGATTCATGTTTTGAAGTTGGTAGAAAAGAAGCATTTCCGCTACATTCAATCGTAACTCCTCCTTTCCTTTTAGACCAATTGACGAAGTCCCTGAATTTCTTCTCTTTCGAGAATCCTTTCAGGGATGAGGCACATAATAATGCGCTCGGGTAGATTCACAATCCCCCCAATAAAAGGAGCTGTCACCAGTTGAGGGGGTGGCAAAATCTCATCAAGAACTCTTATTTCCCTGACCTCGTCCACAGCAAATCCAACAGCTTCTCCATCAACTTCGGTAATCAGGGCTAATTTATGTTCGACACTCGCATCTCCCTCGGTAGATGCTACAATGTCGTCTTGCGCGATTCCAAACCGGGAACGCAGGTTAATGAGGGGAATAGCTGTTCCCCGAATATTGATCAGGCCCTTGACATAAGCGGGGGCCTGGGGGATCGGACGGATATTATCGAGACGCGTAATTTCACGCACAACTTCGATTGGCATTGCATATTCTTCTTGTCCAAGCGCAAAAATGACCATTTGTTTTCCCATCGAATTCACTTCCTATCATCCAATCACATGAATATCACTATGATGACTCTAATCTCAGACTTTTCCCACTTCATTTACAGCTTTATCAAGAGTCGTATCCAGAGTCTGAATGACCTTTTGATTCGCTTCATACGCTCTCATCACCGTAATCATCTTGGTCATTTGTCCGGGAATATCAACATTTGAGCCTTCAACCGCACCCTGACGGATCTGTATTGTACCCAGTCCCACATTTTGGATTTGTCCAGGTTGGGCTGAAGAATACAAGGACTGTCCTTCTCGGACCAGCGTTTCTTGGGGAATTTGCACTAGCTTTAAGCGATCAATAACTCGTCCTTGATCAGATACCGTTCCATCTGCGCTGACTGTAAACGTCTTGCTCAATGTCCCAATCGGGCCATTCTCACCGAGAACCGAAAGGCCATCTGCGGTTTGCAAGGTCCCGTTAGCGCTGATCTGAAAATGTCCATTTCGAGAATAACGTTCCCCGTCAGGAGTCTGAACCGCAAAAAAGCCTGGTGAAGTGACTGCCAAATCTGTCGGTAAATCCGTCGTTTGGAGCGCACCCTGAACATTCATGCGGGCAACACGATCCACAACGACACCTGTACCCATACTCCCAATCAGGGTATTTTCCGCCCTTCCGTTGGTAAGGGCTGTTCGCTCAATTAACATATCGGGAAAAGCCTTAACTATTCCGTCTTCTTCCTTGTAACCCGGGGTTCTGACATTAGCAACATTATCCGCGATGATATCACTTTGCGTTTGCGATGCTAACATGCCAGCTGCCCCGGTGTAAAGTCCTCGAATCATGATCTCACGCCTTCCCTATCCAGAACTTTTAACTTCTGCTATTTTCCCTGAATCACCATGCGCAAAAGACCCAGTTGAGAAGTCACGGCCTGAGTCACTGAATTGTAATACAAACCATTTTCTGCGACATTGGCCATCTCTCGGTCAATATCGACATTGTTGCCATCATTTCGCAAAGTCGTACTTCCATCAGTCACTACACCGGATTGATTACTCCCCGTAACGCCTTGAATATGTTGAGGAGTTGTTACTTTCAGGGGAAGGTCCGTCCCCGGTTCACCCAGGGCCTCTCCCAGAACTTGCTGAAAATTTACATCAGAGCGTTTGAAGTTAGGCGTATCCACATTCGCAACATTATTGGACAGTACTTTCTGTCTCATGCTTGATGCATCTAGCCCTGTTTCCAATACCGAAAGCATCGGATTATCTAACCAACCTGACATATTCATTACCTCCTTAGGGAGTTCGCAATGCCCCACATCTGATCGCCATCGGAGACCATCCGAGAATTCATCTGATAGGCCCTTTGGACTTGGATCAAATCCGTCATATTAGCAGCCAAATCAACATTTGAAGCTTCTAAAGCTTTACTCTGCAGACTTCCCGCCCCCGTTGTTCCCGCTTTCGCGAACTGGGCTGCACCAGAGCTTGCGGATATTCCATACAAATTCGAGCCCATCTTTTGAAGCCCTTCCTGATTGGGGAAAACCACAAGCGGGATCTGTCCATAGGACATTCTCTGCGCGGCAAGCATGGCCGTTACCGCTCCATCACTGCCAATTTCAAGCTCTTGGGTATTCAAAAGATTTCCATTCGGCATCACATTCCCCTGATCATCCACCAACGTGACAATATTCCCATTTGTATCACACAAATTACCAGCAGCATCCACTTGAAAATTTCCATCCCGAGTATATGCTTTTCCACCATTGGCCGTTGTTACTTCAAAGAAACCTGATCCATTAATAGCAACGTCCGCCGAACGATCGGTTGTCATCATCGCTCCCTGTTTAAAATCTGTACCAATAGCGTTGTAAAACACTCCTGCTCCGACATTAAGGGTTGCTCCTACAGGTGCGCCATTCAGTGTCACATTTGCAGGTCGCAGTTCAGTTGCCAGTGCTTCCGCAAAATCCGGTTGACTTGCTTTAAAACCAGTAGTATTGGCATTCGCCATATTATCGCCGACCACATCCAGAGCGACCTGTTGGGCTCGGATTCCAGCAGCACCCGTACTCAGTAAACGCATAAAATTGCCTCCGATTGCGCTGTTAATTAATTCCGTTTAAGATCAATAAGCTCCTGAAGCATCGTATCCGATACTGTGATCACACGAGAATTCGCTTGGAAACCACGTTGAGCCGTAATCATATCCGTAAATTCCTGAGAAAGGTCAACGTTAGACATTTCGAGAGCTCCGGTAACTAATGATGTTCCGGAAGGATAGGGAGTACCACCCCCATAGGAAGTAGCAGCCCCGGAGTTATTGGAAACTTTGTAAAAACTACCGCCTATACTTGTCAGTCCAGCAGGATTTGGAAACGTTGCAATCTGAATTCCCGCTCCAATTGTTACGGGTGTTCCGTCCGTTAGCTTATAACCTGTGACAACACCTGTAGGAGCGATATCATAGCTGCCATAAGTTGCCGGGTCAATTGTAATAGTATTACCTGCTGAATCTAATACCAGTGCTCCAGATGCCGGATCAACCAGCTGCCCAAGAGCATCTTTATTAAAGGCACCCGAGCGGGAATAAACTGTCTCTCCCGCAGTCGTTTTCAACGTAAAAAAACCAGGCCCAGCGATCTTCAGGTCTGATGGATTTCCAGTTGTCTGCTGAGATCCGTCAGTCATGATTTGGTCAATGGAAGCAAGTGAAGAGCCTAAGCCAACTTGCATAGGATTGGTACCTCCAGCTGTTCCTGCTGTTGGTGTAGATGCCCCCTTCATAGTCTGACTCAGCATCGTAGAAAACGTGACCCTGCTCTTTTTAAAACCAGTTGTATTTACATTGGCAATGTTATTGCCGATAACATCCATTTTCGTTTGGTGATTTTTCAGCCCAGATATGGCCGAATAAAGTGAACGCATCATAACGGGTTACCCTCCCTTTATTTTTTATTTCGATACATCTGTTATTTGATTCATTTCTAATGTCTTCAAAGAACCATCCGTTTGTAACAGACTAAGTTGGGGATTACCATTGAGCCATTGGACTGAGTCCACAATCCCAGAAATGACGGTTACTCCGTCAGTGTCCCTACCAGAGACCTGCTTACCAATTAGAGCTGATCCTTGAGTAAGAAGGGACTGCTGCATAAAGCTGGTCAAACTAGTCTTCAGATCACCCACTGACGTGGCCAGATTATTCATTTGTTCCAGAGAACTAAACTGAGCCAATTGGGCGATCGTATCCTTGTTATCCATCGGTTGTAATGGGTCTTGATTTCTCATTTCTGTTGTCAGCAGTTTTAGAAAATCATCTTTTCCCAACGTTTGATTGACTGCGGAAGTTATCGACTGGCTTGAACTTTGCGTTCTTGGGGTCGTAGGATTCGTTGCACTGATCGTACTCATGTTACCTCCTATGCTGTTACGTTGATCCGGTTATTTTGAGTTAGTCCTTGATCTAAGCCATAAGTCGGCAATACATCTAATCTCACATCATCAAGTTTAAGAGAGGTATTTGACTCTTGGTTGTTTTGATTCTTGCTTTGTGAGCTAAAGGTTTGGTTTCGACCCTGGTTAAAATTCTGATTCGAATCTGAAAGTCCCATTTGCATCATGCCACATTGTACGCCAGATTGTGAAAGGCTCTCACGCAGTTCGGCAAAATTATTCTGCAAGATTTGTCCAGTCGCAGCCTCTGAGGCCTTCATCTGCATATTGACCTGTCCATTATCCCATGTAAGGTTAATACTAATTTGACCAAGTTCTGCTGGGTGCAGTTGAATATTTAACTCACGAATTGTAGGAAGTTGGTGAAGCACGTTGGCTTGAAGCTCTTGAGCAACCTGCTGCCATATTGGCAAATTCGAGGAAACTCTCGTTTTGTTTCCCACATCTGCTGTTGAAATTAAAGTTAAATTTGCAAGATTGAAATTTCCCAGAGTAGAATTAGTGCCTTCCGTTTTGCTAGCCTTGGAATTCGTGATATTACCGTTACCCGAAAGATCCTTTTTCTCGTTTCCAGTACCACTCTGACCTGTTTCCGTCTGGATATTCATGTGAAGAAGATGGTTTCCTGTGGGTAACCCTCCCGGTTGAGGGGTATTCTGAGTTTGAGCTAATGGAATGTTCTGGGTCGGGTTGAGATTTTGAACTACAGCCTTTTCAATATTCGGATTGGACTGCACTGCTTCTTTACTTTGAGCACTCAAATTCACAACTTGGGCTACATTTGTAACTTGCTCGCTCGCCTTGCTTTGAATACCTTTCTGGATATCATTCGAGTTCATAATTTGAGTCTCACTCGGTACTTGATCCTTGGAAACAGCCAATGAATTTGATACCGTTTGAGTGAAGCTAGGCTGGGTTTGAGCCAAAGCTGTGTTTTGAGTTAATGAACTTTCTACTAGTTGACCTAAAATGGACTGAACGTTAAGTTTCGCTCCAATGAAATTTGATTGATCAGCATTTATACTTGATGTGTTTAAATTCAGTTCTTGACTTAATTGGGTAAGAAGTCCTTGAATATCAGTGGGTTTATAGGACACCTTACTGATTTCTCCGGACATGTCCTGTAATAGCTGGGTAATTAATACTCTATATTGATCCAACTCCGTTAGTGGGGATTTTCCCCCTTGAAGTTGCCCTGATCCCATCCCTGGACCAGTGACATCCCCTTGTAGGTTTCCTTGGGAAAGAAGAGTCATGATCTCTGGACTAATCGCCTTCATCAAAGCATCACTACCTTGCTGATTTTGTCCGCTGGCAGATCCCAAATTGAGCCCGGCTATCATCCGTAATGAGCCCAACATGCCCTCTAACCCCTGAAACCCTGTTTGTCCGGAATTGGCCTCCTTGCCTGCCGGATCACTGCTCTGGAGCCCAGAGTCTTGTCCTTGTCCTAATGCTTGAGCCATCCAGCCACCAAGAATTGCCGCGAATTCCATTGCCGCACTGTCTGGACCTGAATTTTTCTCAGTTGAAACGACCCCATCTTTGACTTGGGGAGTAGCATTTCCACTAACAAGGACATTGATTTCTGACATGGCACCACCTCCAAAAATAGACTCTATTAACTCTATCGTAAAAACCTGTCGAAAACTTAAGGTTACTGCAATCAATCTCAATGGATTCATACAAACCGAAAACTCCGAAACAACAAATCAACAAAACACTAAAACAATTTTAAATCACAATACTCTAAAATAAATTCTTCTTCTGCCGACTTAAACGTCCTCTTAAGCGTAGAATGGCTTGGGAATGAAGCTGAGAAATTCGCGATTCGGTGAGCTTCATAACAGCGGCAATTTCCTTAAGGGTCATATCTTCCTGATAGTACAGAGCCACGACCAGCTTTTCCTTCTCGGGAAGCTTTTCTACTGCATCAGCCAATATTTTATGCTGTTCCTCAATTTCAACTTCCTGATAAGCTTCCTGGGCCAGAGGATCCTTTAAAATATTTAAAGGCGACAGACTTTCTCCCTCTTCTCCTGTAGATAGCTCATCGAGAGAGGTTAGGTTGAGGATCTGCCCTTGCTGGATAGCCCCTTCGAGTTCGCGTACATCGATCTGTAAGTAAACAGCGACCTCTTCAATCTCAGCAGGTCGCCCTTGTGTTGCTTCGACTTGAGCAAAGGCTTCCTGAATATGTTTTACTTTTTGGCGAGCAGAATGAGGCACCCAATCCATTGTCCGCAAACCATCGATTATCGCCCCCCGAACCCTTAAAGTTGCATACGTTTCAAACTTGACCCCGCGCGCCAGATCAAAACGTTCCAGAGCATCGAGCAAACCAAAAACGCCATATCCGATCAAATCATCTTCATCAACAAATTGGGGAAGTGAAATCATAAGTCGACCCGCAAGGCGTTTTACCAGAGGCAAATATTTTTCAATCTGCTCAACATTCCAAGGACCACGGTTATTGGCACCCTCGTAAGGATTAGGTAGCACGCGAATCGACCTCCTTTACTTCTCTTACTCACTCCAGCCCATACGTTGAACCATTTCCGCTTGTTTTTTCGTATCCAGTATTCCTTCGGATAAATTAGCAGCCACTTGACCTGCAATTGGCGACCCACTTCCCTTGAAGGAAGTCCCACCATCCTCAGGGGAACGCGCATCCGGCTCAAACTCTTCTTGACCCACGGCAACGTCTAAATAAACTCCACGGTCTCCGTTGGCTTCATCGATTCCAGAGATATCTTCCGAAATTTCTTCGGAGAGAGGAGCCGCTTTTTCAAACCCGTACAAACTTCCGTAACTCAGTCCATACATCAAAAGAAAAGATAAGATCATCCGGATAATACTCCATAAAAAGCCAACATCCGTCTGCCAGCTGAGGATTCCCACGATGATTGCTGTCCCGAGCGCTAATCTCCACGCCCATTTATTGAAGGTTTCTTTGTCCAAATCAAATCACCTTTTCGCCATGGTTAATCGTCCGAACCTTTAAATCTCCGGTACCGACGTCAAAATGAATCGTCCGCCCGAAGCTGCCGCCGACATCAGTGACGAGCAGAGGTATGCCAAAGCGTTTCAGTTCCGCTTCCACTGCTTCCGCATTCCGGTCACCGATCTTAAGAACATTCGTCTTTCCCGGAAAGGAGAACATTTGCGCCCCGCCAGCGATTTTGGCCCGCAGACGTATTTTATGGGCGCCCAAGCGAAGGATGTCTTGGATTAAAAGCTCAATCGCCGTATCAGCATATTTCGCCTGATTTGCTCCTGGATTTCCATTGGACGAGGGTAGCATGATATGAGCCATCCCGCCTACCTTCTCCACGGGATCATGAATGCAGATCCCGATACATGAACCTAGGCCAGCTGTCATCAAAATATCCGGAGTTTTCGAGGTCTTGTAGTCCGCCATCCCCACCGTGATTACATTACTCATACTCCCAAAGCCCCCAACAGTTTCTTTAACGAACCTTCGTTCGGAAGAAAAATAAATTGCCCCTCAATTTGGGGTATTCCCGAAAGTTGAGTATCAATAAATAAAACGCTGTCATCGAGTGAACCATCTTCGAGCAGAATGGCATCAAGAATTGCTCCTGCCATATCAACAGCAAGTGCCGGGACTGAGGGCTGTAAAGGAATTCCGGAGAAACTGGTCAGCGCCATTAAAAAAGAGCTGACCATGATATTGCCCACTTCTTTGAGTGCGGATTGAACCATTTCATCAGCAAAAAGATCCATCTGTTGGTCCGTGCCAAATAAGGCCTGGACTAAAATCTCGGCGCTCTCTAACGGGAAGAAAAAGACAGCTTTACCATGGGCATCTCCCTCAACTTTAACGTAGACAACGGCTTGCGGCGTGTCCAGTTGTCCGATTACAGATTCGACATTTTCAAATGGCACAGCCCAGACCTCTGGAACCGACATATCGATTCGCCGTTGGAGAAGAGCGGATAACGCCGTCGCTGCATGCCCAGAGCCTATATTGCCGATTTCACGCAAGGCATCCAATTGAATTTGTGAGATTTCCATAACTAGACCAGTCCTTTCTTGCGCATGACCCTTTGGAGATCAAAAACACTGCGGATGATGCGATCTCGATCACGTTCTGGAATCTGATAAAAATCAACAGAAATACTGTAGTTTTTACTATCTGGGATTTTATCCGCTCGACAAACTCGAGCTGACGTTTGAATCGGTCCAGAGGGCAGGTCCAGATAGGCTAAAAGGATAGCCCCCAGCTCCACCGATTCGCTCGTCTGAAAACGCATTCCGCCTCCGCTTAAATCGAGCATCGTTCCTTTTTTAGTATCACTTAACCCTTGTCTGTCAACAGATCGGAAGGTCAAGGGATAAACGGCAGGAACCCGTACAAAGTTCCGACGTTGAACGCGATAAATATCCTCCGGTAGTTCCAAGACAAAAATAGGAACAGGAACTGCGATTCTCTGGATAATAACCGTCTCAATTGCATACGCCGCCACATCATCCCAAAAAATGACTTTTGCTCGGGTTCCTTCCCGAAAAGGAACAACCTGGCCTTGCATCATTGGCGCAAAAACCGAAAGAATCTTTTCTCCTACTTCATCGAGATGGGTTTTATATTGTCCAGCTAAATCTCCATCGGCAATCACAAGATCAACAGCCAGACCAGGTACAAGTATTTTGCGGTAATCCATACCACCACCTCCTATTCAGGAAATTGATAGGTCTATATTAATGACGCAAGAGTCGCGTCAAAAATCCTCGTATGCCACTCTCCTTGTGAGGGGGTGCGAGATAAAGTCCGGAAACGGATCCGGCAATCCATTGAATACAATGATAAGCAGCACTCGTAGGATAGGCTATCGCCAAGGGCTCTTGCCTCATAACAGCTTTGCCCACCAAGGGATCTTCGTATACCCACCCCAGTAAGCTGACCGACCCCTGTAAAAATCTGCGGACAGCATTTTCTAAGCGTTCAAAGGTTGCTCTGGCATCAGCTTCATGACTCACCCGGTTGACCACTACATGCACCTGTATTTTCTTCTGCTCATCTGAGCGCAGCGCTTTGAGCATTCCATACGCATCCGTAAGCGAGGTTGGCTCTGGTGTAGTGAGTAGGATGATATCATCTGACGCTTTAAGAAAATTCGTTACCGTATGTCCTAGACCTGCACCTGTATCGATGAGTAGGATATCTGCCAGTCCTTCCAAGCGTCCTAAATTACGAATTACATTTTCAAGATGAATCCGTTCAATATTTGCTAAATCCTGTACTCCTGAGCCACCGGGTAAGATTCCCAGTCCTTTGGGACCAGTGATTAATATTTCTTCGATCGTTTTCTCGCCACTGAGCAGATGTTCGAGCGTAAAGCGAGGCGTGAGACCACAAGCGATATCAACATTTGCCAAGCCCAGATCACCATCAAGAATGATGACACGATAACCAAAATCGATCAAAGCCAAGGCAAGATTCACTGTAAAATTCGTCTTCCCGACTCCCCCTTTACCACTCGTCACGGAAATAACGCGAAATGATTTTCTGGGTGCTTCATCCGGATGGGAGGCCATTTCTCTTAAGATTGTTGCTTGATCATGCATGTCTATTTTCCTCCCCAAGAATATAGCGGGTAAGACGGTCCGGAGTTGCGGCCTCGATATCGTCTGGTACGTTTTGACCATTCGTTATATAGGCAACGGGTAAATTGGTCTGCTCTAAGAGGTTGAGGATCGAACCTCCATTCACTGTCTCATCCATTTTCGTGAAGAGAAGGTGAGTGCATAAGGGTTCAAAGCGGCGTAGAACTTTAAGTTGGTCGGCGGAATGCATCGTCGCACTCAGCACCAGAATCGTTAAATCCGGCTGCGCTTTATCGAGGAAGGACTTGAGTTCTGACATATGTAATTCATGATGTGGACTGCGACCCGCCGTATCAACAAAAATAAGTTCCTTATCCTCATGAGTCGTGATCGCATCTTTTAAACCGGAAGGTGTCATCACAACATCCACCGGAACCCCTATAATTTCACCAAAGGTTTTTAACTGCTCAACCGCAGCAACCCGGTAGGTATCAGCCGTAATCAACGCCACACTCCGTTTATCAACAATGCTGAAGCCTGCTGCCAATTTACCGATCGTCGTGGTTTTACCCACTCCCGTTGGCCCAACTAAAGCAATGACCCGCGGCTTTTTAACCCCAGGTTGAATCGTGGCCGTGTTATGGCAGATCTGTTGAATTTCCTCTTTTAATTTCACTCTGACCCGAGAATCGACTGACCAATCCTCTTCTCTTAAGTTCTGCTGCAAATAACGCATCAGTCGTTTCACAAGTTTAGGCTGAACCCCCCGCTCTTGGAGTAAATCCGCCCATTTTTGCAAGGGTACCGGCCAAATCACCTGTTCCCCGCCAAACCCCTCCATTTGCTGGTTCATTCTAGTGAGAAGTTTACGCATTGACTGTAATTCTTGCTCCAAAGACACGGTTTTCGAGGTTTGAGCATATTCCCCTGCTAAGGAATTCTGAAAGGGCTCTGGATTAGGAGCTTTCGGGCGATAAACCGCCTCATTTGTGACACGTGTCTGGTCTAACCTTTCAGGATTTACTGGACGTACTGGCTTCTTACTTACTGGCTGCTCTTCAATGGCTGCCGTGATTTCCACCTTTGTCTTACCAAATAAGCCAAATACTCCGCCTTCGCGGAACTGCCGAGTCTGCAGGATCACCGCGTCCGAGCCTAAATCTCGTTTCACTTTGCCCATGGTTTCGGCAACATTATCCCCAATAAAACGTTTAACTCGCATTTCCAGCCACCACCATCCCTACTGCTTGTACTTGAACTCCATGAACGAGTTCGTTATACGATAAAATAATCAGTTGTGGAAGTTGTCTCTCCGTCACGCGCTTCAGATTGATCCGCACTACCGGAGCACAAACAAGCACAGGATTATATCCTTTGAGCATCATCTTCTCGATTTCCTTGCTCAGAGATTGCATAAGTTCCTGGAGGACATGTGGATCCAGGGTGAGATAACTTCCAAAGTCTGA
Source organism: Desulfitobacterium sp. (assembly GCF_035539115.1). Classification (GTDB taxonomy): domain Bacteria; phylum Bacillota; class Desulfitobacteriia; order Desulfitobacteriales; family Desulfitobacteriaceae; genus Desulfitobacterium_A. The sequence continues at coordinate 22,614 of NZ_DATLJA010000058.1, read as the reverse complement.
AGGTTGGACACTATCCAAAATTTGTTGCTCGAGTTTTGGCTCCAGCGTTAGCACCGGAAGATTTTTATCCGGGCCCAGCAATTGCTGCAGAATTTGCCGTGATAAACCTTGCCGAACATACTCGGTTAAACGATCGCTATCCTTCGTTCCCGCTGCGTAATCTGCCAGGGTTTCGAGAATGGTCACCATATCCCGGATGGGCACTCTTTCCCGTAAGAGGTTACTGAGAATTTTCTGAATCTGCCCCAGGTTGAGATTCTCCAACGCGTCATCAACTGCAGCCGGGGCTTGTTCCTTCGCATGATCCAGCAGTGTTTTAACGTCCTGTCGGCTCAAGATCTCCCAAGCATTGCCTTTGATGACTTCTGTTAAATGGGTAGCCAAAACGGTTGGCGCATCAACCACTGTATACCCTGAAAGTTCTGCCTGCTCGCGATAAACAGCGCTGATCCATTTCGCGTCAAGCCCAAAGGAGGGCTCCTTCGTCGGGATCCCTGGAATACTCTCATCCTCGATCCCACTGCTCATGGCGAGATAGTGATCAGCTAGTAGCTCCCCGCTTGCTACCTCTGCCCCTCGAATCTTAATCAGATATTGGTTTGGCTGCAGATTCATATTATCGCGTACCCTAATGACAGGTACGATGAACCCCATCTCAGTCGCGACCTGGCGGCGGATCAGCACTATCCGATCGAGAAGATCTCCCCCCTGCTGGACATCCACTAAGGCGATCAAGGCATAACCAAGCTCAAGCTCCATATTATCCACCTGCAGGAGATTAAGCACATTTTCCGGCTTTTTACTTTCTTCAATCGCCGTTTCTCGGGCTGCCGCGCTTTCGTCAACAACATTTTGCTGGGAATTCTTTTGTAAGTACACACCGGCGCCAATCAAAACAAGCGCAACCGCAAAAAAAGGAAGTTTAGGTAGTCCCGCAAAGGCCAGAAAGACAAGTACTCCTGCCGTAATAAAAAGCGCCTTCGGCGTTCTGAAAAGTTGCTTCGCTAAGTCTTGTCCAAGGTTTGAATCCGAGGTGGCGCGAGTCACAATCAAACCCGTAGAGGTCGAAATTAAAAGAGCAGGGATCTGTGAGACCAGCCCATCCCCGATCGTCAGCAAGGTATAGGTTTGTAGAGCTTGGGTAACCGATTCGCCCCGCATCATAATTCCAGTGATAAATCCTCCGATAATATTGATAAAAAGAATAATGATAGCGGCGATGGCGTCCCCTTTGACGAATTTACTAGCACCATCCATCGATCCGTAAAAGTCAGCTTCCTGTTGAATCTTTTTCCTGCGATCCCTGGCTTGCTGATCATTGATAAGTCCTGAATTCAAATCAGCATCAATGCTCATTTGTTTCCCTGGCATCGCATCCAAGGTAAAACGAGCGCCAACTTCAGATACCCGCTCTGCGCCTTTGGTGATAACAATAAAATTAACGACAACAAGGATGATGAAGACGACTAGGCCAACGACAGGACTCCCACCGACGACGAACTGTCCAAATTGCTGAATGACGTTCCCGGCAAACCCATTTAAGAGAACCAATCGGGTTGTAGAGACGTTCAAAGAGAGCCTGAAGAGGGTCATGATCAGCAATAACGAGGGAAGGACTGAGAAGTCTAAGGGGTCAACCGTGAACAAGGAGAGCATCAGGATCAGGACGGAGCCGGTAATACTTATAGTGAGTAAGATGTCGAGGAGAAAGGAAGGAAGCGGGATGATCATCATGACGACAATGGATACGATTCCGATAGCTGCTAGGACGTCGGTGTTGGCTAGCAAGCGTTTATTCATGTTGGTTGTTGCCACGTCATTGCTCCTCCTTTCTGCAAAGTATAAGTGCTTTATTAAGTAAGTCTCTGGGGTCTAAGTTCTGGGGTGTCGGCGAGACGCTTTGCTCGCTCATCACGGCGCCGGGGCTATTCACTTGGCGACTCCGCTACCTCGCCAAACCTCAGGGTAATAAAAGAGGTACGCCGCTCCTGCGCGTCCATGCGCCCGCGGCATCAGTCCATCCATGGACAAGTCCACGGCTCGGCTTCACGCTGCGCTGCCTGCGTTCACTACGCCCCTCTGCTTTAATTCTTCGCTACGCAAATCGTTTCGCCTGTCTTCGCAGTATGCTCGGCTCGGCTTTGCTTTCTTGCATGTCCACTTATTCTCCTTTGGAGAATATCGTCGCTAAGCAGAGATGAAAGTTCGATTAGCGTCGGGTGTGTGATTGCTTGATGAATGTTTTCGCTGGGCTGATGTTTAGGCGATTGGGCGTTTTTTCTTCAGGCGGTAAACGAAGGCTAGGACTTCGGCGACGGCTTTATAGAGATCTGCTGGTACGGCTTGCCCGATTTCGACTTGGGCGTAGAGAGCGCGGGCCAGCGGCTTGTTTTCTAAGATGATGATGCCGTATTCTTTGGCGTGTTCGCGGATTCGGAAGGCGACTTCGTCGGCTCCTTTGGCGACAATGAAGGGAGCGGGATTTTCTTTGGCGTTATAACAGAGGGCTACGGCGAAGTGGGTTGGGTTTGTGACAACGACGTCTGCCTTTTTTAGGTCTTGCATCATGCGGCTCATAGACATAGCCCGTTGTTTCCGTTTGATTTCTGATTTAAGTTGAGGATTTCCTTCGGTTTGTTTGTACTCTTGTTTCATTTCTTCGTGAGACATGCGTAAATTTTTCTCATAATCCCACCATTGGTAGAGAAAGTCTATGACAGCAATAAAAACGAAGGATATAGAGATTTTCCAAGCAAGGCTCAAGAGGGCTTGCCCGATGAACATCGCAGCTTGAGCGACACTAAGCTGTTGCAAGGCTGGATAAACCTGAAGATTATCCCGTATCGAAGCATACAAGAAATAGCCAATAAGGATCACTTTGAGCAGGGATTTAGCGAGTTCAACCCAGGCCTTTACCCCAAACATTCTTTTAGCTCCATTGACCAGACTAATTCGAGAAAATTGGGGTTTAATCGTTTCAAAGGTAAATAGGGATCTCACCTGCAGATAATTACTGGCTATAGCAATCAGGGTACCGACAATGAAAACGGGGCCGACGATTTGGATCCCCACCCAAATCACGTTGATCATCAGCGTCGGTACGGATTGCAAACTCCAGTCATTGGGAAGGCTATAGACGTAGGAAAAGAGTCCCCCCATTTTTGTTAACATCGTCGGCAGCCAGTACTTTAGCAGAGCAATGTATCCCAGGAGCATAAAGGCAGACACCATTTCCTGGCTCTTAAGGACTTGACCTTTTTTACGCGCATCCTGTCGTCGTTTTGGTGTGGCTTGTAAGGTCTTTTCACTCATTGCTGCCACCCCTTATAGAGCTGCAAGACCCAGGTCATGCTCGTATTAAATAAATGACTGACAGATACTCCAAAGAAGGGAACTGCGAGGAACAAGATGACAAATCCCAAAATAATTTTGACGGGAAAGACAACTGTAAAAATATTCAATTGCGGTACTGCTCGGGATAAGAGCCCGACCCCAATATCCGCAATCAATAGGGCTCCAACAACCGGGAGTGAGAGCTGTATCGATAAGGAAAATACTGCAGTAACCAAGTTAACGAAAAAATCGAGTCCTTGTGGCAGAGCTGTCGGATTCACCGGGATATATGAATAACTTTTCACCATCGCTGCAATAAGGTAGTGATGAGAATTTGTGGCTAATAAAAGCATGGTTGCGAGCACAAGTTGAAAGTTACCCATCATCGGACTTTGCATTCCATAAACCGGATCAATCATATTTCCCATCGTGAAACCCATTTGAAAATCAATAAGCTGCCCCGCTCCTTCTAAAATTGCGGTGATTGCATAAATCACAAATCCAATGACGAGCCCGACAAGTACTTCTTTAATAACTAATGCTCCATAGAGCAAAAGTTCATTTGGGATCTGTGGTCCCGAGGCTTGAATCAGGGGATAAACAATAATCGAAAGGCTAACAGCCAGTCCTAACTTCACCATGCCGGGTACTCCCCGAGCGCCAAATACTGGGGCGAGCATGATCATTCCCGCCCAGCGGGAAACGATCAGTAAAAAGAGGGATACATTCCATTGTAAAAATTGAGCAAGACCCATGTCATCATCTCCGACTAGTAGTTGCCGAAAGTTGCAAGTTGTGTAAACAGGTTTGTGGTGTAGGTTGTTAAAACGGTCAACATCCACGGTCCGAGAAACAACATTACGGCAATAACCGCTAGAATTTTGGGAATAAACGATAAGGTTTGCTCCTGAATCTGGGTCATCGCTTGAAAGATACTGACCAAGAGTCCCACCAACAAACTCACCAGTAAGATCGGTCCACCCACGAGCATCGCGGTGCCTAGAGCTTCTTTAGCAAGATATAAAACTTCACCCTGGCTCATCAGCAAAACCTCCCCAAATAAGAATCATCCTAAAATTCTGTTGCAATTACTTAGTGAACCTTCATAGAGGAGCAGCGTTAAGCGAATGCAGTCTACGGAACGTTAAGTCGCGCCCTTTGTTAACTTTAAGTACTACTACTCTGAAAATCTTAAACGACCACCCATAAGCGTAGCTTATCGCACAGAAGTGAACGATTTGCGCGGAGGGGCGTTCAGGCGATCGACGCTTTGGAGGGTTGGCGGCGCCACTGGTTCACTTCAGGTATTACCCTGAGGTTTGGCAGAGCCCCCTCGAAAGCAAGAATGCCAGCCCTGTAGCGGTAAGTGAACGGATGTGCGATAAGCTACATATTTAATGGAAACTCGTAACAAGCGACTGCACGACAAGATGCCAGCCATCAACCAAAACAAAAAGCAAAAGTTTAAAGGGTAGAGAGATCATCATTGGCGGCAGCATCATCATCCCCATGGACATCAGCGTACTGGATACAATCATATCGATAACCATAAAAGGGATAAAGATGGCAAAACCCATTTGAAAAGCGGTTTTCAATTCGCTAATAATAAAAGAAGGAATGAGGACATAGGTAGGGATGTCATGGTAGGTCTTAGGCCGCTCCATTTTAGCCATGCCCACAAACAACTCGAGATCTTTTTCACGGGTCTGTTTAAACATAAAGGTTCGCAAGGGTTCCTCTGCCTTCTGCAGGGCTTCCGTCTGGGTAATCTTGTTATTCATATAGGGTTGCAAAGCCTGAGCATTGATGTCATTCCAAGTCGGCTCCATGACAAAAAAGGTGAGAAATAGTGCTAACCCGATCAGTACCTGGTTTGGGGGCAATTGTTGTGTACCTAAGGCATTACGCACAAAGGACAAAACCACGATAATCCGGGTAAAGGAAGTCATGAGCACCAAAATCGCCGGAGCTATCGAAAGCACGGTTAAGAGTAAAAGAATTTGCAGCGAAGAACTCGTTTGCTGGGCACCATTATTCCCTAAATCCAGCGTTAATACCGCTGCCAGAACTGGGCTCGCCTGCTGCAAAATTCCTAATCCGAGAACACCCCATCCAAACGCAAATTTCAGTAACCTACTCTTCATTTTTGATTTCTTTAGAATGGAGTCCGGCTTTTGGTCGTTCGAACGTTTCGCACTGAAAAAGGAACTCATTTTTCTACCTCCTTTATCAGGCGTTCGAGTTCGCTGGAGAAGGAATCCTTTCCCGTACGTTTCTTTCCGCTAAAAAGCCTTTGGCATAGCTTACCGAGTGTCCCTTCAGCTCGTTCCATAGGACGATTCGCTAGTTCATCAAGAATTTCTGCAGCCAACTCTGGATCCTCAATCTCCGTAAGTTTCACCAAATGATGATCAGACCCACCGAGGACCTGTAACTTGCCGGCAATCTCGACCAGATAAAGAGACTGCTGACCTGATAGAATTTGTCGATCCAAAACCCTAGCCCATGGTGCATTCATCCCTCGCAATGCAGAGCGATTCAAACGTCGGATCAGTCCTAAGGCGATAATCAAGATAATTATAAAGATGAGCACCGTTGCCACAAATCCCCCCCAGGAAAAACTGGTGGCCTGAGCCGTTACTGCCTCACTGGGAGCCCATAACTGCTTTTCAATATCTGACATACTCTATTTCAGCGCCTTCGATACTGCCTCAATCACGCGATCCGATTGAAACGGCTTCACGATGAAATCCTTCGCACCCGATTGAATGGCATCAATAACCATTGCTTGTTGACCCATGGCACTACACATGATAATTCTTGATTCAGGGGCACGTTTGCGAATTTCCCGAACGGCCTGCAGCCCATCCATCTCGGGCATCGTGATATCCATAATTACGAGATCAGGAATTAACTCCATATACTTATCCACTGCAATTGCGCCGTTTTCAGCTTCACCAACGACGTTATAGCCGTTTTTCGTCAATATGTCCTTCACCATCATTCTCATAAACGCAGCATCATCAACAATCAATATATTTGCACTCACTGGTGTTCCTCCTCATCGCCTTCGGCGTAATATTCTAAGCATTTCCCCGTCTTATTGGATAGTGGTCATCCGCTCACTCGGCAGAACGATATCCGTAATCCGGATGCCAAACGTTTCGTTAATAACGACAACTTCGCACTTAGCTACTAATTTGCCATTAACAATCATATCGACAGGTTCTCCAGCCAGCCGATCCAGTTCAATGACCGAACCAGGACCTAATTCCAAAATCTCTTTAATCGTCTTTTTCGCTTTACCGAGCTCGACACTGACTTGAAGGGGAACATCGAGAATCAAACCGAGATTATCCTGGTTAACCTTAAGATTCGTCGGACGTAGTGGCGCAAATTGGGCCGGCTGAACTGAAGTAGGCGGATAATTCGGCTGAGGCTGGGCATAACCGGAGGAACTCGTCTGATTCTGTTGAGGTGGTGGGTTCAGGGGAATAGCACTCTGCGCCCTTGGTTGAGGTTGAACCGGGGCAGTCACTTGAGGTACAGGTGAATCCATCGACCCCAATAGTTTGGCAACCATTCCTTTGGCGACGTCGATCGGGATCACTTGGATCAGGATACTATCAATGACATCTTCAACAACCATTCGAAAAGAAATTCTGATCAAGGGTTCACCCGGCGCAAAAAACTCGTGAGCCCCACCCTCAACCGACCCAAAATCATTGAGTACCAGCTGGGGAGGAGTAATATCCACCATGGATTTAAACATCGTGGACATTGAGGTCGCCGCCGAGCCCATCATTTGATTCATGGCTTCCGATATTCCACTGATCTGAAGCTCGGAGAGCTCAGGTGAAGGGTTTTTACCATCTCCACCCATCATCAAATCAACGATAACCGAGGCATCCCGTTGGGACAGGATGAGGAAGTTTGAGCCTTCAATCCCGGCTTTATATTTGACATCCACAATCACCGACGGAATCGGGTAATCTTTGCGAACTTGTTCGGCGTCGGTGACGTCAACCTTAGGCGTCGTGATATCTACTTTTTTACCTAAAAGCTGGGAGAGAGTCGTCGCTGCAGTTCCCATGGAGATATTCGCAATCTCGCCAATGGCATCCTTTTCCATATCATTAAACTCTGCAGCCGGTTCCACTGCAGGAGGCTCTGGTGTGTTCGTTCCGCGGAGCAAGGCATCTATTTCTTCTTGGGAAAGCATCCCGTTACCCATCTTGTTCCCCTCCTTCTTCATCGACAGTTTCAGTTAATTGAACAGCAAAATGTTCCCCGCTTAAGCCAGGAACCCCACGAAACTTCTTAAAGTCCCCAACATAAATCGAGAGGGCGTTTTCTACCCCTTGCTGAAGAGGAATCACATCTCCTGGCGCAAGTTCTAAGAGGTCTCTCACTGAAATTTCAGTCTGTCCGAGCAGTGTGGTCATATCTATTTTCGCCCATTCAATTTTTTTGCGAATCGCTCTAACCTGTTCTGGACTTCTGACCTTGGATTGGGTCGCAAACAGGAAAAAGGTGCTCAGTTTCTCCAAGATAGGTTCAATGACCAAATACGGTAAACAAAAATTGATCATCCCCATCGTTTCGCCCACTTTTACTTCAAGCGTGATCAGAACTACCATCTCATTTGGCGCCACGATTTGCGTAAAAGAAGGATTTGTCTCCAAGGCTATCAATTTAGGCTTGAGCTCAGCGACGTCAGACCAAGGTTCTTCAAGGAGCTCGATCATTTGACCCAGCCTATGCTCGATAATCGTACTCTCGATCTCTGTTAAGTCTCGGTTCTTTTCGGATGTAGTCCCCAATCCACCTAAGAGCAAATCGATAATCACGAAAGCCAACCCTGGACTCATCTCCATAAGTAAGGTTCCCTCGAGTGGCTCAAAAGCAAAAATCCCGAGAATCGTTGGGTTAGGTAAAGAGCGGATAAATTCATCATACGTAATCTGTTCAATCGAAAGCACCTTGGTCTCAAGCACCGAATGCAAGTGCCCTGATAGGTAGGTTGTCAGCGCTCGGCAATAGTTCTCATAGATATTCTGGAGAGAGTGAATCTGATCTTTGGAGAACTTATTCGGCCGTTTAAAATCATAAGTACGGACTTTCTTTTGGATTTTGGTGGTTTTAATTTCTTCCGCATCCACCTCCCCTTCGGAAAGCGCGCTGAGAAGCGCATCAATTTCCGCCTGGGATAGAACGTCTCCCATAAGATCCCCCCTCTCAACCGTTTTTCAAGATAATTTAGTTACTGATAAATAAAGGTAAGGAAGAGTACGTCCTGAACTTTGTTGCCGGTCACTTCATTCAACTGGGCAATCAGCTCTTTTTTTAACTTATCCCGATTCTGGGGCTGCATATCTGCAAGAGACTTGCTCGACAACATGGTATTGATTCGATCTTTGATAAAGTCAATCTTCGCTTTAATCTCGACATCGGATTTCTTATCTGTTCCTTCGACTGCGATCTGAGTTTTTAGGAAGGATCCACCTTGTAAATTGACCGTGAACTCCGCAATTTCAACCACGGGCCCATCCTGGGTTACAATTTGTGTGGTCGTTGCTGGTTTCGGAAGGAGAAAAGACTGAACGCCAATCGTTCCACCGACACCAATTACAACCCCTAAGATAGCTGTAATAATCACCGTAACTACACTTTTCCGACTCATTCCTTCGACTCCTCTACATCTGAATACAGGGGATGGCACCGCTGATGATAATTGGTGATTCTGGGAATCAGCACGTCCATACGCTCAGAGACGACATATTTATTTCCACCCGTCAAGGTAATTACCGTGTCCGGGGTTTCTTCCATCGTTTCAATCAGGTCACAATTCAAAACAAATGCCTTACCATTAAGGCGAGTCACATAAATCATAATGATTTCCATCCTCTTCTTCATAGTCCTTTTGTTCCTGTTGGCGGATAAAAATGACCTGACCGGCTTCATCTAAAATGTTCTGTTCGCGCCGTTGTTCCTTTAACCAAAAAGCCGCTTCTTGTTTTTCTTTGAGCTTTCTTAGTTTTTCCTGTTCCTGATGTGCTGTTCTGACACATAAGCGCTGCTCTTCCACGACTTTTTCCTGTACTGCTAATTCCTGCTGCAGTTCCCTGAACTGCTTATGTAAACTGACAGCATACACTTGCCAGCTTCCTAATTTCTCGGGCTCCCGAATCCCCGCTTCTTTCTGACCTTTTAAAGCACCTTGCCACTGTTTTTCTTTATCAATACAGGCTGCTTGCAAGTGGTAAAAGATATTCAGTTCTTCAGCCAAACGTCGACGCTCATTTTCCAACTCCTGCTCAGCCAAGCGCAACGCTGCTTCCAGCCGAAACTTAAATCGTGGCATCTTTTAAGCATCCTCTCATTTGCTCTAACATTTCGTCAAAACTTACTTTTTCGTTTACATCTTGGCGAAGAAAGGAACGAATTCCCTCCATATGAACAATTGATTCATCAATTCGCGAATTGCTCCCGAAGACATAGGCTCCAATATCAATCAAATCCTTCGCATCTTGATAAATTGCCTGATACTCACGGAGCATCCCGGCCATTTCCTTATGCTCGGGAGTCACAATGTCAGGCATCACCCGACTCACGGATTGCAAGATGTCAATCGCCGGATAATTGTTCTGACTCGCTAAATCCCGAGTGAGCACAATATGTCCGTCGAGGATTCCCCGGACTGCGTCGGCAATCGGTTCATTATGATCATCACCATCCACCAAAACCGTATAAATTCCGGTAATACTCCCCTGCTGAGACATTCCTGACCGTTCAAGCAACTTGGGTAGGAGAGCGAAAACTGAAGGCGGATAACCCCGAGTCGCTGGCGGTTCTCCAGCCGTTAACCCCACTTCCCGCTGAGCCATCGCAAAACGGGTCACTGAGTCCATCATCAGGAGAACATTCTTGCCAAGATCCCGAAAATACTCGGCAATTGCGGTTGCCGAGTAAGCAGCTTTTAAGCGCACTAAGGCGGGTTGATCGGAAGTCGCAACGACTAAAACAGAACGCTGCATTCCCTCCGGTCCGAGGTCCTTCTCAATGAAATCCCTCAGTTCTCGGCCCCGTTCGCCCACGAGAGCAATGACATTGACATCGGCCGTGGTGTTCCGAGCCATCATTCCCAGGAGCGTGCTTTTACCAACTCCCGAACCGGAAAAGATGCCGATCCGTTGCCCTCGCCCTACCGTGAGCATCCCATCCACTGCCCGCACGCCAACACTCAGCGGGTCACGGATCCGTGGGCGCAAAAAAGCATTGGGCGGAGAATTTTGCAGTGGATATTCTCCATCTTCACAGTTCAGAGGACGCCCATCCAACGGATGTCCCAGGCCGTCCAGAACACGACCTAATAAATTCGGCCCCACCCCTACCATGAGCTTGTGCTGCTGCGGTACCACCCTGTCTCCTGGAGCGATCCCCTCTAGCTCAGCCAAAGGCATGAGCAGGGTCGTAGAATTACGGAAGCCCACGACCTCGGCGGGAATCTTGTTCCCCTCGCGCGTGATAATTTTGCAGTATGCACCAACGCTCACCCGCGGACCAGCGGATTCAATCATTAAACCGATGATCTTCGCGACCCGCCCTTGCGGGATAACGGGTTCCATATTTTGTACTTTATCGGCCAGCCTGTCCCAATTTCTCATGTCTTAATTCCTCTCTCAGGAGTTGCTCTAAATGAGACAATTGAACGTCTAAACGCGCATCGAAAATTCCCTGATCACATTCTAAAAAGCTGTCCCCCGGCTGTAGATTGTCATCTGCGACATAGATGAGATTAAGTTGAGTCTCGGTAGCACTTTCCTTAAGCCAGACGAAGTTTTCGGGTGAAACGTGTAATCGCCAATGCTCACGCTCCTGCGGAAACAACGTAAGAGCTTGGATCTGACGTAAAATTAGCTCTGGTTCAATATCTAGACTGGCACGAATCACCTGTTCGGCGATCTTCAAACTCAGATGAAGGAGCTCACTATCCACTTTATTGAACTCTTCTTGAGCTGCATTTTGCACACACTGAAGGAGAGCCTGGGCTTGCTGTAATTTCCCTTCAACTTCGTGTTCGCCCTGAGCTTTTCCCTCGGCATGTCCTTCGGCCTGCCCCTGAATAAATCCTTTTTCATACCCTTCAGACTGAGCTTTTGCCGCAACTTCCTCGCCAAGCCTCTGCTTCATTTCGGCCGCTTCAACTTCGGCCTGCCTCTGGATTTGTTCAGCCTCAGCTCGCGCTTTGGCTAGAATATCTTCGGCCTGAGCCTGTTCGAGCATTTCCGAAGCTTCCGCTTGCAAACCAGTCACTCGGTTTTCTTGAGAATCTTCTTCCCTGACATCGCGGACAACTGTTAGATGATTGCCCAGAAATTGAAACTTCTCGGTATTGTGTTCCACTAACCGTGGGATTGAGACTGCAACCGCCTGGCTTTTCACGACACGTGAGCTAATAAATGAGTTCATCGCCGCCACCCCTCGAAATCACAATTGCGCCACTTTCTTCAAGTCGCCTAATGACCTTAACAATTCGTTGTTGAGCTTCTTCAACATCCCTCAACCGAACCGGCCCCATGAATTCGATATCTTCTTTGAGCATCTGGGAAGCCCGGGCGGACATATTAGACATGATCTTCTCGCCTACTTCCGGATTCGAACCTTTGATCGCCAAAGCCAAATCTTTCGAATCCACTTCCCTGAGCACCAGCTGAATTCCTCGATCATCTAAGATGACAATATCTTCAAAGACAAACATTTGACGTTTGACTTGTTCGGCGAGTTCCGGATCGTCCACTTCCAAGGCGTCCATTACGACTTTAAGCGTACCTGGATCGCTGCGGTTCAGAATATCTACTACATTCTGAATCCCGCCAGAGGAAGTATAATCGGTAGGCGCAAGGCTCGAGATCTTGCGTTCCAGGATCTTTTCGATTTCCTTGAGCACATCCGGGCTTGTCCTTCCCATCAAAGCTATCCGCCGCGTGATATCGGCCTGCTTCTCATGGGGGAGACTGGAAAGAAGGGTTGCCGCTTTGTCTGCCGGAAGATGGGTCATAATCAAAGCGATCGTCTGTGGATGTTCTCCTTGAATAAAGGAAAAAAGCTGTTTGGGATCAGTCCGGCGCACGAGATCAAAAGGACGCATTTTAAGTGAAGCAGAGAGACGGGAGAGGATATCAAAGGCCCGCTGTTCACCTAAAGCCCGCTCTAAAACATCCCGCGCATAATCAATTCCCCCCTGAGCGATATAGTCATTGGCAATACACATTTGGTGGAATTCATCCACAACGGTATCGCGTTGTTCAGAAGAGATCTTATGGACATTCGACATCTCGAGCGTTAATTGATCAATTTCCGTTTCGCTGAGATGCTGAACAATTTTTGCTGATTTATCCGGTCCGAGGGCAATCATTAGGATTGCTGCTTTCTGAATTCCATTTAAACTCTGAGCCATTCCTATTTTTCCTCCGCTAACCATGTCTTAACAAGTCGAGCCACTTCATCCGGATTATTCTCGGCGTAAGTTTCAACTGATTCCTTGATTTTCTGTTTTTCAATGTCGTCCGCAGATCTTTTTCGTTTCTGTGCGAACTTAAGTTCTGCTTCTTTCTCCGCTTGTTGTTGGGCCTGTTGTTGAGCGAGTAAGAGTTCCTCGGCAGCAGCCAACGGAACCGAGTGAAATTCTCCTCCCAAAATTAAAGCCTCTTTTTTACGTTTAGAACGCGTCCGCAAGACCAAGAAAATGAAGAATAGGGTAAGCAAACCACCTATCCCCAGCTCAACATATCTTAAATTCTGTTGATTACGAGCAGCTGCATCTCTTTGCTGCTGTTCTTGTTGTAATCCCGTTTTATCAAAGGGTAAAGCAGCAACCTGAATCTGGTCTCCGCGTGGGATATTAATCCCGCCGGCAGAAGCCACAACCGACTGGATTTGGGCCAGTTGGGCTGCGTTAACAACATCCGAATCAGCTAATACAGAGACAGATAAGCGTTTAACCGCACCCGGCGCCACAACACGCTGCTCTTGGGACGTATCCACTTGATAGTTTTTCGTCGTATTTGTTTTCTGCGAAGTTGAGTTCGTACCATTGGCAATTGGAGTCTGATAACCCGGAACATTCGTAATCGTCCCAGGCACCGTTCCCGGAGCCGTGCCATTTGTCGAACTATCCGTGCTGTTCTGTTCGCTAACAACAGCGCCTGGTCCATTTTTCGTAGAATTGACCGAAACTTGATCAAAATCAAGCACAGCATTCGTTCTCACGACTGTTTTTCCCGCCCCAAAAACCTGATCTAACATGCTTTGGATAGACTTCTGAAGGTCTCCTTCCACTTGTTGTTGAAGCTGGAGCTGAGTTACGGTTAGTTTTTTGGGATCCGATTTTGAACCTAGGACATCTGAAAGCGTATTTCCGCTGGTATCGACAATCGTCACATTTTCCGTCTTCAGTCCTTCGACAGATCCAGCTAAAAGATTAGCAATACCATTGACCTGTTCATCGGCCAGCTTCTTACCCGGAGCTAAATTCAAGGTGACTGCAGCTGTCGCTGGCTTTTCTTTGTCCACAAAAAGAGAGGGGTCTGGCATAACGATATGAACTCTCGCATCTTGTACTCCGGCCAAGGTTTTCAGGGTCGTTTCCAACTCGTTCTGTAATCCGAGAACATAACGAAGTTTGCGATCAGCATCCGTTTCCCCGAGACGGACTTGGTTCAGGCTATCAAAGCTGAATTTACTTCCTTGTGGAAGACCGGCATTGGCCAGTTGCAGGCGAACATCAGCGGCTTGAGTTTTCGGTACCATAATTGTCGAACCGTTAGCCGCCAATTGATAATTCACTTTGAGGTCTTTCAACTTTGTGGTAATTGCCCCAGCGTCAGTGTCGCTCATATTCGAGAAAAGGGCGACATATTGTGGCCGACCTGCCCAAAAAATCAAAGAAAATAAGGCTACCGCTACTAAAAGAGGAGCGATAACGGTAATTATTTTTTGTGGACGGGATATTTTGCCCCAGAACTCACGAATTGACTGTTGAATTCCAGCCCACGAAAAATTCATCAAATGCTCCTCCTTTCTTAACCGTTATTACGCTCAGTCTGGAATAAATTGCCGGGTTTTAGCACCCTCTTATTCCGATCTAATGACGTATTAATAAATAGTAATAAAGTTATAAGATTACATCTGCATCCGCATGATTTCTGAGTAAGCATCTAAGACCTTATTTCGAACTTGAACGGTCATGTCTAAAGAAAGATTCGCTTTTTGCAAAGCGATCATAACGGTATGGACATCTTGGATCTGACCTGTTGCCAGCCCTAGACTTGCCGTATCCGCATTTTTTTGCAAAGCGTCCACTTGATTTAAAGCATTCGTTAAAAACTGACCAAAATCTGAACCCGTTTTAGCTGCTCCGTTCCCTGCTCCACTCAAAGGATTGTTTTGAATGTTCTGAGCGCTATTTATCGAATTTAACGGAATGATCGGTGGAATTGGATTGATCGCCATTTAAATTACCCCCTTCCGATTTCCAACGCTTTCGTCATCATCGCTTTTGACGCATTCATAGCGGTAACATTTGCTTCATACGCGCGCGAAGCGGAAATCATATCGACCATCTCAGTTACGATATTGACATTGGGCATTCGCACATAACCCACAGGTAGTCCTGGTTCAGCAACCTTCGCTGCATCAGGTGAATCCGGATTATATTCCACCCGGAAGGGGGCCGGATCTTGAGTTACAGCTGCAACCTCGACCCCATTACCCGCCGGATTTCCCTGCCAAACCTGATTCAAAACGGTAGGAAAAGACGTTTCTGGCTCGCGAGGAACAAAAACAGCGACCTGTCGTTGATAAGGAATAGGATTTCCTGCGGCCGTCGCCTGCGCGGTTCGGGTGGTATTAATATTAGCTACATTATTAGAGATCAAATCCAGGCGCAAGCGTTGTGCGGTTAACCCCGAGGCGCTCGTATCAATTGCGCTAAAAAGTCCCATATCTCTACTCCTTTCTTTGAACACATTCCACGATAACATGCCCGATTTCACCGAGCGGCACGACTCGATCAGCCAGACCCGCATCAACAATCGAACGAGGCATTCCATAAACAACACACGTTTCTTCTGCTTCAGCAATGGCGAACCCTTCAAGAGCCTTAATTTCACGCATCCCTTTAAGCCCATCGTTGCCCATGCCTGTCATAACCACCCCTAAGGCTCGTTTACCCACTTCTTTGGCTAGGGATAGAAACATAACATCGACTGAGGGATGATAGAGTGTACTTATTGGGCTTTCATCCCCAATCTGCAGCAGGAGCTGACCAGTTCGGCGCACAACTTGGATTTGTTTACCCGCTGGGGCTACATAGACCGTACCGGCTTTTAAAGGTTCACCATTGATCCCCTCACGCACATTCAACGCACAGAGTCCGTTCAATCGTTGTGCTAAGGGGCCAGTAAATCCAGGTGGCATATGTTGAGCAACTATCACGGGGACTGGAAAATTCGCAGGTAATTGAGGAAGAACTGTTTGCAAGGCTGAGGGTCCTCCAGTCGAGGTTCCGATCGCGACGATCTCGACTGGATGTTTGGGATAACTGAGCGATCTATTGCTTGCCCCGGCTCTGCTTGGTTGGGATTGCGTACGGTTCAAATTATTTACTGCTGAGCTTTGGGCAAAAGTTGGCGGACTATTTTTTAGAGTAGTTCGGACAGGTGTTCGTTTTTTACCAAGTCGGGTTGGATCAACATGGGCTGCTCCTTTAACTTTCTCGATTAGATCCTGAGCGAGAACCTGGAGATCGTCACCTGGCTTGCCTGAGGGTTTCGCGACTATATCAAATGCGCCGTATTCCAATGCTTTAATGGTTGCCTGAGTTCCTTCAGTCGTCACCGAGCTCAAAATGATCACCGGCGTAGGCTGCCAACGCATGATTTCATCTAAGGCCTGCAAACCATTCATGACCGGCATCTCGACATCCATGGTGATGACCTGAGGATGTAACGTTTGGAGTTTTTCAATTCCCTCTCGCCCATCCCGGGCAGTATCAAGTACCTTGATCTCAGGATCCTGATTTAAAATCTTTTGCAGAGTTATGCGCATAAACGGAGAATCATCAACAATCAAAACCGTAATTAGCTCTTTAGTTGCCGGATTCATGATCCATCTCTCCACCCATAATATGCTCAAGATCAAGCAGAATCAGCAGCCGTTCACCAATCTTGCCTACGCCCCGAATATAATGGGAATCTATACCTAGGGCTATTGGCGGCGGTGGCTCAATCGCATCGGTGTCTAGTCGAAGGACTTCAGTTACGGCATCGACGCGGATTCCAAAAACCCTATTTGCAACTTCTAAAACAATGATACGGCTAAAATCAGTTTCTTCAGCAGAATCCATACCAAATCGATTTCTTAGAGAAACAACGGGAATAACATTGCCCCGAAGGTTAATCACTCCTTCGATAAAGCTTGGAGCCTTTGGCACCCGTGTAATAGGAGGAATTCGGATGATCTCTTGAACGAGCATGATATCGACCCCGAATTCTTCGGATCCGAGACCAAAGGTAACGAGTTGTTCTTCTGGCATAGGTACGCCCTCCTCTTCACTTCTGTATAAAGTCTGTCTAATTTTCATTTCGGGTCGAAAGCTTTTGGTCAATCCGTTCGCTCCTACGACTCCATGCCTGCTCATTGGGCTCTTTGCGAGCGTTGCCAAACCCTTCTGCTTTCTGCATGTAAACCATGGGCACGCTCAGCTACAGAGCCGTCATTCGCTTGACGGCACTCCGTCGAAAGTCGCTCACTGCTTGCCCAAAAGCTTTTCTTCGATGTTTTTCTTTCTGTTTACTTTTGGGTTACTGTTTGATCTAGTGAGCCTTATCAGTAGTGGTTTCAGTTCATATGTTTTAGATTAGCCTTTCCTCGTTACGAGGATGTCTTGGAGGAGGCTTCCTATATCTAAGATTAAAGTAACTTTTCCATCCCCGAGGATGGTTGCTCCGGCGATGCCAGGGAGGTTATTTAACATTTCGCCTAAAGATTTAATAACAATTTCTTGCTGACCGCGGAGGCCATCGACAATTAGACCTAGTGTTTTATCGCCAAGGCCAACGACTACGACAAAGACTTCATCGCTTGGCGTCTCCGGTGCAGGTAGTTCGAATTTTTTCTGCAAGCTAATAAGAGGTAACGTGTTACCTCGCAGTTGTACCATAGGTAAGTTGCCTACGGTTTTTATATCTTTACGATCAACAAGCAGAGTTTCTAATACAGAGGAGAGCGGGACGGCATAAACTTCCGTTCCGACTTCAACTAAGAGAGCTTGAATAATCGCCAAAGTCAAAGGCAAACGGATCGTGAAGGTCGTTCCATAGCCTTTACGGGTATCGGTATCGATTACACCGCCTAAGTTATTTAAGGCCTTTTTCACAACATCCATGCCGACCCCACGACCAGAAATATCTGTCACCGTATCCGCTGTACTAAAGCCTGGGAGGAAAATAAGATTAGCGATCTCGCGGTCTGCTAGCTCCTCTTGGGCACTAATCAGTCCTCTTTCAATCGCCTTTTGACGAATTTTCGGGATATCTAAACCGCCACCGTCATCCGCGACTAGGATTGCAATATGGTTTCCATCATGGTATGCATCCAAAGTAATTTGACCGACTTCTGGTTTTCCCGCGGCCAATCGCTCAGCCGGATGTTCGATCCCATGATCGACGGAATTCCTAATTAAGTGCATCAAGGGATCGCCAATAACTTCAACCACGGTTTTGTCCAGCTCAGTATCTTCCCCTTTAAGAACAAGCTCGATTTCCTTGCTGGTTTTACGTGACAAATCCCGTACAAGACGTGGAAAGCGGCTGAAAACGGTTCCAATGGGAACCATCCGCAGACGCATCGCGCTTTCTTGCAGGTCATTCATTAAACGACCGAGATAAACGGTCGTTTCATTCAAATTATTGACTAAGGCATCCATTTTATATTGTTCTTTCAGGTCGAGGCCAATTTGAACCATTCGCGTCCGGGTAATAACCATCTCACCTACGAGGTTGATAAGATTATCCATCCGAACCGTATCCACACGAATTGTATGTACTTGGTGGTTATTTCCCTCTCCTGCGGGTACAGTGGTGGAAGTAACTGCTTTGACAATGGGTTGATTTTTTGCCTCAGTTTGAGCAGATTCTGCTATTAAGGCTACTGCTGTTTGGGTCGCGGCAACTTCCTCTTTTGCTTGCTGAACTTGCGTAGACTGTTCTGTCTGTTGCGGTTGAGCTTCTTCACCTTCCAGAGCAGGGTAAACGTTCAACGTAGCCTCGTCAATTTCGGAAACCTCCAGGATTTCCGAGCAGATTTCTTCTTGAGGATCATCAGATAAAGTAAGAATGGAAAACCCCTCATACGAGCCGTTTTCCAAATCCTCGACACTGGGGAGAACCTTCAGCACAGTTCCCATATTCTGCACCTTTTGGACAACCATAACGGCACGGACTGCTTTCATCAGCGTATTCGGAGCAAATTTTACGTCAAGCTGATAAACGCTATGTCCCAGAGTTCGCGCATCGATAATTTCATTTTTCTCTTCTACTGATAACGAGAAATCTAGGGCCATGAAATTCTTGCTCGTTTCTTCACTAACCTTATCAATCACGCCTGAAGGAACAGCCCTACCCTCTCCGTTAATTAGAGCCTTCATCTCATTGACTATATCCTGAAAGTCGATACTAATCTCTTCATGATGTTCAACCTGAGCAAGCATCGCTTTGACCCGATCTGTCATTGTCAGCAATACATCGATCAAATCCATGGAGACTTCTATTTTCCCTTGGCGCAGCCGATCCAGCAAATCCTCTGCCGAATGAGTCAAGGCAACAATGGAGGTATACCCCATCGTCCCGGCAGCACCTTTTAAGCTATGCGCAGATCGGAACAAGTCATTAATCAGGGCAGAATTATTTCCCTCTTTCTCTAATTGCAAAAGACCCGCGCCTAATTTTTCAATCTGTTCTTGAGAATCCAAGAGATAAATCTCTAGAAATTCCCCTAGATCTACGCCTAAATTTTGTTTGTCATCGTCACTCATGTCTATGTCCCACCCCTATCTTTTCACATACCCAAATAACGCCAATAGTACCATAGTTTATATCTTTTTAAGCAAAAAATAAAAAAGAACGCTAATAGCCAAATTTAAACTGTTATTATGTAAAATTTTTATGAAATAGGATGAAATTTTTCATATCACTCGTTCTGTAATTCGCCATCATTTCTCTAATTCCTCTAAAAATTGTTATTTTATGAAGTCGTTCATCAATATATATAGCAACGCTTTATCTTAGCATTTATTTACAAGAAGTGTAAATATCTATATTCGACTTTTTCTAGGGCTTTCGTCTGGCTAAGAGGTAGGACTTTTGGGCAAAAAAATTACATCACCCTTATTTAGGGTGATGCACTAGAAATTGGTTATAGTTTGCCAGCCATAGCTAAAGCCTCAAAGATTGTAATTTGCAATTCCTAATCTTTCTCTTAAATTTTCAAATGACTTTTACTATATCGTAGCGTATGGATTTATTTGGTCTTATACAAATCCTTGGAGAAAGAAGATTGAACCACTCTGGGCTTAAACTCGTTAAAGCCGATTTTGAACTACTTTGTTTTTCAGCGAATAATTTTTTTCATTTACTTGGTCGATTTTGTCAATGATTTTTGACGCTGTTCTAGAATTTCATTCTATAATCTGGGTTCGTTATCTAGCAACTTTGATTCAAGTTGAAGGGTTATTAGGAGCATTTCCTCGATATAAGTTAGGTTTTACTAAGTTTCGCACAAGCTCTATACACTGGTTACTTATGTTCATATCCATTGCTTAGTCCTTTATTTTTTTAGAAGAGAAGCGTCACAATGGATTACAGAAACTTGAGCGATTACATGAATCCTAGTATTTAATTGAGAATTTAATACAACCAACGTTTATGATTGTCGGAATCCGCGAAATGTTACATCGTGTCCATAATATAAACGGCGCGCTACTTCTAAATTTTTGTCTAATTGATGTTTGAAGTAATGACTAATTAATCTTTCATTTGCATTATACAGAGCATGGTGAAACTCTTCATCACTTAGGCTTGTAAAATTTACAGATAGTAAATCCGAATTAGTGTGTTTATTCTCGTAGAAATCTTTGCAGTCTTTTAGCAGTCCTTTTTCAATTGCATAGTAATATAGCGGTGACCCTGGATAAGGCGTTACAGGTCTTATTGTACGCATTTGAGAATGGTCGTCATATTTGAGCAAAAACTCAACTCCTAAGCGAAGCGATTCCTCATTTTCTCCTATATTGCCAAATATAATATTATATCCTGGACTAATACCTGCCGCTAAAGTATTTTCAATCCCTGAAACAATTTGTTTAACAGTTAGTGCTTTGTTCATCACTTTTAGAGCCTTCTCATCCATTGATTCGATTCCATAATTAATGAAAACACAACCAGCTTCCTTCATAAGCTTAAGAACATCTAACTTAGCATAATTCAATCTTCCATTACAATCCCATTTAAATTTTAGACCGCTCTTAATGAAAGCTTCACAGAGTTCTATTGTCCTTTGTGTAGAATTCATCAGAAGTTCATCAGAAAATGCTATATAAGAAATACCATAATTCTTTTGTAGAATTCCGATTTCTTCAATTATGCTATCAGCCGAACGGCCCCGAAATCCTTTATCCATTCGATAACAAAAATTGCATTTAAAAGTGCATCCACGTCCTGACAGAACAGGCATACATCTTTCACTATTCTTAATATGAGGCAATCGTAATAAGGCATAGTGATCAATAGGAAACAGATCCCAGGCCGGGAATGGTATTTTATCTATATCTTCTATTAAATCACGTTCATGGGTCTTTACAAAGTTTTCATTTTCATAAAATGCAATTCCATTTACAGATGAAAACTTTCGTTTTCCTTGGACAGCATCAAGTAGCTCAAGGATTGTAATTTCTCCCTCCCCAATGACCACAACATCTGCTTTAGTCTTCTTTAAAAAATACTCCGGTTCTGGAGCCGGACCGTGTCCTCCTATTATATAAAAAGGACGGTTTCTAGCCTGGTTAATAGCTTCTGAAAGCTTAAGTAATTTTCTGTATTGGTAATAGCCTCCAATTGTACTTACACCGATTACATCATACTTTTCCCTATTTAGTTTGTTCACTAAGTGGGATTCTGGCCAATGATAGACATCTTGATTATAGATTTCGACTTCATGTCCGGCATTTCGACACGCTGAAGCTATATATGCTAACCCTTGAGGAAACCAAGAAATATAAGAATCATTATCATAAATAACCAATAATATACGCATATAAATATCACCCTTCTTAAGGAGTATTTCGACCACTTTAGATCGAATCTCTCAAAATCTCTCATTCTGTATTTCGTATCTCTTTTTGAATTCCTCTAAAAAATATTAGTTTTTGGTGTTAACCCAAGAATCAGTAGCAACATGAACCTATAATAGCACTTATTTAAAATAGGTTTTTAACAGTTTTTATTTTTTTTAATTGAGAGAACGTTTAATCATTTTTATCAATAAAACGAGGTGGAAGAATATAAACTTGATGATAACGTTGACGAACTCGTTTGCTATTTTCTAATTTATTAAGATTATTTAATAAATTTTCTCTATATAGATTTATCTGTTCCTCACATGTTTTGTTTAAGGTATTCATTTTCTGAAATATTGCACCTATCTCACTTACAATCTGTCTGAAGTCTTCATCATCGTCTGATGGAATTAACATATTATTTTTTTCAAAATCGACCGAATCTAATTCCTGAACATTGCGTAATTTGTTTTCAGTTTCCGTTATCATATTATTAAGATTATCTATCTTATCAAAATTATTTTGACGATCTACAAGTAGATTTTGACAAGCATCGTACTGTTCTTTATCAAGCAAATCCTTCAGTTCAATAGTTAACTCATAACTTTTTTGTACTGAATTAAGTTTTTCTTTTTGCAATTTCCGTAGTCTACTCATGTTCGAGCTTAGAACACTCAAAATTCTTCCTCCTGAATTTTAACATTAAGGATTAGTGTTGATTTCCAATAAATTAAGCCAAAAGATTACTCAAGAGTTCAAAGTACTTTCCTAAAAATACCACAATGAATTCGTCAAACAAACCTGATAACTATGTCAGGCACGTCTCTTTTCAGGCACATCAAACTCTAGCCGTTGATAGTCTTGGATTTTCGATAAAGTCGCATAAT
>NZ_DATLJA010000057.1:0-9604 GCF_035539115.1 Desulfitobacterium sp. | reverse complement strand
AATATTTCGGCTACAGAGAATACCGTAATGCCTGATCTTAACTAATCGATCCGGAAGGACATGAAGAAGAAACCGTCGCACAAACTCAGTCGCATCCAGTGTCATCACTTTGCGTTTATTACCATCTTTATAATCCTTCCAGGAAAAACTCACCGTTTGACCGTCAAACGCTTGAATCCTGGAATTGCTGAGCGCGACTCGGTGAGTATAACGACCCAGATACTTCACAACCTGAGCTGGGGACTTAAAGGTTTTTTTACAGAAAACGACCCACTCTCTGCGGTATAAGCTGTCGACAAGGGAAAGAAAGTTATCGCGAACTAAAAATTTAACGGCCTCGTTAAAGAAGGTAAGTTCCCCTTGGTCGTAGGCCTGTCTTAGAAGGTAAAGAAACTTACCCCTAAACTTTCTCGAAATGACCTTAACGGGGATAAAGAACTTCTTGCTGGAACGGACGAACCGGAGACCGTCGTTGGAAAGACCCCCTCCAGGAACGATGCAATGAACATGAGAAGCAATCAATTGAATCCAGTTATGTATTCAATCTGCTCCTCGAAAATGGCGTAGAAAATCTCAAAGACAACAGAGGTCAGTGGCTTGCATTCCCCGCTTCACCGAAAGAAATCAATGAAGCTCTCAGCTACTTAAAGGTAGCAAGCCTGGACGATTGCATCATTGCAAGGAGCGAAAGCACCATTCCCCGGATGAATAATAATTTCTCTTTCTCTGAGGACATCGATAAAATCAGCACTCTCTCCGATAGAATCCGGGAACTTGAGAATCAGGGGATGCTGTCAAAGTACAAGGCTGTCCTTGAGTTCGCAGACTGCACCGACATCGACCATGCCCTTGATCTTACGCAAAATCTCGAATGCTATGATTTCTATCCGGATTTCTCCTCACCAGAGGATTATGGAAAGCTGGCATTGCTGAAAACCTCCGGACTGAAACCTAATCTTTTTTTATAAGTGAACCGGAGGAAAACTCACTTACAATATCAGCAAGTTCGTCAGGAGATAACGCCATTCCCTCATCAATCCATTTTATTACTATATTAAAGGTTCCGCCGACGTTAAATGCAAGGATGTATTCAAGTGCCTGTTCACTGCTTGTCTGCGGAAAATTTTTTATTCTGTCAAGCATAAGAGCGTGAAGTTTCGGAAGTACATAATTCCATTGCTCCAACATAAATCCCAGCATATTGCTTCGCTTTAAACTTAGAAAAAAGCTTTCATATCTCTTGCATAGTCCGAATAACACTCGTAACGCAGTATCGGTTGTAAGAACGGAAAGCTTTGACAGCTCGCTGATAAATTTCTGCACGAGAGTGTTAAAATACGCCTGCAAAACATCCTCTTTTGAATCAAAGTTTCTGTAAAATGTTCGACGTACAAGTTGTGCATTTTCTGATATTTCGCTAATAGTTATTTCTTGAAAAGGCTTTGTTTCCATAAGCGAAACAAGCGATTGCATAATCCATTGCTTTGATTGAGCCGCTATTGGATTTTCTGTATTATTCATAGCAAATTCTCCTCTGTCATACATTCCTACATTTTGTAGCACTTGCATAAAACCTATTGACTACCATTAATTTGTATTATATCATAAGCTTACAAAAGACACAAGTGTGACACTTAGGCTTTTAAAGGAGAATGAATATGCTTGTAAATTTTCTTGCAGGAGTAAACCTTAAAACAGCAATGTGGATTATTTCAATTCCATTTATTATTGAAACTGTCAGGGCAAAGAACACGCTTATCAAGTCTTTTGTATTTTTACACAATCTTACGCTTAAAGTGGTTGAATGTCTTGAAAGATGATGATCATAATCTTCTGTTTAGTTCGGCAAGCCACTTGGCATCCCGTTGATCCGTTTTATTGCCGGGAAATGTCTTCGTGAAGTAGGGATTGGCTAGAGTGAGAGTAAAAGAATCTTCCATGAGGTTAAAAACCGGGATCCAGTATTTGCCCGTGCTTTCCATCACGACAACGTGGCAGTCGTGATCAAGAAGCCAACGCATCGCCATTTCGATACCGTTAATCATGGTCGAGAAGGATTGGACCTGAGTTTCATAAATGCCGTCTTTTCTTGTCGTAATAATAGCGACCGTCATGAAGTTTTTGTGGACATCAATTCCGGACGTACAGTAGTTTTATAACATCTAAGTTTTTACCCAGGTAAGTTACTGTGAATAGGATCCGGGACATTTTTCTCTTTGCGACAAACTAGGAATATCAATGTAGTGAATAATTTCAACTTCCCATTATCCATAAAATCATCCTACACTTTTTTCTGGGCAAAATTCCAGTACGAATAATAGCCCTCGGGATGAAAGAACGATTTATTAATCGGATTAGTGTCTTGGACCCTTTTAGCATTTATCGTGAACGGAGTTCCAGTAAGGTCCCGGATGAGCTTCCGCAGAAAAATGAAGAGTACAATTATTACTAGCTCTCTTTTCTTTAATTTCCTACATCCTTATCCCATACCCGCGCTAAAAACCCTTCGAAGATTGGCTTCGAAGGGTTTAAGTTCATATTCGGTAAGTTTGTAGGGGAGAAGGTATATCAAGGGTTCGAAACTAAGGACATCAGCCCATGCATGGCCTGTTCCAGCCGCCTTTCTACTTCATACCAATTCACTAATTGCCACCAGGCGTTAACGTAGTCTTTGCGCCTATTCTGATAATCAAGATAGTAAGCGTGCTCCCAAGCATCCATGACCAGGATGGGAATACTACCCGCTTGAAAAAGATCCTGATGTTTCTCAATCGTGAGTATTTCTAACCTTCCCCAGGCTGGTTGCCAAACCAGCAAAGTCCAGCCAGATGCTTCAACATTTATGGCTGCAGCGCTAAATTGTTCCAAAAAGCTAGTCAGACTGCCAAAATAGTTAGTGATATGATTAATAGTTTGAGCCCCAGGTGTCTCCCACCTATTCCCGATGGGAGCCATCGATGTCCAGTAAATACTGTGCAGGATATGCCCTGAACCGTGGAAAGCCAATTCACGTTCCCAGTGCTTGACCAAAGTGAAATCCCGCTTTTGCCGTGCCTCAACCAACTTCAGCTCCGCTTTGTTTAAACCTTCTACATAGCTTTTATGATGTTGATCATGGTGAATTCGTAATAATGTAGAACTTATCACAGGTTCAAGAGCGTTATAAGCATAGGGCAGCTTTGGCAACTGGTGTTGCCCGGGTGGCACCATAAAATATTGCATAGTGATATATCCCCCCATTAAACGAGCTCTAAGTATAAAGAAATCAACTCTTTGATAAAATACGTACTTGTGTGGGAATTGTGCTTATCTAAAAGCTTGAAAGAGGGCTTTCTTCATTTTTTGATGTCCTTTGCTCTAAAGTAGCGAGTAAGGCTTCCTTCTCCGAGGGTAAATTTGCTTTAAGCGGCAGATAGTTCGAAGCATGATTATTACGGAACACACAATTCTGGACGTCTAAAACTTTAATCATGAGTTTAAGCTCTTGAAGTGATTCCCATGGGTCGAGCAATCTAAAATTCCTCGACTTAACATTTCTTAGTAGTGGGGCTTCCGGTTCAAGCATAAGGGTTAGTGCCCCTAAATAGTGTGAGACTAAAGACATCGAAAAAGAGATATGTCTTAGTAGCTTGTTTACTGATAATGGGATTCTAGGTAATAGTTAAAATTGCCAGAACATTATGATAGTGTTCTGGCTTTTTTGTTTTACTGTATGTAATATTGTGTTAAAATAGGAGGAATATTCAGTAAACGTGTTGAAATGCTAAAAGAGGTTGATTAGGGGTTTGGTGGGGTTTCCCATCATCCATAACTTACTATTTTTATTCTGTCTACTAGGTTGACCGACGAACGTTTCTCCACGTTCCTTCCTAACATAACCCTTACCAGGTTCGTCACGTAGAAGGAGGTAACCCGTTTGGCTAAACCCGATGACGTTCTTCAAGAGTTTGGCAGAGCTCGTATCAACGAAGAGGCTGTAAGTATAGAGCGTGTACATTTCTACAAGACGGATAAAGCAGTAAATTCTAAGCAGGAGGATCCTTTTCTCTATCTTCCAGGGAAGCTGTCTATTCTGGTGTCTGCGCCTCATGCAGTAAGGCATTATCGGCAAAAGAAGATTAAGATGTCCGATGAATTCACAGGTTCTATCGTCTATCTCTTAAATAAACTCACGGGTTGTCATGCTTTGGCGGTGAGTAAGCTTTATGGTGGTGATCCGAATGTGGACAACCCGTGTATTTATAAAGAAAGAATGGCTGAAATCTGTGGCCGAGAGAAGATTAAGTTAGTGCTGGATATCCACGGTGCTGCCCGTGAACGGGAATTTGACGTGGACCTTGGTACCAATGGCGGAAAAACGCTTTTAAGGTCAGCGAAACTACAGGAAACACTCGATTATAACTTTCAACTTTTCGGACTAAAGAGAATTTCTCATGATTATTTTGCCGCCGCTGGATCCAACACAGTGACCCATTTTGTAGCCTGCGAACTCGGAATTCCCGCAGTACAGATTGAGATTAACAAGCTTTACAGAGTTCCCGCACAGAATTCTCAGGGATATCACAGGATACTTGGCGCCTTGGTTGAAAGCATTAAGGAATTGGACGAAAATGGAATATAACAGATAAGCTTAACTGTTCTGTTCAAGGGTTTCCCATCGGTCTTTGTAATGACTCTCGTAATATCTGAACTGATTTTTGGAACAATTCATCTTCAAGGGTATCCATTCTTAAGTCCAAACGACGAACAATTCCATTTTTCCCGAGAATACTTGGGACACTTAAAGCAACACCCAAGTCATGATACTGATCATCGAGCAAGCTCGACACCGTTAAAACTTTCTGCTCATCGCGCAGAATCGCTTGCATAATCTGAGCACAACTTAATCCGATACCGTAATAGGTTGCTCCCTTGCGGCTAATAATCTCATAGGCGGCTCTGCGCACTTCGGCAGCCACTTGCTCTCGCCAGTCCTTTTCAGAGACTCCTGCGCAATTCTCACGAAATGAATCGAGTGAACTCCCGGCTATACTCGCAGAGCTAAAGAGTAAGACTTCTGAATCCCCATGTTCACCGACCACATAGGCATGAATATTGCTCGCATTAATTCCACAGCGCTGACTTAAGGTATATCGGAATCTTGCTGTATCAAGAACAGTTCCCGAGCCAATGATATGTTCAGGTGGTAAGTCCGTAACCTTCCGAGCAAATGCTGTGAGTACATCAACTGGGTTACTCACAATAATAAGAATAGCATTTCTTTCATACTTAACGACTTCATCTAAAATCGATTGCATGATCTTTGCATTCTTCTGTACGAGGTCTAAGCGCGTTTCCCCCGGTTTCTGATTCGCACCAGCAGTGATTATAATAATCTCAGCGCCTTCGCACGCTTCGAATCCTCCAGCACGGATCTCGACTGGTCGAATAAACGGAAGACCATGGCTTAAATCCATAGCTTCCCCCTCAGCCTTTTCCCGATCAATATCAATAAGAACCAAATTGTTACACAATCCGCGAATTAAGGCTGCATAGGCGATACTTGCTCCAACAAACCCACTGCCGATGATAACGACTTTGCTTGAATGAATACTCAAAGTGAATCCCCCCTTAAAAACTAGGTTTCCAAGAAAGGGGCTAAATTAACCGTAGTGTAAACAGGATACTTAGGTCTTGGTTAAAAGCATTAAGGCATTGGACAGAAATGGAATATAACAGATAAGCTTAACAGACACTAACGCAAGGATTGATTTAGGTTAGGAGAACACGAAATGAAGAAGAAAATCCCCATCTTAGTTTTTCTAATAGCTTTAGTCTGCGTAGGAATCTTCTTTGTCCATAGCTACAATAACTTTAAGATTGCAGAAAACTTTACGCCTATTCCGCTATCGTTTGACCCTTATAGCTCAACATCCTCATACGATTGGAACGGGGCTGCCGTTACAATTCAAGGGGGTTTTGTGAAGGGGAAGATGCAAGAAAAGGATAATTCAGAGAGTCTATTACTGCGATCACTTTCTCCATCCGTACAAATTACAATCAAGGGTGGGCCGCAAGCAAGAACGTATCGAATTCGCTTGGAAAATGTGAATTCCAGCAAGATTGAGGTCAAAAATACTGACAGCTACCAGAGTGTGGAAGCTCATACCGTTTTGTTATTAGTAAACCTTTCTTCAGGACAACAAAAGACCATCCAAGTGGCGCTAAAAGAACAGCCCAATCCTGAGTTCGTCATCTTAGGCGATAATCGAAACGGCTATCAAACCTTCTCGCAAATTATAGATCAAATCAATGCCATTGATCCGGCCTTTACCATTGACAATGGTGACCTGGTCTTTGGAGGTGAACCTAATAAGTATCGGCTTTTCTATGAAACCGTGTCTAAGTTGCAAGTTCCGCTGTATACCACCTTAGGAAACCACGACATTCGGGAAAATGGCAGAGCAATTTATACGGAACTCTTTGGGCCCGGATACTATTCGTTTGATTATCAAAATATCCATTTTGCCTTTCTTGATAGTTCACGCGGTTGGACGGAAAAACGATCTATTCCCGAAGAGCAATATCAATGGTTAGAAAAAGATTTAGAGAAGGCTCAAGGAAAGCGGATTTTTGTAGTGACTCACATTCCACCCACGGATCCGAGGGCAAAGACTGAACCCAATCAATATCCACAAATGTCTGAGTCTCAAAAAGCGGGGCCGATTAAAGAGGAAATAAGTAAGCTGAGTGGGACCAGTAACCTTGATCATGCTTTTCCCGACAAAGAAGAAGCCAAACGTTTTGAAAGCCTGATGACGAAGTACAAGGTGGATACCGTGTTTTTGTCGCATATCCATGCTTATTTTAGTTTTGTTAAAGACGACGTGCGCTATATTATTAGTGGAGGGGCCGGGGCAGAACTTTTGACCAAGGATAGTTATTATCATTTTATTCGAGTTAAAGTTACCGATAAGGAAAATTACCTTGAAGTCGTGGAACTTCCGTCCCCACCTAACGTGATTGTAGATCGCTATCTTGCGGCAGCTCAGATGTTTGTCCGAGCAATTTTTAAGGAGTACGCCACAATTATATATGGGCTTGGGGCTGCTATCCTCCTCATCATCGGCGGGATACTTTGGATTTATCGCAAAGCATGGTGGACCTATTCTCAGCGGTTTGGGCGGTGGATTTCCGAAATCGCTAAGTTTTCGGTTACAAAGTACAAAGAAATTGTTAAGAAAAAATAAGCCTTTTGGGTCACGATCATGATCTTAATTCATAATATAGTTTCCCGTTATTATTAACCCTGTCAGCTAACTTAAGATGAACCAGGTGCTCTAGATGCGAAGTGGCTTCCCCTGATGCAAACCATTTTTGGGGGTCGGGGAAGTCCTCCCAATGAGTATAGCTCAGATCCCAGTGCATAGCAGCAGCTGTCTCACTTGGAGTCTTTTTACCCTTACGAATAATCCCGCTAATCTCCTTGAGTCGGTCTTCGTGATGAGCCAACAGTTCTTTAATTCTCGTTTTGTGATCGCGAATAATATTCCGGTGCGCAGTAAAGAGGTAGTCGATGTTATAGGCATATACTTTACGTAAACTCTTAAAAAAGATCGCTAAGATGTCCTGCTCAAAACCCCAGAATGTAATATTAGGAGTTATGGGATCTAAGATGTGATCGCCACCAAAAAACAGCCTGTGGTTTCTTTCATACAAGCCGATATGACCGGGAGTATGCCCTGGAATGTCAATGATTTCAAAGGAATAATCTCCTAATTCAAATTTATCCCCTTCTAATAGTGGAATAAGTTCAAGAGGGTCCTCAGATCGTGTTCCGAAATCCTTGCCAAAATTAATGGTGCGGTCTCCGCCAAAGCCCAAGATCTCGTTTAGCATTTGGAAGTTCTTTATAAACTTCCCACTCGACGTTTGATTTAACCATTCCCCATCTATTTTACCTATATAAACGCGGACGCCTTCTTTGGCTAAAGCAGCTGCAAGTCCTGAGTGATCAACATGCATGTGGGTTAATACCAAATCCGTCTTTGTTAAATCAACGTCGAGTTCACGAATTCCTTGGAAAAGTGCGTTTCTGCATTCAGCTCGATTAAACCCTGTGTCGATGATTAGATTCCGATTCTCTGAGAGGACAATGTAGCTGTTGATTGCCTTCAGCGGATTATTGGGAAGGGGTATTTCGTTCTTGTATATATTCGGATATACTTGCGTAAGCATTTTTTGCGCTTCTTTCCTTACGGTTCAAATTTCCTATTCGAGATAAGATAAATACCGTCATATGTTTATTTTACTGTACTTTGTAAGAATATCATAGCAGTATTAAAGCGCTGGCGACAAGGTGACATTCTCAGTTACAAAAGATTTACTGCGATTGAAACAATAAGTTAATGGTATTAAAGTAGCTTGGAAAGTTAGTAGGGTAAAGAGGAGACTTAAGCTGTGATTGATCAAGAAACAACAGATCTTTATACTCTGTTCCCTTTTTTAAAAGAGGTTCAACTCCATACTTATGATCTTACTCCTGTAAAACTTAGTTCTGGAGTTTGCGCTTTTACGGAGGGAGACGACAGTACGTCGATTCCCTTATTGCTTAAAGGTTCGATCAAGGTCCTGAAAATAGCAGAATCTGGGCGGGAAATTCTACTCTATCGTATTAAACCGGGTGAAACCTGCATTATTATGCTTTCGAGTGCCTTAGGTAATATACCTTATCCTGCTACGGCTATGGTTGAGCAGGATGTGGAAGCGCTCATGATTCCTATCAAATTATATATGGATTGGATGCATCATGTCCCTGCTGTTCAGAATTTCACTTTCCAAAGCCTAGCCCAACGCTTAGGGAGCGTCATGGCTCTGATCGAGGAGATCACGTTCAAGCGAATTGACATACGCCTTATCCGTTTCCTTCTAGCGCATACGACTGAGAAACAGCCCCTACTATACCAAACGCATGAAGAAATTGCAGTCGAGCTAGGGACTGTGCGTGAGGTGATTAGCCGCCTCTTGAAAAATCTAGAGGTTGATCATTTGCTCATACTTTCTCGAGGTAAGATCGAAATAACCCGGCGTCAAGAATTAGAAAAGATGCTTCTAATTCGGTGACTTCGTCACTGAACTTTTTCCCAAATTCGTATATCTTTGAAATAAAGAAGATTCACAAGAAGGAGGAAAAACTGATGAAAGTAAATGAAGGAAGCTTAGATAGAATTATTCGGGTCATCCTTGGTTTAATTATTTTGTCGCTTTGGTTTATATTTCAAGGAAATGCTAGATACTTTGCCCTAATTGCGATTATCCCATTTTTTACAGCCATAGTTGGTTGGTGCCCTCTTTATACGCTCTTTGGCGTTAGTACCTGCAAACGAAGATAAATTTGCAGCAGGACTAAAGTGAGTCATTAGATATAAGCTCGGGAGATATTTTGCAAAAGATATCTCCCGAGCTTTTTCATACTAATAGAAAGTTGTCGTAATTTAGGTTATTCTCGGGATGAATTATTATCGATGAGTGTTGCTGATATCGATCAGCCATGCTCACATAATCCCAAATTTGTTGAAATACTTTTTGCCAAGGGTTATATGGTTGGAGAAGTTGTCCACCGGCG
>NZ_DATLJA010000056.1:0-47094 GCF_035539115.1 Desulfitobacterium sp. | reverse complement strand
ATGGTTTCGGGGCAGGTGCCGCGGCGAGTGAGGAAAACCAAAGGCACCGCCCTCCTTGGACCGCAGGGTTCTGGGAAAGTAAGTCATTGCCAGGTAAATGTGAAGAGACTATCTTGAAAGATGGTCTCTTTGCCTTTTACTGCGTAAAAACTCCAGGTAAGAAAGGGCTGGGGTCGGTTCCACCTGTTCGAGCCACACATTCAAGTGATGATCGTAAGCTCAGTGTGTGTCCGATACTGTCCACTGGACAGTATCGCCTGCGCCGCTCAGTAATTCTTTGGGGTATACGGCTTGGCCGAAGACCTTCAGCCGATGAGCGTTTCTTTGAGGGCTTGCGGCTTCGGCGAAAGTGTCCACCGGACACTTTCGTCATGGACACTTTCGTATACCGAACACGGAAGTTCGAGTACCCTCCAGGGCTGATACGAAAGCATCAAGTGGTGGTTTCGGGGTAGGTGCCGCGGTGAGTGAAGAGAACGTGAGGCACTGCACTCCTTGACTGCAGAGTCCTGGGAAAGTAAGTCGCGGTTCAATCCATTAGATTCTTAGCCGGTATATTTTTTTCTCCCGTCATCCTCCCCCTAATCCTGTGTTCTGGTGCGTATATCTTAATATATGACATGCTTTTTATTGGCAAAGGGGATGGTTAACATGGTTTTTGACCTTTTCATAAGTACTATATTTATTGCCTTTCTTGGGTATGCCCTTTGCTATATGGCTGCAGCTGAAAAGAAATCAAAACGCAAGTACAAATAATAAGTACAAATAATAAGTACAAGTAATTTGAACTGTAAATCTACTTATCTTGAAAATAGGCCTTGCTTGGAAATACACATAAGATCGTTTCATTATAAGAGCATTATAAGAGAAAGAACTACGTTGCTAGAGCGTAGTTCTTTCTCTTATAATGAAATCATAATTATTTTACCATAAGTTTCCCCCTAAGGTTGTTGTTGGCTATGTTTATGGTAGCAATTGAGTGGATTTTGGCAGTTTGGGGGATTTAGATCTTCTTAAAGAGAACATCCAACCGTAACCGCATAAGGACTATCTGGAAAAAAGCCGAAATATAGTGACAAGACCTCGAAGCTTATGTATTATTTAACAAGAGGAATTTATGTTTATGATATCGAAATAATTGTATAGATCGCAAAAATTGAATATAGATTGTTAAGATCGAGTAAAGGATGGTTGTTTTGTTGTCAACAAATAATAATAATATTGCCTATAATTCTGGGGAAATGGGGCAAGCTCCCCTTCTTCCTTCCCCACGGAGAAAGGGGCTTAACTTCAAGACTAAGTTAGCTTTCTTCCTCAAAGATGGATTTTTCTTTTTCACGATTATTTCACTTTTGCTTAAATCTATTGTCTTCATTGGTGTAGCCAATAACGATGGAACGAACTTTAGTTTAGTTAAAGCGTTTGCAAGTTTTAGCTCACCTCCCCCGCTTAGTGTTTATGTTTTCTTTATAGTGATTTTTGTCAGCTTTACTTTTTTATTTCGAGGTAAACGTCATTACTGGGCTTTACTCGGTATTAATTTTCTAATCTCTTCTTTCTTGATTGCCGATTTAATGTATTTTCGAGGGTTTGGTAGTTTCCTCACACCCTTTCTTTTGAGTGAATCTTCTAATCTTGATCATCTTTTTACAACGATAATCTCCATGCTAAGGCCGGTGGATCTATTATTTGTTGTCGATTTAATCATTTTATCGGCTATTGGTCTACACGTGCGCAATCTCTATGCCCGTGCGGAAAGAAGTTTTTTACTGTGTTTTTGCTTACTCGCCGTCTCCGTTTCCGGTATTTATTATCAACATGTCCAGCTTGACCTTAATGGGAATGGCGAGACGATGCTTTTTAGAGTGGCCTGGGCACCAAATCAAACATTAACCAATTTATCCCCTCTTGGATATCACCTTTATGATATCTACAATTACTACGAAGACACGAAGCCTTATACGCTCACAGCTCAGGAAAATCAGCAGCTCAAAACTTGGTTTACCAACAAACAGGAGAATTTACCGCCGAATCAATATGCGGGGCTTTTCAAAGGAGAAAACCTACTTGTCATTCAGGTTGAATCCTTGGAAAACTTCGTCATTAACCAAAAAGTCAATGGGCAGGAAATTACTCCGAATCTGAATAAACTTTTAAACAATAGCCTCTATTTTTCAAATTATTATGAGCAAGTCTACAACGGAAATAGCTCAGATGCGGAATTGATGACGAACACTTCAGTTTATCCGGCGCGGAACGGGGCGACATTTTTCCGTTTTCCCCAAAACACCTATAATTCGTTACCGAAGCTTTTGCAAAGTCAGGGCTACACTACCCAGGCGATCCATGCGGATAAAGGAGCCTTATGGAATTGGATGCCTGCACTCCAATCAATCGGTTTTCAAAAGACGACTGATGCGGCTTATTTCAAGCAAGATGAACAAATCGGGTTAGGAGTGAGTGATGGAAGCTACCTCAAACAAATTGTTCCGCTTATTACCCAAGCGAAACAGCCCTTTTATAGCTTTATGGTGACATTGTCGAGCCATAGCCCTTTTGATTTGCCGGAACAGTATCAATCGCTTAATATCGATGCGGAGCTTAATAAGACGAAGTTAGGGGGCTATTTTCAAAGTATTCATTACACTGATGAGCAACTTGGAATTTTCTTGAAGACTCTCGAGGAGAAAGGAATCTTAGCGAACACTACCATTGCTATCTATGGGGATCATACTGGGGTGCATAAATACTACAATAATGAAGTTCAAGCCATGAATGCTCCAGAAAGTTGGTGGCTTGATGATTCCAAACGTATACCTTTGATCATATTCAATAAAGGGTTGGCAGGACAAAAAATTAAAACTACGGGTGGGCAGATCGACCTTTTTCCAACCTTAGCCTATCTCATGGGGATTCAAGAGGAGCAATATAAAAATACGGCCTTCGGTCGGAATCTCCTGAATACTCAGAAGAACTTCGCGGTTCTTGCGAACCGAGAATATCTTGGAGATCCAGTTTCGCAAGCTGAACAGAACAAGGAAATTGAGGGAATAGATCTTGCAGATTTAAGCCTGCGCAGTAATTATTTAAAAGTTATTGGATTTGAAGAATGAAATTGCTTGATAATTAAATGCTCCTCCGTTTTGTATGTTTATGACGCTAACCTTCCATAATATAAAGGAAACTCACTTCAGGTCGAGTTTTACATTCTATCTTAAGTTGAGTTGAATGGAAATAGAATTGAAGGAGCGTCATACTCATGTTACAAAATAATGAGGACTTAGCGGAAGAGTCTAATAATCCAGAAGTGCAGAACATCAAGGAGTTAGGGCAGATTCAGATACCGGAACCCGCTGAAAACATTTTTTGCTTGACCGTTGTCGGGCAAATCGAAGGACATCAGATCTTACCTGCTCAAGCTAAGGCAACAAAGTACGAACACGTGATTCCTCAACTGGTTGCAGTCGAGCAAAATCCTAAAATTGAAGGACTTTTGCTGATTTTAAATACTGCAGGGGGAGATGTGGAAGCGGGGCTGGCGATCTCCGAGCTAGTTAGCAGCTTAAGTAAGCCAAGTGTGTCTCTGGTTCTTGGCGGTGGACATAGTATCGGGATTCCGATTGCCGTCAGTTGTAGCAGAAGCTTTATTGCTCCAACCGGAACAATGACGGTACACCCGATTCGTTATACCGGATTGGTGATCAATGGTCATCAACAATTCGAGTATCTTCAAAAGATGCAGGAGCGAATTAATAGCTTTATTGTTCAACACTCTAAAATGTCTGAAGAAGATTTGAAGAAATTGATGTTTGCAACAGGTGAACTAGCTCAGGATATTGGAACAATCCTTATTGGACAAGATGCGGTCAATGTAGGTTTGATTGATTCCGTCGGGGGATTGAAAGAAGCTTATGCTGAAATTAAACGCTTAATTGATGAACAAAATAGGGATTAGAAAATCAGAAAAACGGGCATTATAGCCCGCTTTTTTGCACAGGTAGAGTTTCTATATTATACTATTGAGGGAATAGGGAAATTATCAGGTAATAAATGGCTTGAATGAGAGGAAACCAGCCTTCAACAGAGAAGGTATGAAATCAAGAATATTAAATTGGAAAATTTTGAAGGTGTGGGGGATTATTTGTGGCGAAAAGAAAAACACGCCGCACGGTGATAAAAAGACCAACGTTAAAAGAAACCGTACAGCATGAGGTCGTTGGAATTTTGGCTTTAGGTTTGGCAGCACTGGGAATTGTCATGCTTTATTCAGGACCGAGCGGATATTTGGGTGAAAAGTTAAAATATGCCCTGACTGTTTTTGCAGGCGGGGGTAGAATTTGGGTGCTGATTCTTCTCGGACTTTGGGGTGTCGCCTATATGAACCGACGTCATTTTGAAAATGGATGGCGGAGCGGTGGCGTACTCCTCCTTTGGCTCGTTCTGGAGGGAATACTTCATTTGCAACTTCCAGGAGTCGAAGCCTTTTCTCAAACGGATCTCTGGCAAGCTGGCAAGAGTGGACAGGGCGGCGGAATTGTTGGTGCAGGGATTGTTATTCTCTTAAAATCCTCGGTTGGAATTGCCGGAGGTTATGTCATTTTGATTATGCTGGCTTTGATTGGGGCCTTACTGGTGACAAATCGATCTTTAATTGGTGGGGTTCAGGAAGTGAAGCGGATTGGTAAGCAGACGGGAGAGTGGGTCAAGGAACAGGTCGGAGAATTTATCTACGTTGTTCAAGATTCCGAGTCCGAAGAAATTCAGGAACCTAACCTGAAAAAGGATCCAATCATAAATAAAACCCTAAAAAAGACGATGCGGAAAAAGGATATCAAGGATGAGCCAATACCAAATAAAGTCCTTGATCCTGATGTTGCGGAACGCCCGCTCATTATTCATACATTGCAGGATAGTCTGGATTATCCTGGATCAGAAATGAATTCTCAAAATTTAGAAGTAACGGATTCAGCGAAAGGTGTAGATGAGAATCATCGGCAAGAAGAAATCCTGCCTCCTGGGAAATTAACTGGAACGCCAATTTCTCGACAGATTCAAAAAGATAAGACTGTTTATCAACTACCCAATTTTACGTTGTTACAGAAGTCCTTAAAGGTTAAAAATCCACGGATTAATAAGGACTTAGCAGATAATGTCAAGATCCTTGAGGATACACTGGGAAGCTTCGGGGTTAGGGTAAAAGTTACGCATGTCACACAAGGACCAGCTATTACTCGTTATGAAGCGCAGCCCGCGCCAGGGATCAAAGTGAGCAAAATCACCAACCTTGCGGATGATATTGCCTTGAGTTTAGCATCCTCGTATGTCAGGATTGAGGCTCCTGTTCCCGGAAAGTCAGTGGTCGGGATTGAAGTACCGAACAGTGAAATTGCGATGGTTCATTTTAGAGAAGTTCTCGAAACGCCCGAATTTCATAATGCTAAGGGCAAATTGTCGGTGGCTTTGGGTAAAGATATTACGGGGACTCCCATTGTTGCCGATTTAACTAAAATGCCGCATTTACTGATTGCGGGTGCGACTGGTTCCGGAAAATCCGTTTGTGTGAACACGTTAATTAACAGTATTTTATTCAAGGCTCGCCCGGATGAGGTTAAATTTTTACTTGTCGATCCGAAAATGGTGGAACTTACAAATTATAATGGCATTCCTCATCTGATCGCTCCGGTCGTAACGGATCCGAAGAAGGCTGCAGGGGCCTTGAAATGGATCGTTACAGAGATGGAAACGCGCTATGAACTATTTGCAGCTTCAGGGGTACGTGATATTGTGCGCTATAATTTTTTAAAGACCCAAGAGAAAAAAGAGGCTTCACCCCCTCTACCTTATGTGGTCGTGATTATTGATGAGCTTGCCGATTTAATGATGGTTGCACCAGGCGAAGTAGAGGATTCCATTTGTCGTTTGGCGCAGATGGCTAGAGCTGCAGGTATTCATCTCATTATTGCTACCCAGAGACCCTCAGTAGATGTCATTACAGGCTTAATCAAGGCGAATATTCCTTCACGAATCGCTTTTGCGGTATCCTCACAGACCGATTCGCGGACGATCTTGGATATGAATGGGGCAGAAAAGTTATTAGGACGCGGGGATATGCTCTTTTCCCCCATGGGTGCGAGTAAACCCATACGTGTGCAAGGATGTTTCCTCGCGGATAAAGAAGTAGAAAATGTGGTACGGTTCTTACAGAACCAAGCGACCCCTGAATATCAGGAGATCCCTAACATTGAAATCGGAAGTAGTAAAGTCGAGGCAGCGGGGGATGAATTGTTCCATAAAGCCTCACTTTTGTTCCTTGAATCAGGCAATGCTTCTGTTTCTCTATTACAAAGACGGCTCAGAATTGGATATACGCGTGCTGCGCGTCTTATGGATTTATTGGAGGAAAAAGGAGTGGTTGGAGGGTACGAGGGTTCAAAACCTCGTGAAGTACTCTTGACACGAGGACAATTCGAACAGAAATTTGGTTTAATGGATGAAATTGTCGGTAAATAAGTTGCGGATTTTGCAAGTAGGATTTATGATAAAAGGGGAATGTAAGGTTTCCAGAAGGGATTAGGATGATTCGCGAAATTACTGTAGAAGAATTGGAGAATTTAGAGAATCCAATTTTTGTTGATGTGCGTTCAGAAGGAGAATATCGGGAGGCCACAATACCGGGTGCTCTAAATCTGCCTCTTTTGAATAACGAGGAAAGGGCGCAGGTGGGAACAACCTATACCCAAACTTCGCCTAAATTAGCTCGAGAAGAAGGGTTGAAATTCATCAGCCCGAAACTGCCAAATTTGGTCCAACAGGTAGAACATTGGTCAGAACAAGGTCCGCTTGTTCTTTTCTGTTGGCGAGGTGGGATGAGAAGCAAAGCCTTAGCGACGGTTTTGGACCTCATGGGAGTTTCAGTTTACCGTTTGAAAGGGGGGTATAAGGCTTACCGTAAAACCGTATTCGATTTTTTTGAACAGAATTCATCCCTAAAATTCTTTGTCTTGAGGGGAAATACGGGGGTTGGCAAAACGGAAATCCTCACCCAATTAAAAAGAGACGGCTATCCGGTGATCGATTTGGAAAAATTAGCGAATAACCGAGGGTCAGTCTTCGGAGACTTAGGGTTAGGGGCTCCCCCCTCACAAAAGACGTTTGAGGCTTTACTTTATGATGAACTCGGGAAAATCAGAGCTAACGGTCATTCGTATCTTGTTGTTGAATGCGAAAGTAAACGTCTTGGACGAGTAACTTTACCAGTCAAATTCTATGACGCCATGCAGCAGGGCACACAAATTCTTGTTTATGATTCCATCCCAAACCGCGTTAACCGATTAATCAAGGAGTATACGGAAATTCCGGAAGCTATACCGCAGATCCAGGCAGCCCTTCTTCGGCTGGATAAGACCCTTGGACAGAAGAAGATAGAAGAATATAATTCACTTTTGGACGGAAATCATTTAGCTAATTTTACCGGTAATCTACTTGATTATTATGATGCGCTTTATGGGTATCCCAATGAGGCAAGCTTTGATTATGATTTCAGTGTCAGTCAATGTTATCCAGAGCACGCGATAAGGGAGTTGGAAGGCTATCTCGTGGAGCGTAGAGATGATCAAGATGGACCAACATC
This sequence comes from Desulfitobacterium sp., assembly GCF_035539115.1. Lineage (GTDB taxonomy): Bacteria > Bacillota > Desulfitobacteriia > Desulfitobacteriales > Desulfitobacteriaceae > Desulfitobacterium_A. The sequence continues at coordinate 39,464 of NZ_DATLJA010000056.1, read as the reverse complement.
TTGATCTGAAGTGCAAAATAAGTTTGGAACGGCTGGATGAAGTGATGATTTTCTAAGTAATCTGCCTAGCTATATCGTTTTACTCGGGAAGGCTAAGTATGCCTATGACATGAATATGAGCTATTCTGTATTTGACGTGAGCTAAATTTTTTAAGGAGGGTTTTGTATGGCAGGCGAGGGACAACTCCTTCAGGCAGCACGTGAAAATAAAAGGTGGAGTTTAATCGAAGCGGAAGAAGCGACCAAAATCCGGGTGCGCTATCTGGAAGCAATGGAAAAAGAAAATTATGAGATCTTACCTGGAACGACTTACATTAAGGGTTTTTTACGTACGTACTCCAAATATCTTGACTTGAATTCCGAGGATATATTGGAACTTTATAAGGAAAGTGAACCAGTTATTCAACCGAAAAATGAGTTTGTTCCTCAGGCGGCCCAGCAAAGACCTATGTGGTTTAGGCCCATGGTTGCAGTAGTGGTTGGTTTGCTTGCAGTAGGAACGGTAGCGGTGATTGCGTCAATGAGTAAGCCTCAGGGAACGGTCCCTACGGCAGAATATACGCCTGCTCCTTTACCCAGTGCTCCGCAGCCGGAACAAAAACCAGTGACGGAGGCTAATCCTGCCCAACCCCAGACAAATACGCCCCAGAATCCGCCCAGCGTTACAGCAGCAACGACAGATGGCTTAAAGGCTAAACTTGTTTTTACCGAACTCTGCTGGTTAGTCGTGAATGTCGATGGTCAACATGCTCTGGAAGGAACATTTTCTCCAGGAACAACGAAAGAACTAACTGCTACTGAAAATATTGAATTTGTCACGGTCGGGAATGCAGGAGGTATAACGATTACTCTCAACGGAAAAAACGTTCCCGCCTTAGGGACATCTGGACAAGTCGTAAATAATGTCGTTCTCAATAAAGCCACCTTGGTCCAAATTTCCGCGCAAGCTCAAACTGTACAGAATCCTCAAACCTCGGCACAACCGCAATAACTATTTCTAAACAAGAATGTAAATAATGTAGAGTAAGGAGAGAATGGCTTTGGCTAAGGAATCTTCGTTTGATATTGTTTCCCAAGTTGAGATGCCAGAAGTGAGCAATGCGGTCCATCAAGCACAAAAGGAAATTGAACAACGTTTCGATTTTAAAAATAGCAAATCTTCGATTGAACTTCAAGACGATAAAATTATCTTAGTTTCGGATGACGATTTTAAACTGCGTAACGTTGTAGATATCCTAGAGAGTAAACTGGTCAAAAGACAGGTTTCTTTAAAAGCGCTGGATTATGGAAAAGTTATTCCTGCTGCAAGTGATACAGTACGACAAGAAGTTAAATTGGTTCAGGGAATTTCTCAGGAAAAGGCTAAACAAATCAATAAACTGATTAAAGAGAGCAAGATTAAAGTAGCGAGCTCCATTCAAGGCGATCAAGTTCGTGTTTCGGGTAAGGATAAAGATGACCTGCAGTCTATAATTGTCCTTCTCCGACAACAGGATTTAGGGGTTGACCTACAATTTATCAATTATCGGTAGAAATGTTTTTCAGAGATCTCCCACTTCCAGTGGGAGTTTTCACTTTTATTCGATGGCTACAGGAGTTTAATCAAAACTTTTTATTCTACTAGAGTTCATAATAGTTTCTTAATGAAATTTTACGAATTGGAGTGATACTCATCAAAACCCCACAGTTTTTACCCGTAAATCGAGAGGATATGAGAAAACGTGGTTGGAAGGAATTAGACTTCCTCCTGATTACAGGAGATGCTTATGTCGATCATTGTACGTTTGGGATAGCCATTATTTCTAGAGTGTTAGAAAAAGAAGGTTATCGGGTGGGAATTATCGCCCAACCGGATTGGCAGGACCTTGAATCCTTTAAAGTTATGGGACGCCCTCGGCTTGCTTGTCTCATCTCAGGGGGAAATCTTGATTCCATGGTTGACCACTATACTGCGGCTAAAAAAAGGCGCTCCAAGGATGTTTATTCCCCGGGTGGAAAAGTTGGACTAAGGCCAGATCATTCAACAGTTGTTTATTCAAATCGTGTACGAGAGGTGTTTCCAGGACTTCCTATCGTGATCGGAGGGATCGAAGCTTCCTTAAGGCGGTTTGCCCATTATGATTTTTGGAGTAATAAGGTGAAGCATTCGATCCTCCTGGATAGTCAGGCGGATTTACTCGTTTTCGGCATGGGAGAAAAGGCTATCGTGGAAATTGCCCAACAGTTGAAGGCGGGAACTCCTGCGCGAGATATTCAAGGGATCCGAGGGACAATGGTTCATTGGCAGGAAGAGCTTCCTGAAGAGGTTATTGAACTCCCCTCCTACAAGGAAGTCGTTGAGGATAAACGAAAGTATGCTGAAGGGTTTTGGATTCAATATAATCAACAGGATCCGTTTCGGGGGCAGGCAATGCTTCAACGACACGGCAAAGAAGGCGTATTGCAGTATGCTCCTGGATATCCACTCACACAGTCCGAGATGGATGCGGTCTATGCTTTACCCTACAACGGGACCTATCACCCCATGTATGAAAAAGAGGGCGGGGTTCCGGCCATTACGGAAGTCGAGTTTAGTCTGGTCAGCGCACGGGGCTGCTATGGTTCCTGTTCCTTTTGCGCGTTAACTTTTCACCAGGGCAGGATCATTCAAAGCCGCAGTGAAGAATCCATTGTTCGGGAAGCAGAGCGCTTGACCTGGCATCCAAATTTTAAAGGGTATATTCATGATGTTGGTGGACCCACTGCCAATTTTCGACGTCCTGCGTGTGAGGCTCAACTAAAAAGGGGTGCCTGTCCTCATCGGCAGTGCCTTTATCCCTCACCTTGTGAGCAAGCCGATGTGGATCATGGAGAATACATTCAACTCTTGCGTCGCTTAAGAAGTCTGCCCAAGATTAAGAAAGTCTTCGTCCGTTCCGGTATCCGTTATGATGTTGTCCTGGCTGATAAGAAAACCGACTTCTTACGTGAGCTTTGTGAATATCATGTGAGTGGACAACTTAAAGTAGCACCCGAGCATGTAAGCGATCGGGTGCTCAAAAGAATGGGGAAACCGGGAAGAAAGGTCTATGACACCTTTGTCAAGGACTTTAAGGATATCAATAAAGAGTTGGGCAAGAAACAGTATCTGGTTCCCTATCTTATGTCTTCTCACCCCGGAAGCGGGCTGCGTGAGGCGATTGAATTAGCGGAATACGTTCGAGATATGGGCGTTAATCCAGAACAAGTTCAGGATTTTATCCCGACTCCGGGGACTCTGTCTACATGTATGTATTATACCGGGTTAGATCCCCGAACGATGGAAATCGTTTATGTTCCACGAAGTATGGAAGAAAAAGCGATGCAACGGGCGTTAATTCAGTATCGAAATCCCAAGAATTACGCTCTCGTTGAAAAAGCACTCAAACAGGCTCATCGCGAGGATCTCATTGGCAATGGGTCGAAATGCTTAATTCGACCAAGAAATACCTATTATAAGACGAGCCGGATATCCGGCAAAGCAGCGGGCAAAGTATCAGGTGATGGAAAAAGACCGGATTTGAAGCTTAGAGAGTTTAGTTCAAAGAGAAAGTCTAGAAGGTCCGAACCCATAAAAACAGAACATCTAGAAACTGAACGCCCCCTCAAAACTGAAAAAAGAGCTCGAATTACGGATAAAGTAAACGGTCTTTCAAAAACAAAACACCCTAAAACCAGTCAGCTATCTGGTTCAAGTACGAAGGGCCCAAGGAACCCAAGTCAACAAAAAGGAAAAAGAAAAAAGGTTAAATAACGCCCCCAAACTCATCGTTTAAAGCATCTTCGACTTCATCGATAGCAATAACCCCTAGCTCCTTGACATAAGTTGGCTCATATTCTGGAAATTCCTCAACAGTAAGGGGCTCCTCTGAATAGAATTTGAGGAAGGAAAACCAGGTTCCCTTGTCATCCTTCTGAAGATACTTAAGTTGGTAAAACTCAGAACTATCTTGTTGACTCTGAAACACAATGGACTGTCCGGGTAGCACAAAAATGACAATTACATCCTCATATTTGTGATTGGATAGTCTCCCGATAAGGGATTCAACCAGAGAAGAGAAATCCTGGGGACCTTCCTGGTCTTCCCAATAAAACTCTAATGATTGGAGACCCTTTTCTTCCATGATATCGGCTAAATCATCGATTCGTGAGACAACCAGCGAGGGCAGGGTATACTGGTCACATAGTTTACTTCCACAGTGATAGATGGGGACCTGATGAATATGCCCCAGACCCTGAGCTAAGTCGATCGGAATTGTTCGCTTGCTTAAATAACCGGTATCACCGCAACCGCATAAATCAATGGGAGAAAGTTCTTTCATAGTAAAAACGCCTCACTCTTTAAATATTCGGCAGGATAAGACAACCAAGTCTGCCCGCTCTGTTTTGATCAATTCTTATATACTTATATATTATAGGACAAAAATCCTTTTGGGAAACTTTCTTATTTCCTAATTTAGTTCTTAATCTTAATTTGATGGTCTGAATAGTTTTTGACCGTTAAGAAAAGTTGGTTTATACTGTTAGAAGAATGCATAAGGTTAAACAGATATTGAGGTGCAATTTTTGAGTAAAAAAGTAGCTATTGTTACGTTAGGATGTCCCAAGAATCAGGTGGATAGTGAGATTATGTCTGGTCGGATCAGTGAGAAATATGATTTAGTCGAGGACCCTGAACAAGCGGATATCATTATTGTCAATACGTGTACCTTTATCGATAGTGCCAAAGAGGAATCTGTCGATACAATTCTCGAGATGGCTCAATACAAGAAGGAAGGTCAATGTAAGACCCTACTGGCAGCGGGCTGTTTGGCTCAACGATATGGTGAGGAACTGATGGCAGAAATATCAGAACTTGATGGAATTTTAGGAACGGATAATCTGGCGGAGGTTCTTGAATTTATTGATGAAGCTCAAATTCATAAGACCAGACATGTGACTCAAGGGGCTCCTCAATTTCTTTATGATGACACGATGTCAAGGCAGCGTCTTTCTCCGAAACATTATGCTTATGTAAAAGTAGCAGAAGGATGCGACAATTTTTGTACCTATTGTGTTATTCCAAAGGTGAGAGGTCATTTTCGCAGCCGTCCTGAAGAATCTATTCTTCGCGAAATCCAACAGATGGCGGAGGAAGGTGTTAAAGAAATCCTGCTTATTGCTCAGGATACAACGCGATACGGCGTGGATCTTTACGGAGAATTTAGATTACCTTCGCTAATCCGTAAAATAGCAGAGATTCAAGGAATTGAATGGATCCGTCTGATGTATTGCTATCCTGATTTATTTTCAGATGAATTAATTCAGACCATGAAAGAAACGCCGAAGGTGTGCCGCTATCTTGATTTACCCCTGCAACATGGTGATGATCAAATATTAGCGGCGATGAATCGTCGGGGAACCAGCGAGGAAGCGGAGATCTTGATTCAAAAGTTACGTCAAGCAATGCCGGATATCCGAATTCGCACAACGATGATCACGGGATTCCCGGGAGAATCAGAAGATCAGTTCGCCAATTTAATTGCTTTTGTCAAACGGATTGGTTTTGATCGTTTAGGGGCGTTTGCTTATTCACAAGAGGAAACTACACCTGCGGCACAACGTGAGGATCAGGTTCCAGTAGAAATCCGTGAACAACGTCGAGACGAGCTAATGCAGTTTCAACAAGGGATAGCTTTAGAACGACAGCAACGCTGGATCGGGCAGACATTAACGGTTCTGATTGAGGAAAAATTACCAGATGGACGGTATCTCGGACGTTCCGAAGGGGATGCACCAGAGATTGATGGCTCAGTCTATGTGAACTCTGCACAGGAATTAGAAACCGGGGAATTTGCTCAAGTGAAAATCCATGACGTGGATAGTTATGATTTAATGGGAGAGGTTGTTTCGTGAATTTACCCAATCGACTCACATTAGCCCGAATCTTTTTAATACCGATATTTATGGCCTTTCTGCTGATTCAAGATGCGAAAGGGCACAAGATAATGCCCTATCAAAATATTGTAGCGGCCCTGATTTTCATCTTGGCGGCTACAACTGATGGCTTGGATGGTTATATCGCTCGGAAGCGCGGTCAGGTCACAAATCTCGGCAAATTTTTGGATCCGCTGGCGGATAAACTTCTGGTATCAGCAGCGTTGATTTCCCTGGTCGAGCTTGGGGATGTACCCGCATGGATTGCCTGGGTCATTCTTGGCCGAGAGTTTGCAGTCACAGGGCTGAGGGGAATTGCAGCAGCAGAAGGGACCATTATCAGTGCGAGTAAGCTCGGCAAGATTAAAACCGTTACCCAAGTGATTGCCATTTCTGCGCTGCTCTTGGATGATTGGCCGTTTTCACTCCTTCATATACCCATTGGGCAACCTTTCCTCTATATTGCCTTATTCTTTACGTTGCTCTCAGGTATGGACTACTTATTAAAAATGAAGAAGCTTTTCCGCAAGTAAATTAATCAATAAAGACAAAGTTGATGGATTGTTAAATAGATGTACGTAGAAGAAGAATTCTCCAAAAGGACGAATTCTTCTTCTTATTTTCCATGAAGGTATTTATGCTCATTTCCTTTATATCCGTTACTAACGAGGTTATTCTTAAATTCCACCTGAGTTTAAACTTGTCAATTGTGGATATATTTATATATCAGGTTAGTATAGAATCAATGCTATAATATTATACGTAATTGATATATCAAGTTCGTAGCGAGAACGCGAAGTGGAGGGTACACATGTCTATGATGAAACAGAGGATCGCGCGGATTAGCCTTGTGGGGATTCTAATTTTCGGGCTTTTATTGGGTGGTCAATTTATTTATAAAAACAATTGGGTTAATGGGCATTTAGCGAAAGATAGTCAACAAATCAGCGGCGTCCTTTCAGCTCAGGTTGTTTCAGAAAATGGCCAACAAATCCTTGAGGTTACAACTGACCATCTGCAAAATTTAGCAGAGGTAGAGCAACAGCTTGAAAAACTTGCGGGTCAACGTCCGATCCGTTTAAAAGACCAAAGAACACCGGAATTAGAAAAGCTGCTGGCGAAGATGGAGTTTCCGCTCCAAGAAGGTATTGCTCGCGGGGATTTCGTTCAAATGGAACAAACGCTACAGCAGCAAGCGGCCCAAACCGGGGTAACTATCGATCTTTCAATGAACAACGAGAAAATTTTCTTAAACTTAACTCAGGGACAAGCCCAGTTACTTGAGGTTGTGGAACGCAGTACCCAAGGGAAGTTTTTAGCGTCAGTGAGTCAATGAGAGGAGAAGATAAAATGAAAATCGATATAGTATTAGGAGCTGGAATTGGACTTTTCTTCTTTCTCTGGGTGATTGGTTATAACGTCCTACCTCTTGGAATTTTGGGAGTAGGAGCCTTTCTTCTTTGGAAATTGGTCATTCAGAGACAAGTGCTCAAGACGGCAGGAAAAGGAGTTCAAATTTCAGATACCTCTGTAAACTTTGAAGATATTGGAGGGCAAAACTCAGCCAAAAAGGAATTGCAGGAAGCCTTAGATTTTCTTTTATATACGGAGCGCATGAAGGAGCTCGGAATTCGACCGCTGAAAGGGATTCTATTGTCAGGGCCACCAGGTACAGGCAAAACACTCTTAGCGAAAGCTGCTGCGCGCTATACCAATTCGGGATTTTTGGCGATATCCGGGAGCGAATTTGTTGAGATGTACGCAGGTGTAGGTGCCGAACGGGTTCGCAGCTTATTCCGTAGGGCAAAGGAACTTGCCAGTAAAGAGAAAAAAACAAGCGCGATTATTTTTATTGATGAGATCGATATTCTCGGGGCGAAGCGTGGAAGTAATATTTCTCATCATGAGTATGATCAAACCTTAAATCAGCTCTTAGTGGAGATGGATGGTTTAGGGACAGAACAAGAAATCCAAATCTTGGTCCTCGCCGCGACGAACCGTGCGGAAGCCCTTGATTCCGCCTTACTGAGGCCGGGTCGCTTTGATCGACTGGTTAAAGTCGATTTGCCCGACAAGGAAGGTCGACTGGCAATTCTCAATATACATGCACGTAATAAACCTTTAGCGCAGGATGTTAATTTAGAAAAGATCGCCCAAGAAACATTTGGTTTCTCAGGGGCCCACCTCGAAAGTGTAACCAATGAAGCCGCCGTTTTCGCTTTACGAGACGACGATCAAGAGATTAAAATGCGACATTTCCGAGAAGCTGTTGAAAAAGTATTATTAGGAGAGAAACTTGACCGAAAACCGACAGAAGGAGAATTGAAAAGAGTAGCTGTGCATGAAAGTGGGCATGCCCTGCTGGCAGAACATGTTCATCCACACTCAGTTTCCCAGGTTTCGATTCGTTCCCGAGGAAATGCGTTAGGGTATGTCCGCCATTACCCGGAGAATGATCTTTATCTTTATACCCAGGGAATGCTCGAAGAACAAATCATGATCGCTTTAGCAGGCGCGTTGGCCGAGGAAACAGTGTTAGGAGCACGTAGCACAGGCTCAGCAGGAGACTATGAGCAAGCCCTACAGATGATTGAAAAAATGCTCGCGTCAGGAATGTCTGAATTGGGAGTCGTGGATGTCAGCAAAATCAGTGCTGACCAGCGTCAGACGGTGACCCATGATATACTAGCGGACCTTGAGCAAAAAACCCAGAGAATCATTCATGAAGAAAAAACAGTTTTGAGCCATTTGGCAGAGATCTTGCAAGAGGAAGAAAGTATTAGCGGGGAAAAGTTTCGTTCTTACCTCAGAACTGTAGCATAAGTCGCAGTCTGATCGTTAACCCTCATGTCTCCTTTATAAAGAAAACCCGGCTTTCGCCGATCTTTGCGACATAGAAGACTTGGTCAGCGCCAAAGCGGGGGCCTTAGTCGCCTTATCCTGCCGAACTTAACCGCATTCATCGTAGGAAAGCGAAACCGCTGGTTGCACTTATGCTATCTGCCAAAAATTTATACTCCCTGTTAGGAAAAGAAAAACTGCCGCCGAAAGAGCAGGCAGTTTTGTCTGATGACAAACATTTAGTCTTGAAAAGTATCTATCTAAACTAAAGCATTTTATTTTGTCCATTTTTCGAGTATCAATTCAGCTGTGTGTTTAACAACAACTGAAGAGCCCGACTTATCTAACCCGCCTGAAATTTGCATAAGGCATCCTGGACAATCCACTGCGACAACCTCAGCCCCTGTATCCTTAATGTTATTCAATTTTTTCTCAAGAATCGGGCCAGCCATCTCTGGGAATTTAATCGCATACGATCCACCAAAACCACAGCAACGATCAGAATCTTTCATTTCAACGAGATCTACACCTTTAATGTTAGTTAGAATTTCACGTTGCTCTTTATAAACACCCATTTTACGTTTTAAGTGACAGGAATCATGGTAGGTAACTTTAACATTTTTCCCATCCCCACCTGGCTCTAAGCCGCCGAGGTCATAAAGAAGTTTCGAGAAGTCAAAAGTCTTGCGACTGAGTTCTTCCGCTCGTTTCGACATCGCTGGATCGTCCGCGACTAAATCTCGGAAGCTATCCTTCAAAGCATGGGTACAGGTTGGGCAAGCCGAAACTACATAATCCACTTTTTCTGCATTCATCGCTTCAATATTGATAATTGCTGATTTGCGGGCATTTTGACGATCCCCCATGTAGCTAGCTGGAGCGCCACAGCAGGATTGTCCTTCTGGAAAAGTTACCTTGTAACCTTTTTCGTTTAAGCCTCTAATAACTCCCTCACCAATTCTCGGATAAACAAAATCGACGAGGCACCCTCCAAAGAAAGCAACCGTTCCCTTTTGCTCCTTAACATCTTGTTTGATCGTCTTTATGACATCACGGAAAGGCACATCTGCAATGGTCGGTAAACTCCCATTTTGGGTTAAACCTGAGAGGAACATGGGGAGGTGACGAATGACTGACTGACCCTTTGAGAAAGGCAATTGGGCTTTAGAGGCTATTTTTAAGAGAGAATGGAAAAGACGTCGGTTGGAAACCACATCTAGCGCAAATTTTTGCGTGAAGGGCAAACCCTTCTTCTCTCCGATCCTGTTCCGGATTTCTAGAATCATTTCCGAGATATTTAGCTTTCCGGCACAAACTTCATCACATCTTCCGCACTGTATACATAGATTTTGTGGATTAGTACTATCATCTTCAGAATTAAGGAAGTTAGTTAAGATGATCCCAATCCCGCCAGTATAGATATCCCCAAAAACGTGCCCGCCTACGAGTTGAAAAGCTGGGCAAACATTCAAGCAAGCCGCACAGCGGATACATTGGAACGTCTTCTTAAACTTTTCATCTTCATACATTTTTCGACGTCCATTATCCATGAGGACAATATGGAACTCTTTACCATCAATTGTACCATCGGGGTAATAAGCAGGTGTTTGACCGGTAATCATCGTGACATAACTCGTAATTTGTTGACACGTCCCATTGCGGGGAAGCATCTGGAGAATAGCACTCGCATCCTCAAAATTGTTGACAAACTTTTCAATTCCCACGAGGAAAACATGCGTTTTGGGCCAGGTTGAGGTTAAGCGAGCATTACCCTCATTGGTAACCATCATTAATGTACCAGTTTCAGCCACTGCTATATTTGCTCCGGAAATTCCCATATCCGCATCCATGAATTTTTTGCGCATTTCGACACGCGCTGTCTTCACCAATTGAGAAATTTCAGGATCATTGTGACGATGTAAATGCTTCGTAAATTCATCAGCAACTTCTTCTTTAGTCAAGTGAATTGCTGGCATAACCATATGTGAAGGGCGTTGACCCGCCATCTGAATAATCCATTCCCCTAGGTCTGTCTCCTGTATATCCATCCCCGCATCAATCAAGGTTTGATTAAGGTGAATTTCTTCCGAAGCCATTGATTTCGATTTGACAATATTATGAGCATTTTGCTTTTTAGCAAGCTCGAGAATATACTGTCTGGCATCTTCTCCCGTTTTCGCACGGTATACTTTCGCGCCACGTGCTGTTGCTGCCTTTTCAAACTTATCAATCATCTCATCGAGATGGGTAGCTGCATAAGACTTAACTTCAGCTACTTGATTCCGCAGGGCCTCAACATCATAGCCTTCATAGGCTTGTACCCGTGCATCTGAATAAGTATCCACAAAACGACCTAAAGCTCCTCTTAAGATTTTATTTTCTAGAGCATCTTCAATTCTTTGTTTAAATTGTGCATCTGCCATTTTATTTTCCCTCCTCGACCGAATCATCCACAAAGATAGCGATGAGCTCTCCAGGTCCATGTACTCCAATTGTTAATACTCGCTCAATATCAGAGGTTCGGCTTGGGCCTGTAATGAACCCTACAAAACCTGGGATTTGAGGTTCCCTGTGGATTACGCTTAAGGCCTCTGGCAAGGTTGGAATCAAAGCAGACGTCCGCACAAGTGCAAAATGAATAGGAGTAAAAGAAGAACACAAACGTTCATTCACATCTTCAGCATATTGGACTAAAGTTCCTAGTTCAGCGATTGCCCATTTCATTTCTGTTATTCCGGCATCTACTAAGGGGGTGACCTCTTGATAATGATCCATATGTAGGGTAATTCCATTTTCAGAGAGAAAATGGGCTAAATCACAACTTCTGGCTAAGGGTGAATTCACCATGGCTACACTATGGATTCCTTTTTCCTGAAGAAGCTGACTAATCAGCTTTTGAGCCTCAGCTGACGTTTTTGCACGATAACATTCACCAGAAACAGACTCCATCTTACTTTTGAAACGGTCATATAAGAGATTTATATCTCCCACTCTACTCACTCCTCGTATAATATAATTTGTTCCCAGCTCCACAGGTCCTTCTTGAATTATCTAATAAATTCTAAATTATACTTTATGATGGTCAGGCCACCATGCCAATAATTATTTTATGCTAGATTATCAGAAATTACAATCTTTTTATGATATTTCAGGATAGAATTCATAATGCTACTAAGAGAAAAGTTGAAAAAGGATTAGAATTTAGGTATAAAAAATAGGGCCTCCCCCATTTGATGTGCTCCCCTTTCTGGTAGGAGGTTTTTATTATTTAACCTGTCTACTTTTAGGGGAGCATATCAGTTAGGAAGTAGCCCTCTTCATTTTAAGTGTTTCCATAACGGTCGTTTGCTTTCGCAACATGTCGTTTATTTATATTGATTGGCTAATCTCTTCTTTAGATTCTCCGCGACAATTTCAGGATCAATAGGGTTTCTGGCAAGTCCACTTTCAATCGCTGCCTTCGCAACGGCTTTAGCAACAGCAGGTGCAACTTCAGGGTCAAAAGCACCAGGAATAATATTATCTGCACGGACATCTTCTGGTTTGATGATATTTGCAATTGCATAAGCGGCTGCTACTTTCATGGCATCATTGATGTCCGTTGCTCTAACATCAATCGCTCCACGGAATACTCCTGGGAACGCTAAGATGTTGTTGATTTGGTTTTGAACATCAGAGCGACCGGTAGAAATAACAGCAGCGCCTGCAGCAAACGCTCTTTCGATTGGCCAAATTTCAGGAACAGGGTTAGCTTGGCAGAAACAAATCGGGTCTTTCGCCATCGAACGAATCATATCTTCGTTCAGGACATTGGCGGCCGATACACCGATAAATACATCCGCGCCGACCAAAGCACCCGCAAGGTCACCACTGAATCTTTCAGGGTTCGTTGCGTCGGCGATTTCGTCTTTATATTTGTTCATACCAATAGGGCGACCTTTGTATATTGCCCCTTTAGTATCACACATGATGACATTTTTCAGTCCCAAACTCATGAGTAGCTTAACAATAGCGATACCTGCAGAACCTGCTCCGTTAGCGACTAGTTTAATATCCTCAAGCTTTTTGCCGACAACTTTAAGCGCATTGACTAAACCTGCTAAGGTCACAATTGCTGTACCATGTTGGTCATCATGGAAAATCGGTCCCTTGAAAATGCCATGTTTTTTCAATTTGCTTTCAATTTCAAAGCACTCGGGTGCTTTTATATCTTCGAGGTTGACACCGCCGAACGAGGGGGCAATAAGCTCAACCAATTCAACAATTTTATCAATATCAGTTGTGTTAACACAAATCGGATAAGCATCGACATCCCCAAAGGTCTTGAAGAGAAGTGCTTTTCCTTCCATAACTGGCATTGAGGCGGCAGCGCCTAAATTACCCAATCCCAAGATCGCCGTGCCATTGGATACAATACAAACCGCATTGGCATGATTTGTGTAAACATCCAAGGTTTCTGGATTGGCTGCAATTTCCTTCACGGGTTCCGCAACTCCTGGCGAATAAGCCAGTGTTAAATCATCAAGGTCATTAGCCGGCACAGTTACTCTAATTTCAAGTTTCCCAGGTTTTACCTTATGGAATTCTAAGGCTTCTTCACGAAGATTTTTAATGCGTGACATAGACTCAGCATCCTTTCATATCTAACTTTCTTAACAGGGAATTCCTCACCCTAATGATTTTAGCCCATTATTGACGACGCCTGGCTACAAAGGCTTGCAGCCAGGCGTTTGAAACTTAAATGGGATTAAGACTTAGTCGCTATTTGCTATTGTTCTTAGCTTCAATTTCAAGGTGAGTTGCTAAAATATCCTTAGCGTTGAGATAAACTGGTGTGTCCACCATTTTGCCGTTAAGGGAAACAGATGCTTTACCTTTAGCGAGTCCTTCTTCTTCGAAGACTTTAACGACGGCTTGTGCCCATTCAACATCTGCAGGATCTGGAGCATATAATTTGTTGGAAGGTTCAACTTGTCCTGGATGAATGATCATGCGACCTTCATAACCCATTTGACGACCTTCAGCAACATTTTTCTCGAAGCCTGGAATATCTTTATAGTCTACGAAAGGAGCATCGATGGCAACGATTCCTGCCATGCGACAAGCTACTGCCACATGAGCGCGTGCATATTGTTGTTCAACTGCCGCCGAGGTCAGCTTGACATGCATATCACGGCAGTAATCTACTGCACCAAAGATCGCATTGACATTACGTTTGCTAGCAAGGCAGCATTCGGCAGCGTTGATAACACCTTTAGCGGTTTCAAGCAGCATAGAAATTTTAACGGTTCCGACCGGAATACCGCGACGACGTTCGAGCTCTTCCAGTTTCCAGTCGAGTCTTTGCACATCATCAGCACAACCTGTTTTAGCTAAGGTTACACCGTCCAAGCCCGGCCAGACAATAGCTTCAAGGTCATCATCGGTCAATAATGTTTCCCAGTTATTGATACGAACAAAAACTTGTGCTCCACCAGCATGACCCGCTTGAAGACTTTCCTTGATCATTTCGCGAGTAGCCACTTTCTCTGAAGGTGGAATAGCATCTTCAAGGTCAAAGGTGATAATGTCTGCCGGAATTGTCGGTATCTTGGAAATAAATTTGGGATTGTTTCCTGGAATGTACATAATTGATCTCATAACTGCCATGTTTTTTTCCCCCTAAAATATTTTTATATCTAAGGTGAGAACCTTAGTAGCATAATAATTGTGTTTCATCCTAATTGATGAAATCAGTTGCTATTTTTTCTTTTAGAATAATGGGAATATCAGTCGGCGTATCAGCTACAAATCCTCCAGCTTTGCGAATCGCTTCCATCTTACTTTTAGCCGATCCGCGTCCACGTTCAACGATATTGGATGCGTGAGAAAAGCGCTGCCCTTCTGGGGCCCAAGCTCCAGCCACGTAAATCACAAATGGTTTTGTGAATTTGCCAGCAGCTATAACTTCAGCACATTCTTCTTCCTGAGTCCCGCCGATCTCGGCATAGACCGCAACCCCTCTGGTTTCGCTATCTTCCTCAAAATAGGGAAGCAGATCTGCCATTGAGGTCCCGAGAACAGGCTCGGTACCCGTGTGAACCACAGTGCTGACCCCGAATCCTCCTTCTCTTAAGACCCAAGGAATCGTACCCGATTGTCCCCCACTCCGTGAGAAAACACCGATACTCCCTTTTTTGAAGAATTTATTGGCCCACTCGACATTACCGCCAAGCCAGCCAACAACAGCTTCTCCGGGGGTAAGGATTCCTATCGAGCCAGGTCCAATAACCCGAGCGCCTTTCATTTTGGCATAGGCGATCATCTCCATGATGTCATGGATAGGCGTGCCTTCGACACAAGGAATAATATTTTTAACCCCTGCATCTGCCGCTTCCATCACAGCAGTCTTCAACCCACGTCCTGGTACGAAAACGACGCTAAAATCGATTTCTCCGTTTTCACGGACAATTTCCTTCACGGTATTATAAACCGGAACGCCATGAATTTCTTCGCCGGCTTTCCCCGGACTGGTTCCGCCAATAAGCTTCGTCCCATATTCCTTCATATATTTTGTCCTCACCGATCCTTCACGTCCGGTGATCCCTTGGACAACAACCTTGGTCCCATTATTGATCAAAATACCCATTTTTATCCCTCATTTAAAATTTTGCTCGGTTTTCACCTAGTGTTGTTCTAGCTTTCAAGCTAAACAACGCTTTTTGAGGTATTCATCTAAGCCAGCAACAGGTACGTCAATATGAATAGCATCGTTTCCGCGAAATTTGCAAGCAAATTCACAGGCGAGGCATTCCGTTCCTAAACGTAATATTTCTTCATCGTTACGATGCGCTACAGAGGCTCTTCCATGATCATCAATACCAAGCAGACCCCGCGCATATTTTTTACAGGCATCTGCACAAGCCTTGCTCCCGCATGTCTCGCACTTGCTGGTATCGATCCTGATCGTACAACTTTTTTCTGCGAATTCCAGCATGGTATTTCCCTACTTTCTTTGAGCTTCTTTCTCGGCACGATACTCCTTGCTCAGGAGCAAGAGTCTTTCGCCAATAAACTTCGTATCGGTTACATGTTCCTTACCATAAATTTCAATTCTTCTTCCAGGCCCCCCCGCGGTCATGAGATCCGCTAAGCCTGTACGAAGTATTTCTAAGGACTCATCTTCTCGGTTACCGCAGAGTAATAGGACACAGGGCAATCCTGGTTTTTGCGTAGGTAAGACTTCGCGCAGGACTTTGACAATTGCGTGAGCATGGTGCCATTGTTCCTGGTTTGCCATCATGAAGCCACCCAACAAATAGCCATCGATATTCGGTTGAGAAAGAACAGCTTTAGCAACTCGGTAGATTTTTGACGCCACTGGGTTTCCACTCGTATCAGCATAGTTAGCTGGCATTAAACCCACTTGATTCAGGGCATCCAGCCCCATCATCGCCGAACCGCCACCGATTGGATGATAACCAATATAGCCTGGACTCACTTCGTCAAACCCCATATTCATCAGAAATCCTGTGCCTCTGGCGTCTGTTTCCTCAATGCTCCAACCGATGAAATCCAATTCTGTCGGCACTCCAGGGAGATCACGAGCAATTTCAATTCCGAATTCAGGATGACGTCCGACTGCACTATTATCAATTTCCATCTTGCAATCTGCACAAACAAGATCGCCATCTGCGGTTATAATCAACGGATTAATCTCTAAAGTCTGACAATCGTAGGTTTGATAGGTTTGAGACAATTTCGTTAAGAAATTCGCGAATTTGCTCAGTTCCTTAGCTGGAACACCGGCTTTTGCCGCTAAATCAACGGCATCATAGATTTGTAACCCGAAAATCGGGTCAACGTTGAGTTTGAAGATTTTCTCTTCGGGAACACTTTCGATGTCCATTCCCCCTTCAGTGCTGAACATCAGCATCGGGGAACGAGCTTCTCTGGACCCATTAACAACGAAAGAACAGTAGAATTCTTTCTTAATATTTAATTTTTCTTCAACTAGCACCTGATGTACAGGCAATCCTTTAACCGTTTTCGCCAGGATTTCTGCCGCAGCTTGAGCCGCTTCTTCCGGCGTATTGACTAATTTTACGATACCTGCTTTACCTCGACCACCCGCTTGGACTTGACCTTTGACCGCTACTGGTCCGCCAATCCATTCAGCTACTTGTTTTGCTTCTTCGGGAGTAGAAGCTGGTCGTCCTTTTGGTACAGGCATACCCGCTTTTGCAAGCCATCCCTTACCTTCATACTCTAAAAATCTTGCCATACGTAATCCCTTCCATAATGAAAATTTCCGGTAAACTAGAGATACTCCTTTTACTCATTACTCTAGTAAAGAAGTCTCTCACCCCTTTCCTACTCTCAATCCAGTCGAATAAAGAGCAACTTATTTGGATTATGGAGGATACAAACTGAAGCTCTCTTGTTTTACATTGTGAAACGTAGTTTCATTTTCTTTGACACACTTATTATCTATCGAATCTTCGTATAAGTCAATAAAAAGAATAAAAAGAATAAAAAGAATTTGGGAGAAATCGAATTGAATATTTTCCGGCAAATCTGAGTGCTACTACTTTCATTATTCACAACATTGTTTTATATTCACATGTCGAATATTCTCTACTAATTTTTAAATTCCTTCTCATCTATTGATGTTATTTCAATATTCAGGCTGTCTATTGGTCCTACCTTTTCCTACCGGACACATTGACATGCATCGTAGGGCACCAAAAAGGGTTTCAGCGAAAATATCATATCGCTGAAACCCTTGTCATATAATCTTATTAATGGTGGAGGTAAGCGGGATCGAACCGCTGGCCTCTAGAGTGCGATTCTAGCGCTCTCCCAGCTGAGCTATACCCCCATCGCTCATTAGTATAAACGAATTTTCTGGAATACTCAAGAACTTACTTATATTTCTTTCGAATTTAAGGTTTCGATTTATTCACTACGGAGGAATCTGAATGAGTCAAATTTACTACGATCGAGAAATTCTATATGTCTATAAGATCTATTTTTTTCTCTTATTATGGAGTTTATCCCTAGCATTGGGGGGAATAACTTTCTTGAGATTTGGGCGTCTCCCTGGACTGTGTCTCTTCGTTATCTGTACCTTACTTTCTTACCTAGCAATGGTAAGAAAGAAGGAGTTTCCCCCTCCTGATAGGAAGCTTACCGCTCAACGCATGGCCCGTGAAATCACTCAGGACACTAGTCCCCTGGCCATCTCTCGCTTTGCCAGTCAGCTCTATTTTTATCTGCACGAAACTCAGCAAGCGATTAACTTACTCGAAAAATATCTACCCTCCCTAGACCCGTTACTTTGCGCTACCCTTGCCGACATCCTTCTTCGAGAAGGTCTCCATCGTCAAGCTTTGTCGGTTCTGCGTGATAATCCTTATACTCTGGCTGATCCTCTACTCCTCGCTACCCAAGGACGCATTCTTCAACAGATCAATCGCTACCCTGAAGCCGTAAAAATTTACGAACGAAGTCTTCGTTTATCACAGAAAATAGGATTTCCTCATAATGGTGCACCATGGTTTACCCAAATTCTCTTATCCTTAAGCTATAAGGCCAGTTTGCACCATTCTCTGGCGGATTGCTATATCCAGCTCAAAGATTATCGTCTGGCCAAAAAACATATTTGGGCTGGGAATTTACGATTATTCGATCTCTCGTTGTGGAAAAAGGTTAGACTTTCTCATAATAATTCTGCAAGAAACTACATAAAATCACATTAGTTCATCATTCTTTTCTTAGTTTTAGCCGTCTAAGCTGTCCTTTTCCAACACATTTCACCGTTGGGATTGAATATAATAAAGACAAGCTAAATTTAACTACAGAATCTAACAGCAAGTTTTAAGATAACCTATTTGAATGGAGGAATGCTTAATGCTGTCATCAAATGAAGAGGTTTTAAGGTTTATTCGCGAATTTGAAGATTCTTCCCGAGAATATCTCTTATCGCATGGAACAAGTGAACATGATCTGGAAAATGCCTATTTAGAACTTCAGTGGCAATTTCTGCAGACTATTTTAAAAGCGAAACCTATTTCACACAAGCGTCGTTCTCTTCAATCCTTAAGACAAAATTCACGCGCCACAATTGCCTAATTTATATTCATATCCTCAAATACCTCGCGAAGGCCCGAATCCCCGTTAGCGCTGTGCTTACTGGTTCTTCGTAGTTCCATCCTTTGGCGTAGATTCCTTTATAATCCGGCTTAAAAGCGCCACATTCAGTTTGTCTCTCGATAAGAGAGTAAATTCCTCGATCAAAAACCTCGACTGGAAGATGCCCTTTCTGCGGGCAAAGCGCTGCTAGGGTGAGGGCTGTTTCAACCATTGAGCTTCCCCATCCCCCATCTGAATTTTGCTGGGATAATAAATACTGCGTCGCTTTAGAGCGACTTGAAGCTATTTGTCGCATCAAACCCCATTGACTCCACACCCCATGAAATTTATTCATCAGTTCTAACGCTTGAGCAGTTCCATAGATACGACCTTCTAACCAGACGGCGTCAAATTCGCCGTCTTTTTTTTGTTGTGATAATACCCATTTTAAGCCCCTAATACTCGCAGGATGATGAAGCGAAATCCCCTGTCTTCTTAACCCTTCTAAAATATGAATTGTTACATCTAAACTTTGAATGTAGACCGGGGTACAGGCTTCAATTTCGGGAGGTTGACCCCTAAAATCAGGGAAGGTACCCCAGCTTCCATCCTCATTTTGAAAACGAAGTAATAACTCGAGAGTTAATCTGGAAGCAATGTTTCCTATTGGCAAAGCCATTAATGCAACGGCTGTATCATCTAAATCTGGATGAGTATAGGGTGGAGTCGTACCATAACTTCCATCACTGTTGCTGGCCTTCACCAGCCACTGTTGGACCTTCTGATTCAGGTTACTTTCATCTGACGTCAGATTGAATTCCTGATAGATCGCACCTGTCCATCCCATCGCCCACGTTTGCAATTGATCAAAGGCTGGCCAACCTCCACTTGGATATTGTTTTCGGACAAGCCAATCTCCTGCTTTCTGGATCGTCTCCTTCTGCTCAGGGAAGCGGATTAAAGCCAGTATGACTAAAGAGGTTGCGATAACATCCTCGGCCCATGATCCATCTGGCATTTGGGTTTTTCTTAAAAATTGAATTGCCTCTCGCGTACCAGAGGAATTGGTTGTATCACTCAGTAGACAGGCGGCGACGACAACAGGTCGACCATACTGAGGAAGTTTCTTCTGAACGTTCTCTTCAAGTACGTGCGCTAAAGAAGTTTCTAGCGGTTTAGGACCTTCTAACCCTGGAACAACATCTTTACCTAATGTCAGCACTAGATCTGACAGTCTTCTGCTTTGTTCGAGAACAGATAGTTTGGCTAAAACTCCACCACGGCTGAGCTGAACAACTATTCGGGCTAAATGACTCACTTCCTCGTCTTCTAGCCCTCCTGGTATCTTTCCCCAACCGTGATTTGAACTTTCTCGTAATAAGCACTCGGTTCCCCGTCTTTGTGCCTTTTCGTAGCCCCGTCCCAGAGCTAAAAGAGAAAGAGTTGCCAACGCCGTTGCTCCAGGGCAAACTGAAACACGATGCGCTTCGTCGAGCGAGTTTACCAAAATTTGTTGAACACCTTCTTGCACAAACTCATTCGCCTTTTGTAAAGATTTTTTAGCCTGTTCGCTGTACTTCATAGTATGCTCCCTTTTGATTCTTGTGAGCTATACTATGGTCTATGTCAAAAGTGATCCTTCCGTGATTATTCTTCTTCGTTTTTAACATCAATAAGCATCGCATTTTCATCGCAGTTAGGGAATTTAACACAATAAAGACATTCTTGCCAGACTTTTTGGGGCAATTCTTCTTTATTCACACCATGAAAACCTAAATGAAAGAAAAATTCTGACTGGTAGGTTAAGGCAAAGACCTTAGGAACCCCCAGTTCCTCAGCTTCCTGTAAGAGAGACGCGACGATAATTTTTCCTATGCCTTGGCCTTGGTGACCTTTATTTATAGCTAAAGCCTGTATTTCCGCCAAATCATCCCAGAGAATATGGAGTGCTCCTACGCCTATGATCTCTTCCTCATTTTCATAGACCATAAATTCGCGAATATGTTCACACAGCGTATGGCGCGAACGTGCAAGCATCAAACCTTCTTCGGCAAAACCATTGACTAAACTTTGAATACGCTCGATATCTGCGAGTTTGGCCGTTCTAATTCCCATATTCATCACTCCTCCGTTCCGTATAATTATACATTAATTAGATGATTTATACTATATCTACTTTTACTGAAAAATTTGTCACAATTTTGGGGATAACCCCAATGGTAAAATCATGCTTTAATCCCTGTCTGCATAGGCTTCTCGGACAATACAGGAGCTTATATTCAATCGCCTTTTTATTACATTTTTCTTTTCTCGCCTATGATAAGATATCACAGGGCCATCTTCAGAATGGAATCTCGGAAGGGGTTTGGTTTAAAATGCTTGCCAGGTTAGTGCAATTATCAAAAAGAGTAGGATTTCAATTAGTGATGATATTTCTCAGTTTATTATTCATAGCTCTATCTCATATTATCAAGGTTTTTTCTCCTCTACCTAATATCGTGCTTATCATCTCCATTTATTTATTAGCAAAAAATCTGAAAAATGAAAGGCGTTTTCATCGGCAGCAGATTCGAACGATGAAAGTTCTATTACACCAGAACCCCCCCCTGATTCAGACAGTGGATTATTCCCGGGCACCACTTTTAGTCCTTGATCGTGATCATCTCATCATCGATGCCAGTCCTGAAGTTCAGAAACTTTTGAAACTTTCAGAGTCTTCACTACTCAATCGATCTATTTTTTCTGTTCTTCCCCTTCCTGAAGCAGAACTAAAGGTCTGGGAAAGCTTTAAAGGAGAAATCACCTACTATAGCAAAGACCAGGAAACGATTTATTTGAACTATTTTATCCACCCCATCCTCGATCGAGGTCAGAGAACGGGAAGATTAATTACTTTTTCCGATGTTAGTGAAGAAAAGAAGCGTGATGAGGCCTACCTCCAGGCCGCTAAATACTCCGTTGTCCGGCAGGTTGGAGCAGGATTAGCTCATGAACTTAGAAATCCCTTAACGACGATTAAGGGATTTATGCAGTTGATTGGCCCTAACCAATTTCCCGAAAAACTTCGTCCCTATCATCAACTCATCCTCGATGAAATTAAAACAACTGACGAACTCATTCACAACTTTTTGCTTCTGACTAATCCTTCAGCTCCCCAATTCAAGACCGTCGAACCCGAGGATCTTATCCGAAATGTAATGCAAATTTTACAACCCTCGCTCTTAATTAATGGATTAACAATTCAATTGTCGATAGTTAACCCGATTGTGCCTATATTAGGAGATGAGGAGCAACTTTTACAAGCGCTCCTCTCGATTATTCAGAATGCAATTGATGCCTCACCAGTCGAAAGCGAAATAAGGATAACTCTTAGCGGGCAAGAAAACGTCTTAGAGCTTAGCGTCGAAGATCAGGGAAAAGGAATTCCGAAAAATATGCGAGATAGAGTCTTTGACCCTTTCTTCACTACTCGAAAGGATGGAAGTGGTTTAGGACTAACGATAGCCAAACGAATCATCCTTGCACACCATGGAGAACTAAAATTTATGGATCCCCCTCAGGCTAAAGGCACTTTTATTCTTCTCCGTCTTCCTGCGCACAATATTAAGGAGTGTAAAATTGCATAAGCGAAGAATTGCTTTGACTTCGGCAGGATATTTCATCTAAGCCGCTCGTTTGCCAATTCTCTGGTAGAGTCCAGATTTGAAAGTGGTCTGGATTCTTTAGCCAAGACCTAAAGAGACGAAGGTCTTCTTCCATACTCATTGTAGTTAGCCAAATAATCTGCCCATCCCATAAAACCTTGGAAGGTTTCAACTTGGGTGAACAGAGAAGATCACTATTTCTTAAAACACAACTTAAGAGAAGAGACTGACTCGCGAAAACCATGGGTTTCTCCAAAATTGGACAAACAACGCTTAATTGACCGTCACCCTGGAAATAGAACCATTGACCGAGTTCATGAACCAAATTTTCTCCCCGTTCTTTAGGTAGCCATGGCCACTCCCAGGGATTCCCCCAGAGCATGCCGATAATCCCGCTCCCTTGATGCAAATATAGAGAAAGGATTTCTTTGGGTTTGAGCTCCCCTCGTTTTTCCTTTTCCTCTAAATGTTCCAGAATACTCGAAATCGCCTGACGGAATTCTAGATTTAATACTCCTGAAACATCAACCCACCCAGAACGTAGCCATAGTTTACGGAGGAATGTATCGCGTTCCCACTTTGTTTTGGTCGAGAGTTCAAACTTTCTTCCTTTGCGGCGGATCTCAGCAATTTCGAGGTTACTCCAGTAAAGGCTAATATTGCGGGCTTTAATATCGGCTCTGACCTGACGCGTGAGCAATTGATCAGCGTACGCTTTGACCACATCGAGTTGATATTGGGCCACAGGGTTTAGCTCCTGACGCCATTTGTTCCAGTCGAGGCGCTCTTCCCCTAAAGAATAACGAATGTTTTTTTGATTTGAATTTTCATTTTCCGGAATAAGATAGAGACTTGGTGTCAGTTTTTCACGCCAATAGACAGCACGTACGTTTAGACTTCCACCGACCTTTGCTAGGGCCTGTAGAAAAAAGGGAGTAAAATCTGGGGCAATAAAATAGATGACCGTCTTAGCGCCATTACTTAGACGGCTCCCCCACAACATTCCTGCGAGCAGAAAATCCTCTTCCTTGGGAATCTTCGAACTTGCGATAATCCCCACCCGCAGTGAAGTCTCGCCCCCTGTAAAATAATCAAACTCGATCGGAAGTCGCCAGTCTTTTCTCTTATCATTGGGGCACTCCTGAAAATTATTCACAATAAAGAAATCAGGATGAGCCTCCCAAACTGTTTGCCATCTTTCCACAATGATCCTCCCTTAGCTTTTGTCATATTACATATCTACGCATAAAAGAAGTACAAAATGACACAAGCAGGGAGAAAAAAGAGAGGGAGTTTTACTCCCTCTCTTTTCATATTATATTTAGCACGAATGGTAATATGTTTTAATCTCTTATCTAAAGAGTTGCCCAGAATAAACGACAAAATACCGCAATTAAAATCCACCTGGTGGCTTACTCAAAAGGGAATTCCCTTTTAAGGTCAATCTTATTCTCCTCCCGAAGATGGTTTATCCTTCGACACGTCATGGCATTTATGGCAGTCATCGGAAGACTGTTTAGCCGGATCCTGGCGGCATTTACTGCCAATTACCTGAGGAATTGAAAATTTTTCGCCATTTGTTTTACGATAACTAAACCATTTGCCGTTTTCCAGACGAACGTAAGGTAATTCCTCTCCCTTTGCCGTCTTCAGAATGACATCCCCCATTTTGAGAGGTGGAAAGTCTGGATTGATGCGGGCTTCCGCCCAGGCCATATCGGATTTGTCAGTTATTTTCCACTCTATAGGTTGGCTGACCGTACTTCCATGGCAATCCTGACATTGGATTTTCAACGTTTTCCATTCGGAGAAATACATCTCCCCGTCCCCCATGGCCTCCTTGCGAGTATGGCAGTCCACACAGTCCAAGTTTACTTCGCATTTGGTAAAGACCAATCCTGGGGAATAAACATTCTGCCAGCGCGTCTCTAAACTCTCCTTATCCGGGGAAGGAGAAGATTTAACTCGGTTCAAATCAAAGCGGGGAGTAAAATCCATAGTGTAGAGTTTAGCTTCTCCCTGATTATGACATTGATTACACTGGGTGTAGGGGATTTGAACGGTCAACTTATGCGATATCCCATAGTCTGGTTTTTGTTTAGGTATGGTGACATCCTGTCCTACATAGGTGTGCGTACTATTGCTAAGCACATGACAACTCTCACAGCCATTAGCCTGGGCTTGTTGGCCCGGAAGATTTCCTCCAGCTTGGTGGCAAGATGTCAAACAGTTCTGCTGAAATTTCGATTCTTCTACACGATGATCAAAAGGCGCCTGCACCTTAGCCGCTGTCTCCCCAGGCTTTAACAGTACCTTTGGCGGGATGTCTAACCCATACATGTACCTACTCATAGAGAGTTCACCCCCTTTACTGGCCATTAAGGAGGTTGTCATTAAATCCACCTGATTATCAATCTCGTTTTTATTACCACTATGGCACTGCCCAACAGCTGAGTTCCCTCCGCAACTTAGCCGAGCTACTTCTAACTGACCCGGGTGTCCTCCACCATACATCCCCTCATGGGCTGTCTTCTCATCTAAAGACAAAGCATTTCCCCCGTGACAAACTGTACAACCCATATCGCTAGGATGAGATTTGGAAATTTCCTCAGTCCCTAAATGACAGGTTGTGCAACGCTCAATACTGCCGTTCGCTAATCGAATCTCCTGCACAGTTGGTTTCTTTTCCTGCCAGTCCTTAATTTCCTGTTTTAATTTTGCTGCTTGCTCTTCTCCTTGAACCTTAGTTAGATTTCCCTGAAGTTCAGCAATTTGGGCTTCAAAGTATTTTGTTTGCCAAGTCTGCCATGAGGAAGAGCCATATGACCTCACTGCCAAAAAGAACAATGTGACGCAAAAGATAATCGCCAATCCTAAAAGTATGTGTAAGCGCTTAGACATGCTGGAATTCCCCCTTCAGCCCATGAACCGATATATTAACGTTAATCCTACCCATGCCAAACTCAGAATCAGGAAAATGATCCACGTCCACATTTTACCCACTTTTTGTGCCCACCAAGGTAAGCTTAATAACACAATCGCAGACAGAACAGGCAAAACCCACCCGCTCAGCCAAACTGGCCACCGTTGTAAAAGCCATTGGATTGAGCCGAATACCCAGGGGGCTTTGGATTTACCCACCGCCGTCGCCACTGGTGAGCTATCCAACGGGACTTTCACAGCAATAGTCAAACCAAATAAAAAGCCCAGCCAAAGAAATGTACTGATGGATTCTCTTGCCTGTAACTCACTTAACATTACCTTTTCACTTTTAGTGGGATCCATATATTCTCCCTTTACGTCCAGATTACTTTCTTTTTCATCAGTAAGCTTGCTCGCCACCCCATATAGCATCTCCTTTACAAAGGTCGAACTCCACCATCTTTCCGAATCCGCCAAAAGTGGAACATCTGTAGAAAACCTGCTATTCCCGCCAAAATAAAAACGTGCCAAACGAAAATATTTAAGGTGCTTCCATTGAGAGGCGAAGACTGCCCAAAAAAAACTGTAGCCAAACCGTGTCCACCCGGTAATGTTTTAAGGAGAGTTTGTCCTACAGATGAAGCCGCTCCGCTTTCTTGCCCCCCCCGAAGCAGGTAGCCAGAGTAGTCTAATACCACAGTCAAGACAAAAAGCACTACACCCGTAACCCAATTCAGCTCCCTTAAAGGTCGGTAAGCTCTCGACCATACCACTCGTACCATATGCAAAAAAACACTGAACACCATCATCTGGCCTGCCCAGAAATGGAGGGAACGAATGAACCCCCCATAAGGCAGTGCAGAATCAATTTCACTCAGAGAGGCAAACGCCTTCTCTCCGGGCTGGTAATAAAACATAAGCAATATTCCAGTTATAGTCAATATGATAAAAGCCAAAAAAGAAAATCCGCCTAAACAGAAAGTTACTCTAAACCGAAGAGTTCCTGCCTTTATTTGGCGAGGGCGAATATGTACTATAAAGGAGTTATTTCCTTGCCTTCCCATCTTATTTACCCTCCTGTCGGCTGGTTCAGAATATAATAACCGCCTTTTTCCGTTACATTCGCTCGTAGCAAGGGGGTGACCGCTGGTCCTTGTATAGGCTGGCCCTCTCTGTTGTATCGACTGCCGTGGCAAGGGCAAAGCCATTGGTCTTGTTCAAGATTATAGTTGACCTCACACCCCAAATGAGTACAACTAGCCCATATCGCTTCCACTCCATTGTCTCCTTGACACAGCCAAAAACGGGTTTCGCCTAGTCGCTGCCAATACATGCTAAGGGGCATCTCACGACTGGCAATACGGGCCACAGCCAATCGTGTTTCTTTACCTGTTAAAAAACGACTGACAGGGTAAAGACTACATGCCCCTACCACAATTAGAGCCTTTCTCCCCAAACTTAAGACTTGTCGCCTGCTATAGAGCGATCGATCACTTGTCAACAGGCCCCCCCCTTTTTTAATCGAGGTTTTACGCTAAAGCAAATTTCGAGCACAACCATATATTATCCTCTTTAATGGAGTTGCCGAGATAGGTACACAGCTATTCTTTTAATGTTACAGTATATCTTTATATTCTTCAAATTACATCCTTTCCAGCTACAAACTCAAAAAAAGAGTATTTTTTAGTTTGTAGCAGGAACTTATAATGTGACCACGAATATAAATATCATAGTCAGAATATTCTTTAAAAATAATTCGTGATCAATATAGATCCCGAAGGGAAGACCAGAAAGGGGTTGTTTAGGATGTCAAAGTTTCCAATTGTTTATGGCGTAGGTATTGGAATCCTTATTGCATTTGTTTTAATGAAGTTTGTTTTTACAGATGCCAATCTGTTACTGTTGCTGAGTTGTTTAGCCTTAGCAATCGGTACTCTTGTCGCCCTTTTCGAGATCAAAGAAATCCCCCCAGGATCGCCGCCAACTCTGTAATGTTTGCTCAATACTTTTCTTTTAGAATCATGCATTTTTCCCTAAAGAAAACTTGGCTTGCGCCAAGCCTCTAGCGTAGGCGGAAACCTTAGTTGCACTTATGCTATCTGCCCAAAACTTATACTTTCTTACGAAAATGGACTACATTTTCATACCTCCCTGTGAATCGGCAGGTTCATGGAAGTTTCTGTTAGTATAAAGAAAACCCGGCTTTCGCCGAGCTTTAGCGATAAAGAAAACTTGGCTAGTACCAAGCCCTAGCGAAGGTGCTAGCCCTAGTTGCCTTATCCTGCCGGACATAAATACATGCATCGTAGGAGAACGAAAACCGCTGGTTGCACTTATACTATCAGCAGAAAAGCTTATGCTTTCCGTTAGTATAAAGAAAACTTGGCTTGCGCCAAGCCTCTGGCGTAGGCGGAAGCCTTAGTTGCACTTATGCTATCTGCCCGAAACTTATACTCTCCGTTAGTATAAAAGAAAACGGGCTTTAAGCCCGTATAAGTAAGGAATAGATAGAAGATCCAATTGATCTTCTAAGCTGACAACCTTATCTGAACAACTGTCCAGTATATACAACAAAATATCTTAAACACAATCCCCCAATGACTACCATCCCGCAAACCGGTACAACTAAATTCTTGTGCTTAGAGACACCATAGATTGATAAAAGCAAGGGAACCATTAATCCTACCGTAACTACTCCTAACCAGAATAGGGCAGTCATACTTCCAGTAAAGTAAATAGGTTTGACGGATAGATAAAGAATGGAGATTAAAACTATCTCAATGATAAGCAGCACAATATCAGTTTTTTTATAGGCTGTCAAATCACTGCAATCGTATGCTCCAATCAATGTTGCCGCTAAACCCGTAGAAATTGCAGACACTAAAAATAGAATCGGTAAGAAGGGAATGGCCTCAATACCAAGAAACGGTGTGTGCCAAAAGTTATTGGTTGTAATAGCAGATAATAAGAAACCAGTATAGGATGCAGTCCCAATCGAAAATATTACTCCTAGGACAGCCACCGGTTTACGAAAAGCCTGAATACCCTTACTTGTAGAAGCAGCAGCTACTTGTGTGTTCCCAGAAGTAATCTGAATCTTTTTTTCCGCTGCAGCACTTGACCATACCAGATAACCATAGACAACTGACAAGGCTGAGAAACCTGAGACGATAAAGACACCGATTGACATCACCGATCCAAAGTTCACATTTAGAAGAAGTTTCCAGAAAGTGAACGGACGACCTAAGTCAACAACCAATAACAATAAGCCAATAATAATCATAATTGGAGCAATATAGGCTCCAGCCCGAATTACCTTTGTAAACTTCGTTTTGTTGAAAAGATCAGTCAAGGAGGCAGTTAGGAAAGCTCCTCCGGCAACTCCGGCCAAGAATAAATAAATAGCAATCATTCCGCCCCAAGCGATTTCATTTACACTAACACCCCAGGTAACATCCATTTTACTTCACCACCCCTTCATAAATGTAATAAACATTTGGGTGTGTGCCAAACTCTGGTTTACGAACTTCCCCTTTGTGTTTTGCTAAGAATTGGGATACATCACTCGCTGGATCATTAAGGTCGCCAAACATTAAAGCCCCGCCGAGGCAGGTTGAAACGCAAGCCGGTTTTTCCCCTTTAGAAACCCTCGCTTCATAACAGAATGTGCATTTGTCTGCCGCACCTGTTTCCTTGTTAAGAAAACGAGCATCATAGGGGCAGGCAGTCAGACAATACTTGCAGCCAACACATTTATCAACATCGATTAAGACCACTCCGTCTTCATTGTAGTGAGAAGCTTTTGTTGGACAAACACTAACACAAGGTGCCTTTTGACACATTTGACAGGCTTCTTTTATAAAAAACATCGAAACATTAGGATAGGTCCCCTTCAGGCCATTTGCGGGAGTCTTTGTTCTAAATTGTCCATCTGGTACATTATTTTGGAACTTACAAGCGACTGTACACGCCTGACAGCCAATACACTTCGCAAGGTTAATGACCATCGAATACTTTTTAGCCAACAAAATCACCCTCTTTCTGTAAATTTAGCTGTCTTACTTCAAGAATAGTGGCAACCTCAGAGTAAACTGGACGATCAGAATTCTTAATCCTGGGTAAAATACGCTCTAAAAAAAGGGTTAAATGCCTTTTTTCAAAATCTTTCAATACTTGATCCTGCCCATTTCGGGCAAGCAAGGCGCAGAACTCTAATTCAACCGCTAAATGGTCAGGAAGTTCTCCACTTTCCTCTCCCATTCCGTACCCATACGTTGCATAGAATTGTTTAACATTAAAGGCCTCTTTACCTAGAACTAAACCTTCTTCCCCGAAATAAACAGAGGCATAAGGAGGAGCTTCAACTGCACCCGTTTCAAATAGAGGAATATAGTTTTCCCATAAAGCATTGAGCCGTTGTTCCCCTGGTGGAAATTGATAACAAAAGCTACACAATTTTTGAACTAATTCGTCTATTCCTGGAATTACTTCAGACCAGAGATCAATCAACTCTTCTAAATGATCGGAGACATCTTGGTTAGGTCGATGAAAAACTGCTGCAAAAGACAAATATAGTTCTGCGATAATACTTTTGTCCATGGATTCTCCCTTTCCCGCTGAATCACCAAGCGAAGCAAGTTCGCAAAACCAAAGCAACCCTCATTAAGCTTTTCGAACACTTACAAAAGTAGTAGAGGTAACGGTATTGCCAACTACCCCAATTTCATTAGGGATTAAGTAATTACCATTAATACCCTTACCAAAGGCTCTTTTAAGTTCAGGCGAAATTCGTCCAAAACCATGGTAACAGAAAACGGTATCCGGCCGGATTCCTTCGGTCATTTTCAATTTTCCTTTTTGCTCATATTTACCTGAGGAAATGACAATGTCATCTCCATCGTTCAAACCGAGTTTTGTACAACTCACTGTATTCATCCACAACGTATTTGTGGGCATTAACTCGTTCAGGATTGGGACATTCGCCGTTCCTGCATTCGTGTGAACAGCTACTTTACCCTGGACAAAACGGAACTTTCCTTCTTCTGGTTGTGGATAACTCACATATTTCGGAATACCTTCTTTTGTTGCTTCTTCAACTTCTTTAGAAAATATCTCGATCTTTTTACTTTTGGTTGACAAAATGTTATCTAATGATGCTTTAGGATCGTTTGCTCGAAGATAGAACGCTTTCATCCCTGGAGGAGTCCAAACCCCTTTTTCCTTCATTTGGTCTAAGGTTAAACCAGCAGGGGTGAGTTGTTGAGTGAGATAGTCTTCCATATCCTTGAAGTCAAAATAGTCGCCAATGCCCATCTTTTCCCCAAGTTCTTTATAAATCTGCCAGTACGGTTTTGTATCCGCATAAACAAGCGGTACAGCAGGTTGTCTTAGAACATATTTGGGAGTTAACCCAGTCATATCAAAAATTGGTTCATAACGTTCTAAATAGGTGCATTCCGGTAATACCACATCAGAAAAATAGGCGGTGTCCGTCATATAGACATCACAGGTTACCAAAAGGTCGAGTTTTTTGAATGCCTCTACAACCCTTGCACTTTCAGTGATCGTTATATAGGGATTAAAACGATGCACAAGCCATGCTTTGATAGGGTATGGTTTTTCCATTAAGATGCTCTCGACAATTTGTCCGACAGCTCCATCATAAGCAGGAATAAGTTGACCTGGTGTACCTTTAACGCCTGTGCCGTCAATCCGCCCCTTAGCAGCCTTAGGGAAACCCGGCTGTGTTATATTCCCTAACCCTTTAGCGTAAACGGCTTGATCAGGGAATTTTTTCAAGACACCTGTACCTTTATTTTGATAATATCCCCCTGGGACTTCAAAGTTTCCAATCATCATATTAACGATCATAATCGCACGACGCAGTTGATAGTCAGTCGGTGTATAACCCGTCCGCCAGCCAAAGTCTAAGATAGCTTTAGGTTTTGCAGCAGCAAACTCCCTGGTTATCTGAATGATTTTGTCTTTGGAAATTCCAGTCTCTTTCTCTGCCCAATCTGGGGTTTTGTCTTTAACCTCTTCGGCCCATTTATCAAAGCCCTCCGTATATTGGGAGATAAAGTTTTGATCATAGAGATTTTCCTGAATCATGATATTAGCCATGGCCATGACAAAGGCCAATTCAGTGGCGCCTTTGATAGGAAGCCATTCTCCTTTTGAGGCAGTAATACTAAAACGCGGATCGAGTACTACAAGTTTAGCCCCATTGCTAAGCGCTTTGGAAACTGCTCTGGTCTGAGCAACGTGAATTCCCTCAAACCAGTTTCGCCCAATGGAGATAAGATACTTGGTATTGCCATAATCAGCTGCAATCGCTTCAGTCCCAAAGGTAGTGTCTAAGGCCACGGAACGAGCCAGTGGACAGGTTGCTTCATGTGAAAACACATTAGGGGAACCCAGAGCTTTACCGATCGACCGGAAAAACCAATCATGGGGTCCTTTACGACTAGCCAAGGCGATAGCTTCCCCGCCGTATTGATCCTTTACGTTATATAATTTATCGGCTATATAGGTGTATGCTTCGTCCCAACTTACTTCTTTGAATTTGCCGTCACCCCGTTCGCCGGTACGAATCATCGGTTTCTTAATCCGTTGGGGGTCATAAAGAAGTGACGAACCTGCATTTCCTCTTGCACAGATTACGCCACCGAAAGCCGTATCATTGGGATTACCATCAATTTTAGAGACTTTCCCATCTTTAACTTTAACGGCAATTGGGCATTGGTTTCTACACATTTCACATGAAGAAAAAACAGTCGTTTCACTATCCTTACTTGCAGCCTCAACTTTGCGAGTATCCAGTTTATTAAAGGTTCCAAACCCACCCATGACTGCCATGGTACCGCCTGTTCCATAAAGTATTCCCTTTAGGAAATTTCTTCGTTTCATATTTTCCCCTCCATTCATGTTGAAATCTGACATCAAGATAGCATTAAAATTTTTCAACCATTTTTTAACAGCCGCCTACCACTCCCTGAACCTCAGGCTTAGGTGCCGCAGCATTGTTACCGCTAGTATTAGTGTTATCGGTGCTGTTGCTACCTGCTGAACTAACTATCCCGTTCCACCGCAGCATACCCCCGGTTAAGACTTTAATCTTGTTTTGGTCATAGCCCTTCTTTACCAAAACTTGCCACGCTGACTCTGAGCGGGTACCATTAAGATCGATTAATACAATGTCTTTGTCCTTACTAATCTGGGCAAGATTTTTCTCCAGATCACCCAAAGGTCTATTAATTGCCATTTTGATATGCCCGGCGGCAAATTCTCTGGATTCCCGAATGTCAATTAACTGCCACCCTTTATTATCCTTTATTGCGGTATCTAAATCATCGGTTGATAACTTAGCCGTAGCAGGTATCATGTCGGCGGCATTCTGGTTAACGTTCGCTTGACTACTGTTAGCTTTTGGCGGATCCTGCACCACCGTTGGACTGTTGCCGCAGCCGGGTAAAAGAATCATGCTAAAACCCAATAACAATAGATAAATAAAAGTCAAACCCTTAGACCGCACTGACATCGACTCAGCTTTCAAATCACTCGCCCTCCTCTTAAATAATTAATTCCTACATGTCAATGATAAAAGCATGTAGGTTTCTACTGCAAAAAGTACCATTCTGCATTTTTCCGAGCTATATATAGTGTTTAACTCCAATGCAATAAATTACGCTATATGTAGCAAGTTAGAGGCAAAAATAGTATTTTTGCGGTGGAATCATATATATATATTCGTCAAATAGAATGTTCTCTCCTGCCATTGCTTTCACATGCACTTATAGTTTAATCTTATACACATATAACAAATGTTTATGAATTGTGATAAAGGGATTTTTCACATATTTAGCGAAATATAATTCTTAAGATATTGAAATTTGAAAGGATGAATTACATGCAAAAAGGAAAAGTATCTCTCCTCTTATCTAACCTCCTGATTGTCGGCCTTCTTGTTACGGGTTGCAGTCAAGCAAAGCCAGCTGCCACTACTCCCTCCAATTCACCAGCAGCAACTGCTACTGCGGAGGATCCATCCAAAGTAATTAAAGGATCTATTGAAACTTATTTCGGTAATATTGGCTCCACTGTTAAAGATTCCTATAAGATTAGTGAGAAAGATTTAAAGGCCGCGCTCGATACAAGCCCTGATAAATACGTAGTATTGGATATTCGTAAAGCAGATGCTTATGCTGCAGGACATATCAAAGGAGCGATTAATGTACCTTATGGCCCAGATATCGCCAAAAACCTTGATAGCATTCGTGCAATCGCCAAAGACAAGACAGTAATTGTTGCTTGCTATACCGGACAAACTGCTGGTCAAGCAGATTCACTACTCAACGCTGCCGGAATCAAGACTCTCTCCTTAAACTCAGGTATGGGTGGCAGTGGTACTCCGGGCTTTGAGACCAGAGGCTGGTTAGGACAGAAATTCCCAACAGTAACAGAAGCGACTGCAATGCCGACTGCTCCCGCAGTTGCCACTACGAGCAAAGCAATTGATGATGCAGTCAAGAATTATTTTGAAGCTATTGGCACTACAGTCAAAGACTCCTATAAGATTGATCTCCCAGCTATGAAAGATGCCCTGGCTAAAGAGGCTGATAAGTACTATATCGTTGATGTTCGCCAAGCAAAAGATTTCGCTATCGGCCACATTAAAGGCGCGGTAAGTGTTCCTTACGGTCCAGATATTGCGAAAAACCTTGATTCTATCAAGGACAATAGCAAAGGCAAAACTGTCGTTGTCTATTGTTATACCGGACAAACGGCTGGTCAGGTAGACTCCTTGCTTAATATCTATGGCATCAACACAAAGAGTTTGAATTTCGGATTCGGTATGGATGGCTTTACCAAAGGGTGGAGTGCTGACAAATCTTACGAAGTTGTCAAATAATCACTTTTTACTTCTGAAATAGAACAACCTTTAATCAAACGGGAAGAAGAGATGGCTAAGCCGTCTCTTCTTCCCGTTTATGAGATATATGAACTAAATTTTTCTACTGGACGTCACTCAGCTATTAATCTTACAGGTGGAAATTTGACATGCTCAAGCGTACAAGCATAAACAAAGATGTTTATCTTTTCTAGTGAAAACGCTTATCCGCAATATCTACCCCTGCTTCAAAATCTCATTAGCCTTATTGTCATAGTCTCCATAATTCAATTGTATTATGGAAGGATAGAGCTTACAATTTACTTGTACCCAATAAACTGTCAAAAAAGTAGGTGAACTGCAATAGATAGTTACCAACTCAAAATATTTTGTACGGTAACCCGGTCACAAAGTTTTTCTAAAGCAGCAAAAATGTTACACATGAGCCAACCTGCGGTCAGTACACATATCAAAAATCTCGAAGAGTATTATCAGGGACACCTATTTGACCGAACTCCTCATGGTGTTCTTTTAACGAAGGCGGGCGAGGTCTTCTACACTTATGCCCAAAGAATGCTGGATCTTCAAGAAGAAATGGAACAACATCTTGAACGTGCTCTGCAAAGGGAAAGCAACCAAATCATTGTCGGAGCGAGTACAACGATTGGTAATGTTTCACTTCCCTGTTCAATTTACATTTTTAAAGAGGAATACCCCCAAGTGACGATTCGGTTGGAAATTGCCAATTCCGAAGATGTTCTACGCAGGGTTATGTCTAATGAAGTTGATATTGGAGTTCTCGAAGTTTACCATGAATCACCAGAACTCAATGCTATCCCCGTGACCACAGATGAATTAGTTCTGATCGTTTCTCCTAACTATTCTAATGACGAGAGTAGCATTTCTATTGAAGATTTTTTAAAACAGCCGATTATTCTTCGCGAAGATGGTTCCGGCACTCGGCAAATTCTGGCTAATGCTTTAGTAAAACAGGGGCACACCATTGAGGAGTTAAATGTGATTACCCAAATGACGACCATTGATGCCATTAAATCTGCCGTGGAAGCAGGATTAGGCGAAGCTGTTGTTCCCCGTCTCGCCGTCCGAAAAGAAGCTTACCTCGGAAGTTTGAAGGTCTTAAGAATTGCAGGCATGGACATGCCCTTGGATTTCAACATTATTTACCCTGTCCACAAGTCTCTGTCCAGAACTGCAAAACGGTTCATCAAATTTCTTTCTGATCCAGAAGAGCGTTACTTATGTTAAATTTAGAGGTTATAAAAGGGTTGCCACAATAACGTGACAACCCTTTGCTCTGTTAAAATCAGACTAAAAACCGGATCAGAATTTTCGTTCCAATGTAGGTTCCCAATAAAACAGCTCCTGCGAAAATCCAACCCGTCAGAGAACTTGAAGCTATGCCATTGAGCAGCCCGCCGATGTTACAGCCATACGCAATTCTAGCGCCATACCCCATCAAAATTCCGCCAATCAAAGCAGAGAAAACAAATTTCTTTTGTCGAATCGGCCGGAAACGGCCTTGCGACGCTACTAAAGTTGACCACAAGGCACCCAATACGACGCCAAGATTTAAATACGTTCCGCTTGAGCTCATCAATTCAGTCAAGGTAAACTGACTTTCAGAGACAATGCCTACTTTCCCTCCAAGCAAAATGGCCCATTCTTCAATATTAGCAGTCACTCCCCACGGAGACTGTCGCACATAGAGAATAATGATATTTAAAAATGCCAAAACCACAGCTCCAACCCAATAAGGCCATGGGCCATGGTAAAAATCTTTCCACAGCATCTTCATGAAACCACTCTTTCTAAGCATGTGTTTTGGTCAGTTCTAAGTGCCAAATTCCATTTGCTACTTCGGTCTCTTCGATTCCATACTTCTTTTTCTTAGCCCAAATCACAATTCCCTGGGAAGTACAACTATGCTCTGTTTCCATGACCAGAACATCCCCATTTTCCATAGTCTTAAGCTTTCTTTGGGCTTTAATTAAAGGTATCGGGCACATTTCTCCCCAAATTTCTAACTGGTACTTTACCATATTAGGCACCTACTCTCCAAGATGCTTATTCTGCCACCAATAGGCTAATTTCCATAAGCCTCCTAGCAGCAAGAGTTCAAAAATAATTGTTGGAATCCACCCCAGAAAGGCAGGTATGAAGATTCCGGGCCATTCTCCAAAGGTTCCCCGCCAAAAAGCCAGCGAACTTTTGCCTGCGAGTACTCCAATTAGCAACCCCACCAATGCAACCATCTGCATTCCAAATCCCTCGCCAATTCGCATTAGTACTCCTGAGACGCAACCGCCCGCAAGCACCATCCCGACCCCGAACAAGACACCACCAGCGATCGTGGAGAATCCTAGAGGAAAAATGTTTAGGCTTAGAGAAAGGTGAGTCCATTCACTGATCTGATAAACTACCCCAAAGCCGAGAATACTGAGGCCAATTAATAGAATAACGGCCCGCGTTATTTCTGTAATTCCAGTGATCATCGGATCACGGAAGGCTGAAACGAAGCAAAAACGTGATTTTTGCAACGTAAATCCTAAGCCTGTCCCTAAAACAAAGATTAGCGCGATCTTCAGATTAACTTGCATTAGGGTAAGGAAAAGCATACCCATAAAAGCAGAGAAAGCAATATTCCATTTGCGCTGTGATTTGACCATGCTCCAACCTACCTCATAAAATTATATTTAATTCCATTTATTTAATGTATAGTTTCACAAGAAGCATAGCATTTGACAAAAAGCTTGTCAATTTAAGAAGCAACCTTAAAACAGTAAATAATTCATGCTTCCCTTATTATCTGTTCAGAATCTGAAGAACCTCCTCAATAGGTAAGGCATAGCGAATTCTCTTATCTCTACCTTCCATAGTTCGCGCTAAAAAGAGAGAATTCCAGATACTTTCAGCTGAGGCTTCAACGGCTGCCTGATAAAATTCGTCCATATCCCAGTCAAGAATTTTATCTTGAAGATTTAACCCTTGGTTATTAACCATGATACAGAATTCTCCACTTCCTGTACGTGATAGCCCTCCGGTACGACCAACACCTAGAAAAGCCCTTTCAGCAAGGCGTGTCAGCTGCCAACGTGACAAGGGAGCATTCGTCATTCCGATCAGAATCAAAGATCCAGGACAATACCCTTCTGCCTCAACGGATAACATCTGACCAATAGGTACCCCATTAATGAGCAAATCCTTCAGTAATCCAAAGTTCGCCAAGGCAAGCATCCCTAAAACATAGTTTTTATCCCTACTTCGAAGGAGACGGGAGGAACTGCCAATTCCACCCTTAAGCTGGAATAGAGACATTCCGGTCCCAGCCCCAACATTACCCTGAGGAACAATTTCATTTTTTGCCCGAGTTAAAGCAAGAATGGCATCAGCAGGATTAACATGTTGACCTCGAATATCATTCAAATACGAATCATCACATTCCATGACAACAAGATTCGGGGTTCGAGCATCATTCCCGATTTCCGGATTCTCGGTTAAAAGATACGTTAATAAACCTTGAGCAACCGCACTCACGCTTAAAGTATTCGTTAAGAGGATTGGGGAATTGAGGATTCCGGTTTCTTGAATAAATGGAACCCCTACCGATTTACCAAAGCCGTTGAAAACAGAGATTCCAGCCCAACACGGATTCCCATACAGATTTTCGGAGTGCGGTCGGATCGCAGTCACGCCGGTACGAACAGGGCCTCTGCCGGGAACCAGAGCTCCCTCACCTCTGATTATTGAAACATTCCCAATCATTACACCTGGGACGTCACAAACATCATTCTGTCTACCTGTTGGCAATTCTCCCATCCATAACCCGTAACCACGTGGTGTTCTCCGATTCATAAAACCCCCCCTAGTCACCTTATGTAATGACTTAGGGGGGTATAACTAGCTCCAAAGCTTAATTAACTTCCCTATGTTAATTAACTTGCTTGTAAAAGAAACAAGCATAAGGGCCAAGGGATAAGCCCGCTTTTGATCTTCAAAATGTCGTTCCAAAACCTTGCGGTTAAAAAGCTCCTCGACTTCCTCTTTGAGCGAGGATGAAATTATCTCTCGTTCTATTAATGAATTAAGCTGATCCCTTAAATCTCCCGATGGTTCTATTCCATTTTCTTGAAGCATGTGAGAAGTTATATTTTTAAGGGTTTGCCCGATTTTAGGGATAAAATCATTATAGCGCTCGCTGCCTAAGAGATCACACGCCTCTTCTAATTGCTGAGATATTTCTTGGGGCAGATTGGAAGCGTTTTGTAGTTTCTCCATCTTTTTTAAACAGGGACACGTAAATTCTGAAACAATCCGCACATCACGCGCCATCGCAGGCTCTACGATGCGAGATTGGGGTATGCTCGCCATGGCCGTAGTAACAAGTTTTCGAACATTCTCCTCGGAGGTGCCACGATAGATCCACCGCGTTCGTCCTAATTTACGGGTCTTCGCCTCTTCATCCGTAAGTTCTTGAAGTCCTGGACACTCTGGGACAGGTACAGAGAATTCGATATACCACCCTTTGCGTCTTCGTAGAATTTTAAATATCTTTTCGTTATGATTATGAAAAGTTACACCATCGCGCACCGGGCAACTCGTCAATTTCTGTCCTACCCATTCATGAAGCTTTTCCAGTTGAGATTGATACTCCATTTATCTTCCCCCCTACGAATCTTCTCTACTTGAAAGTTCGAGTTATTCTTTAGAAATCCTTCTTCTATATTTCTGAATTCTCAGATTTTCAAAGTCAAAAAAATTGCTATACTTGCTTTATCTGAATAGAATAACTAAGACCTCGGATAAAGAAAACCCGGCTTTCGCCGAGCTTTAGCGATAAAGAAAACTTGGCTAGTACCAAGCCCTAGCGAAGGTGCTAGCCCTAGTTGCCTTATCCTGCCGGACATAAATACATGCATCGTAGGAGAACGAAAGCCGTTGGTTGCACTTATGCTATCTGCATCCTGTACTCATAGGTTGTTGGAGTCAGTTTCTGTTCCGGGGTATAACCCACCACAAAGTAGAACGGCTTACTGTACCCACCTTAATTGAATTATCTCAGTTTATTGATGCTATGAAAAGCTAATCCCTATATATTATTT
>NZ_DATLJA010000055.1:0-33948 GCF_035539115.1 Desulfitobacterium sp. | reverse complement strand
TGGCCTTAGTCGCCTTATCCTGCCGAACTTAACCGCATTCATCGTAGGAAAGCGAAAACCGCTGGTTGCACTTATGCTATCTGCCCTAAACTTATACTTTCTGTTGGTAAAATAAAAAGGAGCCGTCTTTTGCATGAATATCCTTAGACATCATTTTAAAACAGCTCCCTTAAGGATTTCAAACCCTTGAATAATCAATCCCCCATCATAATGCCCAGCTGGCGAGCCGCACCTAGAACGGGTTCGGCGGGACTCACTTTTTTCAACTTATTAACAGCTTCAGCTAAAGGAACCCGAACGATTGCCTGACCTTGCAAGGCAACCATAGTGCCAAAGTCACCCGCAAGGGCTGCTTCGACGGCAGCTACCCCATAACACGTAGCCAGAACTCGGTCCGCTGCATTGGGCGAGCCTCCCCGTTGGAGATGACCCAGGACCGTCACTCGGGTCTCCATTCCCGTCAAAATCTCGAGATCTTCCCCGAGCTTCGCTCCGATTCCGCCAAGCTTGATGGGATCGATTCGCCCGGGTAGATTTCGTTCCACCACCATTTCGCCGTCCAACGGTTGAGCACCCTCGGCAACTACAATGATACTGAATTTCTTGCCTGAATCCGCTCTTTTCTTGACCGCGGCGGCAACTTTTGCTAATTGATAGGGAATCTCCGGTATGAGTATGACATCTGCTCCTCCGGCGACTCCAGCATAGAGGGCAATCCAACCCGCATAGCGCCCCATCACTTCTAAAATCATAATCCGATGATGTGATTCAGCGGTCGTATGCAACCGATCGAGCGCTTCTTGCGCCGTGGACACTGCTGTTTGAAACCCGAAGGTTACATCTGTGGCCATGAGATCATTATCAATCGTCTTGGGAATTCCGATCACTGGAAGTCCCTTTTTGGCAAATTCTAAAGCGATACTTAAACTTCCATCGCCACCAATGGCCAATAAGCCTTCGACGCCAACTCCTTTGAGCTGGGAAATAACCTCCTCCGAACGATCCACGGTTTGGAGCTGACCCTCGACTAACGTCGGATAGGCGAACGGATTATCGCGATTAGTGGTCCCTAAAAGAGTACCCCCGCGCGGAAGAATACCGGAAACATCGGACATCGTCAAAAGTTTGTAATCTTGCTCAACTGCACCCCGGAATCCATCCCGAATTCCAATCACTTCGATGCCCTTTTGATAACCACTTTTAACGATAGCCCTAATTACAGCATTGAGTCCTGGGCAATCTCCTCCCCCAGTGAGAACGGCTAGTTTATGCATTAACTTACTCCTCTCACAGTACCTTTTTAACCTGTCCGATCCCTTTCCGTTTAGCTAGTTTTTCCGCTTCAAGCGGGCTTGAATTGCCGATACTCATTTCGGCCTGAACGCCCTGTTGTCGAAGTTTTTGGACGGTTTGGATGACCTGAGATACGTCTTCACCATAAACCAGGACCTCTGGACATGGTTTAGTTTTGGGACTCATCCGCTCTGCTAAGGCACCAAGATTCATGGCAAAACCGGTTGCCGGCAAAGCGTAGCCAAACTCACCGTAAAGTGCATCATAGCGTCCGCCTTCGACAATAGGGTAACCGATATCGCGGACATACCCTTCAAAAATAACCCCGGTATAATAGGAAAAGCCGCGGAGAATTCCCAGATCCAAAGCCACGTACTCCTGAACGTTAAAATCCTTTAAATATTCGTAAACCTTTCTTAACGACGCCACGGCCTCCTGGAGCAACGGACTTTGACTCCATTCTAAAACTTCCTCCAGCATCTCTGCTTGGCCATGGAAGTGGGGAATCTTCGAAAGAATTTTCTTAGCCGAGTCCGAAAATTCACTCCGCTCAACGATTCCTTCGATCCCTACTAGATCCTTATGGGCCAAAAGTTCCTGATACTTCAACCGGAATTGACCATCGATCTTTAATTCATCCATAATACCCGAGAAGATTCCCATATGTCCGAGATTAAATTGGAAATCTTTTAACCCCAACTTCCGCAAAGACTCAATTGCTAAGGCGATAACTTCAGCATCGGCTAAGGGAGCATCTGAGCCGATGAGCTCGACTCCCGCTTGCCGAAACTCCCGATTCTGATTTGATTCCGCCCGGAAAACATCAGCCGAGTAACATAATCTGAGGGGAAGCTCTGAACCTTTTAAACGCGAACTGACCATCCGGGCAATCGGCGTCGTGAGTTCAGGTCGAACAACCAAGACCTGCCCTTGCCGATCAAAAAACTTATAGAAATGATCATCTTTTTCTTCATCGGGTTGCAAACACGCTCCATATTCTAAGGCAGGCGTCGCAACTTTTTGATAGGCCCATAACTTGAATAAAGAAACGATCTCACCTTCCAGCTGATCTTGTACTGCCATTTCTTCGGGCAGAAGATCCCGCATCCCCTGGGGTATTCTTAATCCTAAGGAAGAACGATTCATTTAACTTTCTCCTTTTTTGCAAGTCTTTTTAAAATCAGTTGATAGCCATCTGCGCCAAAATACAAGCAACGCTTAACCCGACTAATCGTCGCTGTACTTGCCCCGGTAGTATGTGCGATCGTCGTATAGGTCACATTTTTCTCAAGCAGCTTCGCAACTTCCAAACGTTGAGCCAGCGCTTTAATCTCCGAAATCGTTGCTATATCTTGAAAAAATCGATAGCATTCTTCCCTATCTTTCAACAAGAGAATGGCCTCGAAAAGTTCATCACTGAGAGGATCGCGCAGACGGCGATCAACCCCTTCTAAAGACTCTCCAGCCTCAGCGTGTTTATCCTCTTGAGCCGATTTCTTAACTTCGTCCACAAGACATCATCTCCTTATTCTTCTCCACTTTAATTTATTAAAGTATTGAGGTGTTGTCAAGTATTGTGATAGTAAAAAAAACACTTGCCAATTTTCAATTTTATGTGTAAAATAACGTTATCCTAATTTTTGATGATATGTATTTATTCCTATCGAATTACTTTTATCAATTTAGGCTTAATTGAATAAACACTCTTATCCAGAGTAGGTGGAGGGACTGGCCCGATGAAACCCGGCAACCGGCAGATAATGCACGGTGCTAAATCCTGCAGAAAGATCTGGGAGATGAGAGGAAATCCGGTAAGCAACTTCGCGGGATTCCTCGTGAAGTTTTTTTGTGTGTTTTGTTTTTGTCTTTGTTCAGAGGAGGAAAACCATTGATTAAAATCGAGCATCTAAGCAAAACCTATACTTCCCGTAAAGGGGATGTTATAGCCCTTGAAGATATCTCTCTGGAGATCGCGCAAGGAGCAATTTATGGAATCATCGGCCTGAGCGGTGCAGGTAAGAGCACCTTGGTTCGTTGCCTGAATCGACTGGAAGAACCGACGAGCGGCACTGTCTTGATTGATAATCAAGATATAATGAAACTTTCTGGCAAAGGCCTTCGTCAAGCTCGACAATCGATCGGGATGATTTTTCAACATTTCCATTTACTCCAATCCCGCACAGTTGCGGAAAATATCGCTTTTCCCTTAGAGATTGCCGGGTACAAGAAAAAAGACATCGCCAAACGGGTACAAGAACTTCTTCCGCTCGTTGGTCTTGAAGATAAAGCCGATGTCTACCCTTCACAGTTAAGTGGCGGGCAGAAGCAGAGGGTGGGAATTGCCCGAGCTTTAGCGACTCAACCCAAAGTTCTTCTCTGTGATGAAGCAACTTCAGCACTGGACCCACAAACGACGGTCTCTATTCTTAACCTTCTACGGGATATCAACCAGCAGTTCGGGCTGACGATCGTCTTGATCACACATGAGATGAAGGTCATTAAAGAGATCTGTACCGATGTGGCGGTCATCGACGCTTCCCGGATTGTGGAGTATGGTCCTGTCGAACAGGTCTTTATTCAACCGCAATCCACGATTGCCAAAGAATTTATTTCCAGTGTCTTCCCCAATGAGTTACCAGGCGATCTTCTCCGTGAACTCGCGACTCACCCCGATTCGGAAATTGTACGGATTCATTTTCTCGGTTCTCGTGCCTCGGATCCGATTATCGCGGATTTAATGAAAGACTGTGATATTCGCGCCAATATTCTCTATGGAAGTATTGACCATCTACGCTCAACCCTGTTTGGCACGTTGACTCTTGAACTTCAAGGTTCTCCTGAACAACTAACCAAAGCCCACGCTTATCTTTCCGCACGCGGGTTAAAAATGGAGGTGGTCCAAAATGGGATTTGATTGGTCGATTCTTGCAACTCCAAATTACTGGCCCAATATGCTTCATGTTCTGTCCCCAGCACTTTGGGAAACGCTTTATATGGTCATTGTCTCAACGGTGTTAGCCTATATTGTGGGCGTTCCCCTCGGCGTAATCCTAGTCATTTCCTCTCCCCAACATATTCTTCCCAATCCCTGGGTTGAACGGACTTTGGGAACGGTTGTTAATATTTTTCGTTCCGCACCGTTTATTATTTTACTCGTAGTCCTTATTCCTTTGACGCGTAAGATTGTGGGAACATCCATTGGCACAACTGCGGCCATTGTTCCTCTTGTCATCTCGGCGGCACCCTTTGTCGCCCGCATAGTGGAAAGCTCGTTAAAGGAAGTCCCTTATGGCGTGATTGAGGCAGCTCTCTCCATGGGAGCCTCTCCTTGGCAAATTATCCGCAAGGTTCTTCTTCCGGAAGCTATCGCTTCCTTGATTCTCGGATTCGCCATCACGACGATCAGCGTGATCGGCTATACCGCTATGGCTGGTGCCGTTGGCGGAGGTGGATTAGGTGCCCTGGCCATTGACTATGGCTACAATCGTTTCCGAACCGATATAATGCTGATTACCGTAGTTTTGCTCGTTCTTATCGTTCAAGGAATTCAGTCGATCGGTACCGCTTTTGCCCGTAAATTAACCAATCACTGATCACTTTAAACATTCCCAATGACTCCAGTAATCGAGCTCGATTAATTGATGGGCCCGTTAATTAAAGAGCTTGAAGATAAAAAAATTAAGAGGTTATATTTGAGGAGGTATAAAACATGTTTAAATCGAAGCGTCGTCTTGCTACTCTAGTTCTTGGCTCACTTATCTCTCTCTCCCTGCTGGTCAGCGGTTGCGGCAGTAACACGAACAACGCAGCAAGCTCAGGAACTACCGGCAATACCGCAAAGCCAGTCGTTCTCAAAGTCGGAGCAACCCCGAAACCTCATGCTGAAATTCTCGAGCATATCAAACCGGAATTAGCCAAACAAGGGATCGACCTGCAAATTCAAGTGTATAACGATTATGTTGTGCCGAACACCGCTCTTGATGCCGGTGAAATTGACGCCAATTTCTTCCAACATCAACCCTATCTGGATACCTTCATTAAAGATCGTGGCCTGAAGCTCGTTTCCATTGGTCAAGTCCACCTCGAACCCATGGGTCTCTATTCGAAAAAAACGACCAAAACCGATGATTTCAAAGCTGGAGAGACAATTGCAATCCCGAACGACCCATCAAACGGCGGTC
The DNA here is from genome assembly GCF_035539115.1 of Desulfitobacterium sp. GTDB lineage: Bacteria > Bacillota > Desulfitobacteriia > Desulfitobacteriales > Desulfitobacteriaceae > Desulfitobacterium_A. The sequence continues at coordinate 28,474 of NZ_DATLJA010000055.1, read as the reverse complement.
GTGCCTTAGTCGTCCTTGAAAAGGCCGGTCTGATTAAACTCAAAGATGGAGTAGGGGTTAAAGCAACGGTTCAAGATATCGTCAGCAACCCTAAAGAATTTAAAATTTCAACAGTCGATGCTGCTCAACTTCCGCGCGTCTTAACTGACCCCAAAACCGCTGGCGCTGTTATTAACACGAACTTCGCTCTTGAAGGGGGTTTAAATCCCAAAGATGCGCTCACCATTGAAGAAGCTAAAGACAACCCTTATGCCAACATTGTTGCCGTTAAAGAAGCTCGCAAAGATGATCCGAACCTCCAAAAACTCATGAAAGCTCTTAACTCCCCTGATGTTAAGAAATTCATTGAAGACACATATCAAGGTTCAGTGCTTCCTTCCTTTTAATTTAGACTTTTGATTCAATACCAATAAAGAAAACCCGGCTTTCGCCGAGCTTTGCGAAAGCGAAAACCGCTGGTTGCACTTATGCTATCTGCCAAAAATTTATACTTTCTGTTAGTATGAAAAAGAAGCGAGACTCCATTCGATATATGGAATCTCGCTTCTTTTTCATTTTTCTCAAATGCATAACGCGGAGCGTTCTCCCTTATTTTACCAGCAAATAAGAGTATAGAACGAAGTCGTTCTCATACACTAAGCTCAAACATTTTAATAAGGTGGGACGTTTATGAATTCCTTTGAACGAAAGATTCAGACCCGCTTACACCTGCATCCGGAGCGGCTTCGCGCACTCTTAGCCCTACCCACTGAGGAAACAGTCGCAACGCTATGCCAATATCACGTCTTTGAATCAAAGAATGCTTACCTCGGTCAGCTTCTCTTTTCCCTGTTTCCATTCTGGGAAACTCTCGCATGTAATGGTCATGAAGCCTTAGGAAAGCTTATTCGACACTTGGAGAGTACCCGAATCAGCTCTATTAATCAGGAAGATCAGCTTTTGCGCTCTAATCTTCTCCGTCTTCGTATTCTAGCTGAGACACCAGGCTCCTTCCCGTTCTCACCCTTGTACATCCAGGAAAACTTACTTAAATTCCTGACGAACTCTGAAGTTCTTGCGGATTTACCTCAGCTCGAAGTCATTTCTTTTTCACCCGCAGAAATCTCACCCTTAGCCGGTGAACTTGAACGCTATAAATTAAGCCCGCTCAGTCGACGTTATGTGCAAAACCTTTTCCATTCTGAGCGCCAGCAGTCTATTCTCTCCGTACTCGCCCATCTCGCTAAAAACTTTCCCTTACTCGGAACATGTCGACAAGCTTATGCCTTGATACTTTCACTCGATGAAATCGACTGCTGGAGCCAGCACCCGTTTTGTCTGCGTCTTCTCGCTAACCGTTTTTGGGAGTATCGGACCCAGGAAATACTCTAGATGATTTCCCATTAGAAGAATATTCCTCTGACAACGGATATTAAAACAATTACCCAGATTAGGATAATCAGCGTTGCCCCGATCTTTCTATATTTACGATCGAAACTAACCCCCTTTTCGGCATTTACCTTACACTCCTCCCAGACGTCTTTGGGGATAATTTTTATAGCAATAATAACCCCCAAGGGTATCAGTATGAGATCATCAAGCATGCCCAGGATAGGAATGAAATCAGGAATTAAATCGATAGGACTAAGCACATAAACAAGGATCAGTAAAAGAAACGCCTTTTTATACCATTTAACCTCTTTATGCCTATAGGCAAGGTATACAGTTACAATTTGCTTTTTTAGTTGTTTTGCTTTTGACTTAATTGTTTCTAACATTTCTTTAAAGTTCCTTTTCCTCTCCGATAAAAGATCAGCATAAGCATTACAGCGATTAAAGCCATGATCGATCCATAGTAAAACGGTGCCCTGTTATTGACATTATCGTAAAGCAGACCTGCAATAACACTGGCCGGGAGTAGTGTTATTCCAACAATACAATTATACAATCCAAGACCTGTACCTCTTTTGTTCTTCTCGATAAGATCGGAAACCAAAGCCTTCTGAATTCCATCCGTTGCGGTACTATAAAGGCCATAGAGAGCAAAGAGGAGAATAAGAACACCTTGACTGTTTGTTCTTCCAAAGCCGAAATAGATGATTGAATAGAGTAAATATCCAAATATAATGAGTCGTTCTCTACCTATTTTGTCTGATAAGATACCAGCAGGAATAGCAAACAGGACTGAAACGGCATTAAATATCAGATAGATACTTGGGATAAAGGTATCTTGAATTCCAATATCACTCGCTTTGATGAGCAGTAAGGCATCTGTTGAGTTGCCTAGTGTAAATATAAATATAATGCCCAGTAACGCATAATATTTCGGTGAAAAGTCCTTTAGTGTAATCCTTCCCAGGAGTTCAGTTTTATCTCTTTTGGCTTCTTTAACGAAGAGAATAATGGCAGCCAGCCCTAATAAACCGGGTATTGCAGCAAAAATAAATACTTTACGATAATTACCAGGGAAAAGTGCTAAGATCCCAAAAGCCAGAAGGGGGCCAAGTATTGCTCCGCTATTATCCATTGCTTTATGACAACCAAAACTCTTCCCCTTCGTGTTACCCTCTGTGGAACCGGCGATTAAGCTATCCCTCGGAGCCGTTCTTATCCCTTTCCCAACCCTTTCGGTAAATCTGATCATAAGAACCTGCAACGGAGATGTCGCCATTGAAAACAAGGGTGAAAGTATCGCTGTAAACGCATATCCGATAATCATAAAAGGCTTGTTCTTGCCAATTTTGTCACTCCACCAGCCCGATAAGGCTTTAAGAACGGAGGCCGTGCTTTCCGCAATTCCTTCAATTAATGAAAGTTCTGTTTTTGTTGCTCCTAAGGTCATTAAAAACAACGGCATGATCGCATAGATCATTTTTGTTGTCGTATCCGTTAAAAAGCTGGTAATTCCAACAAAGAAAATATTCCGCTCGAGTCCCAGAATCCTTTTTCCTTCTCTTCCATCCTTCATGACGAACCTCCATACTCAACCCATTTTTTAATCCAAGTTTTCATTATGTAGATAAACTAACTCGCTATATTCTTCAAACGCTTTTAGGATCTGCTCTCGTTTTGTCTTTGCGGTATCTCCCTCCGAAGCATGGAATTTATCCCTGGCTTCGATCTTGCGATACCAGGATATAAGCTTCTGTAACTCCTCCTCTTCCTCTTCAAGCTCCGCGAAGGTGAACTTTTCAATTGAGATTTCCTTTGCAAGCTCCTTGAGATACTTCTCACATTCGTCGATATATTCCTTATATTCTTCATCTCGGATCGTATTAAATTTCAAGATTACTTTTTCTTCGTATTTCTCATCAACACACACGCTTTCCATCAGAAGAGCATCCCCACTCTTTACTACGACATCCTCTGATATTTTCTCTAGTGCTGCGTAATTCTCCTCATTCCAAGGCAAAATCCACATGGATTGATGAATGTTCACAGCCCCTAATTTTTTTAGTCCTCGCCATGTAGCTACTCTATATCTTGAGGGTTCCGTCGGTAAATTATAATTTAACACCAGCCATTTTCTTTTTTCCACACGCCTTACTCCTTTGTAATATTCGTTACATCCATATATTATCACGTTGTAATATCCGTTACAATAAATAAACGCTAAAAGACCTGCTTTTAAGCACGTTTTTTAGCGTTTCCATATCAGCTTTCATCTTAAGCAATTGTTTACTTCAAATAAAGATACCGCTCCATACTGGATAAATAAGGGGACCATTCTGAATCGGGATGATCCTCCTTCGCGTGCCGGAATTGCCAAAGTTCTGCCTCCATCGCATCGACATAATGCACCAGGAGCGCTTCCATTATTTTGGGACGCTTCGGGGACTGCCATTCATATCGTCCATGGTGGCTCGCTAAGATATGCATTAGTTTCGTTTTTAACTCCACTGGGAAGCCTAGGATCTTATCCATTTCTCGGGTAATCATCTGAATACCGATAAGAATGTGCCCCAGCAACCGTCCTTCGGTGGTAAAATCAATTCCCCGAGTATATTCATATTCGCTGATTTTCCCCAAATCATGGAGTAGTGCCCCCGTGATTGCCAGGTCTCGGTTTACTTCTGGATAATGAGAGGCTAGCGAAGCTACGAGCTCGGCAACTTCGACACTATGCTCCCATAACCCTCTCAAATAGGCTTGATGGATCTTGCGCGCAGCCGGGCAGCTTCGGTAGGCAGCCCCGATTTTCGGATCCTCGAGAACCTGGTTGTTTAAACGATTTAAATAAGGATCTTTAATCTCCTGAATCAGAGCTTTAAGCCGTTTCTCCAACTCCGCAGCGGGCACTGGCGAAGCCGGGAGTAGTTCCGTTAGATCGATTTTATCCTCAGGAACAGGTTTTAGGGACTCTACCGCTAACTCGAGAGTTCCTCGGAACTCATTGACCTGACCGCTCATTTGGAAGACATCGTACTCTTCAAGCCAATGAAGCATCTGCGTATTTATCTCCCAAACCTTTGCTCCAATACTTCCGGTACGATCCTGGCAGGTTAAAATAAGATAATTGCCTGGTTTATTTCGGAAGGAGGCCTCTTTCCAATCGGTAATTAATAAAATCCCCTGGAACCGTTCCCCAGCCTTTAAATTTTGTATCATATTTGTTCCCCTTTTTCTCTCTTTCTAATATTTTTTCTGGCAGATGGCGAAAAATCGAAAATTAAGATATAATGATGGTATCATAGTCTACTGGAGGTGTCACCTATGGACCTTAAAAACCAGGCGATTTCCTTTACGTTTACGCCTAAAGCCAAAGAATATCTGCTGCAGAAACCACCCGTTTCAGTTTATATTGAAGACATGACTCTGGAAGCGTGTTGTATTCCCATCGTTTCCCCTCCGCAAGTTCGTCGCGGTACCCCGCTTAAACCTGAAAAATTCATTTCCCTGGAAGCCGATGGGATTACGATCTACTATGACCGTTTTCTTCCCAAGCGTCCGGAAATTACGATTGAGCTTTTCGGGGTCGGCTTTCTTAAAGGGTTGCGAATTGCTGATTGGAAAATCAACATTTAAGTTTAACCGAAAAACTGTGTTAATTCAAAAAAACTGTCCAATCCCGGCAAAAGGGTTTGGGCAGTTTTTTATGAGCAAAGTCGTGTTATCTCCTATTCCAAAACTTGAAGACTCATTCTATAGTCATAGATAAGCTGGCTATACAGATCATTGGGAACCCCCTCGACCATAAACTTGTGGGAACGAGCTAAAAGAGACTGATGAATTCCTTCTCTTTGCCCTAGAAAATGAAGAATTTTTTGAACCCCCGGATCTTTGGTTCTTCCTACACTCTTCTCATACAAAGTCTGGGCTTGCAGTTCCAAATTGATATCGGATGTTAATAGTTGAAGGGGATCTGTACCCTGCTCAATATATTCCAACTTCCAGGGTTCGCCCCGTTTATTAACATAATAGCCTAATTCGCCATCCAGTCTATGAATTAGGGTACTTAAGATTTCGAGATGAGCGAGTTCTTCGGCAATAATGAGTCCGAATAATTCCCATATGAAGCGGTTCGATATATTGGCCTGATGGCTTAAGTACTGCGTGATCTGACTCAGTTCACCCTCTCGCCCCGCATAAGGTTCAAGGAGCAATTGAGCGAACTCAGGATCCGGGCGTGCAACATGGATTGGATAGAAAAAACGTTTGCGGTAATTATACACGCCGATTCCTCCCTTAGTTCGCCATCCTGCCTACAGTATATGAAAGTAGGAAGTGCCCTGTTCACTAAGGGAATACGGAATTCTATTTTTGGTTTTCTTTAGCCAAGCCCTTTGATCCCGATATCTCGGCGATAATGCACCTGGGGAAAATCGATCTGTTCAACCAATTCATAGGCTGCCTGGCGAGCTTGAATAAGATCCGTTGCTTTAGCGCTAACTCCCAGCACTCTTCCACCCGAATTGATCAGCTGCCCTTCAGTTGAAGCCGCGGTCCCTGCTTGGAAAATTGCTTGACTCTCAGAAATCTGAGAGGGGAGATGAATTGGGATCCCTTTGGTATAGGCTTGTGGATACCCTGGCGAAGCTAGCACAACACAGACTGCTGTCTCAGGACTCCAGGAGAGCGAAACGTTCTGGAGCGTTCCTTCCGTACACGCCCAAAGAACAGGCAGCAGATCGGATTCAAGTCTGAGCATAACTACTTGAGTTTCGGGGTCGCCAAACCGAGCATTAAACTCGAGGACCTTGGGGCCTTCTGGGGTAAGCATGAGTCCAACAAAGAGCACCCCTTGAAACGTTTCTCCTCGCTCCTGCATGACGCTGAGTGTGGGCTGGACAACCTCTCGCATCACTTGCCGTTCAAGCTCTGCCGTCCAAAACGGGGGAGGACTATAGGTTCCCATTCCACCGGTATTCAGTCCTTGATCTCCATCTAAGGCACGTTTATGATCTTGAACAGGTACCATTGGGAGTGCCATTTTCCCATCAGTAAAACAAAGCAAGCTTATTTCCGGCCCGGTTAAGAATTCCTCGACCACTAGGGTTTTTCCCGAGGTACTCAAAGCCCCTTCCATGATTTCATCCACGGCCTGCAATGCAGTTTCCTGATTTTCAGCGATAATTACCCCTTTACCAGCAGCTAAACCATCGGCTTTTAAGACACAAGGAGCTCCGATTTTTTGGATATACGCCTTCGCCTTTTGTGAATCCTGAAAGACCTCCCAGCGTGCTGTCGGAACATTTGCCTCATGCATGATCTCTTTAGCGAAAGACTTGCTCCCCTCTAAGCGAGCAGCCGTACGACTCGGGCCAAAGATTCTCAACCCTTTAGCTTGAAAATCATCCACAATTCCGAGCGTCAAGGGCTCCTCCGGTCCGACAACCGTTAAATCAATTTCTTTTTCTTCAGCAAATGCTAATAGTGCAGGAATATCGTTAGCCTCAATCTTAACATTCCAACCCAGGGTCCCCGCATTGCCTGGGGCAACATAAATCTGATCCACTTCCGGGCTTTGGGCAAGTTTCCAAGCCAAGGCATGCTCTCTGCCCCCGCTACCAACGATCAAAACCTTCTTTCCGATGTCAGACACCTCCTCAATTTATCTTAGGACCACGGTTCGTAGCTTTTCCCCTTCGAGGATAAGTCGACTAAGGCTTGAGCTTCGTACCTCAACTCTAAGCTAAGTCTCCTATATCGCGCAGGAGTGGACGATTTTAGTGAAGGGGCGTTAAAGCGAATGAAGCATTTGAGGGGCAGCGTGCCACGGGTTCACATCAGGTATTACCCTAAGGTTTGGCTAAGCTCCCTCAAATACCAATGAGTAGCCCCGAAGCTACTAAGTGAACGGATGCGCGAAAAGCTACTTATTAATGTAGGAAATGTCTCCGATGCGTAAATACCATGATCAAGTTCAACCGATTGGCGGCCTCGAGCACCTCAGGATCTTTAATCGAGCCTCCCGGTTGAACGACGGCACGTACGCCGGCTCGAGCTGCCTCCTCTAAAGAATCAGGGAACGGGAAAAACGCATCTGAAGCAAGATAGGCTCCTTGGGCTTTATCTCCAGCTTGTTCTAAAGATATTTTCACCGACCCTACCCGATTCATTTGCCCAGCTCCAACCCCGAGGGTTTGTCCATTTTTGCTCAGGACAATTGCATTTGACTTCACATGTTTGACGACTTGCCAGGCAAATTCCAGCTCGCGCAAATCCTCAGCTGTGGGCTTTTGCTCGGTGACGACTTCCCATTCCGAGGTCGGTGTAGTCCCTCGATCCTCTTCCTGAACAAGAAATCCGCCTTGGATCGTACGTATTTTCCAACCTCTTCCGGGAGCAGCTTGCGCACCTTTATCTCGTCCGATCACGACTAAACGAAGATTCTTTTTGTCCTGGAAGTTTTCCCGTGCCTCTGGACTAAATTCTGGAGCCAAGATAACCTCATAAAAGCGTTCGTGAATGATTCGGGCACATTCAGCATCGACCACTCGATTAAAGGCCATAATTCCTCCGAAAGCAGACATTGGATCCGCTTCCAGAGCTCGTTCATACGCTTCAAGCGGGGTTTTCCCAAGTGCGGCCCCACAGGGATTCGAGTGTTTAATAATGATACAAGCCGGCTCCTTGAACTCATGCACCAAAGACCAAGCCGCATCCATGTCCACCCAATTGTTATAAGAAAGTTCTTTGCCCTGAAGCTGTAAGCCGCCAGCTAAGGTTCCCGCCGAATTCAAGTTACGATAAAAAGCAGCGTTTTGTTGAGGATTCTCGCCATAACGCAGATCCTGGGCTTTCTCCGCCGTGAGACGCAAAGTTTGCGGGAAAACACTGTTCGTGCCGTTTTCTTGAGATTGTTGCCTTTCCAGGTAATCAGCAATCGCCCGGTCGTAATCTGCCGTATGGGCAAAAGCTTCGGCTGCTAGCCGTTTGCGCAGGGCATAGGAAATCTCTCCGTCCTTTTGTAAGCTTTCAAGGATTTTCGGATAATGCTTCGGGTTAACCACAATAGCTACCCGCTCCTGGTTTTTAGCTGCAGCACGAACCATCGTTGGCCCGCCAATATCAATATTTTCAATAGCATCCTCGAAGGTCACATCGGGTCGAGCCACCGTTTCCTGGAAAGGATAAAGGTTCACGACTACCAAATCAATGAAGCCAATTCCGTTCTCTTCTAATTGCTGGCGATGCTCGGCCGTATCACGGGCTAAGATTCCGGCATGAATCATCGGATGAAGTGTTTTCACCCGCCCATCGAGGATCTCCGGGAATCCAGTCAATTCGGTCACGTACCGTACTGGGACACCGGCCTCTTTCAAGGTCTTAAACGTACCACCGGTTGAAATGATCTCAAAACCGAGCCCAGTTAAGCCTTTTCCTAATTCGACAATTCCTGTTTTATTAGAAACACTGATTACCGCGCGTTTCATTCTCTCTTTCCCCCGTTTCTTTCCTCGATTAACTTATTTATCACCAATCGCACCGCTTCTGGATAGAGTTTATGTTCAACCTTCAGAATTCTTTCGGTCAAGATCTCTTCCGTATCTCCTGGTTCGACCGGAACTGCTTCCTGCAAGATAATCGGACCACTATCTAAGCCTTCATCCACAAAGTGAACGGTACACCCTGAAACTTTCACCCCATACTCCAGGGCTTGCCGTTGGGCATGAAGACCTGGAAAAGAGGGTAAAAGGGCCGGATGAATATTTAAGACGGGACAATTAAGTGCTTTTAAGAAGTCGGGGCTCAGCACTCGCATAAATCCTGCGAGGACTAAGAGTTCGATCCGACTTTCTTTTAACCAAGTAAGGATTGCCTGTTCTTGCTCTATCCGTGAGGAATAATCCTTTAACGGGAATGCGTGGTGAGGGATATCTGCCTTTTCTGCTCTCGTCAAGGCTTGGGCCTCAGCGTGATCTGAACCGACGGCTACGATCTCAGCCGGGATTTTTCCCTCTTGCCAAGCTTCGATTAAAGATTGCAAATTACTTCCTCGGCCTGAAGCCAAAACTCCGATTCTCACGCGTACTCGACCCCTTTTCCACGCGTTACTTCCCCAATGACATAACATGTTTCACCCAAACTCTGAAGTTGGTCTTGGACGGATTTAACCTCGTTGGGATGAATGATCAGAACGAAGCCAATTCCCATATTAAACGTCCGATACATTTCCGCAGCTTCAATTCCGCCCAAACGTTGGAGAAGCGTAAACAGGGCGGGAACTTCCCATGATGATGTCGAAATCCGTAACCCGAGTCCGTCTGGTAAAACTCGAGGAATATTCTCTGTTAGTCCGCCCCCGGTGATGTGGGCCATGCCGAGAATCTGTCCCTTTGCTATCAATTGTAAAACAGTTTTGACATAAATCCGGGTAGGACGTAGAAGGGCCTCTCCCAACGGTTCACCAAGTTCCGGAAAAATCGTGTCCATCGTGTACGGAGCAAAAACCTTACGGACAAGGGAGTAACCGTTACTATGAAAGCCGGAGGAAGGCAGTCCGATTAAGACATCCCCTTTTCGAATTTTGGAACCATCGATCAGGTCTTCGCGGTTGACCGCGCCCACGGAAAACCCAGCTACATCATACTCATCTTCCGGGTAAAATCCTGGCATTTCTGCCGTTTCGCCACCGATTAAAGCACAGCCTGCCAGTTCACACCCTTTAGCAACCCCGGTAACGATACTGGCAACACGCTCTGGATTAAGTTTGCCAACGGCCAGATAATCGAGGAAAAAGAGGGGTTCTGCTCCTTGTACCAAGATATCATTGACACACATGGCTACGGCATCCTGGCCAATCGTGTCATGTTGATCCATCTGAAAGGCGAGCCTTAACTTTGTGCCGACGCCATCGGTTCCGGAAACCAGTACAGGATCAGCAAATTTCTTAAGATCAAGGGCAAACAGCCCGCCAAACCCGCCTAAGCCCCCTAAAACCTCCGGGCGCATCGTTCGTTTTACGGCAGGTTTCATCAACTCTACAGCAGCGCTGCCTGCCTCAATATCTACCCCGGAATCGCGGTAGGTATAACCCATTCCATTTCCCTCCTCGAAGATTTAAATCAATTAATAGACTTCTAAATTGAGCTTGCCGCCCCTCTCGGAAGGAACGGAGGCTGGATAATCTCCATCAAAACATGCTAGGCAAACCGAACTCCCATCGAGAGCACGAATCAGCCCCTCAGAGGATAGGTAATGCAAAGAATCCGCCCCGATAAACTTCCTAATCCCTTCATTATCGAGTTGAGCGGCAATCAGTTTCTCCCGTTCAGCCGTGTCGATTCCATAATAACAGGGATAAAGAACCGGTGGCGAACTGATCAAAAGATGGACTTCCTTAGCGCCCGCTTTGCGGACCATTTCGACCAGCCTTGAACTGGTCGTTCCTCGGACAATCGAGTCGTCAATCATAACCACTTTTTTTCCTTGCAAAACCCGAGAATTCGCATTTAATTTCAGGCGAACGGCGATTTCGCGCATCTCCTGAGTCGGTTGAATGAAGGTCCGCCCCACATAACGATTCTTCAAGAGTCCCTGTTCAAAGGGAATCCCTGATTCTTGAGAATATCCGAGGGCTGCCGCCATCCCCGAATCCGGAACTGGAATCACGATATCCGCATCGACAGGGTACTCTTTCGCCAATTCAATGCCCATCCGTCTCCGGCTTTCTGTGACATTGATCTGATCGATTGTGCTATCTGGTCGAGCAAAATAGATATATTCAAAAGCACACCCTACACACTTTTGCGCGGGAAGCCCTTGGCGAGCATGTAAGCCCTCTTCATCAATCGTAATGATTTCACCCGGTTCGACATCCCTAACTAATTCTGCCCCAATCGTATCGAGGGCACAACTTTCTGAAGCGAGGCAATACCGACCAGCCACCTTTCCTATACAAAGGGGTCTCAGCCCGTACGGATCCCGCACCCCGATCAGTTTATTTTCCGCGATGATCACTAATGCATACGCTCCCTGCAGGTCAAGCATGGTTTTGATGATGGCATCCTCTAAATTTCCGCGCCGATACCGGGCAATTAATTTAACGATAACTTCACTATCGATGGTCGTCTGAAAAACAACGCCATCCTTACCCAGCTCTTCGCGTAGTTCAAGTGCATTGGTCAAATTCCCATTATGCGCTAAGGCCATCATTCCCTGTTGATAATGGACTACTAAGGGTTGCGCATTGGCGAGTAGACTCGAACCCGTCGTCGAATAGCGGACATGTCCGATTGCCATTTTCCCTTTCAGCTTTTCGATCTGGGGCACCGAGAAAACTTCAGATACGAGTCCCATGCCTTTATGCCCATCGATTTTACGGCCATCAGACACTGCAATTCCAGCACTTTCCTGTCCCCGGTGCTGTAACGCATAGAGTGCATAATAAGTGAGACGGGCTACTTCCAATTCCGGCGCATAAATCCCGAAAACCCCACATTCTTCCTTCGGTTTATCATCTCCAGGTTCCCGCACGACTTTTCCTCCTTCGATTGTTACCCTCTGCCAATAATCTCAGTAATTCTCCTTAGGTCTAACCCAAAATCTCGTTCACGCGGCGATAAACTTCGATATACGCTTCTTCCACCTTACCCAGATCACGACGGAAGCGATCTTTATCCAACTTCTCCTTAGTTTCCTTATCCCAAAAGCGGCAGGTATCTGGAGAAATCTCATCACCAAGGATAACTTTCCCGTCCGCAAGTCCAAATTCAAGTTTGAAGTCCACCACCAAAATTCCAGCTTGGTCCATGATTCTTTGCAACACTTCATTGATTTTGAGACCGAAGGTTTGCACTTCCTTTAATTCCTCAGAAGTCGCCCAGCCCATCGCCAGGGCGTGTGATTCATTGACAAACGGATCGCCTAACGAATCATCTTTATAATAAAGCTCAACGACGGGGCGAGATAAGACGAATCCTTCCTCCACTCCCAAGCGTTTAGCTAAACTCCCGGCAGCGATGTTACGAACAACAACTTCCAAAGGCAGCATCTTGAGTTTCTTGACCAGCATCTCCCGATCGCTGAGAAGCTCAACAAAGTGAGTGAGTATACCAACCTTTTCTAATTCTTTAAATAACAAGGCTGAAAGTTTGTTATTGATAATTCCTTTATCCTCAATTTGACCTTTTTTCTTCCCGTTAAGGGCGGTCGCGTCGTCTTTATAGTCGACAATATAATACTGCTCTTGATCAGTAACAAAAACTTTCTTGGCTTTTCCCTCATATAACATTTCTCTTTTTTCCATCGTTATTATTCTCCCTTCAAAATTAGAGTTTAATTTATTAGAGTTCACATTGAGCTTATTTAAAAGAGTTTGGGTCGTGTAGCTATCAGGGCAATCCCAGGGTATTCTTCTAAGCAAGTTACGAATACAGTAAGCGAAGACTCTACGCGAGCAGTTACCGAGCTTGGGTAGAACTGCGCCTACTTTAGCAGGACGAGTCACACACGAAAGCCTCCGGTGACAAAATTCTCCAGTGGAGATTTTTGGCCAAGCCGCATGCCTCAGAAAATTGCTTACCGGCGCAGGATCGGGTTTCGCCCAAGCCGCCTGTTCAGAAAGTTAGCTCAACGGCGACAGGTCGTGACTCGCCGACCGTGAGCCAAGGATGGCGAATTGGGAAGGTATACCGCAACTTGCAATTAAGCAGTTATGCCCGTAGCTTGGTCTGCGAGCGTACGTCCGAGCGTCTGTAACGTAACTCTGCTTGCAAGAACCTCCGAAACAACCCGGACTTATTTTTTAGAGGAGCCCGACGCGTTTAAAAATCGTATCCACATGTTTCGTGTGATAAGAGTAATCAAACAAGTTCGCAATTTCCTCTTCCGTCAGATATTTCCCGATCTCTGGATCATTTGATACCAAATTTTTAAATGGTTCTTTGGTTTCCCACGCTTCTAAAGCATTGCGCTGTACCCATGCATAAGCCGTTTCCCTGCTCATTCCCTTTTCGATCAGAGAGAGCATAACCCGTTGGGAGAAAATAAGTCCGACGGCTTTATCAATATTGGCTTGCATTTGCTCTGGGAAAACGCGTAACCCTTCAATCAACTTCGTCATCTTCTGGAGCATATAATCGAGAGCAATCGTGCTATCGGGAAGAATTATCCGTTCAGCTGAAGAGTGGGAGATATCCCGTTCATGCCAAAGGGCGACATTTTCTAAAGCCGTCTGCGCATTTCCGCGGATGACCCGGGCCAAACCACAGATGCGTTCTGCCGTGATCGGATTTTTCTTATGGGGCATCGCCGAAGATCCTTTTTGTCCTTTAGCAAAGGGCTCTTCGACCTCATGCACATCAGTCCTCTGTAAGTTCCGGATTTCAGTGGCGATTTTATCAAGGGTAGCGGCAATTCCAGCTAAGGTGGTCATATAAAAGGCGTGCCGATCCCGTTGTAAAATTTGCGTGGATATCGGTGCCGGATTCAAGCCGAGTGATTTACACACCCATTCTTCAACTTCCGGTTCAACGTTTGCAAACGTCCCGACTGCCCCCGAGATTTTACCCACTCGGATCTCCTCACGAGCGAATTCCAGACGTTTCTTTTGGCGTTTAATTTCTTCAAACCATAGCGCAAATTTAAGTCCCATGGTGATCGGTTCAGCATGAATTCCATGTGTTCGTCCCATCATCAAAGTATCCTTATGTTCCAGCGCCCGCTGCCCAAGAACGGCCTCGAGCTTGTCCATTTTAGCCAGCAAAATGTCGCTTGCTTCGACCAATTGCAGCGAAAGTGCAGTATCTAAAACATCCGAAGAAGTCAGCCCAAGATGAACGTACTTCGCTTCATCTCCGATGTTCTCAGCCATATTCGTCAAAAATGCAAGCACATCGTGATGGGTTACTTCTTCAATTTCCTGAACTCTTTCCCAGGAAAAAGATGCCTTTTCACGAATAACCTGAACAGCTTCCCTCGGGATCCTCCCCAATTCAGCCCAACCTTCACAAGCCGCGATTTCGATTTTCTGCCAGAGTTCTAAACGATGCTGGTCTGTCCAAATTTTGCCCATTTCCGGGAGTGTATAGCGTTCAATCACTTCTAAAGCCCCTTCTTTTTCCAGTTTCCTTTATCATTACCCTAAAGCTGAACTTTCACGCGTTTTAAATTCTCGCTTGAATCGCCTGATCTTTGGTTTCAATTTCTGCGGCCATCTTTTGGCGATACGCTTTAAGCGCTTCTTTTAAGCGAGGATCTGTTAATGCCAAAATCTGAATGGCGAGCAGTCCAGCGTTTTTCCCAGCATCAATCCCGACGGTCGCTACAGGTATTCCGGGGGGCATTTGCACGATCGCATATAAGGCATCAACCCCGTTGAGAGCACCACTTTTAATAGGCAGTCCGATGACAGGCAACGTTGTAGCTGCTGCTACAACCCCAGCCAAATGAGCTGCCATTCCGGCTGCTGCAATCAGAACCTGTCCTCCTTGCGCTTCAAATTCATTCACCCAGTTCAACGTTCTCTCTAATGTTCGGTGAGCTGAGGAAACTTTAACCTCAAATGGAACTTCAAATTCCTTAAGAACTTTAATTGTCGCCTCAAGAACATTAAAATCAGAATCACTGCCCATAACAACACCAACCGAGTTCATACCATCAACTCCTTTAACATTTAAGATAAAAAAGAAAAACCCAGGCTCATAATTTCACATAGATTTTGAAAATTCTTTTCAAAAAAGAGTGAGTGAAATTATCCGCCTGGGCTTTTATCCCTTCGGTGTAACCCCTGATCAGGGTTCTGCGCCGCTAGGTCAGGTATCTTTCTGCCCTAGGCGCACTTTCGCTCATAGTCAGGCCATTTACGGCAGCCCGGTAGAAACTTGCAGACCATATCTCCGCGATTATATGAACGCTATGAAATTAGGATGTTCAACGAACTTGAGTTTATTCTATCTTACAATTTGCTAAAGGTCAATGAATTTATCGAACATTTAGTACTTATATTGATTTAACGTTCGATTATGTAAATTGTTGACAGGGATGACCCAAACCATTTAAACGGTCGGCATAGTTATTTTACTGTCCAAGTTTCCGGTTTCAGTTCATGATGCCATAACCCTCAAATAAATTATTCTTTTTTCGAAGATTCTTAAAATGCACTTCAAAAGATGACCCTTTAGAATTCGATTTAATCTGTAGCACGGCATTATGTCTTTCAGCAATACTATTGCAAACAACCAATCCCAGACCTGTTCCCGTTTCCTTAGTTGTGAAGAAGGGCGTGCCTAGTTTATCTATTACCTCTTGCCCTATTCCTGGACCTTCATCCGCCACAATCAGAATTACTTCGTCATGGTCTTGATATATTTTTAAGGTTAAGCAACCACCCTCTGACATGGCTTCTATTCCATTTCGAGTAAGATTCAAAACTAATTGAGTGATTTCCTGTTCATTAAGTAAAATATCTGGGACTTCTCTAAAATCAGTTGATAACTGCATATTTCTATATGTCGTGTCTGCCCGAATAAGCGGCAAGATAGAAGTTAAAACATCCTTGATATTTCTCCACTTCAAAATCGTTGCTTTATTTCGACTAATGGATAAAAACTCCGTTATTATTGAGTTCGCTCTGTCTACTTCACTAATCATGATGTTAAAATATTCAAGATCAACGGGATCATGTTGTTTGTGCATCATCAATTGAAGAAAGCCTTTGATGGACGTTAGCGGATTTCGGATTTCATGCCCAACCGTAGCAGCCATTTTATCAATTAGATTTAAGCGATCTAGCCTTTCCACGGTTTCTAGTGATTTCTTTAACTTTGCTGTCCGTTCTTCAACTATATCCTCGAGATTATGTTTGTAAATTGAATCCCTTTGCATCATCCTAGAAAGGATAATCGAAAGGAAGCTCGCTAAAATGACGACCAATGTTCCATTGATATAATGCCCTTGGAGAAGGTTATTGTCCTTTTGCGTCGTCGTTACATAAATCATAAAGACAACATAGGACTGCAAGTACATAAGAATTGAGTATTTTGGTTTTTGATAGAAAAATACAGCGATAACGAGGCACCCCATAATGTAAATACTGATTTCAGCATGAATGAACTGATCAGTCCAGCCTGACATAAAAGCACACAGATTTATCAAGAACAAAAGAAAGCTATACACATAAAATAGCGAAAGATATTTACGCGTATTCAATTCTGTTTTGAATTCAAAATAAATCACAGTAAAAAACAAAGCAACAAATTCAAGCAACAAATGATTGCTGAAAAGTAAAACATACCCTGGAGTAATCGTCCAAAGCCCTCTTTCTTTATTGAGAAAATCAACAAATAGGAATATTGGAGTACACAAAGTCAAAATTATTGAAACGATATTAACACGTCTGCAATTAATAATATTTAATCTGTCCCAAGCCATTTCTTCGTACTTTTTCAATAAATTTTCGTCTATATCTAAAGTCATTTAGATACTCCTTAAAACAAATTATTCGCCCTTTAATTCACGTCCTCCGCAATCTCTTCTAAACCTTTCTCCAAGAGATACGGGTTCTCTAGATACTTTTTGACGAGTTTGAAGGAATTAGAGAAATACAGTCCGTCACAAATTCGTTCGTCTAAGACGTAACCAATCTCGCAGCATTTTTTGACAACCACGGCATCGTGCTCAACTATCGGCATATTCTTGATCTTGCCTAGCGCGACAAAAATACCAGTAGTACCAAAATCATAGAGGTGGTGGTAGATAAAGTCAAGATTGATAGACTTAAGATAGGTAAAGAACAGCGTAGTATGAAATGGGCTGGCTTTGATAATCGCACGCGGCAGTATATTGTGCCTATCCATCCCTTTCAGGGCCCCGACGAGTAGCTTAACCAGTCCATTAGGTAATGACATGATTATGTCAGCAAGCTTATCCACCGCGTTCACTGTACCAGCCGGCGTGCTTTCAGCAATAACGTAGTTGACGATGTTATTCACTTCGAAAATATCTTCTCGCCCCGTAAAGACAAATTTAACGGTCGTCTCTTCACCTTCGTCGTTGAGCGATCGTTTGACAGCCATGGAGATATAAATGCCATTTCTCGCATAGAGCCGGTTGTTCATGACGAAGCGGTTAAGCTGAGGCCTCTGGGCAAGGAGGCGTACATATATTGCAATGAACAGGTGCATGTAGGTAAGCTTGACGCCCTGCTCCAGCTTCTTTTTGATATAGGCGTCTATGCTGTCTGTGACAAAGGTCTGCTTGCTAAAAAGCTGTGCATCGCTACGCCTGGTCATGATGTGAGGGATTATCTTCACAAATGGACTTATCGATTTCAGTTGTCTCCCGTCACTTCGACTCATTGTTATCTCCTCGATTCCTTCTTCTACAGAGCATACCTATTTTCTCCACGCGAGTTATAGAGCTGTTCATTATTCAAAATTCTCTCTCCACAGGTAAGCATTTCTTCATCCGTATAATTAAAGCCAGTCACGGCGTTAACGAGCTCAGTATAATCGGATAATTCAAGGGCTGAAGAAGAAAAGAGACACAGCCCGGCAGAGTCAATAACGGTCGTTAGCTCTGAGTCTTGATCGTGACTACCTCCAGCGTTAGAAGCAGAACGTTTTTCCTTTTTTGCAGTCATCGAAAGTTTCACAGCGCCAAAAGTATCTGCTAAGTGCTTGGATCCCAAAGCCATTATTGCCCCTAGTCCTTCACCATAGGCAATCTTACGAACCCACTCCAGTAATCCATTAGCATTGCCAAACTCTAACGGAACCCCCTCTAAGTCATCGGGTTTGATGAAGCCCTGTTGGCATAATTTCATACCCGTCGCGATAGTCTTGCCTACAGCGATCGTGTCTAGTCCGTAATTGTCGCAGAGATCCATCGCTTGATAAATCACGTCATGATCTTGGATACCACAGTTTGAAGTAAAGACCCGAACGGTTTTATCTTCCGATTTAGTGCTTGGCAATAAACATTTTATCCTCTGGGGATAACGCATCGACATTGGCTGGCACTTCATCGATAAACATTTTCCCAGCCAGACCACGTCCACTTAAGTATTTTTTCGCAAGTTCCATGTCGAGTGCTTCAGTTTGGGTTCTTTTCTCTGTTAGATTAATCCTTAGAATTTTCCCACATATCCACCCATTGGTCTACCCCCTTATTCCACAACCCTTGCTGACACCTATTACGACATCTCATTGATTCCGCTCTTTAGTCGTTCGTCCTTGGAATATACCGTAAGATGGTTGCCCCGGACATAGCCGACAAGGGTGACATCTAAATCTCGTGCCAACGATATCGCTCTTTCAGTCGGTGAAGTAAGTGAGGCTACGATCGTAATCTGCATTTTTACAGCTTTCCTTAGCATTTCTGAAGAAATTCTACCCGTGGTAATCAAAATCTTATCCTTTAGCGAGATTTTGCGGAACGCGCATTCCCCTAAAAAAATTCAGTTTATTGGGTGTACAGAGGATCGTTACAAACTCCTAACCATTGATATTAATCGTTAGAGGCCTCTCTTGGGGTACGGAAATAGTAACCTCCTGCCATTGACCATCCACGTATTTTTGAGTTTTGATCCCTGTTGTAAGACCTGCCGTTCCATCTAATAATTCCTCTTCCAATCTTTCCACTCCTCTTACCTAATACAACGCAAACACCTCTGTGCAGAATCATTATACAGCCAATACCGCATGTCAGATTTAGACAGAGGCTTCATCCACAATTTCTATACTTTGTCTTTATTATAAACAGGCTTAAGGAATTGTGTCAATTCATAGCACAAAGTACAAGAAATACCTTTTTAAGTGAACCTTGAAGATTGGCTTCTTGTATAATTATTAACAAAGTGGCCAAAAAAAAGTGGTTTTGGTTTCCGTAAAACATCACGGAAATCAAACCACCACTTTTCAAACTATCTAAGCTAAAATCCTTAAACCCCAGGCGTTACATGACTTCCTTTATTCCCACTCAATTCTATATGCCTTCTCATCTGTGTTTTAGGGTATCTTAGAACAAAATTATTATTCCTATTATTAGTTTTGTTCCATTTTCTTTTGACACATAAAAATATTGGAGTCAAATTGGATTCATATAACATTATTAGCTTTTCATAACACCCGGCGGCATGGCAAATAACGTTTCGATTTCCGACGTCGCCCCGCCTTAAATAGCACTTATCTTAGGCGGAGGGATGTGGTGCCTGAACCTTCCCGAAACTTTCCACATCTGGCACCCTTGCGAAAATCTATTATTATGCGCCGTAACGATGCCCCATATACAACTATAACTTTTGATTTTTAAGTGACGCCAAAAAGTTGCATATGTACCGAATATACCCTTTAACGCAAATCCTACGAAAGTCTCTATAAGTCAAATTAATCTCATAAATTCTCTCGTTCTTCTGTTTAAGCTTGAACTCTTGATAAGTTTCCGCAAAAACTAAACTATTAATTAATGAAATACCATCTCCATCAGGAAAATGGAACTCCCAAAAATTGCCTTCATGAACAAACATATTTCTTACTTCATTGATAATCTTGGCAAATGTTTGAATATCAATCTCTGTATTGAAACTACCGTCAATTTCCTCGGCAATTCTATGTTCATAGTCCTCATAAGACTCATTTTCTTCCCTGAAAATATTGAATCGTTTGTCAGCAAGGCTTCGCTTTACATTTCTAAGAATAAATTCCCTATCTTCTCGACATATTATGTTTTCGAAAAAATCTATTACCACACTCATTTTACTTTGTTTTTCTTCTGGATTAGCTAGCTTGTATAATGATTCAATGCACACTACTAGAAAGAAAATCTTCAGCCCATCCTTACCCTTTCTTATCTGTTCAATGTCATCAGCAAGGGTAACAAGCCACTCAACTATGTTAACCATTCTTCGTGGGATGTTAGTATCTTCATAGTAAAGAGCCTCCCTTAAGAAACTTTCCAATTCCGAAAAGTTCTCAGAAAATTCCTGGTAAAACTGAAGAAGTTCTGGGAGTAATTGCTCATTACTTTCAATCTGAATGAACTTCCCATATAACTCCACCTGAATATTCTCTTTATTCGATTCGATTATATTATCAAGATAATCACGCGAAACCCCTAGCTTAACAGCCATATATTCGCGCGTTATATTTAGATCTTCTAATACCTTCCCTAAATCGAACATATCACGACTACATCCTTCCATATCATTATGGCATATAACGTCCGCGAATCTCCGAAGCGTCATAACACATGCATCAAGCAAAGTTTTGGAGATTCGCTGTTAGGCGAAGTATCCACCTTATAAGAAATACTTGGGAAACTGGTGCTTCGTCGGAAAGATATAAGTGTGTGAAATAGATGGCATTATCCTTGGTGAATTAAACACTTACTGTTACATGGTTAACACAGGTTGCAAACCAGTAGCAATGATGTCTTTGCAAAATAGATATATTGATAATGCAAAACAAATAGTTGAAAATCGAAATAATCTTAAATCCTACTCTGAATTCCTATATGAAGGTTGGTCAACTATCTATATTTACAAGCATGATTATTTGCTTGAAGTTTTAAAAAGTTCGCCCAATGAGCCAGAAACAGTTTACGATCATTGGATTTTAGGTAAAATGTTTGGTTACTCAGACGAAGAAATTGGTCAATTCATTAAGTCAAAACCTATTTCGTAAATTCTGTTTTACTGCATTTAGGGCATGGTGGTAAAGTGTCGGTAGAATCATCTAATGTGACGGTTGTTCCACAATTCTTACATGTATATGTTCCCTTACCTGGTTTTTCTCCTGTTGTATAAGTCATATATTACACCTCCTTCCAACATGGAATATATAATATTTTCCACTTCATGAAGGATTCTCCTCTATTCTGTCGAAATTGTTTGATAGATTGGAGGAGATAGTAAAATTGGACGTCAGACTTGATAGGGTTCAGCTTTATTTAGATTGGTTAAAAACAAAAATATTTCTAGATAATCAGGCAAATAGTGCCGCAAAACGAAAAGTTAAGCGAGGCAACGTTTATCATTGCTATTTAGGTAGAGGCATTGGGAGTGAGGAAGAGAAAATACGCCCCTGTGTTATTCTCCAAGGATTTGACGGAAATATGAATTCTCCTAATACAATAGTTGCACCGATAACACATACTACATCAACTTTAGACGTAGTTGTTCCAATAAGTACTCAATATAATCCAGATGGTAGTATACTTCTAGATGGGAATGTTTTATTGGGTAATATTGTTACAGTAAGCAAAGCTAGACTTGGTGATTTTGTCACCACCCTACCAATATCGGAAATGAAGCAAGTTGATATAGCTTTAGCAAAATCCATAGATATTCATAAAAATATTGTAAAATTAGAAAATGTTATAAAAGATAAAGATATTTATATTGGGAAACTTATTGAGCAAAGAGATAACCTACTACGCCAAATAGACGAATTAGTCAATACTAAAAAAGAAAATGATCAATAGATATTGACAGATAACTTAATACATGATATTAATTAACTACAAAAAGATTTGTCACGAGTGGGCAGATTATACTTTTATTCAAAAATGGGAGTCACGAGTGGGCTCCCTTTATCCTTTAAAGACTCCTCAAAACGAGGGGTCTTTTCTCGTTCCAGCAGGAACATTTTTCCCTTTGCCGAACGTTAAAGGTAAAAGGGGTGATTGTTAATATGAAAAGAGATATGGAGTTAATTCGTAAGATCTTAATTGAAATAGAAAAGCAATATATAGATGTAGCATTATACAATTTGAAAGTTGAAGAATATGATCTCAAAACTGTTACTTATCATTGTAAAATTCTATATGAAGCTGGGTTAATTAGTGATTATAGTGGATTTTATGCCGATGATGAGTTATATAGTTTTGGAGTAGGTTCTTTAACGTGGGAAGGGCATGAATTTTTAGATAAGATTCGTGAAGATAAGATTTGGAATAAAACGAAACAAGTTATGAAGGATAAAGGAATTCCATTTATTTTAGATGCAGTAAAAGAAATAGCTACATCTGTAGTAGATGGAATGATACAAGGAGCAATCAAGGGAATGATTTAATAAGTTAAAAACAAACTGGAGGGCAAAGTCCCTCCTATTTTAATTTATGGAGATAAGTAACAGGTCGATGGGCTGAAGAAGAGGCTAACGAAAAAATGAGAAAAGATATAGCCAAATTAAGAGAAATGAAGGAGTATGAATTTCATAAAAAGTATTAACCATGAACGGTCAAGTATACGCGTAGAGGATTATGTTGTGGGTTATCCATACATAGATAACGATGTTATTTATGCTACATGCTTTCATTATGTATATCCGATAAAGTAAATTATAAGTTGTTTTTAAAATCAGGTCACCATATTTTCCTATAGAATTGGTGGTTACCTTTTCTAAAATGACTTTTTGTTCTACTTAATTTGTTCAAATTGACTTAAAAAATCACTCAAGATTGAGTGATTTTTTAAGTCTTGTTTGGCCCCAAAAACTATATTAATTTTTTATAAAAATATAACTTTTTGAACCTCAAAACGGAGCGGCTTGTAATCTAAGAAGGAGTCTCTTTTCATAATCATTTGGATTGGCTGTTTTGTGCTTTTTGTCCTTGATTATCTGGCTTAGATTCAGTTAATGTTTGGTTATCAATTAACCATTTTTCGTTGACTTTTTTCATAAAATATTGACCATGATAATCGTGTAAACTGTTACCATTTTTTGTTTGAATAGAAACTAGAAATTCTGATAAGATTGTCATTGAATTATCCGATGTTACAGTTACATGCCCGATAGTCACCTTGGTTGTTCTATTCATGGCTTGACTATCCTTCATCTTTTTTAACCCAGCTGGGTAGGTTGCCATTACCTGTTGTTGTGCTCCATCGGTAAGGTAAGTTAAAAAAGTAGGTTTATCAGGCATCGTTTTATAGTCCACATTATATTCAGCTTCAATTTCTTTTTGTACGGTGTCGCGGGCCGCTATGATTTCATCGTCACTTAATTTCTTTGTTACACCCGGTTCATACTTTACTAAACTATCCAGAGATGGAAGTTGATCAGTCGATCCACTTTTACTATTATCTTGAGTTTGGGCTTGTGTTTGAGCTTGGTTTGTTCCACATCCACTAAGTAATAATAGACCAATTCCTATGATTACTAAGACCGATATTGCCTTTTTAGATTTTACCATCTTTTTGAAGCCTCCCAAAAATTTTGATGGTTAATAGTTCAATAAAAACGTTTAAAAACCTCTGGATAATTAAGGAAGCTGAAAGCTAAGATTCTAAAAAAAATCTATCTACATTTAGCCTTAAGGGGATACCAGTTGCCTGGTTCTCCTTCTGCGTACTATAACAAGGGTATTACCAGCACCGAAACTGCCTAGATTAAGGTTGAGCTGGTGACGTGACGTTTATCTATACAAAGAAAGAGCAACCTTGATTTTTTGTAGGTTGCTCTAGAAATATTACTTGTGATAGCGTAAATTATCTTTCTTCGTGTGATTTGGATATGTTCGTTTGTAAGGAGCCACTTTAGTCCCGGCCTTTTTAGTATAACCAGTAATTATGTGCGTTGGCCCGTGGTTCGGGTTAACATACTTAGATGTATGGGACACGCGGGTTACATGGTTTACACGCGATGAGCCACGTGCTTCGGCAACACTGGTCATTCCAAAAAGAAGAACAAATGCAAGGGATAGAGAAACTAAAATTTTACCATGCCTCATTGGAAATAGCCTCCTTTCTTTAACAATTTGTAAATATTTTATATATCTTCGCCAATTAGCATAACTTTCCCTTTTTGAATCCTATAATTAACACTATGACAAATTAACCCGAAGCATAAACGCCATTTTCAGGCATTTAGCCTACTGACGCGTGGTTAAGGTGTCTACCCGACCGCAAAAAAACTATGTTTCAAGTGAAATAGCCGAACTCTTTGTAGCTCCGTTTTACGTTCATTTTCTAAGCACTCCATTTATATCATTTCTGTCATTGTCTATTCCTTGTAGACATAAAGAATTTTCTCCGTACCCCCTTTCAAAAAAAACAGGTCATGTCATATGCTGTAACCTTGGTGAACAATTCTTTCCTTCACATTTAATTTCAGCTTCCCATTATCCTACTTTCTGTACTATAACCTAGGTTTGTTTGAACTTCCCATTATTAGCCTAACTGGTATATAGATAGTAGTAAGATACTTAATCTAACATAGACAATCCATTAATCTAATAATTTTATTTCTGCAGTTAATTCTATTGACATCCCTCCATGAAGATAAATATTACTTACGGAAGCAATATCTTTTAATGAGCCAATTTCAATCGGTTTCTCTAGAATCCTTCTAATTCTTATATCATCGGTATTAATGATAATCCTTGCTTCGCTCTGTGATTCAAATCGTTTGTCTTTAATTCCTAATTCCATAGGCGACTTCTGACCAAAGTCCCACCAACTAGACTGACCAAATTTTTCATAATCAAAATATTGAACCGGTGTAATAATTATTTCTTCTCTTTTTAATCCAAGCGCCATAAGTGCCATAAGTGCCATAAGTGCCATAAGTGCCATGACGATTCTATGTTCAAACTCCTTATATTCTTGAACAAAAATAACTGCAGGCCTATCCTTTTGATCTAATTTTTCTACTTCACGAGGCTCCAAATTGTCCATAAAATCTCTAAAGTATGATGCTGGTACCGTTGCTGTTAACTTATGTTTTCCTTCTTTGTTTGGACATTTAAACATATTTTCCTTCAGTATATAAAAGCAAAAACATGGTAATCCCATATCTCGAGCTCTTTTTAAGTAAACACGTTGGCCAATTGGAACACGCATCAAATCAGAGTAATGCTTATATTTTTCATTCAATTCTTTTGCGTGCTCAATGTCTAGCATATGAAATGTTGCTATTGTTCCTTCTAATTTGTCTCCTCGACCCTCCCCTTTTTCAAAAGCACATTTAACCCAAGAATCTGGCGTATTAAATTTAATTTCGCCTTTGCTTAAAAAAGTCTCAGCATATTTTTCGGTAGTGCAGCGGAAGACCCCAAAAAAGTTTTCCGGGTTTGCCCATTCTCCTTCTTCCATTCCAATATACAACCCTTTCTTAGGTTATCTGATAGCAGCGGCTTTGCCGTGTATTAATTCTTCAATTATTATTTCTAAGAGACTGTAATAAAATCACATCAATGACCAGCAAACTTTTCGAAAGATTTATCTATAACCTTATCATTCCTACCAATTACCATTGATAATAGGAGACGCCATCCCTTACAACAGGTTGTTTAATGTAGCCATTACCTTCGACGATAAATTCGCCATTGCCAGATCGCGCACCACCGAAAACACCTCTTAAAATCACTTTCCCATTATTATTTAGTGTTCCAGCAAGTTTTCCTGTTTCTTCAATTACCAACTTACTACCTCACGCTAAGGAAGTCGTTCCCTCTATAACACCTTGAACAGTTACACAACCACCAACATCTACAGAAACAGTACCCTTTTGTTTACCTACTATTTCAGCGATTACACCCGCTTGAATATCAAGAGTGCCTTTAAGTGTTCCTAACAAGGTAAATTTTCCCGATTCAACATGGATAGTTCCATTGTGCTCACCCATTAACGTATAATCTTCTTTGACAACAAGAGGAGATACAAGTCTTCCGTCAATGTAATCATCATTGTATTTCATACTACAAACTCCCTTTAACCTTTATTTGTCTAATATAAGTGAATCTCAACTTCGTATTATAGACACAATAACTACAAAGCAATTCCCCAACATTATTAAAATACTTCCTAACAAATAATAATGTGTCAATATTTTTCTTTAGTTGTCTAATTATTTCACAACTTTACCACGAAGTAAGGGGAAACCTGTAACTATATAGAAAAAAATAAAAGGCCCCTACTGTAATAGTAAGGTCTTAACGTTCTCCAACTAACTCGTGTATTAAATCATCCATAGTTAATAAAATCGAATCGTAATATTCACTATTGAGTATTCTGATGGCTTTGAGCCAGTGAATCCGATTCGCAGGACCATGTAATCCGAGGACGAGAGCCATTGGGTTTCAAAAGAGAATCCGGTATAGAGAGCCACTGTGTAAGTATTACCACCTCGTTTGTTAGGGTTGTGGACAGTGCCAGCCTGGGGAAAAGCCCTATGAGGTCAAGCTTGAAAGAGCTTTACCCCAGGCCTTGGACAAGTCTAATCATGGAATTCTTTGGGGTTGACTTGCCCACACTGCCCACAACCCCGACTACTGCATGGGGTCATTTCTAATACTGCGCACACCCTATTATAGATATTGTGTTTTAGGTTCTTGGACTTGTACCCGTAAAAATAGACCTATTTTCTCCGTTTGACTGGCCTTAAGTATAAAGTATTGATGGAATCATTTAATCGAAATACTCAGTTGGCTCCCACCATCAACTTAATGGCTCTATGTAAGAGATTAAGTGGTTCTATTTCAGGAGATTAGGTGGCTCTGGAATCCCGTAATATTCACCTGAAGTTTCGCACCCAGTAAAATAGCCAAAATTTTAGCATAAAAGAGAGTGGTAAAAACAATAAAATCCGCATGAACACTGGGTTTTTGGTATAATTAAGTGTCAAGCCAAATCAACCAAAAACGAGGTGTTAACATGCGGAAATCTATCAATGAAATCGAAAACGTCCTCAAAAATCATGGTTATTCAATTAACAATATTATATTTGATGTTATGAAAACCTTCAAGCTCAAAAAACTTTGTCGTAAGGTGGGCTTTCAGAAGCAAGAGGGTTACAGTGCTTCTGAAATTATTACGCTCTTACTAACTTTTCCCTTAATGCTGCTGAGGAGTGTCAATGCTTTCTACAAGAGTGAATTTCAAAAGGTCACTGCGATGAAAAAGGATGCGATCTACCGCCTAAAGAATAATGAGAAGATGCCCTGGAGAGCGTTGTTACTGGCGTTTGCTAAACAATTTCAACAATTGGTCAATCCTAAAAAAGATATTGCAGACAACTCAGCCTTTGTTATAGACGATACAACCGAATCCAAGACAGGCCGGAGAATCGAACAAATTTCCTGGGTGTATGACCATGTCGCGGGGCGTCAAGGCAATAAACTGGGCTTCAAGAATTTAACTCTTGGTTTCTTCGACGGAAAAAGTTTTAATCCATTGGATTTCAGTTTACATGCAGAAAAGCCGTTGAAGAAAGCGAGACACCGTAAAGAGCAGTATAAGAAAGAGCGGAATCCCCAATCTTCTGGGGTGAAACGGATCAGGGAATGTCATGTCAGTAAAATTACGAACGGTCTCAATATGCTGAAACGGGCTGTCAAACAGGGATTCCGGGCTAAATATGTACTTGTGGACAGTTGGTTCAGTAGCCACGAGTTCATTCAAGCGGTTCGTGGGCTGGGTAAAGAACCGATGCATATCATTTGTGGGGTTCGAAAAGACCTGCGGAAATACACCTACAAAGGGAATTTCCTTGATGCGAAGCAATTGCTTACAGTCTTGAAGAGTGAGGGGAAAGAAAAACGCTGCCGCAAGCGGAATACTCGGTACTTCGAAGTCATTGTCGATTACGAAGGAATAGGAAAGGTCAAGCTGTATTTTTGCCGTTTTCCCTATCAAAAAAGATGGCGGCTGTTTCTCTCGACCGATACATCTCTTGGGTTATTGAGTATGATGGAGATTTACTGTATACGTTGGACTATAGAAGTATTTTTTAAGGAAGCTAAGCAGTATTTGAAATTGGGGACCTGTCAATCGAGGGATTTCGATGCTCAGATTGCCCATGTAACAACCTGTTATCTTCTTTATATCCTTCTGGCTTATTTCCGCCGGGTGAACGCTTATGAGTCCTTAGACGGGCTATTTGCCGAAATTAAAGACGAATTGATCGAAAAAAATCTAGCTGAGCGATTATGGGAGATATTCGAGGAATTGCTGCAAGTGGTGATCAATGGTATCGCCAAGTCCGGTTTTGTGGACATTTTGGAATTTAAGAATTCCGAGGAATATCGGTACTTAAAAGAACTTTTCGAGAACTCATTCTTACATAATCAACTCAAAGACGTTGAAAGAGCTGGCTAAACGTCAATTGTGAAA
>NZ_DATLJA010000054.1:0-13381 GCF_035539115.1 Desulfitobacterium sp. | reverse complement strand
AGGTGGTGACTTTTTGAACATTATAATTAAACGAGCCAACGAAGAAGACAGCACTGAATTGACTTCAATTTCATTTGCAGCAAAACGATATTGGAATTATCCAGATGAGTACTTTGAAATTTGGAAAAACGAGTTAACCATTACCCCTGATTACCTAAATCAGAATACTGTTTATGTCGCACAAGTTGACGGAAAAGTAATTGGCTTTTTCTCAATAGTTGAGGTCAAAGAAAATTTATGGACTGGAAGATTCTTAATGCAACGCGGGTTTTGGTTAGATCACATCTTTATTCAGCCAGAGTTTATTGGGAAGGGGATTGGATCTGAACTCATTTCGTTCGCGAAAGAAATGTGTAGAAGGGATAACATAGATCACTTATTCCTTCTTTCCGATCCTAAGGCCAAAGGGTTTTATAACAAAGTGGGTGCTCAGTACATTGAAGAAGTACCATCAAATATTGAAGGAAGAACCGTTTCATTATATAGATTTGCAATATGAGATTGTGTTAAATCCCGTGGATGTTTGCAGAGGAATCATGCAAATATCCACGGGGTTTTTCATACGCTTGTATAATGATCTAAAAATTAGTCTAAACTACTCATAAAATTGGGAGGCGGTGTCTAATGCAATTATCAGCGAGGAATCAATTAAAAGGTAAAATTAAAGAAATTAAGGAAGGGCCTGTATCAACGGAAGTTGTTCTAGACTTTAACGGTGTAAGCATTGTCTCAAGTATTACCACCGGTTCGGCACAATCCATGAAATTAAACGTTGGTGATGACGCAACTGCTATCATTAAGGCAAGTTCGGTTATGATAGCCAAATAACAATCGAAAAGGGAATAAAAAAACCGGGAGACCAAAAGAGTCACCCGGCTTTTTTATTTTTCCTTCCTCGAAAGCTAACGTTAAGGGTATTAATCGTCTCCTTTGTCATTTCTACGCTTTGATATTTTACTGGAAACGACGATGATCATGATAAAGACAAAGTAAAATATAAACAAGCGTAAGATACCACCAGGAGAAATACTGAAACTTTCCTTGAAGAAATTTGTTTTAATAATTATCAAGAGTAACCCTGCTGTAATTACCATAGCCGAAAGTAAGCCTACCAGGGGATATACATTTTCTTTACGCTGGGTAAACGCGCTGGCATAAGCCCCCGCCCAAACAATCCGAACTAAATAGTAGACCATGGTTAACATCATTATCACAAACTTACTCATAGGACTGCCCGCCCACTGAACCCCATGCTCTCCGAGAAACATATCGAATAACAGTAAATAAAAGAGTATGAAAAAGCACTGGTTTCCAACTTTGTTGCGGATTTGGAGTTGCATTTCATCAAAGTACTTGTTTGAATTTATTTTATTCAGCATTCCCATCATCCTCCCAAAAGATTTGGTCAAGTGTTTTATTGAGTGTTCTACAAATGGCGATGCATAAGCGTATTGAGGGATTAAAATCGCCACTCTCAATGGCGTTAATGGTTTGCCGGGTAACGCCAACCGTTTCAGCGAGTTCTTTTTGAGATATGTCCTTTGCGGCTCTAGCAGATTTGAGTCGCAGATTTTTTCCCATAGCTTTCACCTCAAGATCAGTGTAATATAAAAGAGACCTAATGCCAAATATATATTACATATAGCGACTTGCTTCAGATGGGTATTCAGGTCTAGTTTCTCAGGAAAAGGAGGAAAGATATGGCATGTGTAGAATAATTTTAGGAGGAACTGGGCTAATTTCTTCAGAATAAACCTACGAATTGTAGATCTGGGCAGCCAGGAAAGGATAATTCAATGGAATTACTCAGGGTAAACATAAATAAGGCCGGATATTCCAGAGATAAAGATGCCATTAAGAACGTGGCTCTATCTGTGAAATCTGGTGAATTAGTGGGACTCATTGGGCCAAATGGTGCCGGAAAAAGCACAACAATCAAAGCGATTATGGGGTTGTTGCCAGTACTTGATGGACAAGTAGAATTTGCCGGAAACGGTAGGCGGTATTCTTATGTTCCGGAACAGCCTGTGTTATATGAAGGGCTAACTCTGTGGGAGCATTTAGAACTTGCCGCAGCCGTCTATGAAATTGGTCAACATGAATTTGTGACGAGAGCAGAAGATTTACTCAAGCTCTTTTGCCTTACTGAATTTAAGCACCATCTGCCATCTACTTTTTCTAAGGGTATGCAACAAAAGGTGATGCTTATTTTGGGTTTTCTCATTGAACCCTTGGTTTACGTAATTGATGAGCCTTTTGTGGGCCTGGACCCGCTGGGAATAAAAGACTTCTTGAATCTTATTAACTTGGCCAGAGCTAACGGCGCAGGAGTATTGATGACTACGCATATGTTGGATACAGCAGAAAAGATTTGTAGTTCTTTTGCGCTCATGAATGGGGGAACGGTGGTTGATCGAGGCAATCTTACGAAATCCGAGAGCATAGCCATTTGCCTGAAGGCTCTTTATTTGACTGTTTCGTCCAACTTTTGGAGAATTGCTCATGATTACCGTAAGCAGATTCTTTTTCCGACGCATTGCTTCAGAATGGAAATATCAGTACGAGGCATGGAAAACGGCCGTTGACTGGATTGTCGCGCTTTATATTGTTATTCCCTTTTCACTTCTCTTTTTAGACGCATATCTTTCTTGGTGGAAGAATGTTCCGGGCTGGCTCGACTACATCCCCCTCAATGCGCTATTAGGAGTTATCCTCCTTTTCGTCTGGTCAGGAACAATCCGTATATTCGTGGAAGATGCCGATCAACTTTTTCTTTTCCAGCAAAAACGATGGCGAGAGAAACTCATAAAGTACAGTTTAGCTTATTCTTTTGGGTTTAACATGTTTATGACTTCGCTCTTGTTCCTAATACTCGCGCCGTTTTTGCTGCTACACTATGGTTTTTCTTCTGCCGAATTAGTAGGGTTCATCATTTTCGTATTCGGACTTAAGACGAGTATGGGTATAGTTATACAACTTGTAGAACGACGTTTCCAAGGTTGGAGACAAAACCTTGTCAAGTTGGCTCTCTTTACAGCATCAGGTGTTTATTTGAGGCAAAGTGTGGCTTTCCTTACAGGCTGGCAGGATCTATTCTTTTTGTCAATGACGGTGCTCTTCATGGCCTTAATTCTGCTTAGCTCCATACGGGTAACCCTTCAAGGCGTTTTCCACGACGATGTAAGAAGAGGGCAAGCTGCAAGATTAAAGTTGGTCAACTTTCTCTTACGACAGGCTGGAACTCTAGCGAAAAGTCCAAGGAACTTGAGACAGCGTCCCTGGTTGTTCAGAAATTCTAATCGACTCTTTAAGAAGCGCACCCCTGAGAATGTTTTGGTGGAGCTGTGTCTCAAATCCACGCTGCGAAAAGGTGAAAACGTTAGTTTTTACTTACAAGTCGTGGGCGCGTGCCTATTGATGCTCTCGGCTTTTCCGCCAGACTGGAAATGGTTTCTCTGGATGACTTTTATTATACTTTTGACAGCCGTCGTTAGGTTATACTGGTTAGAGGTGGTTAACTCGCCCTTTGTAAATCTATTTCCTTGGCTTCCTGAAACAAAAATAAATGCGGCAAGCCATGCCTTATTTCTTATGGCCTTGCCAAGTCAGCTTATCATTGGACTTGTGGTGGCAATACAAACCCAAGCCTGGCTAATCGCTTTAGTAATGTTACCCGTTGGACTTTTCATAGGCTATTTTACAGCTAGAAAGCTTGTTTCCTTTAATCTAAATGGGGGTCTACAAAGGAAATACTAATTTTAGAGATAAATATTAGGTAGAGCGAATAAATTATAAAACTGGGTGGGTACAAGATCAAAATGAAATCAAGTGCAATATCGATGTAAGGGAGAGAAAGACTTGCAAAAAAGAGTGGGTCAATGAAAAAGTGCAAGATGGAGGATTCCTATTTGCATCGATGTGGGAGTGTGTTGGGTTGTATTCATCACAACGATGATCCCAGAGGCTGTGGATTTGGTCCGTACTGCCATCAGTGTATTGTTGTAAGAAACACGTCCCTTGAGGCAATCCAAGGTTCGGAAACACGTCGTACAAAAGGTAAAATCAAATTTGCGTCAGGTCAGGTCTTGAGTGTTCTCGTCAATTAAGACCACTTGATGTTTTTTTGTTCATTTGGTATTGGATGGGAAAAAAAGGCTATTGACAAAACAATATTTATATAATACGATTGCTTTAACCAATTTACTAATAAAACATAGTGGAATACTAGGTATTTTTCCAAATCTTCCGTTGGAATCTTTATAAAACGTAAGGATTTTATTGAATAAAGGAGGGGTCAATTAACATATGAAAATATTAAGAAAGGTATGTAGAGTTAAGCGTTATTTTTACCCTAAAAACCAACTATATTGATTGGAAAACTAAAAGGCTTTTTCGTGTACGGAGCTGTTGGTTCACTGGACCTGAGTTAAGAAAATGTGGTGAACATGACTGGAGGTGTTGATTATTAGTGAACCATCAAAATATTCCTGGTTAAAGGAACTCCTAATGATCATTAAGACTGTGAAGCATGGATCAATTACATTAATTATTCAAGATGGATTAGTCATTCAAATTGACAAAAATGAGAAGTTTAGGCTGAAAAAGACGCAGTAGACAAAGGATTTAATTTCATAATGCATTCGGCTGATTGGTGAACCAAAGGCCCTGTGACATTTCTCACGCCATATTATGGCGTTGAAAGCTTTGTCTCGGGTCTTTTTTCGTATATAAAAATGAGGAGTGATAAAATGTTAAGACCAAAGAACACCCAGAAGA
Organism: Desulfitobacterium sp.; assembly: GCF_035539115.1. Lineage (GTDB taxonomy): Bacteria > Bacillota > Desulfitobacteriia > Desulfitobacteriales > Desulfitobacteriaceae > Desulfitobacterium_A. The sequence continues at coordinate 8,605 of NZ_DATLJA010000054.1, read as the reverse complement.
GAAGGTCAGTGCTAAAACATGGTGTTTTAGTGGCGCTCATGATGACGCTTATTGTTTCATTAGTTGGCTGCGGTGCTCAGAACCAGAGCGCATCCGCGGGGGTAGCAAAATCAGAAGAGACGAAGCCTGTCACGCTGCTTAACGTTTCCTATGATCCTACCCGTGAGCTTTATCAGGAATACAATGTGGCATTCGTGAAATATTGGAAGGGGAAAACCGGACAAGATGTTACAGTAGAACAATCCCATGGTGGCTCTGGAAAACAGGCTAGATCAGTACTGGATGGATTGGAAGCTGACGTAGTAACCCTGGCTTTGGCCTATGATATCAATTCGATTAACAAAAACGGGGAATTAATCAATAAGGATTGGCAGAAACGTTTGGCCAATAACTCTACACCTTATACATCAACCATAGTCTTTCTTGTAAAAAAGGGCAATCCGAAGAATATCAAGGACTGGGATGACCTAGTGAAGCCAGGAATATCGGTTATTACACCAAATCCCAAGACATCAGGTGGCGCCCGCTGGAATTACCTTGCAGCTTGGGGATATGCTCTTGAAAAGAATGGTAACGATCCTGAAAAAGCAAAGGAATTTGTTAAAGCACTTTTTAATAACGTGCCAGTTCTTGATTCAGGAGCTCGTGATTCCACCATTACGTTCACTGAGCGCGGTATTGGCGATGTACTAATTGCCTGGGAAAATGAAGCATTCCTTTCCACCAAAGAACTTAAAAACAAAGATCAATTCGAAATTGTGGTTCCTTCACTCAGCATTTTAGCTGAGCCACCTGTAGCTGTTGTTGATTCGGTTGTTGATAAAAAGGGAACCCGTAAAGTTGCCGAAGCTTATCTTGAATATCTGTATAGTGATGAAGGCCAAGAAATCGCGGCTAAAAACTACTACAGACCAAGAAACGAAGCCATTGCGAAGAAATATGCTTCGCAGTTCACACAAGTTAAGCTCTTTAATATTAACGATGTCTTCGGTGGATGGGACAAAGCACAAAAAGATCACTTTTCTGATGGTGGGATATTCGACCAAATCTATATTAAAAAATAAGATGAAATAGGAATAGAACGGTTCTGTACTCTTGGTGGCGCCTCACTATCGGGACCGTTCTATTATCTTGTGAAGGTGAATCGATGAGCTTAAGAAAGAATGCACTAAGAATAAAGCGGAAGAGCGTTATCCCTGGTTTTGGCATCACCATGGGTTTTTCGTTGTTGTATATTAGTTTACTCGTATTGATTCCTATTTCCATGATTTTTCTTAATACTTCACATATGGGTTTAAAATCTTTCTGGGAAGTCGTTTATACGGAACGAGTTTTGGCCTCCTTGAAATTATCGTTCGGTACTTCGTTCTTAGCAGCCATAGTCAATGTGTTTTTCGGAGTTCTGATGGCTTGGGTTCTTGTAAGGTATTCATTCCCCGGGCGTAGACTTATTGATGGTTTAATTGACTTACCCTTCGCCCTCCCTACCGCTGTTGCAGGGATTACACTGACCACTCTATATGCTGAAAATGGCTGGATTGGCAAGTTGTTTGTACCTTTAGGTTTGAAAATATCGTATACTCCTTTGGGAATAACATTAGCGTTAATCTTTATTAGCTTTCCATTCGTGGTAAGAACAATTCAACCGGTTTTAGAAAGTATTGATCTGGAGGCGGAAGAGGCAGCTGCGTGTTTGGGAGCAACACGGTTTCAGACCTTTTACAAAATCATTATCCCAGAGCTACTTCCGGCAATAATAACGGGCTTTGCCCTGGCTTTTGCACGGGCTTTGGGTGAATATGGATCGGTTGTTTTTATCGCAGGCAACATGCCTATGAAAACTGAAATAGCACCTCTTTTAATTCGCACAAAACTCGAACAATATGATTTTGCAGGGGCTACAGCTCTGGCAGCCGTAATGCTGATCATTTCGTTTATTATGATATTATTTATTAATTTGACCCAGTGGTGGGCAAGCAACAGAGATGAGGGTTAGGAGTGTTAATATGGCGATAAGTACCAATTACAAGAGAGCTAATAAAGGCTCGGAATTTGTGAGGGTTGCCCTAATCTCAATTGCTGTGATTTTTTTTGTTTTGATCCTCGTGATTCCACTTCTTTCAGTGTTTATCAAAGCCTTTGGCGAAGGAGTAGGTTTATACTTTGCTTCGATTAGTGATCCTATCGCGTTAAAAGCTGTGAAACTCACGCTCATTACGGTGATAATTTCGGTGTTGTTCAATACCGTGTTTGGTCTAGCCGTTGCTTGGGCGGTGGCCAAATTTAGGTTTAAAGGCAAGAATTTATTGATTACGCTGATTGATTTGCCCTTTGCAGTTTCTCCTATCGTTGCCGGCCTTATATTTGTCTTGCTTTTTAGCACGACTCATGGAATTTTTGCACCGGTATTAAACGCTTTGAATCTCAAGATAATTTTTGCTCCTCCCGGAATCATTATTGCAACCCTATTTGTGACCCTTCCCTTTGTAGCAAGAGAATTGATTCCTCTGATGGAAGCACAAGGAACTACGGAGGAGGAAGCAGCGCTTACCTTAGGAGCCAGTGGCTGGAAAACTTTCTTATATGTTACATTGCCCAATATTAAGTGGGCACTGATTTATGGTGTCATGCTGACAACTGCAAGAGCAGCGGGAGAATTCGGCGCAGTTTCTGTGGTTTCCGGACATATTAGAGGACTTACAAACACGTTGCCGCTCCAAGTTGAAATTTTATACAACGAATATAAATTTACGGCTGCTTTTGCCGTTGCATCCCTTCTAACCGTTATTGCAATCATTAATTTAATCGTTAAATCTGTTTCAGATTGGAAAATAAGGAAGTAGGAAAAAGCAGTAGTTGGAGGACTTTTGATGAGCATTGAAGTATTAGATGTTTCAAAGACGTTTGATTCCTATAAGGCATTAACCGATATTAACTTGAAAATCAATACGGGAGAATTGGTTGCTTTATTGGGACCGTCCGGTTCAGGTAAAACTACACTTTTGAGAATTATTGCCGGACTAGAAACGGCGGACAAGGGCAGTATTATTTTTGATGGAGAAGATAACACTCAAAAAAGCACCCAGGATCGAAAAGTAGGCTTTGTATTCCAGCATTATGCCCTTTTTAAGCATATGACCGTTTTTGAAAACATCGCTTTTGGGTTAAAGGTTAGACCGTCCAAATTCAGACCGAGCAAGAGCGCCCTTGCAGATAAGGTTCATGAACTCTTATCCTTGGTTAAAATGGAGGAATTAGCTAATCGTTATCCTGCACAACTGTCAGGGGGGCAACGTCAGAGAATCGCTTTGGCCAGGGCTTTGGCCGTGGAACCCAAGGTTTTATTGTTAGACGAACCTTTTGGAGCTTTAGATGCAAAGGTTAGAAAAGATCTCCGAAGATGGCTTAGAAAGCTGCATGATGAATATCCGATCACTAGTGTTTTTGTCACGCATGACCAGGAGGAAGCGCTCGATGTGGCTGATAGAATTGTAATTTTCAATCAAGGCAAAATGGAACAAATTGGTACACCTGAAGAGGTCTATAACAACCCGGTTAATCCGTTTGTTTATGACTTCCTTGGTGATGTTAATCTGTTTCATGGTAGAGTGCATGATGGGAAGGTTGAGCTGGGATCGTTAAAGCTTGATGTCCCAGAAAACGTAGGAACAGAGAATGAAAATGTAATCAGCTATATCCGTCCCCACGATATTGAGGTTAGTGTCAATGCTGGAGGAAACTTTATCGAGGCACAAATTCTCTATATCAGAGCGGTTGGACCGATCGTCAATCTCGAATTAAAACGGTTAGATTCGGGAGATTATATAGAAGCTGAAATCAGTAAAGAAGTTTACAGAACCTTAGATTTGAAAGAAAACCAAAAAGTCTATTTGAAACCTAAGGAATATAAGGTTTATACGCCGGATGATTATATGATTTAAGTTCTAAGGAGTTTTTGAAAGGCACTTTTGTTACAGGAATACTAGGAATTAGAAGGGGCCTTCAAGTATTTCACTTCGTCTTTTGATGGAATCCTAAAAATCGTGATGGACATGACTGGAGGTGTTGATTATTAGTGAGCCATTCCCGAACAAAATGTTCACCTTGAGCCCAATACCTTCCAGAAGGGATTTTTGTCAGTCAAATAGGGAATGTTGCAGCGCATTATATAAATATTAAAGGTTTTAGGGTTTTTGAAGCCGCCCCATATCCTGTTATAAAAGTCCTAGAGAAACTGCTCACAGATCATTTTTTTTAAGGAGGAAAACAATGAAATCGGATCATATTGAAACATTGCTGATTCATGGCGGGATCGATGGAGATGAAAGAACAGGAGCGGTCAGTGTTCCTATTTATCAAACATCTACATTTAGAAAGAATGCTTTCGGAGAGCCGCAAAACTATGAATATTCCCGTACGGGCAATCCCACCAGAGAAGCGCTGGAGACGCTGATTACTGAACTAGAAGGAGGAAAGGCAGGCTTTGCCTTTGCTTCCGGGATGGCAGCGATCACAGCTGTACTGATGCTATTTCAAAGTGGAGACAAAATAATTATTTCCAATAATGTTTATGGCGGAACTTTCCGGGTTCTAGATAAAGTATTCGCGCAATTTGGGTTAAGTTATGAAATCGTAGATACTTCCGACCTTGGACTTTTGGAGAAGGCTCTGGACAGCAAGACAAAGGCAATTCTGCTGGAAACTCCAGCCAACCCCCTTTTAACCATTACCGATATTGCCGGAGTAGTCGCAGTGGCTAAAGCTAAAGGGGCTTTAACTATTGTGGACAATACCTTTATGACCCCCTATTTGCAAAAACCGCTTGAATTAGGCGCGGATATTGTGGTTCACAGCGCAACTAAATATCTTGGCGGTCATAGCGACATGGTCGCGGGATTGGTGGTCGTAAATAATGAAGAGCTGGGAGAAAGGTTGCACTTCATCCAGAATGCAACCGGGGGTATTTTACAACCTTTTGATTCCTGGTTGTTGATCAGAGGAATCAAAACCCTGGGAGTTAGAATGGACCGACATGTTGAAAATGCCCGGCACATCGTCGAATTTCTCCTTCAAAGTCCTGATATTGAGAAAGTGTATTATCCGGGTTTGGAGAGTAGTGCGGGCTATGAAATTCATCGTCATCAGGCATTGGCACCAGGAGCAATGGTCTCTTTTACGATTTCCAGGAAACAGGACCTTGCCAAATTTTTTCAAGGACTTCACTTGATTACGTTTGGAGAAAGCTTAGGGGGTGCAGAATCATTAGTTTGTCATCCGGCCAGCATGACTCATGCGTCTATCCCGGTCGAAATTCGCCATAAGATCGGAATTGAGGATAATCTAATCCGTTTATCTGTAGGACTTGAGAATAAGGATGATCTTGTGAATGACCTGAAAAAGGCTTTAGCTGCAGCTAAACAAGGCCAAATGGATTGAAGCTGAAATAAATAATTAAGGAGTTGAAGAGGGTGGCAACATTAAGGACAATCGATTTAATTGGAAATACTCCGTTGGTCGAAATTAGATGTTTTGATGTGGGCGTCTGCCGATTATTTGTCAAACTAGAATGTCAGAACCCGGGTGGCTCAATCAAAGACCGAATCGGCATATCCATGGTTGAGCAGGCCGAAAAAGAGGGGAAAATTAAGCCGGGAGATACATTAATTGAAGCAACGGCAGGCAATACGGGTCTTGGACTCGCTCTTGCAGCGATTACCAAAGGGTACAAACTGATTTTGGTCATCCCGGATAAAATGAGTACTGAAAAAATTAACCATTTAAAAGCAATGGGCGTAGAAATTATCATTACTCGGTCAGATGTTGAAAAAGGTCATCCGGAATACTACCAGGATTATGCCTTAAGGTTGTCCCAAGAGATTCCTAATTCCTATTTTGTAAATCAATTCAACAATCCGGCAAATCCACTGGCTCACAGACTAACGACTGCACCGGAAATCTGGGAGCAGACGGAGCATGAGGTAGATGCGATTGCTGTTGCAGTCGGGTCAGCCGGGACTTTAAAGGGGTTAACTGATTATTTTGTAGAAGTTAAACCGGATTTAGAAATCATTTTAGGAGATCCCCAAGGGTCGATTTTGGCAGACTTCGTGAATCATGATACCCTTTCCCAAGCAGGCAGCTGGCTTGTGGAGGGAATTGGTGAGGATTTTGTACCGGATCAATTTGACAAAACCCTGATCAAAAAAGCGTATTCGGTGACGGATAGCGAAAGCTTTGAAGCCGTGAGAACCTTATTGCGCAAGGAAGGGATCTTAGCAGGTTCATCAACTGGAACCATGCTTAGTGCAGCAATTAAGTATGCGCAGGAACAAAAGACCCCTAAAAACATTGTGACTTTTGTCTGCGACAGCGGAAATAAGTATTTATCCAAAATGTTCAACGATTTTTGGATGCTGGATCAGGGTTTTATTGAACATGAAAATAAAGGAAACCTGGAAGATTTGATTACGAGGAAATATTCCGAGCGAAGTATCATTACAGTGAAACCGGAGGATACCTTGTTAAACGCGCATTCTAAAATGCGTTTGTATGATATTTCGCAAATTCCGGTACTTAACGAAAATACAATTGTTGGCATTATTGATGAATGGGATATCTTGACTGCAGTGGAAAACGGGGACGAAAAGATTTTTAAAAAACCAATCCAAGATTATATGTCTAAAAATGTGGTCACCGTATCCGTTGATGATGAGTTGAAGAATGTCATAGCACTCTTGAAAAAGGATTATTTAGTCATTGTTAAAAAAGAGGATCAATTTTTGGGACTGATAACCAAGATGGATTATCTTAATTATTTGCGAAAAAAACTAAAATAGAAATCTGTTAGGATTCATGGCGAATTATGATCATCTGAAGAAAAACATCCTTGTTTTGGAGCTGATCGCAAAAGCACTGGAACTTTGTCCGGAAATCTCGGTAGTGGGAATTGCGGGAACGGGTAAAGAAATTTCCGAGCTGCTTTACGAGCATAAATTCCCACAGAAAACCTTTTCCCACGGATAAGATTTTTACTTTAACCAATAATTTAGTGGCTGACCGGAAAACTGGAGGCTGCATCCCAATAATGGGATGCAGCTTTTGACATATAAAAGGAGGTGAAAAGGATGATTCGTATATCCAATCTGAATAAGGTATATAGCATTCCGTATGGGGAAATACCTGCGTTAAAGAACATTAACCTCACCACTCCCATCGACCCTTTCATGATGTCAATCGGGCAGAGGTTCTCGGAGATCTGTCAACTTAGTTGGAACGGTAGACTATGGAGAGAAAGGTGTGAAGGATTTGAAAGAGAGTGAGAGTCTAAGCAATCTCGAAAATTCAGTAGATCTTTTGCTGCTGAAATTTATTATAAAAATAGAACCAGGTCAAGAAATAAGGACTTCCTTACAGGAGTACGGGATTAGATTAGGAAAAGCGATCCGGGAGTGCATTGAATTACAAGGGTTAGAACCGAATCTAAACGATTTTATTGAAAAATATGGGGCCTCCTGTTTTTGTCATTATAAAACGTGTGTTGCTCAAAGTGGGATTAATCAATTTCGCATCATCCATTGTCCGACTGATTCCTATTGTCGGATGTCACAGGGAATAGAACTCGGTAATTTATTGTGCCAATTGGATTTGGCTGTAATACAAGGGTTTGCTCCTGAGTTGGAGGCTAAAATTGACAGTAGTATGAAGATTGGTTCAAAGAATTATTGGTTTGAGTCTGAAATTAGTTTGCCCACTCATTAATTTCTTACTTATAATTTCTATCTTGACTTGTAGAAGAATTAGTATATAATACAAAACAAATAGGAAAAGTGTGTATAAGTTCTTAGAGCCATATTTCATTGTGCTATATGGACCGATTGAAGACAGGATCCGAACTTTATAACTGAATGTAATATCTGCTTGCGATGTTTCCACTGAAATTTTTTCGTGTCCACGCTCGAAACAGTATACTTTTCGTACATGACGGGTGCCATACCCGTGTTTGGAAGTTTCGCTTAAAGTGTGCTTTTGTTTAAAGATTCTAGACTGGTCTTTGCATTTCCACTCAAAATGTGAATGCTTTGAGCAACTGGGCAACTCAGTATTTCACAGCGCAATAGAATGGCTTGTTCTATAATTATTGGAAGATTTATATTTCTAATGTTTAAAAAGGATATTGACAAAAGAAAAATGTTGGAATAAAGATATTAAAACCCGAATTATTCATAGTGGCTTAAACAATCACTAAAGTAATTAAGATTCTTCTAATTGATGCAGCAAAAGGATACTATCAACGCCCGAAAAAATTAACGGTTTAATCATTTTACTTAAATTTCCATTATTAAAGCTAGACTTCAGCCTTGGTGTGAGGATCAAATTTTTTCAGCTGGCAAAACCGATACTTTAGCTATTCAATTTGAAGTTTTTGCAGTTGCCCCATGACGTTCCAAAAGAATTTCTGATATACGAAACTGGAAGATAGCTTAAAATATAGGGATCTACCTGACTTTACCAGCTTACTGGCTACTTTAATAAGCCGTGTCCGAATACTTTCAATTTGCATCGTCCTTTGCCCTTGCGGAAAACAAAGAGTCCTCAGCCAATTGGT
>NZ_DATLJA010000053.1:0-20662 GCF_035539115.1 Desulfitobacterium sp. | reverse complement strand
AAGAAAACTTGGCTAGCACCAAGCCCTAGCGAAGGTGGTAGGCCTAGTTGCCTTATCCTGCCGGACTTAACCACTTGCATCGTAGGAGAATGAAAGCCGCTGGTTGCACTTATACTATCTGCCCCAAAATTTATACTTTCTGTTAGTAAAAAAAAATCTCCTCCCTAAAAGGGACGAGAACTACCCGCGGTACCACCCTGATTCAGCCCAGACGGACTGCAACTTGTTTTTCCCGATAACGGAGGAACCGGGCTTATTTTTTTAATAAGCCACTCACAGGGGAATGTTAACATTCATCACTGAATGAGGAGTTTAACTTAGTTGGCTTTCAGTCTACGACCAACCTCCCTAAAAAGCAAAAACTCCTTTTAGCCTGATCATCGCGCTTTCACATAATTAGCATACTTTCGGTAAAGCAGATATACGTTTGGCGAACCGGTTGTCTCGAAGAGCTCCCAGAACCACTCTGCAGATGACATCGCTAAGCCCAACTTTCTCTGATTTTCTTCAAACCTTTCCCAGAAAATTATAGCATTTCAGCGTAAGGTTGACAAGAAATCCAGGCAAATCAAGTTTGCAATAACCCCTTTCGGCGGGCAATTTCATAAAGAATAATTCCAGTCGCAATTGCTACATTAAGTGACTCTACTTCATTGCTCATCGGCAGGGTCACCTGGGTTAGTTCTGATGAACGAAATATCTTCGAAGGCCCATTGCCTTCATTTCCTACCACTAAGGCCAAAGGAAGCGAAAATCCGGTTTCATACAAAGGCTCTCCGTCGATATCCGCGGTTAGGATATTTAGGCCTTTGGACTCAGCAAATTCTACCACTTGTTCAGGTAGGCAATCCGTCAATACCTTCAGGGCGAACACCGTCCCCATAGTACTGCGTAAAACCTTCGGATTATACAGATCAACGGTCCCTGTCGTTAGACAAACCTGATCGATTCCTGCAGCCAAGGCTGTTCGTAGAATCGTGCCCAGATTACCCGGATCTTGAATTCCATCGACAATTAAGAGCATTGTTTGGGAATCAATGTCTAAATCGCCCCAACTTAGATTCTTAGACCCAACAATGGCAAGTATTCCTTGGGGTTCTTCGGTTTCACTCATCTTGCGCAGAACTTTGTCATCGACCTCGAGAATCGGAATTTTACGTTCGCTAAGCACTTCCCATAGAGAAGGCCAAAATTTCTTTGTCTTTTCTGGACAAACGTAGATCTGGTGAATTTCCGCTTCGCGCCGAATCGCTTCTTCAACGAACCGCCAACCTTCAATCAGAAATTCCCCATATTCCTTCCGAGCCTTGTGTTTTTGCAAAGCAACGACATGCTTAACATGTTCATTTTGCAGTGAGGTCAGCACTAGCAATCACCCTCAAGGAAATATTCTCTCATCTTAAAGATGGAGTTAATAAAGAAAACTTGGCTTGCGCTAAGCCTCTGGCGTAGGCGGAAGCCTTAGTTGCACTTATGCTATCTGCCCAAAACTTATACTTTCTGTTAGTATAAAGAAAACCTGGCTTTCGCCGAGCTTTGCGATAAAGAAAACTTGGCCAAGCGCCAAAGCGCTGGCCTTAGTCGCCTTATCCTGCCGGACTTAACTACTTGCATCGTAGGAAAGCGAAAACCGCTGGTTGCACTTAGAGTTTATCTGCCAAAAATTTATACTTTCTGTTAGTAAGAAAAAGGGTGCTTCTGCACCCTTTTTAACTTATTTTGCGTTAACTTTTGTGTTGACTTGCGCTTTAGCTACATTCACTAATTCAGTGAAAGCAGCAGCATCGTTGATTGCAAGCTCAGCCAAGATTTTACGGTTAACTGATACACCGGCTATTTTCAAGCCGTTCATCATCCGGCTATAGGACAGACCGTTCATGCGAGCAGCCGCATTGATCCGAGCAATCCACAATTTACGGAAATCACCTTTTTTGTCCTTACGGTGGGCATAAGCGTAGGTTAAAGATTTTAGGACTTGTTCATTGGCCGGGCGGTAGAGTTTACTCTTCGCACCACGGAACCCTTTAGCGAGTTTTAGAATCTTTTTATGACGCTGATGCTTCGTTACCCCTTTTTTTACACGGGCCATAGCGAAGACCTCCTTATTTTGTTAATTATCTTATAGGTAAGCAATCATATTAGCAATGCGCTTCGCATCGCTCTTATGCATAACCGTCGTTTTACGAAGGTTGCGTTTACGTTTTGGCGATTTTTTCTCCAGCATGTGGCTTGTATAGCCATGGGAACGCATAATTTTACCTGTTCCGGTTTTCTTAAAACGTTTCGCAGCTCCGCGATGAGTTTTCATTTTTGGCATTTGGGTGATCCCCCTCTCGTGTTAGTCATGTTTAATAGGCGTTAAGATCATAATCATGTTACGCCCTTCTAGCTTAGCATCACGCTCTATGTTAGCCTCAGCTTTGCAGAACTCCGCAAGGCGTACACATAACTTTTTCCCTAAGTCAGGATGTGTAACTTCCCGGCCCCGGAACATAATCGTTACTTTCACCTTGTCGCCATCTGCTATAAAGCGTTGGGCGTTGCGTGCTTTTGTTTCGAAGTCATGGTCCTCAATATTCGGGCGCAATTTAACTTCTTTGATCTCCGTGGTCCGTTGTTTTTTACGGGCCTCTTTGTCTCGCTTAGCCTGCTCGTATTTGTATTTCCCATAATCCATGAACTTACAAACCGGCGGCTTCGCGGTCGGAGCAATTTCCACCAAGTCCACGGATTTCTCCACAGCACTTTGTAGTGCATCTTTGAGCTGCACAATCCCGAGTTGTTCCCCTTCTTCACCGACGAGGCGAACCTCTCGAGCCCGGATTTCATCATTAATCCGTAAATCCTTACTAATAACAAACCACCCCCATACAAAATATTTCCAAGAAAAAGTCTTAAAAATAAATAAAGACGGGTGACTACCACCCGTCTCTCTAAACAAATCATGAGCACAAAAAAGCTCAGGACCTAAAGATACCTTATCGACTAAAGCCATAAGGTGAGAAGCGGATGGCTTCTTCTTGAACATTATTATTATATTTGTTTGCAAGGCTTTTGTCAAGTTAATTCCTGGTTGTGAAAATTAATAGGGTCGTGTAGCTTCTCGTACATCCATTCACTCAGCGCTCCAGGGCTGTCGAACTCGTTTCCGAAGGAGCTTAGCCAAACCTCAGGGTAATACCTGAAGTAAACCACTGGCACGCTAACCTTTGAAAACTTCGTTCGACTGCACGCCCCTCCGCCGCAAATCGTTCACTACTGTGCGAGAAGCTACGCTATCAGGTCTTTGGAGCAGGGTTCTCGTTTCACTTCTCAGGAGGCGAGGCAGACGCACATCAAGTGCGAATGCGAATGCCTGCCCCCAGCAATGTCCCTAGGCGCTGCTTTGGCCTAAGGGAGCGGCTTAAAGCGAGTAGCTAACCGAACTTAGCGAAGAAGTCGAGCGGAGGCGGGACCGCGCACACGACGTGCGCGGCCGACCGTGAGCCAGGGATGGCGAATTGGGAGGGTATTCCGCCGGAGCCTGAATTCTGAACTCTAGTTCGGTCTGCGAGCGCCACAAGCGACCGTGGCCAAAGCGGCACCGCTACCCAAGTTTCTTACTTTTGATTTCTTCTTGAATCATAGTAATGAATTCAGGGATGGACATCTTCTCACCAGAGTTATCTTGGCCATAACGACGCACAGCAACGGTGTCAGATTCCGCTTCCTGATCCCCGACGACGAGGGTAAACGGGATTTTCATAGTTTGGGCTTCCCGGATTTTATAGCCAATCTTTTCGCGGCGTTCATCGACTTCGGCACGAATATCTAAATCATTGAGGCGGTTGAAGATGTCTTGAGCATACGCTTGATGCTTTTCACTTATCGGCAGAAGTCGAACTTGAATCGGAGCTAACCAGGTCGGGAATGCACCCGCATACTGTTCTGTGAGAAGGGCAATAAAGCGCTCGATACTGCCATAAACGACCCGATGAATCATTGCCGGTCGATGCTTTTGTCCATCTTCTCCAATATACGTAAGGTCGAATACCTCCGGCATTTGGAAATCCAGCTGAATCGTTCCGCATTGCCAAGTCCGCCCTAAACAGTCACGGAGGTGGAAGTCGATTTTCGGCCCGTAAAAGGCACCATCACCAGGATTAATTTTATACTCGATACCTTTAGCCTCCAAAACATCTTTTAGGGCGTTCGTAGCCATTTCCCAAGTTTCATCTGAACCCATCGAGTCTTCCGGACGAGTGGAAAGTTCCACATAGTATTCAAAACCAAAGGTTTTATAGAAATAATCTATGAGTTCAATAACCCCAATGATTTCATCTTTGATCTGAGACGGGAGCATAAAAATATGCGCATCATCCTGGGTAAAGTTCCGAACGCGAAGTAAACCGTGCAACGCACCAGATAATTCGTGACGGTGCACTAATCCCAGTTCCCCTACCCTTAACGGAAGATCACGGTAACTTCTCATTTTGGTTTTATACATAATCATCCCGCCGGGGCAGTTCATCGGTTTAATAGCATAATCCATGTCATCAATTTTGGTGAAATACATGTTTTCCTTATAATGATCCCAGTGACCGGATTGTTCCCAAAGACTGCGGCTTAGGATAACGGGGGTCTTAATTTCCTGGTACCCTCTTTTGTGATGCTCTTTACGCCAGAAGTCTTCAAGTTCATTACGGAGAATCATGCCCTTGGGATGAAAGAAGGGGAAACCGGGTCCTTCATCATGCAGACTAAAGAGATCAAGCTCCAAACCGAGTTTCCGGTGATCCCGCCGTTTCGCTTCTTCCACCTTAAAGAGGTAATCGTCTAAATCGGCTTGTTTCGCCCAGGAAGTTGCATAAATACGTTGGAGCATCTTGTTCTTTTCGCTCCCTCTCCAGTAGGCACCGGCAAGGTTAAGAAGCTTAAACGCTTTGATCTTCCCGGTAGATGGAATATGCGGCCCAGCACAAAGATCAGTAAAATTGCCTTGGGTATACATCGATATGGCTACATTATTGGGTAGATCTTCAATCAGCTCAACCTTGTATTTTTCTCCCCGCTCGCCAAAGAAGTCCAAAGCCTCACTCCGAGAAACTTCCCGTCGTTCATAGCTATAATCTTCTTTGGCAAGGCGGCGCATTTCAGCTTCAATTCTTTCCAAATCCTCAGGTGTAAAAACATGTTCTGAATCAAAATCATAGTAAAAGCCATTCGCAATGGCTGGTCCGATTCCAAGTTTGGTACCTGGAAAGAGATTTTGCACTGCTTGAGCCAGTACGTGAGAAGAAGAGTGACGGAGAACTTTCAACCCTTCCTCACTTTCTAGAGAAAGAATTTCCACTTCAGCATCCTCATTTAAAGGATAGGACAAATCTTTATCCTCACCGTTAACCTTGCCGGCCACCGCAGCTTTAGCTAAACCGCGCGAGATCGAAGCGGCCAAACCCGCGAGCGTTGTTCCCTGTTCTACTTCGCGCACGGAGCCATCCTTTAATATTACTTTAACCATTGGCTTCACTCCCTTAAAAATAATAAAACTCCCGTCCCGCAATGGGACGAGAGTTGATTCCCGTGGTTCCACCCAAATTCTTGTCGTTAAAAAATTTCGTTGCCAATCTTATTTTAACGCTAGACTTTGACCCTTAACGCGGGAAACGTCTAAGCTTACTTCTCGTTCAGCTTATCACTCCAGGTTGGTCTTCCCCTACTAACTCATAAAAATGCTTACAGCCTATGGCATTTTCTCTCTAGTATGAGTTTAAAATAAGGTACTCATCCTGTCATCACTTTACCCCAAAATATGATTTGGATTATGAAGTTATAAATTAGTATATTCTCCCTAAATTGCTTTGTCAAATCTCCTCGCAGATGAAACAGCCATCGTTGCAATAACTCACTCGACCGTCAAACACCTTAACGATAGTTTGTAGGGTATCTTTATAGCCATTATAGCGAATATGCAAGACAATTCGCCGGGGAGCAACTGCAATTATTGCACTCACCAGCATATCCTCATAAGAAAATTCATTAACCTCATTTCCGAAGGAAAGATCATCAATATATTGATTCGTGACCTTTTTCCCTTCTTCGTTATAAAGATGGAAGTTGCCCTCGGAGGTAATCCCGACATGTAATGTATCCAGGCGCGGATTTTGACTATCCACGAAATGCTTCAAGAGCTCAATAAACTCAACATACTCTTTTTCGAGTACATGCTCATCGACAACATACGAAACCGCTTTCTTGACTTCTTCTTTGTAAGCTTGCGCCCGGAAACGTAAAAAGCCTTCGATATCAAACAAGGGTTGCGTGTCTAAACACGTGATGATTTGATTGACCAGCGTAGTCTTGCGATTAATTGAATAACTTTTCCGTTCCGAAGGACGTTGATTCAGATACTCTAACGCTTTAGTCAGAACCTGCTCTGCCTCTTCCTTTTCCAACTGATATTTCCTTTTTAAAAGCCAACGAACATGATCCTTTTCCCATTGATTCAATATCGTCTCCGCTAAGGCATTGGCAAGATAATAACTATGAATTCGTTTCAAAGTATCTTGCTCTCCATCGTATTCCTGAGCGGGAAGCTGAAATTCACAATCAATTAGCCAACGTTTGCCTTGTTGATGCTCATAGATAATCATCGGGAGCGCTTCCTGATCCCGAAGTTCCCTTAAACGTTGGCATATACTTTCCCTGTAGTATTGAGTACCCAGCTGTACGGAATGTTCCAACCTGCCATCCCTCCATAGTAGAGTATATGACCTGGTTGCGGTCATAATTTCGGTACAAGCACCTTTTTAACCTGATTATTTTTCTCTGGCTCGGATAATATCGTTTTTTCTCACCAGTTCCAAAGCAGATCTCCAAGAGCCCTCCGCCATTTCCTACTATTTCCAGGATGAATTCGACTTATACACCAGCATGAAAATACTTAGAAGTTGTCTAACTCCCCATTGTAAAAAGAAAAAACCTTGAATCCTCTAAATTCAAGGCCTTCAAGGTTTTTAAAATCTTGATTTAAGGGACGGTTCTTCTGCTTCCTTTGGAAGCAGAAGAACCGTCCCTTTGTTTAGGTTATTCCCCTGCACTTGCTAAAAGATCCTTAACATAATTAGGCAGAGCAAAGCTCCCTTTATGAATTTCAGTGTTATAATACTTTGTTTTCAGTCCTAAATTGTTCCAAGCTTGCTCGTCGATATCAGTCAGTGGATCGTACTTTTTCGAGGCAAAACCAAATAACCAGTGACCCGACGGATAGGTTGGAATATGAGCCTGATAAACCCTGCAAATGGGGAAAAATTCTTTAATCCGCTTATGAGCTCTTTGCATAGACTTAGCATACTCATCATAATAGGGGCTCTCATGCTGGTTGACGAGGATGCCATCCTCCTTCAAAGCCTTATAGCAATTACCGTAAAACTCTTTGGTAAACAGCCCTTCCCCCGGTCCGAAAGGATCGGTGGAATCAACAATAATCAGATCATAGGTATTTTCTTTGGTACGAACAAATTTCAGTCCGTCCTCAAAATACAGATGTACCCTTGGCTCATCCAACTTACAGGCAGTCTGAGGCAAATATTCTTTGCACACATCCACAACCATTTTATCAATTTCCACCATGTCAATGTTTTCAATAGTTGCGTAGCGCGTCAGCTCTCGCACTGTTCCGCCATCCCCTGCGCCAATAACCAAGACATTCTTAATCTTTGGGTTAGTTGCCATCGGCACATGGACAATCATGTCATGATAGATAAATTCATCCTTTTCAGTAACCATCATTAAGCCATCCAGGGTGAAGAAATTGCCGAATTCTTTGGAGTTAAAAACATCAATTCTCTGAAATTCACTCTGTGCTGTATATAGGGGCTTATCCACCTTGATGGAAAAACGAACATTATCTGTGTGTTGTTCTGTATACCATAATTCCATGTTATCGTTCCTCCACTACTCTAATGTTTTCAATAGCCATATCCTCTGTACCTGTCAAGGAACTGCCCTTGGCCTTGGCATAAGTGATATAATCAATGATTTCTGCAGTTATCCGTTCTCCTGGCGCCAAAATAGGTATACCTGGCGGGTAAGCCATGACAAACTCGCCACTTACATACCCTATACTATCTTTGATGGCAACGGAATGTTGATCAGAATAGAAGGCTTGCTGTGGTGCTATCACCACCTCTGGATTAATATACTCATGATCGAGCATTCCCGTTTTGTCCCTCGTATATCGTCTTTTTATTTCGGACAGAGAAGAAACAAGACGTTCCAAGGCCAAGGCGCGATCCCCCACAGATATAATCGCCAAGATATTACCGATATCTCCAAATTCGATCTGAATTCCGTAATCATCACGGAGAATATCATAAACCTCAATCCCCGCCAGCCCTATGTCTCTTGTATAGATAGAAAGCTTGGTACGGTCAAAATCGAACACCGAATCTTCATTAATAAGTTCTGAGGAAAAAGCGTAGTAGCCCCCGATTTTATTGATTTCTTCCCGCGCATAGTCTGCCAGGGAGAAGACTTTTTCGAAAATACGTTTACCGTCTAAAGCGAGATTGCGTCTGGAAATGTCCAGAGAAGATAGCAGCAAATAGGAGCCACTGGTTGTCTGTGTTAAGTTAATCGTTTGCCGCACATGACCTGTGCTAAGACGGCTCCCTATGAGCAAAAACGAACTCTGGGTTAAGCTACCCCCTGTTTTATGCATGCTGACAGCCGACATATCAGCTCCTGCCGCCATCGCACTCACTGGCATATTCTCGCCAAAGTAGAAGTGGGTTCCATGCGCCTCATCCACCAAGACAACCATATTATGACGATGGGCAAGCTCAGTAATGGTCCTTAAGTCAGAACAAATCCCATAATAAGTCGGATTATTAATAAAGATCGCTTTGGCCTCTGGATTTTCAGCGATCGCCCTTTTGACTTCGTCAATAGACATGCCTAACGATATCCCCAACTTTTGATTGACACCCGGATTCACATAAATAGGAATTGCTCCACTAATGATTAGGGCATTAATGGCACTCCTGTGGACATTACGAGGCATGATGATTTTTTCGCCTTGTTTGCAAACGCTCATAATCATCGCTTGAACAGCTGATGTTGTTCCGTTGACCATAAAAAAGGCGTGATGGGCTCCAAACGCATCGGCGGCCAATTCCTCAGCTTCTTTGATTACGGAGACGGGATGGACAAGATTATCTAACGGTTTCATCGAATTGACATCCACCGAAAGGCATTTTTCACCTAGAAATTCCGTAAGTTCGGGGTTTCCTCTGCCTTGTTTATGTCCGGGCACGTCAAAGGATACTACCCGCATCGATTTATATTTTTGCAATGCTTCATAAATAGGCGCCTTGTCTTGCCCGAGTGAATGCATGAAAACCACCGCCTTTCATAATAAGCATAGTCAGTAAACATTATGCCACTAGTTATTCAACCCTAATATTATACCCTTGCCTACCATCTTTTACAAATGAGATAATACGCAGACTTTCATACGCTGCTGCTAAAGTTATTTGGGGTGATCTCCACTACCCTATGTTAAAAATGACCTGGAACGTTGTTCCTGATTTTCCTGACTCAAACTTTAAATCTGCATTATGCCTTTGAACAATGCCCATGCAAATCGCAACTCCTAGCCCAGTGCCTGTATCTTTCGTCGTAAAAAATGGAGTGCCTATTTTTCCTTGAATTTCTTCAGGAATACCACAGCCTTGGTCTATGATTGCCAGGAAGACCTTTCCCTCCTGTTCATAGGTCTCAATAGTAACCGCTCCTTGCTCCGGGGTAACCTCTAGTCCATTACGCACTAGATTCAGAAGGAGCTGTCTTATTTCATTTTCATTGAGCAATAAAACAGGAAGCGGATTTAACGCTAAGATGACTTCTTTGTTATTGTTAACCGCATCCGCTTGCAACATCGGGTAAACCCTATGGATGATATCATTAATATTATGGGATTGAGTTGAATCTAAATTGGTCTTGGTAAGGGATAAAAAATCCGTAATAATGGAATTGGCCCGGTCTATTTCCGAAATCATCAAGTCAAAATGATCTTTCTCTTCTGTGTATTTAGGTTTTATTCCAAGAAATTGCAAAAGGCCCTTAACCGTGGTCAATGGGTTCCTTATTTCATGGCTAATTCCCGCAGCCAATTGACCTAAAAGATTAAGTCTTTCAAGTCTCGAAAACTCCTTTTGCTGTTTTCTCAACTCAGTTACATCTCTAACGAAAATAGATAACCCCTCACTGAATGGATAAGCGTGACATTCATATGTATTCACGGAGACTTTATCCTGCAAAGTTTCCATTACGTGTTCCCAATGCATGGCTATACTTTCAGATATTGCTTGCTGCATTTTCTGATAACTGATTGATTCTTTAAACTGAGGAGATATTTCAAAGATAGTTCTTCCTAGTAATTCCTTCTCAGATTGATTAATAACCTTCGCCATAACAGGATTAATGAAAGTAAGTACCCAGTTCTTGTCCAAAGACAAGAAGCCATCCGAAATTCCTTGCATAATATGAACGATCTTTTGTTTTGATGTTTCCAATTCTATGTTGATACGTTCTAGTTCTTCGGTATAAACGATTATTTTATTTAAGACTGGTTTCAATTCCGGAAGTTTATCTATATCGCAATCATACCCACTTTTATGATCAACGATCGCCTGGCTGAAATGATCTAGATATCTCTCTATTCGCTTCAAGTGTTTGCGAATGAGTAACATCATTAAGGCTGAAAAGCTTAAGGCGAGGATTGTGAAAAAGGTGATCTTAAAGAATGATTCCAAAGAAAGTTTAAAATCTGTAGCGTAGGTCCAGATATAACCCCTTAAACTACCTTCTTGATATAGGGGCAAACTAATAATATTCAAGCTAACCAGATCAATCTCTCGGATCTGATTATCCTTTTCAAGTGTGGAAAGAATTGAAGACACAGGAAGATCGAGCTCCTTATCATTAAAGTTCGACACTAAACCGAGTTGAATATCATAAAACGCGATTGAATTGCTGTTATTTGGGTGCTTGCTAAGAAGAGGCTCGATAAGTTCTTTTATCTCTTGTTTCTTTTGCACTGTTGATACTTGATCATTTACCTCGATTCCTTCTATCTTTTGAATTAAGTTGCTTTGCGACTGAATTTCAGATCTTACCTCCTGTGCAGTGGTAAGCAATTGATATTTGAGTCGAAGCTCTTCCTTATCCCAGAAGTTCTGTTGAAATATAAAGATGAATATCAGGATAAAGGCAAAAATACTCAATGTAAATTTAAGAAGAGTAGTTTGAATGATCGATTGGTTAGGAAGAACTTTGTTCATTTCCTCCTCCTCTTGCTTTGTTAGTATGACAAATTTCATATTCTACGATGAATATCTTCAATTATCTTAAACGATTTAGAAGCTAGGTTAATAACCCAGCTTCTAAATCGCTCTTCTGAATTACTTTAGTAAGGCTTTGGGTGTCTTGGGCTGATAAAACCAAAATCCACAAGCAAAGACAGAGGTTGCACTCGCTAGAACGAATAGCATTGAGGCAATGGCTGCAAAAATAGTCTTTTTCACACTAGTCACCCCCTCTCCTATTAAAAATGGGAAGCAGAGTTAGTGATTGACAAAACACTCCAGAACACATACTAACTTCTATCAGGAGACTACCTGAGATGAAGCTAATAAAGGAAGAAACAAACACGAAAATAATAGATATAACTTTAAGGCTAGACTTCAATCGTACGGAGTTGATCGGCTTATTTTCGCTTTCAACGGGAGCTAAGAGAAAGACAACTATTAAAGAAAAGAGCCAAAGGAGTAGAAGCGCGTAATCATTAAAAAAGTAATTTTCCACAAGTGTTTTAGCCAAAAGCCCGATTGAACTATAAACTAAGGCACCTGAAACTAAACATTTTAATGGCGTATTAAAATGGGCCCCACCCGATACTCTTCGGAGTAAAACACCGGAAAGAGCCGCTATCAGAGCAGGTTTTAGTGCATTAACAAGCAGTCCAAAAATGATTAAGAGCAGAGTTCCAAATATAGAAAGGAGTGCTGTTTCAATAGCGTAGGCAATGACTTCCTTTTTTTCCTCGGTATATTCTAACTCCTTGGTGATTAAGTTAGCGAAATCATCGCTAAGCTCTGAAAGGGTAATCACGTTTTCAGCCTTCTTTTCCCGCGATTAAGTAGATAAGCGAAAACAAAGAGGAGGATAACATGTGTTTCCCCAATTACGATCCTTAAGAGTTGGCTATCAAAGATGGTCTCTTGAGAAACCTTAAAAATAGCCATGAATGCGGATATACTTCCAATCTCAAAAAGCACTAATGCTAAGAAGCTTATCAGGGTTGCAATTATGGCCTGACTCACATCTCCTCTACCCATTATAGTTAACAGAATAAAAAGCAGAATCACGAGAACAATGGTATGTATTCCAAAAGGAACAGGTAATAGCCTTACAATATAAGCCACCAGGGCTAAAAAAATCCCTATGGGAATGACTCTCTTCCATTGAAAAGGAATTCGAGCGATAATAAAAGCCAGGGCGACTACAGCAATTTGTTCCGGTATTCCTTGCAAAAGCAAATCGATGAATGGAATATTGATAGAATTCGACCTCCTCTAATTGATATACCTAGCTATTTCTACATAACCCATAAAAATCCTCCTCGTGAAAAACAACCCATTGAATCAAATTCAATGGGTTGTAATGAAAAAAACCTTGAATCCACTTTTATCAGGGGCTTCAAAGTTTTCTTAGTTTTCCTATATGGTGGGTTTGAGAGGACTCGAACCTCCGACCCCCGCGATGTCAACGCGGTACTCTAACCAGCTGAGCTACAAACCCATATGTGGTGCCGATGACCGGAATCGAACCGGTACGGGCTTTAGGGCCCGCGGGATTTTAAGTCCCGTGCGTCTGCCAGTTCCGCCACATCGGCAAAATTGATAAAATTGGAGGCGGCACCCAGATTTGAACTGGGGATAAAGGTTTTGCAGACCTCTGCCTTACCACTTGGCTATGCCGCCAATAGAATGGAGCGGGTGACGAGATTCGAACTCGCGACTTTCACCTTGGCAAGGTGACACTCTACCACTGAGTTACACCCGCATGTTATGGTGCCTCAGGACGGAATCGAACCGCCGACACGAGGATTTTCAGTCCTCTGCTCTACCGACTGAGCTACCGAGGCAAATATGGCGACCCCGATCGGATTTGAACCGACGATCTCCTGCGTGACAGGCAGGCATGTTAAACCACTACACCACGGGGCCGTATTCGATGTTCGAACCTTAACCCCTATCTTCGTCGAACTGCCGACATCCTGCTTGTAAGGCAGGCGCTCTCCCAGCTGAGCTATTCGCCCGGCCCAGCTGACGAATTCCCGGCTCAACTGACGAATTTTAGTATACACAAAAATCGCGATCCTGTCAAAGATTTTCTGCAAGTATTAAACGTTAAATTCGCAGAAGTAGGTTAGTTATTCCTTTTTCCGCCTGACAAAGCTTAGAATTACTTCCCGTACTAGTTTAGCCGCCAATAAGGCAGTCCGTTCACTCGAGTCCGTAGCCGGAGAAACTTCAACAAGGTCAAAACCCACGACATTTAAATCCTGAAGAGCGTGGATGGCTTTAATAATTTCACGTGAAGTGCAGCCACCTGCTTCCTGAGTCCCCGTTCCTGGGGCAAATGCCGGGTCGACCACATCAATATCTAAGGTTACGTAGATGGGTTTCCCCTTCAATTCTGGTAAGACAGCCTTTAAGGGCTCGAGAACCTCCTCAAGGACGAGATGCGTATTCTCTTGAGCATAGAGAAATTCTTCCCGGATTCCGGAGCGTATTCCAAATTGATAGACTCGCTTTGGCCCAAGCATTTCGGTAACTTTCCGCATAACGGTTGCATGAGAGTTATTTTCTCCATAATAATCCGCCCGTAAATCGGCATGTGCATCAAAATGAACGACCGTTAAATCAGGATATTTCTCAACAAAAGGTTTAATGAGAGGATAGGTTACTAAATGCTCCCCTCCGAGGAAAATCGGAAACTTGCCATCCTTTAGGACTTGACGAGAAGCCTTTTCAATCAAGTCAAGGGATTTATCAACATTACCAAAGGGCAAGGCTAAATCGCCAAGATCGCAATAATCATAGTCCCCTAAATCCCGATCTAAATAGACACTATATTCTTCGATTCCAATCGAGACATTTCTAATACTTAAAGGTCCCATCCGAGTTCCCGGACGGAAACTAACGGTATAGTCCATGGGAATTCCTAAAATAACTGCGTCTGACCCCTCGTAAGGGGAGTCTCCACCTATAAATATCCCGGGTTTATCCACCATTTCTTCAAGATCTATAGTCTGCTCTACAGTACCCACGATAATCCCTCAGCTTTCTTAATCTGAAAAGCAATTGCTCTTTACTAATTATAAAGAAAACTTGGCTTGCGCTAAGCCTCTGGCGTAGGCGGAAGCCTTAGTTGCACTTATGCTATCTGCCAAAAATTTATACTTTCTGTTAGTAAAATAAAAGAGGGAGAACTCTCCCCCTTTCTCTTTTAGCTTGCGCTTAATTTACAGATGCTTTCTTTTGCCTGAGCTCAACATCCTCAATAGCAATCGAGCGTGTATGTTGAGTATGAGACCATTCTTTTTCTTTTCGGTTTATAAAACCGAGGAAACAAATGGGAATCCAACTATAGATAAAGACAGGATAGAGAATCAACCCGAAATATGCCCGCCAAGGTAAGCGATCCAGTGCTAACGCGGCAATGGGGTAAACAAGTTGAAACGCAGATAAGATCTGCCACCCCGACCACGGCATTACAACAGAAAATATATGCGTGTAATGCGGTTGAACAACAGAAATCAGGTTCGTGAACATAAAGAAAGTTGCAATCAAGGTCAATGCCGGCTGGAATAAATGAACTGCGGCATCAAAATACATAATTTTACGTTCTCTAAATGCCTTTATGACAAGAGGAATTAAGTAGCGTCCTGCACAATCAATCTGTCCCTGAGCCCAACGCTTCCGTTGACGCCAAGATTGAGCAAACGTCAGGGGCTTTTCGTCATAAACAATAGCTTCATGCGCCCAGGTTGTCTTAATTCCATATGTCAGAGCCTTCATCGTGAACTCAAGATCTTCCGTAAGTGAGGTTGCGCCCCACCCTATTTTCTTAAGTACATCCGTGGAAATACACATACCCGTTCCGCCGAGGACATTCGATAGATGCCCTGTATTATATCGTGCAAGTTGAAGCATCCGATTTGAAAGCCAAAACGTAATCGAGAAGGCATTCGTAACCCATGTATCAAAAGGATTCTTGGAATCTAAATAACACTGAATGATCTTATCCCCTTGACATAATTTACTGTTCATTTCAATGAGAAAGCTCTGGTTAACAAGATTGTCTGCATCGAAAATAATCACAGCATCATATTGCCTTTCCCTTTTGAAAAGCCGATGAAACAGCCACTCGAGAGCATAACCCTTACCCCGTTTTTCAGCGTTGAAGCGTTGATGCACGATCGCGCCGGCATTTTTCGCAATGAGTGCAGTTTTATCCGTGCAATTATCTGCCACTACAAAAACATCATAGAGCTCTCTAGGATAATCGAGTTTAAGCAAATTCTCAATGAGTTGTCCAATTACGGCTTCCTCATTATACGCAGAGACAACCAAAGCAAATGACTTTCCAGGTGTTAATATCTTCTTTTCATGTCTCCGAAATAGGCCAAACATCGACAAAACAAAATAATACAACGTCATAAAGACAATGATAACCTGAACCGGAATCATGATCATATTAAACAAATGAGAACCGGTAACTCCGGACAAGAAACCCACATCTCCAACCTCCTTTTAACCTTCACAATTCTATCATAGGGTTTTTTCGGATGCAAGGCAAATCTTAAAAGTAAGTTTGTCCACTTCATAGATATGAAAATGGCTACTAATTATGCCATTAGCGCCGATAAAATAATTTAAGCAGGAAAAAGAGGATAATGGAGGCACAAAACACTAAGAAAGCAAGACTTGCTTTTAAAGCATAGCCCAATGAAGACCAATAGATAGCAGATACCTTCGATCCAGCCACCCAAGGAATCGCCCCCCGAAAAACCTCCGCTATTCCCTGAACCATAATAACCAACAATATTAAACCCGAAATCATTGCTATTATACCCATGAATCCGGCTGGAGTATCCATTTTCCAACGCCGGATTAATTCCTTTTTCATCCAAAAAAAATCCATTCCCATATTACGAATCCATCTATGCCACATAGTCGACACCTCTCTTCCCTAACATCGTATGTAGCGATGTTACTCAAAAGAATTCACCCATATATTGTATAATTTGGGTAAATCTTGTCTATACTCAAGATCAAGGAGGTGGGTACCCATGCCAAGGACCTCAGATGATGGTAAATTTGTTCATTGTACTTTTTGTAATCAGAAATTCCGCTTTGAATACGATGCTGTTAAACATGAAAAAGAAAAGCATGCCGATCAAATCTAAATTTGAAGAAAAGACGTCATAAAGGCATAGGTTATATAAGAATATTTAACCTATGCCTTTATGACGTCTTTTCTTTGTACTTTAAGAACACGCTCCAAAACTAGATTGCAACAGTAATAATAGCAGCCACCGCAATAGCAACTAAAACTAAGATAAAAATTAGTGATTTAACATCAAGATGGATTTTTTCCAGCATGATTACTCCTCCTCTTCTTCATGAACGGTATGGAAATAATCCGCTGCGCAGCGATGAATTATTAGTACTAATAGTAGATCATATTCATCCTATTGTAATTTAGGCCAAACAATCTCAGTTATCTCTAGTCTAGTTTATGTGAATCGAACAGTACATGCATCTTATTAACCACTCTGTCTTTAAAGAAAAATCCGACGGAAAATAGAAGTACAGCTATCGTTGAAAGGACAGTCACCAATAGGTAGTTTTTGGTCTGTAAATTTGTACCAATATAGACTGATACAAAAAGAGCTGGAAATCTTGCTACTGTCGTTAGAGTGAAAAATCTTAATGGTTTCACTGGAGTTAGACCCGCGATATAACTCAGAATATCCTTCGGGAGCCCAGGCAGCAGAAACAAGACAAACATCACAATATCCGCCTTTTGACTTTTCATCAAGAAGTTTAACCGTGTCAGCTTATCTTGCGAAACAAAGACTTTGACTAAAGGATAACCTATTAGTCGTGAACCATAAAATACGACTACTGTCCCCACAATCGCACCGATGGCAAGGTACAGGGTTCCTAGCCACACTCCATAGATGTAACCCCCTGCTATTTGAATAACTTCCCCAGGGATAGGCGCAATCACCATCTGCAAAATCTGGAAAAACAAAAACACAAAGATTCCACTATAACCGTAAGACTGTACCAAATCTCTAAATTTTTCAGGTTCACTTAAAAGCTTCGTGATTTCTGGAGCATATTTCATTGTGACATAGACTAAAAGAACAATAAATGCTACTAGCAATACGATATTGAAAACGGGAATCTTTTTATTACGAATGTAAATGGTTCTCACCCTCTAGATATGTTCATTGTCTATTTGAATTAAATTCTACCCTAACCCAATGGACCGTTTTAGTATTCCTTATTATCAGTGCGAGATGGGAATTCATAAATGGTAGCACTTTCTGTTTCAAGTTTAGAGCGTGATTCCCCTGTCTCTTTCCTGCTTGGGTCCTGACCGTTTACTAACATCCCCATATCTAAGTTAAAATACCAGTAAGGGCTATCCTTCAAACTTTCAAAGCCTAGTCTTTTCCAAAACTCTTTACATCTTGCTTTATGATGCTCATATTGAGCTTCGTCAGGCTTTGCCTCTCTCTCGGAATCATATGCTGGCTCAGGTATAACAATGAAACAACCCGCATTTAAATTGAATTGGGCCTCGATAGCGTCAGCCAATATATGGATTGCCGCAGTTCCTACATTTTTATCCCTAAACTCCGGATATATCATCAAAGATTCGATTGCAAAAATATTCTGACTCAGAAACCCCTCATGGTACTTACGTCCCATATCATAAATCTCATATGTATATTGATCCACATTATCGAAAACCTCTAAAGGATCGAATTCGTCCTCTTCACAACATTCTATATCAAACAATCTTCCAATGAGTAAACCTGCTTTTTCATGAACTTCGTTGTTCTCATCATGTACGAAAATCTCAAACTCGATAGATTTTAAATACAGATCCTCACAAAAGGCTTCTTCCCTATACGATGTTTTCCCAGAAAGCAACTCCTTAATATCTATTGCAGTGGATCGAAAATCACCGTCATAATACGAAGAGAGCCTCCCTATTATACTAATTCTTGAAATGTCTGCCATGGTCAACCTAATTCCTCCAATGATTTTAAAACTGACTCCCTTTGAATCTAGTTCTCAGCGGCTTTTATAACAGCTTTTTCTTATTCTAAACAACTATTCTCTACCGACTCAGAGATCCCCTTTATTACATGCCTTTATTAGGCTTACTTTATGTAGGCGAGCTTTACTATATCCTTTTTCTTGGCTGTTGGCCGAAAAACTCTCCTTGGCTTCGATTAGCTAGTTAGACGTCGCCGTCGTCAAGTAACCTTTTGGGCATAGTAGAACATGTCTATTGTTGTGTTCCCATTGCTTTCGTAGTATACATCTCGTTGAAGTTGTATAATCCTTAAATTATTCTCCCTTAGCAATTCTCGGATAAATCCTTCCGAGTAATAATTAAAGAATATATAGTCGTTAGGGCTGAAACTCGTTGTCTCAAAACCTGATTTTGAGCCCTCCATACAACTTAAATATAAGAAGCCACCCTCACATAGAGTTGCCCCGATATCATGAAGCAATTTCTCTGCTTCCATATTTGATAAATGCGGTAGACAAAATGATGCTATTACCGCATTATACTCCTCACCCATTAGGTTCATATCTCTGATATCTCCAACAAGGAATTGTACATTTGGGGAAACGACATTTGCACGGGCGCGGTTAACCATCTCTGTGGAAAGATCGATGCCTAATATTTTAAACTCTTTATTTAATTCAACCAAAAGCTTGGAAGCATTTCCAGGACCACAACCGACATCTAAGACCTTGGCTCCCGGCGATAAAATATTACAGAATGCCTCTAATTTCGTTTTGTAATTCTCGAAATCCATAAACTTAATTTGATAATAACCCGCACGTTTGTTGTATGTCTCGATCGCCTGTCTTGTTTTATCCATACCAAGCCCTCCGTGGTCTCGAACTTAAAAACCTATAACAAATAAACATATCCCATATTTTAATTGCGATGTTTCTTTCAACGATCTCATTTTTGATTTGTTCCTCCATAATGACTTTATCATCTATAACTGCCACCGTATGTATTGGGTACTTTTCAGTTGAACATCCCATTAGAATGCTTGAAACAAGAAAGATCACAATTACAATTAACAAGCTCTTCCTTGACACCTTTGCATCCCCCCTCGACACACTAACGTTCAGCCTTAAAGATTGCAACATCTGGCTGCAGAAGGTAATCCCATCTTCCTCTAACCCCTTTATGTCTAGCTCCTACCTCGATGTGTACCATGGCAATTCCACAATCCAAACATTTAGAAATATGATATGAATCCTTTACACTATCGACGGAAATTTTTATAGCATCGGTCTCAACAGAAAATCGCCATGGCTGTCTGTTAACTGCCGAGGGTGCCAATCGAGCAAGTTCTAATGCCGATCTAACCCAATCAGGCCATTCAGTTTTATATCGCTCCAAGCACAACGCTTCCACATCCTTCCGTTTATGCCCTGAAGCGAACCCAGACATAAACTTTTCTTCTAAACTATATTGTTCTGAAGCATAACCGAAAGGAGAAACAGCTAGTATTTGTTCATCCTGACTAATTGCTATCTGTTTACTTACTATCTCTGGCCTAAAAAAACCTCCGACCCAGCAAGTTGCTAAGCCCATTGAAGTGGCCTCTAATATGAAACATTCACCAATATAGCCAACCTTCTCTTGAACATGTGGATCTTCCATGTTGCCAATGAAAGCGACGTAAGCTGGGGCACCTTTAATCTTCCCGTAAGAACCTATCGCACCTTTCAGCACGTTTTCAGGGCTTTTGTTAACTATTACTGCCCTTGCACCACCAACATTTCTATTAAGTTCTTCAGCGAAATCAGCTAAGTAAGCTACTTCCTCGAAAGCTAAGGGCTTACCATTAAACTGACGCCTAGAACGACGTTGAAAAATAGCTTCATACCATTTATCTTCTGGTATTTGCATATATTCTTGCTCCTCCTTCGAATCTGCCTCTCCAAGAAATTAAACGAAGATAAGCCGAGTAAAGTTGCCATAACCGCCATGGCTATTTTCTTACCTTATCTGCCGTAGTTTTTTCATCCACAAGCTTCATCCGTTAAATGTTTAAGATTCTTAGTTCTATCCACCATTTTCCATCATACTCGTTCGACCTATTACAGACTCCATATTATGCTCAGACATTGACATGTCCGAGTCACGGTAGAGAATAGCAATAGGTAAAGCTTTGATACTATCTCCACTTTTTGCCGGCTAAGTCGGAGGGATTGCTCCCTCTTTCTCGCCTAAGAACCGTACGTGTTGATTTCCCAACATACGGCTCAGGCAT
>NZ_DATLJA010000052.1:0-23023 GCF_035539115.1 Desulfitobacterium sp. | reverse complement strand
GTAGTGGCTGAGCTGATTGTCACCGGGGTACTGCCATCCATCAACGTGAAGTCGCTTAGGGTTAATCCATTCAGTACAGGACTCAACGCTATTGTAATCCCACTGCTTGTCGTATTACTTACCGTTAAAGTTTCGGCTATCAGCCCAGGTACTACTACGTTTTGTGCTGCTCCGAAGTCATAACCACTTTTTGTTGCCGTGACCGTATACGTTTGACCAGCACTTAACGATGCGCTAAGTAGATAAGTTGCTCCGTTGTCAGTAGTTACCGCTCCAGTTATAGTTACTGGGTTGTTCGAACTGTCAACCAGCTTAAAGTTGCTTGTATTTAAGCCATCTAGTGCCGGGCTCAGCGCCAGAGTGATTCCACCGGTCGTCGTGCTGCGAACCGTCAGGGTTTCAGATATTAAGCTATTGGTTTTCGATATCATATTTCCAGCTGAATCATAATTATACGTTATACTTTGTCCTGAATCATAGGTAACAGATGTCAAACGGCCTAAGTCGTCGTAGCCGTAAGTCATCGCTAATACTGGAGATACAGAAATAAGAAATATAACCATTAAGGTCATCACGGTCTTCATTAGAAACATTCGTTTCATTTGAGCATACCTCTTTTCTTTAAACAACTTCGTGTAATTAGAACTAACCCATTCTATATTTCACCCCTAAATTAAGTAAGAAAGAAATAATACCAAAGGATGGCAGAGCAACATATATTGGCGCGGAAAAGACCGCTATCAACCAGTATCCAATTAATGGATTATATATAAACATAATCATAAATACAACTTTTCTCCGCGGCCACTTATATTTAATCGCTAAGTAAAGGCCTAAAATAACGCCTAATGCCATTAACGTCGTTGAGCCATAGGCTTTGAATTTCAAAACATTAAAGTTCAATGGTACTTGAATTAAATCAAAAATAAGATATCCTAACCATGCCAAAACCCATGCAATTAATCCACTCTGCAACATGTCTCTTTGCCATTTACGTAATATTCCCCAGACTAATATAAAAACTGCAGTAAAACTCATCATCAAAAATAAGGTCACAAAATTGGTATAATTAAACATTCTTACTTTCACTTCTCCCTGGTATTTCTCAGTACATAAACATGACTAACCCGAAATAGTTTATTTAAAGTTTATTTAAAGTTTATTTGATTATTTTGGGAATATATGTCCCCGGTTAAAGCATATTTGTACGCGTCAATTATTTTGGGAATATATGTCCCTGGCGCATTCAATATGTTACCTCCTAAATCAAAGATCATTTGGGTCCTATCTCCGAGATCGGCCATTTTTCCTAGGTTGCCCATCCTCATTCCAGGTATTAATGCAGCTGTGCCCCAAGCCAAGTTTGCTTTATTTTCCGAACTTGGGTCATCCCATGCAATGCTTACAGCAGTAAGCTCGGTCACTTGACCTGCCACTGTTGCTACAGTTGTTGCTCCACCAGCAACTGTAAGGGTTACTGGAGCGTCCACTCCTCCCAACGATGCCGCGGCAGAGACTATAGCTACTGTTGTAGCTCCGGTTGATGTAACATCAGAAATCTTATTTATGATTTTGACTCCAGGCTGAATATAATGATTTATATCCCATAGAGAGTTTCCTGTAGGATCAATATTACTAATGGGATTACCTTCTACATAAGCATACCGATTTAAACTCTTAATAACACCTATACTCCCCAACAGCGTATCCTGGCTAATAAACCTCTGTATCATCGGATTATAGTACCTAGCCCGCATATACAACAAACCATTATAATCACTATAAACTCCGTCTCTGCCATCAAACAGGAACTGTGTCGATGTTGTACCTGTCCGGTTTAATAGTGTGCCATATGGATCGTATTCCATCCGATCCGTGACTTTACCACTTTGATCCGTCAAAGCAACTGTGTTTCCTCTGTGGTCAAAATGATAGAGACTATAACTTGCTACATCTTCACTACTAATAAGGCCAAGACCATACACATAATATTTCAGGATGCTGCCATTTGCATCAGTCTCCATCAACACTTGGCTTAAGAACGCGTTCGGGTTTGTAATAAGCCTTGTCACATTTCCTTTGGCATCGGTCACAGCTACACGTGTACTCAACGCATCATAAGTATACGTTAATCCTCCCGCGCTTAATAAACGGTTCCGTGAATTATAGGTAAATTGAGTTGCTGTGTTACTTCCCAACGGTCCAGTCGTCATATTTCCGTCGGCATCATACATTACAGGCTGTCCGTTATACATTGCCAAACGGTTACCCGGGCCATACGTCATAGAGATGGCACTTGCTGTTGTAGTATTACTTTGTTCCAAGACCGAAGGATTATTTTCGGTCAGAATATTTCCATTGGCATCATACGTATAGCTGTAATCATTGATTACCGTTCCATCTTGGGCTACATCTTTTAATTCCAGAAGCTGCCCTTGTGCATCATAGCTTCTCGTTTCTACTGAGCCATCGGGTCGAGTTGTTGTCAATAATCTCCCATTGGCATCATAAGTATAGGATGTTATTTTGCCGGCCCAGTCAGTTACTCTCGTCATACGGTTGTCTTTATCGTAAGTATAACCCACGACCTTACCATTAGGATAAGTAAGAGAAGTTAAATTTCCTACCGCATCGTACTTATACTGAATTACATTACCATATACATCGGTATAACTTAGCGGTCGATTGAGTGCATCGTAAGATTTGGTAATTGTGCCAATCGAGTCACTAGCTGTGAGAAGATTCCCGTTCTTATCATAGGTATAAGCTATTGCCCCCGTAGAATCACTTGAACTAACAATCCGCCCAGCATTATCATATTGATATTGCGCAACTTGCCCCCTGCCATTGGTCATTTGAGAAACTAAACTGTTTGAGTTATATTGATAGCTAATGCTGCTTCCAGTAGTGCTGCTTATTCCTGTTAAGCGATCCAAAGCATCATAGGTAAAATTAGTTGGGTTATTATTCGGATCGGTTAAAGATATTCTTTTTCCATCTGAATCAAAGGCTTGGCCACTGATTCCACCCTCGGGATCGGTCGATGCGATCAAATGATTCGCATCGTCATATTGGAGTTGAGTCTTATGTCCTAAGGGATCAATCGTTGCTGTTAGGCGATTCAAAAGATCATACTGCTTGGTTATCTTGTTGCCAAAAGCGTCCGTTTGGGTTGTTGGGTTATTGAGCGTATCATAAGCTATAGTAAGAATTTGGTGACCTAGGGCATCCGTATTCCCCGTCAAATTGCCTACAACATCATACTGTGTTTTTATCACATTACCCATCGAATCAGTCATGCTGATCTTTCGTCCTGCATCATCATATTGATAAGTAATAATATTTGCGAGAGCATCTGTCACTTGTACTAAATGATTTTCGTTGTCATATTGGTATAGTGTTTTATTTCCAAGCGGATCGGTTTGACAGATAAGATTACCTTCCTTGTCATAGGTGTACGTTGTCGTGTTACCGTTTGGATCAGTAACGCTCAGTTTGTTGCCATTTGCGTCAAAGGTATAATAGGTGGTGTTTCCAAGTGGATCAATGATACTTGTGAGTTTATTGTCGTCGTTATAAGTCATTTGTGTCTGACCGTTATCCGGGTTTGTCTGACCAATTTTCCGACCCATTGAGTCATATTGATAAGATATCGTATTTCCGGCGGCGTCCGTTATACTTTGGAGTAGCCCATTAATATAGTTGTAAAGCGTCTTGGCGTTCTCGGGTGTTATTTTACTTTGCAAAAGGCCATTACTATCAAAAGTGTATGCCGTCTTATGACCTAAAAGATCAGTAACACTTGTTAAATTATGCATACTGTCATACGTAAAGGATATCGTTTTGCCTGCAGCATTTGTCATGCTCGTCAGATTATTATTCAAATCATAGGTCATCATGGTTATGTGACCTTGGGGATCTGTAATTGTTAAAAGATTCCCTTGAGTGTCATAGGTATAAGCAGTTATATTCCCATTGGCGTCCGTTTCGCTTGTTTTATTCCTGTTGGCGTCATAAGTATACTGAGTGGTATGGCCTAAGCCGTCTGTTAAGCTCAATAAATCATATTTATCGTCATACTTATAAACGGCAGTTTGTTTGTTTCGGTTTGTAATTGTGAGCAGCAAATATCCCGGCTGACTGCTTTCGTCGTAGCTTAAGGTAGTAATTTGATTCTTTGCATCACATTGTTTGATAATGCGTCCTATCGAATCATAGGTGTCAGAAAAGACTTGTGCTCCTGACGGGTTCGATCCCGTTAGGACTCTGCCAATACTGTCATAGGTGTATTTAAGTGTCCCATTCGGCTTGGAAATACTCACCAAATTTTGATTTCCATCATAGGTAAAAGTTACTGTTTGGTTTCCGGTATCGGTAACGGACTGTACCATTCCTGTTGAGTTATAGTTTATAGAAAATAATTGACCGGAAATAGGTTCAATTACTTGAACAAGTCTGCCCGAACTATCATAAGACATATTCAGAAACTGCCCATGTCCATTACCCAATTTTATTAACTTGCCAGTAGCATCAAACTGGTAAATACTATTGTCTTTACGAGTTAAAGTAAACGAGCCGTCAGCATTATTTACCAATCGATCATAGTGAATAGACTGATCTTGGGGAACATAGCCATCTCCAATTAGTGCAAATGTGTTAAAACGATTGATAGACCAATGAATAAGTATATTGCCACTGCTTTGAGCCTCTAACGAAGCATTGTAATTACTCTCCCATCCATACCCAAAAGAACCTGGCTTTAGTAAAAGCGAATTATAGTGTAGGTCAAACGAAAAAGGTTCCGCTCCCTGTACTTTTAAAAGAGTTTGATCTAAAACATGAGCTCCAGTAGCAGTATCTATTGGCTCACCATAATACCTTGCGGAATCCTGTATTCCTTTGGGATCCTGTATTTGAATCTCAGAAATATTGCCAGAAATGCCAGTTCCACCGTTTGTTGGAATGTTCGACACTTGGACGGGAATAAGAGAATCACTTGTTGTCCCATTGCCTAGTGAGCCATACATTGCACTTCCCCAAGCCCAGACGTGATCGAAACTGTCGAGCGCAAAACCGGTGTTTCTACCGCCCGCAATGGCAACGATATTTGAAAGGTTGGAGACTTGGACGGGAACAAGGGAATTATTTTCCGTCCCATTACCTAGTGCCCCCCCATATCCCCAAGCCCAGACGTGACCTAAACTGTCGAGTGCATAACTGTTAGCCCATCCGCCCGCAATGGCAACGATATTTGTTAAGTTCGAAACTTGGATAGGAACATTGAAATAACTGTTCGTCCCATTGCCTAGTTCATCCCCCCCCCCAAGCCCAGACTTGGTCGAAACTGTCAAGCGCATAACCCTTATAAGATCCACCCGCTATTTCAACAATATTCGTTAGGTTCGTGACTCGGACAGGGACTTTAGAAGAATAACTGTTCGTCCCTATGCCAAGTTCACCATAAACCCCTCTACCCCATGCCCAGACATGTCCAGTATTATCAAGCGCATAAGTAGACACATCTCCGCCCGCAATAGCAACAATATTCGAAAGGTTTGAGACTTGGACAGGGGTGGTAGATCCATAAAACCTGTCTCCATAAGAATTTACCAATATTACAACACCATCGGTCCCATTACCTAGCTCTCCAAAAGACCCAGATCCCCAAGCCCAAACGTGTCCAGAACTGTCAAGTGCATAAGCATTATTATAACTTGCAGTAATGGCGACAATATTCGTTAGGTTGGAGACTTGAACGGGGACAAGGGAATTACCTACTGTTCCATTGCCTAGATTGCCGTCCGAGCCATATCCCCAAGCCCAGACATGACCGAAACTGTCGAGCGCATACCCGGTGTTTCCACCGCCCGCAATGGCAACGATATTTGAAAGGTTTGAGACTTGGACAGGAACGCTGGAACTATTTGTCGTCTCATTACCTAGTACTCCACCCCCCCAGGCCCAGACGTGACCAGTTGAGTCTAAATAAAAGGCAAATCCGTTTCCTCCTGATGCGATCTTAGGCGTTCCTACGCTTTCTGATAAGGCCGATAACGTTCTTACTGCACTTGATTGTTTACTTTCACCATTGGCATACACCGCGCTTACTTTGTAATAATACGTGGCACTAGACGTTATCCCTATCTCTTTGTAACTTGTTGTCGTGCTTGTTCCAATCAACGTGAATGTACCTGTAAAACTCATGGAACGATAAATATTGTAGCTTATTGCTCCGTTTACTGGGCTCCATGTCAAATCTATCTCGTTTGAACTTGGACTAAACCCAAACAAGTCTATATCCGCAGTAACTGCGCTCGATTGTCCACCTTCACCGTTGGCGTTCACCGCGCTTACCTTATAATAATATGTCGTGTTAGGTGTTAGGCCTGTATCGCTGTAGTTTATTGTTGTGCTCGTTCCAATCAATGTGAATGTACCCGTAACGCTCGTGGAACGATAAATATTATAGCTAGTTGCTCCATTTACTACATTCCAGAACAAATTAACCTGAGTCGCACTGATGCTATAAACGCTTAGTTCAGTAACCGTTTCCACAAGTGTTGTCGCCCAAACTACATTCCCCGAATATGCACCTTCACCGTTGGCGTTCACCGCGCTTACTTCGTAATAATACCTCGTATTAGCCGATAGCCCTATATCGCTGTAATTTGCTGTCGTGCTCGTTCCTATCAATGTATATGAACCCGCTATACTATTTGAACGATAAATATTATAACTTGTTGCTCCACTCATTGGGATCCAGTTCAAATTGGTTTGAGTAGAACTTGTGCTAGATACGTTCAATCCTATAACCATCTCTGGTACGCCTATAGTAACTTCACAGGTCGCTGTGTAATTCCCATCTACAGTCTTTACTGTTACATTTACCATCCCTGCTGCAATTCCCGTGATTTTTCCTGTACTATCTACTGTGGCTATTCCTGTGTTACTACTTGTCCAGGTTACATTCTGATTTGTCGCATTTGTTGGTGTTATCGTTGCAACAAGAGTATCACTTGCTCCTACTGCTATACTGTCACTGGCCTTGTTCAAACTTACCCCAGTCACAGCGTTCGAAGCTGTAACGGTTATTACACAGTTGTCAGTGTAACCCCCATCTACCGTCTTCACTGTTACATTTACCGTCCCTGCTGCTATTCCCGTGACTTTTCCTGTGCTATCTACTGTGGCTACTCCCGTATTACTGCTTGTCCAGGTTACATTCTGATTTGTCGCATTTGTTGGTACTATCGTCGCAACAAGAGTATCACTGGCTCCTACTAGTATATTGTCACTGGTCTTGTTCATACTTACCCCTGTCACTGAAATGCTCGGAGCTGTAACGGTTATTACACAATTATCAGTGTAACCCCCATCTACCGTCTTCACTGTTACATTTACCGTCCCTGCTGCTATTCCCGTGACTTTTCCTGTGCTATCTACTGTAGCTACTCCTGTATTGCTGCTTGTCCAGGTTACACTTTTATTGGCCGCATTTGTTGGTGTTATCATGGCAACAAGAGTATCACTGGCTCCTACTAGTATATTGTCACTGGTCTTGTTCAGAGATACCCCTTTCACCGAAGCGCCTTTAGCAATAGCAACGTTTGAGAATGTTAATAATTGCAATAATATTATTATGAAGAGACATAATAACTTGTTTGATAATTTATGCATTTGAAGTTTCCCCCCCTAAAAATTCGATATTTTAAGATCACAATTATTATTATTATAACTACTTATTTTTCCTTTACATACAGAATTTTGTCGGATACAATTGTCGAAATCAGTTGTATGTAAGCGTTTAATATTCGGGTGCATGGTCACCTGTAACTACGTTTGAGAAAATATCTCCATGAGATAAGAATATGGAGGTATTTTTTGTAAACGGTGGAACAAATAGCGTTGCATAAAAAAACTTGCCCCGATTTTCAGCGATTGAAAATCGGGGCATAACGTTTCTAGAAAAATCCTTCGGCTGCAACATCCTTGATGTATTTATATTGTTTACGGATTAACTTCTTGAACTATGAATCCGTTAGTTCATCTTACTTGTTGGTTCCTTCTTCGACTAAACAATGACTCTCCCTGCAGAACGAATTGTCTGAGATGCTTTATTCCAAGCCTGTACCCCGTAACCACTTGGGTACATATTCTTTAAGTTTAACCTTGGGTCCGCAATACAAGCAGCAGTTGATCCATTGACCTTCGCATTTCCTGTTACTGTATGACTAGGTCTATTCCAATCCTGAACTCCATGTGAGCCTCCTCCCCTTGGAATATGTTCGAGCCGATATTCTTTCGGGGCAATCTTTTTTAAATCTCTCCAATCCCCGCCTGCCGATATTAACGCTAATCGAACCCAAGTTTTCCATTGAAGGCGCGGTAATTTGTGCATTGGTCCTGCTGAAGGGGCATCCGGCATGGGAACTTTATTTAGAATTTCACCAATTGCTTTAACTCTTTGTTTTGGCGGCTGATATAAGAAAGTCGATACTTTAGACAGATTACGCGCAACGAGTAAATATCGTTTACGATGCTGACCAAGGCCGGCAATTTCTCCACAATCATGGGGCAGTCCATTCACTGCATAGCCATAGTCCTCAAGCATCCCCATAATCGTATGAAGAAGTTTCTTTCCCCTGCTCATAATTCGGGGAACATTTTCTAAGAAGATAAAGGATGGAAAATCATCTTTGAACGCTTCTAACGCTAGGAATATCCCGCGAACAGTCAAGCGATTAAGAGCCTGGTACTTGTCGGTCTCGAAGGTTTTCTGAGGTAGAAGTCCACTGAATCCCTTACAGGGGGGAGAAAGAAAGATAAGATCTGGATATTCATAATTAGCAGCCTTTCGAATATCTTCAGGCGTTGCATCACGCCATGTTTCATCTGGTTCTTGCCCATGAAATGCAATATAATCCCTGCGTTCAAAAAGATCCATGCAAACAGCTTTATCTCCGGTCAAGTATTCGTAATTCTCGCACGCTCTTGGATCAACATCGATGCCGCATAGATTTCTAAAATTCCCTTGTAACCCCGCCAATTTTACATCGGCACGTCTAAAACCAAGTCGGCCACCGCCACTTCCACAAAACAAATGTAAATCCTTAAATTCATAAGTTTTTTTAACTTTGTTCAAGCTATCCATCTCAACTCATCTCCAAAATATTTTTGACTTCCTTTCCTTGCCTGTTGGATCAGCGTCCGTTTTAATTTTCGTAACCATGTTCTATGGCATTTATCTTGGCCGACAAACCCACTTTGATCAGCTACGGCCCGATACTCTTTAAGTTCTCTACTCATCCAGGCACGGGGCAAATAAAGCCACAAGGGATCATATTTGATGGAGAGCTTGTCCGCCCAGCAGAGTTTGCTTATTTCTTTTCCGTTAACCTTTGTATAGGACCGGCTATGACCGAGAATTAAATCCTGGTATTCTGAACCACAGATTTTATTCACGATCCGAGCTCCTAGTTCCGGATGTTTTAATCCTTCTTCACCATCCATATCCGGTTCTCCAAAATAACCCCAATCATGAACAATGATACACACGATTTCCTTCCACGTTGGTTTCCCATAAAGATTAACCCAAGCCAGATAAACCGTGTTAGGGTGCCAAACGAACTGATGAACTCCGAATAGTAGGCTTCGAGTCCCTATTTCCACTTTGCTTCCCCCTCTTCTTGTGCCCACATGACGATACGATCTAGAGCCGTGAATAAACCGATTAGGGTTATTACTTTGATCATTTCCTCGCTTCTTTCCTTTACCCTATTTTTTTCAGGCTCCCATCTTCGGTAATAGAATACATGATCACTTTATTACCGAAGGTGACAAACTCCGTACAACAGTCCGGGCAATAATACCGATCACGCGCTATTTTACGGATTTCCCGGCTGCAGCAATTGACACAATAAGTTTGTTTTTCAGAATTGCTTTGGATTGGCTTCACTTGGCTAATAATTCTTTTATTCAAACGTTTCCTTGCCACTTTCTTCACCTTTCTGTTTAAACTCTGCGGACGTATTTTAATAAAACCGGAAGAATATGCTCCTTACGATCGCGGACATCTAGTCCTGTATGTTTCATAACTGTCATATAAGGCCCTTTTACCACCTGAAGAACCTCTTCTGGCTTTGTGACATGTTCAACATAATCACCGACCCCTATTGGCTCATTTACAGCGTTCAAAATGTCCGCAATAGTCAATTGAGTCTCCATCTTCGTCACTCCACTTTCTATGGCTTAGACGATCGGCCTAAAGATAAAAATCTTTATATTTATCGTTTTCTATGGGTTTGGCCTCACTTGCTTTCTTTGTTTCAGGCGTTTTTCTCCGTTCTCTACTTTTCTTGAACTGATCATTGAGTTCAGCTATTTTCTCTACAGTAGTCACGTTATTCCTGAGATAGTCTAAAATTATCGGCTCCAGGTAGCCCAGCGTATAATTTTTCATCATGATGCATCGTTCAAGTCCGGTGATTACCAGTTCATCGGGGTCCCGGCTTCCATGATTTTGAAATTCAATGCACCATTCCCTTATCTTATTTTTTTCAAAAGGCTTAAGTTTGTCTTGAAAGTTTTCTTCAGCAAAAGTAATCGCCCGATCACCTATAAAGTTAGTTCCTCCATTTGGTGGTTCAAAGGCACGGGATGAGGTTTCAGATTCAAGGTTAATGATTTTCCGATCGATGTTTTCTGCAGCAGCTGCAGTAACAGTAGTATTAATACTCTCTGGTGTATTCTCTGGAGTAATCTGTGGTATCGTCGTGTCATTTTGGCACAGCCCTGTGTCATTTTGATTTGAGCCTGTGTCATTTTGATACGGGGGTGTCTCATGGCCTGTGTCATTTTGATACGGGCCCGTGTCTCCATGCCCCCCCACTACAATGCCCTCTAATTGGGATAGATTTTCGTAATTAAGTGCAAACCACCGGGTTTTATCATAAGTGTGCTTATTGTAGTTCCCTTCGATAATGAAACCTTTATCGATTAAAACATTTGCAGTCCTATTGATCGTTGAAATACTCCAAAAAGTAAAGGCTTTCTCCTGCATCTGTCTCACACTTTGAAAGGTCCATTTTCGGCCATCTATGATATTTTTCTCTGGGGCTATCCTAATCCAATACTCAATTTGCAAGAGCATTATAGACTCATTTAAGCCGATCTCGTTTGCTAATGCAGGAGATAACCTCAGGGAAAGTTCGTTAAGGACAAATATACGATTATTATTTCGGTTAAGATTAGGTTTTGAGCAATCCCTCATCTGATTTTCCCCTCTCTGTCCTTTTGCGAAGGTTTTCTTTATCAGCATAATAGATTTAGAACCTATTTCACTGACAATAACCCACAGCTCAATTAATGTATTGAACCTTATAATTCAATGTTTTTAGCCTCCACCAGAGCTACTTTTAGCCCTATTCCGACGCATGCCAAAGCCAAAATAACTAGAATTGAGGCGATCCAAAGTAGAGGCCACCCCAGAAGTAGCTGAGAAACTGCTAAAGCTGCCAATACCTGAACTGTACGAAATGCTATGCTAGCTCGTCTAATAAAATTTCGATCGTCTTCTACTGTATTTTCAATAGGGGAAAGATCATTTAAATTTTTTAAAGTTGCTGATCTGTATAAGAACCAAAGAACAATAATTAATCCTATAAAAATAAGGATTAGTGTATCCCACCATAAAAATGCAGTTTCGATGGTATGAGGATGGTAAGTGCTTAACCCCAAAGCCCTGATTCTCTTGAGAAGTTCAGTTAGTTCCAACTCATTAAATATCAAATCAATCTGAGGTATTGCCATAAAGCTTCTGATTAGGTTTTGCCAGAAGCTTACCAATTGGATTGTCATTGTGCAGCCTCCTAAAAGGTTTCCTCTGCAACGATCAAAGGAAAAATATGCTCCTTTAGTTTTCCTCTCTCTGTTTTCCAATGATCTCCCGTTAATTCGAGAGTAAGGGTCATATATTTATCTTATAAACGTACTTTAGGAAATTCTCCCCATGTCCGGCCATCGATTTCACAGCCGGATCTCTTTTTACCAATCTTCCATGGCGATGGATTATCTTCACTCCAACAATTTTCCGTACCATGATGACATTCCCAGGCCATATAGGTGTTTTCGGGCATTTGTGATGGGGCACAATACTCTCCCCATGACTTAAAGAAAAAAGGTATATTTGCAGATTGACATTGGTCTCTTAAGCTCCGTATCCAATCTGTATGACACGGCCTGGCTCCTGGACCCGTTTCTCCACCGCAGATTACCCAGTCAAGTTTTCGTCCTTCTGCATGAGGCTTCGGAAATCCGTGAAAACCATTTAATGCGTCGATAGATGTAACCCTTTCATAATGCAAATTAGTCAAATTCACAGGTCCCAACAACGGCTCCATACTAATGAACCTCACCGCTGCCGGTGTCTGCAAAAGCAAGGGAATCCGTTCATCTGCGACAGCTTGGTTTTCAACTGAAACACCGAGCCATACATTAGACAAAGGCCAATGCAAATCACAATCAAACTTCCCTGCTTCGCTTTGAGTTAGATCAAATACTTTTCTTGCAGTGTACCTTGGGTTATCAGGAGAAAGATATTTCCTCATTCGTTCCGGACGTTTTGTTAAAATCATAAAGGTATGTTGTGATGCGTCTGCCATTGCCGCAAAAACCCTGTCTATAAACTCATCTGGAACATCGTCATGGAATAAATCACTCATGGAATTAACGAAGATCCTACGCGGCTTTTTCCACTTCAATGGCTCATCCAGTTTTTCCGGGTGCAACGTTACCTTAAAGGAATCGTCCTTTGGATATCCGCACCTTCCAGCGAGTCGTTTCGACATGCGTTCAGCATAACAATTCCGGCAGCCCTCGGAAATTTTTTTACAACCCGTAATCGGATTCCAGACCATACCCTTCTTTCCATCTGGACTATTTAACCATTCAATCTTTGTAATACTCACTTATATCCACCGCCTCTCAGGTACCGTTAAAATTATTAGCAATAACCTTTTTAGTCTTATAAAAGAGTGATAAAATATTTTTGTAACATTTTGTAATGCCGTTTCAAACGGCTCTTTTTCATTTATTGCGATT
The DNA here is from genome assembly GCF_035539115.1 of Desulfitobacterium sp. Taxonomy (GTDB): domain Bacteria; phylum Bacillota; class Desulfitobacteriia; order Desulfitobacteriales; family Desulfitobacteriaceae; genus Desulfitobacterium_A. The sequence continues at coordinate 9,925 of NZ_DATLJA010000052.1, read as the reverse complement.
AAAGGGGAAATAGGGCTCTTTGTCGCCAGTCTCGTGATCCAAAGCATACAAGACAAGGTTTTTTATATCCGTTCTTCCATGATCTATACATTGACCAATCCATCCGAATAAGGCAGCTTCATATGCATCGGTATTAACATATTGAGGCAGATCACACCATGTATGACGTGCTTTATTGAGTTCATTTTTAGCCGTACTTTCATATTCACCTTTCATCTGCTTACCCCCGCCTTTCACATTAATTACTCCCAGATCAGGCCGCCTTTAAATCTGTAGGTAAAGCCTGTTCTTTCTAGTCTTTTCTGATATTCGAGCTGCTTTTCTCTAAATTGCTCTAAGCCTTTATCAGAAAGTATTCTGTCTCCTGGCCCAGCTCCGTCAAAACCAATCCCGTTTTCAATATCCTCTTCAGTCAGAATAGTAAATTCGCAATTACCATTAACCCACTCAGCAAATTCTTCTTCTAGATATTCAATAATGCTTTCTAGCCTATATTCTTTAAGGTGGCTGTATGGGGCTTTAGTTAAGTCATCCGGAGTATTTTCGCCAAATATCTTCTCTACATTCCATTGACTAAGCGTTGCATCTCGATAGAACTTGTCCCCAGCATCTATATACACTTGATCGCCTTGGGTATCAATTTCTATGCCGATCATTTTTGATTTTGCAGACCCATAAGCACATCTTTCAAATTCATTATTAATCTCGATCTCGGAAATGGGCACTCCTAAATGCTTTTTAGGATGGATATTAAATAAATTAATGGCAATACGCAAATGTAATCCGGGAATATTTACTTCGTGATACTGAGGAGTATTGACAACTTCGGCACTTGTTCTTGCTGGGATTAAATAGTGGCCAAATTTCATATCTTCCCGTGTGATACAGTACATTTTTGTTCCCCCTAACTCTGTAGATAGTTTGCTTAAGCGCATAATTTCTGTAGGCCTAGGGTTCGTATTGTTAACCTTGCAATATCAGACGTAATATTTATTGGTCCTTCAGACACGTTAAGATGGATCTCAGTCTTTATGGTTGCAAGTTCGCTGCTCAATAACGCCTGGTCTTTGTACATGAGCAACATTCTGGCCTGTCTTGGTTTTAATAAATCAGGCTTTTTTAGAAGGTCATTTAACGTTAATCCCTGCTGGAGGAGTGGCCAGACTGTTTTATCTCCTATCCCTGGCACACCATGTATATTGTCTGAAGCATCCCCGACTAAAGCTTTATAGTCCAAAATTTGGCCGGGTTCAATTTTAAATCGTTCTTGAAAAATCTGAAGGGTGAGCAACTCCTTAGGTTTTTTTATGGGCCAATATTCCACAGATACGTTACGTGAAATCAGCTGCCAAAGATCACGATCGCCAGACACCACAGAAACAAGCTTGTTCTCAGAAGTCGCTTGATCCGCAAGTGTGCCAATGCAGTCATCCGCCTCGAAGCCGGTTGCTTCAATCTGACTAAGGCCAAGATTATCCAAAGCTTTCTTGGCCCGAGCTATCTGCTCTAGCAATTCTGGAGGAGACTCACTGCGATGGCCCTTGTAGTTTGGATATAATTCATGCCTAAAAGTCTTTCCTGGGGCATCCCAACAAACAATAATTTGACTCGGATGCCATTTGAGATAATGCTTAAGAGCAACACTTGCTACACCTTGAATACCTTGAATTGGGCTTCCTTTCTGATCAAGTATCTGCGGCCTACCATAATGTGAACGAAATAAAATATTGTTACCATCAATCAGTACAATATCAACCAAAACTGACCCCCTCCTAAAATATTGCTAACTGCTCAAAAGAAACTTCAGTTTTTTTACTTATTTCACATGCTTTAACTGTTCGTTTGCGATGAATCGTCGGTGGAAGATCAAATCCGGATATAACCATCTGCTTTGCCGGTGTCTCAATTTTCTTGAGCATTTTTGCACGCGCCCTCAGCAAGTATGTTGAAACATTTTTGGCTGTACAATTCATGTACTTACCGGCTTCCGTAGGTCCAAGGCCATGGAGCCAGACCATTGTCACAGCTTCCCATTCATTCGCTGAGAGATCATCCATAAGCTCAATAACTCGCTCAGAAGTATTTTGTTCTACAAACTCAAAAGGATCATTGAAGTCTGTTTTTGCCGCCAAATCTAGTAATGCAGGATCGTCAAACAAGATTTCCTCTTTCGAATGCTGCGAAGAATAACTTTTAGATAACTGAGGTTTATAGCCAGGGTAGTGATTTCTAATGTAGTACAAATCCTTAAGCCACTCTTTCACAAATTTTGCTTTTACGGGATCATATTTATCAGATTTAAGTTTCTTCTGTACTTTAAGTCCCAGCTGCTTCTTTCGTAGATCTTTTATTGCTTTTTCAACGTCTTCAAGATCTGAATTAAATATCGATGTTTCTTGCATTATTATCCTCCTTCCTATATCCCTAACTTAGTCATAGGGTTTAATTCCCTGTTTATAAAAAAGGTTATAGAAAATACACCTCTTTTATGGTAATATGTTCCAAAAGAAGTAACAATCATTATACGACTTTTTCCAACGAATAAGGGCGTATTCTGGTTTTTATTGAGGTTGCTCTAATTTATGGCTTCTGGTTTATAGTCTTTCTCCCTATTTAATATCTACAAACCAGGGGCATTAAGCTTTTAATCGTAGTACTCTTACCATGAAATGATACCTTTATATCTCAGAAAAAAAAGAACACCCGCAACGATAATACCCGGAATAATAAGCTGACGATCCAAAGCAAATAAAAACATGCCACCAAAGATTTCAAAAAACTGCTTTATCATCTAATTCCCCCTGGCTTGAGCTCTTTATGGGGTGCCACTAATCTCCTAAATAGTATCTACAGCTCTTCACCTTTCTCTAAAATCTTTTTCACAAGGGCTAAACAGTCATCCTTACTCTGGTTGGTCTTACCCTCATTTTCATCAATATAGCTTTGATATACGTCCTCGAAATAGTCCTCATCATCGAGCATGTCGGCCATATCCTCCAGGGAAAGGCCATTATTGAAAAGATAATATCTAAAATTAGTGTAATAATCACTTGATCCAAAGGCTCTCTCGTACCATCTATCGGCATAATCCCGTTCATCAGAACCGTTGGTGTACCCCCATCCAGTTAAGTCACCAATGAAGGATGATAAAAGTTCTTCTGCACTCTCGAAACCTGCTTTATAGGCTAGGGATTTTAGGCTTATAAAAGCCTTATTCGTAAGGTTTATTTTCAGGTCATCCCTGACTCTAATGGATTTCAAATCCTCATTTTGCTCATTAACCCTCTTAGCGTAATAATCATTCATGATTTTTTCTCCTTTCGCACTCATTCCCAGCAAAGCCAGCCGAGGACTGCTTTGGTTCGCTGCTGCCTAATCAGAAGGCAAGCCTTAAGATCTTTTACTAAACCATCAGGTCTATTAACCGGCTCAAGTACGATATAACTTGGTGAAAGAGATATGGAGATTGATACTCCATAATAAAAATTCAGGCAACTATAATCAGTGACTCCAAAATCATCAGTTTGAACAATCATTGAATGCCCAAAAAAGATCGAAATAAAAACGGATAACTGTAATCGGCAATTGTTTCTTCAAGGCATCGGGTTATTAAGTTCCCCCTTTGATAGGTTGGGTGATATCAGGATTAAGCATAGACATCTTTATTCACCTTCTATACCTAAATTGTAAATTTTATGGTAAAATATGGTTAGTTATTATCTACTCGTGGATTTAGTCTCGCTTCTATTTCACTTTTACAGCTGCATCATCCCACGATCCTAAACATTCTTAATTTCGCATGGGCTACTGGATGCTATTGCGGCCTGTAATTTGGAAAAGCACTCCGGGCAGGCATATCCCAGTCGGATTACTCCCTCGCCGCGCTTTACCCTGTATAGGAGGGCAATCATCTCTTTCTTGGGCCGGTCGGTTCCGCAGATACCGCATGGTTCCCACAGCTTCTTTTCAGCTTTTGGCTTATTGGCTTGTGAAGCAGCTCAGGCGGGAATTCCTGAACAAACTCTTCGCCCATCAGCTTACGGAGGGAATCTTTCATGAACACCGGGATCCCGACATCCTCTCGACATTGCCTGACGACATTCTGGACCCATTCCTTTTTGGGAGAGATCTTTCCCTTCCGACGGCCGGTTTCGGCGCCGATGATAACCCAGTCAATGTTTGGCCGTAGATCTTTTTTCAGATCCAAGAATACTGGCTCGTGAAGTGGCTCAATGCTTAAGAAGCGGTGCCCTTCCTCAAAAATCGATAGCTCAGAAATTCTTTCAATATCCTTTTGGCTCGTGACCGTAGTTCCAAACCAGAACTTAGAAAAGAATTTATAACTATCCTGACTTTCCCGGTCCTCGCAGACAAAGTTGTCTATGGCTTTATCCAGTCGAGAGGGGTTTTTGGTGAGAAATAGGTAATTATGCTGATCATATTTCTCACAGGCCCTGAATACTTTCTCAATCCAATCGTCCGGTACCCATTCCCCAAACAAATCGGCCATTGAGCAAACAAAGATGTTGGCGCTGTTTTTCACATTTCCCGGCCAATCCAACCGATATTCATGGAACGTTGGGGCAAATCCAAAGGGATAACTGATAGACCTGTCCTCGCGGATGATGAATGGTTTATCAAGCACATACAGCCCCTTCTCCTTGTCGCCCAGGCAACGCTCATCGGTCAGATTCAGCCGGATATCTCCGGAGAATCTGAGTGATTGCCTCCTGGCAAAGCAGTAAGGGCAATCAAACTGGCATCCGGTAACCGGGTTCCAGGTATAATCAGTCCAGTCAATTCGTGAGCGATTCACTATGCTTTCCTCCTTAATTGGCTGCAGCCGTCAGCTGATCAGTAGGAACAATATCAGCGGGATCACAGTAAAACTTTTCAAGGAAATATTTCTTGGGTACCTTGCCGGAAACAGTGATATATCCCTTTTTCTTAAGCTCTTTGTTAAGATCCTGAATGATTTTGTAAGCTTTGGATCTGGAAACACCAAGTAGAGCCACTACATCTTCAACATGGTAAAACGCCATTGCCGATTCCTCCTTTGCCTCGCGTCATATAATAGTTAAAATTTATCCGGCATCTTCTTTGCAAATTGCAAAGTTAAGGGCGTGATAAATTTGATCCAGCGATGTATTAAGATATCTGGCAAGAATTATTGCCTCTTCGAGACTCACTTTTCTTTTACCACTAAGCTTCAGTGATACTGTACTTTCATGAAGTTCCCATAATTTTGCTATTTCCCTTTGTTTTAATCCCGCTTGATCTACCATTTCTTGAAGTGTTATATCGTAAATATCTTCCATGTGTAATCACCTCCAAACTTTGCATTTCGTAATGTTTAATTTAATTATATTTAAACTTTACATATTGTCAAGTGAAATCTTTGCATATTGTCACGTGATATTTGGTTAAACTTTGCGTATAGTAAAGAAGTAAGGGGTGATACCTTGAGTTTATTAGGATCAAATATTAGAAAGCTTCGTGAAGATAGAGGATTAACTCAATCCCAATTAGGGGGAAAAATTGGTTTAGCTGAATCAACAATCTCTTTATACGAGTCAGGCAAACGTGAACCAAATTTAGATACAGTTCAATTATTTGCTGATTTCTTCGGGTATTCTGTTGACCAACTTTTGGGTCGTAATAATTTATTTACTTCATCGCCCAAGCCTCTTACCCTCGAAGAAGAACCAACACATCAAGATCTCGAAGAGTTCCTCCATACAAGTAACGTACAATTCAACGGAGCTCCTCTCGATGAGACGGATAAAGAAGAAATTATCGATGTCTTGAAATATGTTTGGAAGAGACTCCGGAAAGACAAAGATACACCCGAAAATAAATAAATACCTCTTGAAATAATCAAGAAGCTACTCCGTTAAAACTGCGGAGTAGCTTCTATTCATATTATTCATCATCGACAAAATTCAACAAAAGAGGTGACAAAATGGACTATATTCGTCAAAAAGTTGAAAGAATCGTTAACGAAAATATGACCAATAATCCGTTTGATCTGGCTCAATCTTTAGGGTTAAGTGTTTATTTTTCTCCTTTCAGTAAGATAAAAGGAATGATTATCTCAGCATTTGGGAGAAAAATTATTATCGTCAATTCGTTGCTTTCTGAAGAAATGCAGTGTTTTGTCCTTGCCCACGAGCTCGGTCACCATGCTCTTTCCCCTTCTGGATCTGGCTATTTCTTTATAGCAGAAAATTCCCTAATGGAATCGAGAATAGAATACGAAGCAAACCGATTTGCAGTAGAGCTTTTAGCTGGAGATGAGGAACCCGAAGAGGGGGAAACTGTTGAACAATTCGCTAATCGTCTTTGCATTCCCTCAGATATGATTCGACTGATTCGGTAGGAATCATACTAAATTAATAATCAAAAATGCACCTAGAATTAGTATTCAAGGTACATTCTAAAATAAGGAGGAGTGGAAAATGCCAACAATTGAACAATACACATTAAACTGAATTAGCGTATAAATAGATAATGCCCCACCCTTTCGAGGGCAGGGCTTTTTTAAGGAGGCTGATTTTTTGCCGGCGAATAAAGATGAAGAACGAGGCACCTGGACCTCCCAGTTTTACTATACTGACTGGAAGGGTGTAAAACGAAAAAAGAAAAAACGCGGGTTTAAGCTGGAAAGAGACGCTAAAGACTGGGAAAGGCAATTCTTGCTCAAAGTCGCCGGCAGCCCCAATATGACCTTTCAATCACTGGTTGATCTCTATTATGAAGACTTCGAGAACAGGGTCAGAGGATCTACACAAGATACCAAGAAAAGCATGATCGAGACGCACGTCCTGCCAATCTTTAAATCAAAAATAGTTTCTGAAATCACAAATGCCGATATCCGGCGCTGGCAGAACCTTATGTTAAAGATGACCAACCCCCGTAACGGGAAGCCGTATAAGCCGACATACCTTCGGTCCATCAACAGCCAGCTGAGCGCAATCCTGAACTTCGCAGTGGAATATTATAACCTACCTAAGAACCCCTGCAACCGGGTGAAGGCTATCGGCAAGAAACGAGCCGACGAGATGAAGTTCTGGACGCTTGAGCAGTTCAATGAGGTCATCGCCGGGGAGGAGCATCCCGGGTACCACGCCGCTTTCATGACACTCTACTGGACCGGAATCCGGGAAGGCGAATGCCTTGCCTTAAGCCCTAAGAAGGTACTTGACTCCATTCAGTCCCTTGACATTACCGAAACCTTCAAGCGCAAGGACGGCGAAGACATCTTCGATGATCCTAAGACCGAGAATAGCGTCCGGGTCGTTTCCATGCCTGACTTTCTTTACCAAGAGCTGAAATTTTACATAAAGGCGCTCTACGGCCTGGAAAAGGATGACCGAATTTTTTACTTCACGAAAACGGCGCTCAATAAGGAACTGGACCGGCTGGCAGAAAAGGCCAAAATCGAACGGATCCGGGTTCATGATCTGCGGCATTCCCATGTAGCTCTATTGATTGAGCTGGGGTACAGAACCCACGCCATCGCCAATCGGATCGGCGACACTCCGGAAGAGGTAGACCGTACCTATGCTCATCTTTACCCGAATAAAGGCCAGGACATCGCACGGGAGCTCAGCAAACATCAAAACGGTATTGTCCGGGGCTCTGCACCCCTCGATGACGACGGCGAGGTGTATAACGAAAAAGATGTCGCAGCGAGCTTGCAAGCAGAGCGCGTTTTCCATGATTTAAAGGTAGTTTGAGCTTATAGAACCAAAGTAGAGCCACGGGCAAAAAAATAAAGCAGGAAACCCTTAATTCATGCGGGTTTCCTGCTTTTTCGTTACTATTCCCACTCAATCGTGCCAGGTGGTTTCGAGGTGATGTCATAGACGACTCGGTTGACCCCTTTGACTTCGTTAACAATCCGGGTCGAGATCTTCTCCATCAGGTCATACGGCAGTCTCGCCCAATCCGCCGTCATCGCGTCTTCACTGGTCACTGCACGGACAATGATGGGGTATGCGTAAGTGCGTGCATCACCCATAACTCCAACGCTCTTAATCGACGGTAGAACACCGAACGTTTGCCAGAGATCCTTATAAAGCCCTGCCTTCCGCACTTCGTCGAGAATTATGGCATCTGCTTCACGCAGAATATCCAGTTTCTCCCGGGTTATTTCTCCCAAAATTCGGATAGCAAGTCCCGGACCAGGGAACGGTTGGCGACTGACAATTTCATCCGGAATTCCTAATTTCGTTCCGACTTCCCGAACCTCATCCTTAAAGAGCATCCGCAAAGGTTCGATCAATTCAAACTGCATATCATCTGGGAGACCCCCCACATTGTGGTGAGATTTAATCGTCTCGGCGGTTTCGGTACCGCTTTCCACGATATCCGGATAAAGTGTTCCTTGAACCAGGAAGTCGACTTGACCCAATTTACGAGCTTCATCTTCAAACAGACGAATAAACTCGCTCCCAATATTTTTCCGTTTGGTTTCAGGATCGGAAATTCCTTCGACCTTGCTCATAAACCGCTCACTCGCGTCCACAAAAACGAGATTTAAGTGAAATTGCTCTGTGAAAGTCTTCTTGACTTCGACTGCTTCATCTTTGCGCATAAAGCCATGATCGACAAAGACACACGTAAGTTGATCCCCAATTGCCTGATGAACAAGTACAGCGGCAACCGAAGAATCCACCCCACCGCTCAAAGCGCAAAGAACACGACGTTGACCTACCCTTTGGCGAATCTCTTTGACTTGAGCCTCGATAAAGGAGCCCATATTCCAATCGCCTTTGCAACCACAGATATCCCATAAAAAGTGTTCCAACATCTTCTGACCATCTGGAGTATGCTTGACTTCGGGATGGAATTGGACCGCATAAAAGTTCTTTTTTTCATTCAACATGGCTGCAACCGAAGTCTGTTTGGTATGCGCTGCGACTTTGAACCCTTCCGGTAAAGATACAACCGAATCTCCGTGGCTCATCCAGCATTGACGTTCTCCGCCAAGACCTTCCCAAATGCCCTTGGCTTCATCCACCTGGAGGATTGCTTTCCCATATTCCCGAACTTGCGGATTTTCCACCTTACCCCCGAGTTGAATCGTCATCAGTTGCATGCCATAGCAAATCCCGAGAATCGGGATCCCTAAATCGTAAATCGATGGGTCGACCTTAGGCGCTCCTTCCTGATTTACGCTGGCTGGACCACCGGAGAAAATGATACCCTTCGGATTACGGGCTCGAATCTCTTCAATCGGAGTTTTATAAGAAATCATCTCTGAATAAACATGGGCCTCCCGTACTCTGCGGGCAATCAATTGGTTATATTGTCCCCCAAAGTCTAAGACCAGCACTAATTCTTGTGACATGAAATAACCACCCTTTTATAAAATAGAAAAATAACTGACGATCCTAGTCTAACCGTCAGCATTTGCTTTACCCTCAGAGGAAGGTAATTTAAACTCTATATGTCCTTAGGCGTGTTGATAGGCTTCAGGTTTCAGAATTCCAATATAGGGAAGGTTACGATATTGCTCATTGAAATCTAGACCATAACCGACAACAAAATCATCAGGAATCCTAAACCCATTATAATTCGGAGTGACATCGACTTTACGACGATCAGGTTTATCCAATAAGGTTACCACTTTGACACTTTGGGGATTGCGCGCAGTTAAGTTCTCCTTAAGATATTTTAAGGTTAACCCTGTATCGACAATATCTTCGACAATTAAGATATGAATTCCTTCAACACTCCGCTCTAAGTCTTTCATAATCCGAACGACCCCAGAAGATGTTGTTGATGCCCCGTAACTGGAAACGGCCATAAAATCATACGTCAACGGGATCTTGATTTGCTGGATTAAATCCGCCATAAAAGGGACGGCCCCTTTAAGAATAGCTAAAACTAACAGGTTCTTACCTGTATAATCACGGGT
>NZ_DATLJA010000051.1:0-17097 GCF_035539115.1 Desulfitobacterium sp. | reverse complement strand
AGAAAGTATAAATTTTGGGGCAGATAGTATAAGTGCAACCAGCGGCTTTCATTCTCCTACGATGCAAGTGGTTAAGTCCGGCAGGATAAGGCAACTAGGCCTACCACCTTCGCTAGGGCTTGGTGCTAGCCAAGTTTTCTTTATCGCTGAAGCTCGGCGAAAGCCGGGTTTTCTTTATTAATCTGTTTTTAGTTTGTGAAGCTCGCTTTTCTGATCGTCTTAATCTTGCATATTTCGGTTAATCCTATTATAATAGGTTAATGTAATGCAAATGCGAATGATTTGCAAATTCCAGATCAGGGACGGTTGTTAATGAAAAAATTAAGGATCAGTATTCTCGGTTCCATTTTGCTCTTAGGTGCTGCTTTACTCCTCTCAGGGTGCGGTAACAATGCAGCTAATACTCAGAATCAAAGTTCGGAATCTACTTCAGGTTCGGTGAAGAAGCTAACGGTTTATACCAGCTTTTATCCGATGTATGATTTTACGAAGAAAATCGGTGGCGATAAGATTAATCTGACGAATCTTGTGCCAGCGGGGACAGAGCCCCATGATTGGGAGCCAACTCCTAGTGATATTGCGAATCTTGAAAAAGCCGATGTTTTGATCTACAACGGCGCAGGTATGGAAAGCTGGATGGATAAGGTCTTGAAATCCCTCAATAATCAGAAGTTAACTACCGTTGAGGCATCTAAGGGACTTAATTTATTGAAAAACCCAGATAAATCGGAGAATCTGACTAACGATCCGCATGTCTGGCTAAATCCAATGTTGGCGAAACAAGAAATGGGAGCTATTAAAAATGCCCTTGCCAATGCAGACCCAGCTAATAAAGATTATTATGAGAAGAACTATGCGGATAATGCAACTCATCTGGATCTATTAGACCTGGAATACAAATCGACAGTAGCAAAGTTTAGTAAGAAAGATATTGTGGTTGCGCATCAAGCGTTCGGTTACTTATGTAATGCTTATGGTTTGAATCAGGTTGCCATCGAAGGCCTGGTCGCCGATTCTGAACCCTCACCAGCACGAATGGCTGAAATCGTTAAGTTTGTCCAAGAGAAGAAGATCAAAACTATCTTTTTTGAAGAACTCGTCAGTCCAAAAGTCGCCCAGACGATTGCTCAAGAGACGGGAGCGACTACTGCCATCCTGAATCCTATCGAAGGACTAACAGAGAGTGATCAAAAAGCGGGCAAAGACTATTTCTCCGTCATGTGGGATAACCTCGAAGTTTTAAAGAAAGCGTTGCAGTAGGGTAGAAATGACAAAGATAATTGAAGTGAGTCACTTAAATTTTGGGTATAATGACAACTTAATTTTAAAAGATATCAGCTTCTCGGTAGATAAAGGGGATTATTTAGGAATCATTGGGGCGAATGGGACGGGGAAAAGTACCCTGATTAAGCTCTTGCTGAAAATAATGGATCCACTGAGTGGAGAAATGAAGTTGTTAGGCGAGAATATCAATGTTTTCAAGCGCTGGGATAAGATTGGGTATGTATCCCAAAAAGCAAATTCGTTTAATAATAGTTTCCCAGCGACTGTTGAAGAAGTTGTGGCTGCTAATTTATATTCGAAGATTGGTCTGTTGAGATTCCCGAACAAATCACATATGGAACAGGTTTATCATGCGCTTGAGCTCGTCGGGATGAAGGATTACAGTAAACGGTTAATTGGCAATCTATCGGGTGGTCAGCAACAGAGAGTGTTTATTGCTCGAGTTCTTGTGAATGAACCGGAAATCTTGTTTTTAGATGAGCCCTTGGTGGGGATTGACGCTCGATCGGAAGAAGCTGTTTATGGCTTGTTAGCGAAACTTAATCAAGAGCTCGGCTTAACGATAGTGATGGTCACGCATGATATTAGTGCTATAACCATCCATGCGAATAAGTTGTTGTGTCTGGGTGAGAATGGGATGTTCATGCATGATCCGAAGGAAGGGATTAATGCAGAGTTCGCGACGGAACTTTATGGTTACAGTGTCAATCTGCATAATCACGATTGCCAGAACTGTTACAAAGGGGTATCTTAATGCTAGACATTTTTCAATATACTTTTATGCAGAGGGCTTTTATCACCGGAATATTAATTGCGATCATTACTCCGTGTATCGGAGTCGTCGTGGTTCTCAAAAGGCTCTCGATGACGGGAGATGCTCTATCTCACAATTCCCTCGCTGGTGTAGCGGCAGGACTGGCCTTTGAGTTTAACCCGATCCTAGGAGCAGTCCTGTTTTCGATAGCCGCGGCTTTCGGGATCGAAAGAATCCGGAAATCTTTCCCTAAATATTCAGAGATAGCCATCGCAATTATTATGTCAACAGGGATTGGCTTGGCCGGTATTCTTTCAGGTTTTGTCAAAAATAGCGCCAATTTCAATAGCTTCCTTTTTGGGAGCATTGTCGCCATTAGTGATTTTGAACTCTATATGGTCATTATTTTAAGTATCGTTGTGATTTTAGCCTTTAGTCTTTTATTCAAAGAACTATTTTATATGACGTTCGATGAGGAATCAGCTCGGCTGGCCGGGATTCCGATCAAAACGGTTAATTTTGTCTTTACGCTGTTAACGGCCGTGACGATCTCGATCTCAGCTCGGACGGTAGGAACACTCGTGATATCCTCCTTAATGGTATTGCCGGTTGCGACTGCGATGCAGCTTGACAGAAGTTACAAGCAGACTGTCGCTATTTCCATTCTCTTCGCCTTGTTCTTTATGATATCAGGGCTCTATATTTCCTTTTATGCGAACTTCAAACCAGGTGGTACGATTGTCCTTGTCGGTGTCCTGACCCTCATTTGCGTTTTATTTTATAAGAACGTCATAAGCAAAGTTCTTGGTAAAAGAGTGATTAAGGCATAGTGATCAGAGAATATTTATCTAATCTGTGGATAAGGGATGATTTCATTGCCGGAAAATGAAAGTAATATTAACGAACTTCTTGCAAAGGAAGGGGTTAAGCGTACAAAACATCGAAAAGCGATATTGGAGATTCTTGAAGGAACGGATTCGCCATTAACGGCAGATGAGATCTTTTTAACGTTAAAAGAAAAAAGCACCTCAATTTGGCTTTCCACCGTTTATCGTACGCTCGAAATGTTGACAGAAAAAGAAGTCGTTCTCAAGTCGACGAGCATGGGAGAAGATAAAGCACGGTATGAAATCAAGCATGATGAGCATCACCATCGTTTTGTCTGTGTCGGTTGCCATAAGATGATTCCTCTTTTAGACTGCCCTCTCGAAGGCTTTGAGAAAAAGTTAAAAGATAAGATGGATTTTGATGTGACCGGGCACAATCTGGAGATCTATGGCTATTGCCACGATTGCAAACTTAGAAAGCAGTAATCCCTTGCTTAAAAAGATATTATGTGAACAAGAAAAAGCTCCGCATCAGCTTAATGATGCGGAGCTTTCAGTTTATCCTGCGATGCATGTGTTTAAGTCCGGCAGGATAAGGCGACTAAGGCCATCGCTTTGGCGCTGGCCAAGTCTTCTTTATCGCAAAGCTCGGCGAAAGCCGGGTTTTCTTTATCGCGTGGAGTGGCGTGTGACATCCTAACCGACACCTAGTATGACTCTTATTCGGTCTTAAGTTTGACGACGAGCTCGATTAAATCTTGGGGCAAGGGTGCATGAATCGAGATTTTCTCTCCAGTTGCCGGATGGTTGAAGGCATAATGGAAGGAGTGCAAGGCTTGTCTTGGCAGAAGACGACGCTCTCCACCGTATAAATCATCCCCGATGAGTGGGTGTCCTAAGGCCTGACAGTGAACCCTGATTTGATGAGTCCGACCCGTCGCGAGAATGAATTTCATCAAAGTTGCCTGTGGATAACGATGAAGGACCTGATAATGGGTCAGCGCAGGCAAGCCGTTAGGCGAAATAACACGCTGGATGAAACTTCCTGGAGCTAAGCCAATGGGTTGATCGATAACACCCTGGTCTTCATGGACGTGTCCCTGGACCAGACCCAAATAATGTTTATGAATGAGTTGGTGCTCAAGTTGCCAAGCTAATTGTTGATGAGCAAAACGGTTTTTAGCGATAACCACGAGGCCAGAGGTGTTCCGATCAATGCGGTGAACGGGACGGAATGGATGAGGGGTGCCTTGCGCATTCCAATAGCCAACAACCGCGTTACCCAAGGTTCCTGCCGGATAACGGGGAGTAGGGTGTACGACTTGCCCAGGCGGTTTATTGGCTACGAGCAAAAAATCGTCCTCAAAGAGAATATCGAGCGGCAGAAGCTCTCCGGGAATATTCGGCGGTTCCTCCGTTTGAAGCTGGAGGGCAAGGATATCGCTAACACTCCCGCGAGCCGACAGGTAAGTAAATTTTCCATTAACCCAGGCGTGTTCACCTTGTTTCAACTTTTGTAACAGGTTTCGCGAAAAATGAAATTTGTGGGCGAGTATGTCTTGGTACTTTTTGCCCTGGTCTTGTGCTTGCAGAGTATATTGCCAAAGCTCGTCTTTTTGCATAGTAACTCCTTTTTAAAAGCAGGAAAATTTGTGATTTAGAGAGAAATAATAGGAAAACAATGATGGAGGAAGAAAAGACATACGTTTAAGCATCATGAGATAAGAAGGAAGGAATTCACATGAAAGATCCACGTGTAGAAAAATTAGCGGATAATATTATCAATTACTCGATTGGCTTAAAACCGGGCGAGAAAATCCTGATTGAAGTGAATGGACTGGAAATTCCTCTGGCTCAAGCCTTAGTAAGGTATGCTTATCAAGCAGGTGGAGTTCCTTTCCTTACTGTTCATAATCATACCTTACTCCGGGAAATTCTCAAAGAAATTTCCCAAGAACAAGCTCAGGCCATGGCTAGTTGGGATCTGGCCCAAATGAAAGAGATGCAAGCCTATGTTGGTATCAGGGCTGGGGAGAATGCCAATGAATACGCTGATGTGCCTGCAGATAAAATGAAAATATATCAATCCTATTATTCTCAGCCGGTGCACTCTGAGCAACGGGTGCCATATACTCGCTGGGTTGTGATGCGCTATCCGAATGCTGCTATGGCTCAGTCTGCCAGTATGAGTATTGAAGGGTTTGAAGATTTCTATTTTGAGGTCTGTAATTTAGATTACCAAAAAATGTCTCAGGCGATGGATCCCTTAAAGACTTTGATGGATCGAACCGACAACGTGCGGATTGTGGGACCGGGTACCGATTTGACGTTCTCAATCAAGGGATTAAAGGCAATTAAATGTGATGGACATCTTAATATTCCAGATGGTGAAGTGTATACTGCACCGGTGAAGAATTCAGTCAATGGACGGATTTCTTACAACACCCAGGCAGTTTATCAAGGCTTTACCTATGATGCGATCGTTTTAGAATTCAAAGACGGAAAGATTGTGAAGGCCACAGCCAATGACGCCGAACGGATTGAGGAAGTCTTTAACACGGATGAAGGGGCGCGCTATGTGGGCGAGTTCGCCATTGGCGTGAATCCTTACATTCTTACGCCGATGAAGGATACGTTATTTGATGAGAAGATTGATGGCAGCTTCCATTTTACTCCAGGTTCCTGTTATGATGACTGCTCAAATGGGAACAAATCTGCGATTCATTGGGATTTGGTCTGCATTCAACGTCCAGAATACGGCGGCGGAGAAATGTATTTTGATGACGTTTTAATTCGTAAGAATGGACGGTTTGTGATCCCTGAGTTGGAAGGGCTCAACCCGGAGAATCTTAAGTAAAGGACGGAGGTTACTCGTTTGAAAATTATCAGCACAATGATGCTTAAACCAGAACAGCTTGAACAAATCAAAGCAGTTCGTCCGGATATTATTATTGAAGTATCGAAGCAATTCACCGAACGCGATGAGCAGGTGGAAGGCTTATTGACCTATGGCTGGGATGTCACGGATCAGACCTTGGAGCTCTACCCCAAATTGAAGTGGATACAGGCGATGGGTGCAGGGGTGGATAAACTTCCACTCGAAGTCCTTGCAGCAAAGGAAATCCTCCTGACGAATGTCCGAGGTGCGCACTCCGTCCATATGTCGGAACACGTGATTTGGAGTATCCTAAACCTGTTACGGCAGGGTAGAACGGTGATGCATCAACAGGATCAAAAAATCTGGAGCGCTAAATACCGAATCGAAGAGATGTATGAAAAAACGGTCTGTATCGTGGGAGCCGGGACGATTGGGGAAGCGGTTGCGGAAAAATGCCAGGCTTTTGGAATGAAGGTCTGGGGAATATCCCAAAGAGGGAGGAGCCGTCCAGGCTTTGACCGCGTCGGGAACTTAGATAATATTGAAGAATTTTTAGAGTGCAGCGATATTGTCATTGCGCTTCTCCCGTTGACCTCGGAAACCCAAAACTTTTTCAATGCGGAACGCTTTAGCCAAATGAAGGATGGCGCTTATTTCATTAATGTGGCAAGAGGTTCGGTTGTGGATGAAGGAGCCCTCCTCCAAGCGCTGCAAACAGGAAAAGTCCGAGCAGCTGCCCTTGATGTTTTCGTGACCGAGCCTTTGCCGGAAACGAGTCCCTTCTGGACTCTGGAAAATGTATTTCTCACGCCGCATAGCGCAGGAAGATCTCCAAACTATACTAAAAGAATGTTCGAGGTTTTCCTCAAAAATATTAAGGAATACCCTAACTTAACTGCCATGATTAATCAGATCAATCTCGAAAGCGGCTATTAAATGGAGCAGAGTCGTGTGATGGGTCAAAAAAAACTACGGTTAATCTATAATCCTTATGCTGGTCGGCGACGGCTGGTAAATGAGCTTGATACTGTGATTCGGATCTTTCAAGAAGGCGGATATGAGGTGCATATTCACCGAGCGAAGTCTCCAGAAGATATTGAACATACGGCTGCGCGGTGTCGGGATATCGATACTCTCGTCGTTGCTGGCGGAGATGGAAGCATCCATCAGGCCGTGAATGGCCTCATGCGAATTTCTGTGGAACAGCGGCCAGCTCTGGGAATTATACCAGTGGGGACAGCTAATGATCTCGCCTTCGCCTTAAAATTACCTAAGTCGATAGCGGACGCGTGTGAAGTGATTGCTCAGGGCGCGACTTTTGGGATGGACTTAGGAATGGTCAATGATCGCTATTTTGTGAATGTAGCCAGCGCAGGATTGCTCACTGATGTTTCCCCGAAGGTGGATATCCGCGTGAAGAATAGCCTTGGGCAGCTGGCCTACTATTTAAAAGGGATTGAGACGCTTCCGAGTTTTCGCCCCTTTCATGTGGAATTTGAACATCAAGGCCGTAAGTATTCGGAGGATGCCTTACTTTTGCTGGCAGTCAATGGCTTATCTGTAGGTGGAATTAGACAGCTTGTACCCAGAGCTTCGCTGACCGACGGTAAACTGGATTTTCTGATAGTTAAACAAAGCGGCTGGCCAGAGGCCATGCGATTACTTTTAAAGGCTGTCGGTGGAGGAAAAGTGGAAAGTGACAGGCTTATTCAGTTTCAGACGGAACAGCTACAGATAACCTGTGATCGTGAGCTGAGTTCGGATCTTGATGGCGAATGGGGACCCAACAGTCCCTGGAAAATCCAGATAGGTCCGAAAATTACGGTATTATGCTGATGAATGGAGGAGCGGGATGACTTCTCTGCAGAAAGAAATCCTTTCAAAACTCAGTAAAATAACCTGTGTTTATCTTGTCGGAGGAGCGGTGCGGGATCAACTTCTGGGATTAGCGGCGAAGGACGCAGATGTTGTAACCGAACTTGATCTGGAGGAACTGGAGCAGAAATTAAAGAGCTGGGGCTACCATCCTCTCAAGATTGGCGCAAAATATTTAACCGTCAGCGTCTTTTCCGAAGGGGAACGAATCGACTTCACTAACCTTAGGCAGAACCTAGAAACGGATGCGCTCCGCCGAGATTTTACGATTAATGCGATCTATCAAGATATCCAAAGCGGAGAATTTCTTGATCCCTTAGGGGGACAGAAGGACTTGCGGGAAAAACGGCTTCGTGCCTGTGGAAGTCCGAGCGAGCGGATGAGTGAAGATCCTATCCGGATCCTGCGAATGGTTCGTTTTAAGGTCAAATATCAATTGGCGATTGAAGCTGAAACGAAAAAAACAGCCTGTGAATTGATTGAGACATTGGCAGGGGTAGCCAGTGAAAGAATTACGGAAGAACTCGGGCGGATCCTTGTTCTGGATTCTGTGGAAGAAGCTCTGCGTCTCTTAGAGGAGATTGGCTACTGGCGGGCTTATTTACCGGAGCTTGAACGTTTAAAAGGATTGGTACAAAACCAATATCATGCGAAGGATGCCTGGGAACATACTCTCCACGTGGTGCGGAATACCCCCCCTCAGATCCTCTTACGCTTAGCGGGGCTATTTCATGACCTAGGAAAATGGGAAACTGCCAGCCGCGAATGTTACGCCTGGGGTAAATTGGAAGGCTCGGAAAAGGGGTTTTATCTTAACGAATTTCAGATCATGGGTAAGCAGTTACAGCGTTGGCGTGGACAGTATGTTGAAGTTCACGGTGCTCGGCTGGATTACCATCCTTATAAAATTCAAGTCAAGCATATTCGTAAAGCAGCAGGAAGAAGAACAGGTTTCGAATGGGTTGTCGAGGGAAAGCGCCACTTCCTCGGTCATGAAAAAGAGAGTGCTCGCTTAGCGCGTCAGATTTTACCGCGCTTTCGCTTTTCGATGGTCCTTGGCTCCAGCCCGTCTGGAGAGAAGGAGTTGCTTTGGTTGATTGAAAATCATATGAGCGGAACGTTAGCCTTTATGTCAGAGCTAAAAGGGGAGGTAAACTTAGCGGACCGTCAGGATAAAGTGCGGCGTTTTGTTTGGGAAAAGGCCTGGGATGGACGAGAGTTTCAACAGGGAAGACTTTTGCACCTGCTGGCTCTATGGCGCGCTGATTTCTTCGGTGGGAAGTTACATGAACCTCAAGATGAAGAAGTCTTTGATCAGCTAATGGCACAGATCAGATCTGCCGCGGAATACTTAGAACAACGGAAAAAGGAATTGAACTGGACGGTCTTAGAGGAGTTTACCCAGGAGAAGAACCTAAAAGGGAAAGAAATCGGCGAGTTCAAAGAACACGTTCTGACGACAGTTATGCTGAATGAGAGGAATCAACCAGATAATCTTATTTTGTTGGAGAAGGAGTATCATAAGTATAGATGCAGTCTCAAAAGTTCTAAAGTTAGCTTTACTTAATAGGAATTCGAACTAAAACATAGAATTAGTATTATTATGTTGAAAGGGGAGAATAAATATTGGAAAAACAATGGCGTTGTACTGTATGTGGCTATATTCATACGGGAGATAATCCACCAGATGTATGCCCGATTTGTGGTGTTGATGGAAGTTTTTTTGAGGCTATCAATGAATCGTCTGAACCGGTTTCTCAAGAGAAGCCGCACACCGAGGTGAAACCAATAGCTCAGGATTTAACTCCCGAAGAAGAAATTCGTAAATCACTTTATCGAATATCCTATGGACTTTTTATCATTACCGCTCAGTATGAAGGGAAAGATAATGGACAATGTGCGAATACGTGTTTTCAGATTACCTCAGACCCGGCCCGCATCGCAATTGGCATCAATAAAAATAACTACACCCATGAACTAATCTCGAAGAGTGGCTGTTTTGGCGTATCTATTTTAGATCAAAAAGGACATGACCTTGCGCGTGGATTTGGTTACCGCTCTGGACGAGGAATTAACAAGTTCGAGGGAGTTAACGCTCATCGTGGGGAAAATGGATTCCTGTTACTAGATGATGTCCTCACAACCCTTGAAGCACGAGTTATTGGGCAGCTTGACGCAGGAACACATACATTGTTTCTAGCTGATGTTGTTAAAGCGGAACTTTTGCATGAAGGGGAACCAATGACCTATGCTTTTTTTCGGGCGTCTAAGTAAATCGGAGGGGGGACAACAATCGAAATAAATGAACAACTCTCCTGGAAAATACGTCTTCGCGAATTTGCGGAAAGTTTAGGTTTTATAAAAATTGGCTTTACAGGAGGTCAGCCCCTTACGGAATTAGCCCACTATTTAGAGGACCGTGAACAAGAGGGGTATTCTACCCCTTTTGTGGAAGCTAATGTCACGCTCCGAACGGATCCGCAAGCCGTTTGGGCAGAGTGCAAAACGGTAGTCGTTTTGGCTTATCCTTTACCCACGACTTCGAGACCGAAAGAAAAAGAAGGGGTGATTGCCCGCTCGGCAGTGGGGGAGGATTACCACCGAGTGCTACGAGTAAGGCTGGAAGAGCTTGTTCAAAAGTTAATGGAAGCGGATTGGCCTTCCCAGCCACCTCATTTTCAAGTGGATACAGGTCCTTTAAATGAACGCGGATTTGCGATGCGCTCGGGCCTAGGTTGGGCGGGACGAAACCAACAGCTGATTCTTCCCGTGGTGGGTTCATTTGTTACTCTCGCATTATTGCTTCTTGATCAAGAGCTTCCTCAGGATGAGCCACTGTTCAATCAGTGTGGTACGTGTCAAAATTGTATTCAGGCCTGTCCTGCTCAAGTTTTAGGGAAGGAACATTTTGCAGCTAACCAATGTATATCCTACCTGACGCAGAGTAAAGAAAGCCTAACCGACGAGCAAGGGAAAAGCATAGGTCAGCGGCTTTTTGGCTGTGATTCCTGCCAGGAAGCGTGCCCACATAATCAAGGGTTCATAAGACGTGAGGAAGGAGGGGTATACTCAGAATCAGAGGGTGAAAACAGGAGCGAAATCGGAAGTTGTTGTAGAAGTGGTAATGAAAACGAATGGAACAAAAACAAAAGTGAAAGTAAGAATGACAGGGATAGGAACAATGGAGTGAGTCCCGGTCGGGGCGTGGATCTGTATGAAGTGTTGACGTTGACGAAAGCCAAGTTCAACGAGCAGTTCCGGATGACTGCTGCTGGGTGGCGCGGTAAGGCAGTTTTACAGAGAAACGCTTATCGGATCATGGAGAATCTACAGGATGAAAGACGAATTCCCTGGCTAAAAGAGAACAAGGAAAATGAAGCGCTGCCTCTCCTTCTTCGAGCTGAATTAACGAGAGGAAATAAGGAAGTTAGCAGTAAAGAATAAATAAATAGATAGATAGATAGATAGATAGATAGATGAAGAAATAGAAGAAGGAGTCCGCTTTCCTGATTAAAAGCGAACTCCTTTTTCCTTTAATGCTTATATTCTATTATGCACAAAACGTTCCATTCGTTTTAATGCTTCTTGCAGTTGCTCTGTTGAATAGGCATAAGAGCAACGAATATGCCCTTCGCCGGACGGGCCAAAAGCAGTACCTGGAACAACAGCAACCTTTTCTTCTTGAAGAAGTTGTTCGGCGAACTCTTCAGAGTTCAAACCGGTGGCCGAAATGTTGGGGAAGACGTAAAAGGCTCCGAGAGGTTCAAAACATTGAAGTCCCATTTTCTGGAAACCATGAACCATCAACCGACGCCGCCGATCATAAGTGGCAACCATTTCCGCCATCGCCTTGCCAGCGGAGCGCAAGGCTTCCAGAGCAGCGAATTGAGCCGTAATCGGTGCACAAAGCATTGTA
Organism: Desulfitobacterium sp.; assembly: GCF_035539115.1. Taxonomy (GTDB): domain Bacteria; phylum Bacillota; class Desulfitobacteriia; order Desulfitobacteriales; family Desulfitobacteriaceae; genus Desulfitobacterium_A. The sequence continues at coordinate 5,563 of NZ_DATLJA010000051.1, read as the reverse complement.
TATTGGTGGATTCGAGTCATTGCTTGAATAAAGTCCGTATTTCCTGCCGCGTAGCCGATCCGCCAGCCAGTCATGGCATAGGATTTAGAGAAACCGCTAATATGTAAAGTCCGATCTCTCATTCCGGGTAAGCTTGCAAACGCCGTATGCGTTCCTTCATAGGTCAGGTCAGAATAGATTTCATCCGATAAAACAATAAGATCATGCTCGGCAACAAAACGGGCGATCGGTAAATAGTCCTCGTGCGTCATGATGGCACCTGTTGGATTATTGGGATAGGACAGGACTAATAATTTTGAATTTGGAGTATAGGCTTTTTCCAAGTCCGCTACTCTTAACCGGAAGCCATCTTCCGCGTGGGTCGGGACATAGTTGACCTCAGCCCCCGCCAGCGTGGCACACGGGGCATAGGAAACATAAGCTGGATCCGGAATTAAAACAGCATCGCCGTGACTAAGAAGTGCGCGCATTGCCAGATCGACGGCCTCACTGGCACCAACTGTAATGAGAATCTCATCCTCAGGAGCATACTCGATCCCCATATCATGGGCGATATGATAGGAGAGTTCATTACGCAGTTCAATGAGACCGGAATTGCTGGTATACATCGTTTTCCCCTGCTCGAGCGAGAAAATACCACTCTCCCGAACGGTCCAAGGTGTCACGAAATCAGGTTCCCCAACGCCAAGAGAAATAACGTTTTTCATCGTTGAAACTAAATCAAAGAATTTACGGATTCCCGAAGGAGGAAGATTTCTCGCCACGGGTGAAAGATATTCCTTCACGGGGAAACCACAAGCCGTGCAAGGGCTTCTTCCTCTCCCATTAGTTCTACACCGTCTTGTTTATAGCGACGAAGAACAAAATGAGTGGCAGTGCTTTGAATATGCTCAAGCGGGGCGAGCTTTTCGGCAACGAAAAGAGCGACCTCTTGCATCGTTTTTCCTTCAATCATCAGAGTGAGGTCAAATCCCCCAGACATGAGGTAAACCGCTTTAATTTCTGGAAACTTCTGCAAACGTTTGGCGATTCTATCGAAGCCAAATCCGCGTTGCGGAATAACTCTGACCTCGATGAGGGCTGAAACATACTGATCTCCAGTGCGTTCCCAATTTACGAGAGGACGGTAAATAATGATCCGATCCTCAACCCACTGCTGAATACGGTTTTCTATATATCCTATTGATAATCCGGTTTGGATGGCCAGTTGTTCTGGAGTTTGACGGCTATCCTGAGAAATAAGCTCGAGTAAGTTACGGTCTTCGTTCGAAAACACAAGAGGCTCCTCCTTTCAGCAAAAACTGAATTTTTGATATATAACACATCATATCATGGTGCCTATTCTATCACAAGATATAGAAAACAAAATTTGGGCATCAACGCTAATTTAGGGTATAATATAGAGACGAGTAAGGACAACTTCGAAATAATGGAGGTTGGGAAATGCCAATCTATGAATTTAAATGCCCAAATTGCGGAACAAAGTCAACGAAACTGTGTAAAATGGGCGAAAAAGGACAGGACTTAGCCTGCTCCCAGTGTAACCATCTCGGGCTCATGCGGCAAATTTCTGGTTTTGCGAGTCCGGGTTTAGCCGGAGCTAGTGGTAATGAAGGTTGCTCGTCACATTGTGGTGGCAATTGTTCAGGCTGTCATAGCTAGAAGGAAAGGACTGCAGGAGTTAATGTTAAATATCGTTATGGTTGAACCGGAGATTCCCCCTAATACCGGGAATGTAGCCCGTCTTTGTGCGGTGACCGGGGCAACTCTTCATCTTGTCAAGCCCCTGGGTTTTGAAATTACGGATAAGCATTTGAAACGGGCCGGTTTGGATTATTGGGATCAGCTTGATCTTCATATCTATGAAAACTTTGCTGAATTTGAAGAAATGAATCCTACGGGGACACGCTATTTGGCAACGACAAAAGGTGCCCGTGCCCATACGGATGTTCATTTTGAACAGAATAGCTACTTCTTATTTGGAAAAGAGACGAAGGGGCTAGCTCCTGAAATTTTAGCTAAATATCCGGAAACTGCGATCCGATTGCCGATGCTTCCGAATGCGCGGTGTTTGAATTTATCGAACTCAGTAGCAGTGATCACGTATGAGGCTTTGCGTCAATGGGGATATCCTGGCCTTATCTAAATCATTCAAAAGAAAAGATCAGTCTTTGTAGCTTTTACGCGTTAGTACACGAAGAATATTGTTTAAACTGGAAGCATGTTTTGACAGAGAATAAGGCATTCCCACAAGGTAAAATTCGGTTTCCAGCAGACTTCGGAGGTTGAATGATGAGTTTTGTTTGGACATTTATAATTGCCCTGGTGATTGCAACCTTGACCACTCCTATTTCGATGATCTTAGGTCATCGATGGAGTGCCATTGCGATCCCGGGAGGACGGCATGTTCATAAAAGGCCGGTTACCCGAATTGGAGGACTAGCGATCTATTTCGCGTTTTGGGTTGCTGTTGTGTTCACGCAAACCTGGAATTCGCAGCTCACCGGTTTATTCATCGGAAGTACGATGATCGTGGGAGTTGGACTTTGGGACGATATTAAAGACATGCGGCCTTTGACCAAACTTATGTGGCAGATTGCCGCAGCCGCAGTTCTTGTATTTTTCGGTTTTTCGATGGATCAGATCTCGCTACCCTTTTTAGGAGAAATCAATATGGGGTGGTTGGGCGGTCTGCTCGCGATTTTTTGGGTGATCGGACTGGTCAATACCGTGAACATTTCAGATGGACTTGATGGGTTGGCTGCAGGAATCTGTTTCATGGCGGCAATCCTTTTATTCTGGTCGGCGAACCGAATTAACATGCTTGTTCCGGCGCATCTAACCTTAGCCTTAGCGGGTTCGGCCCTGGGATTTCTCTTTTATAATTTTTATCCGGCTAAGGTTTTTATGGGAGATACCGGGAGTATGTTCTTGGGTTATATCATTGGCGGAATTTCGCTCTATGGCTTGTTGAAAACAGCCACGGTTCTCGGTTTGGTTTTCCCGTTACTTGTCCTCGGTATGCCGCTTACGGATCTCACCTTTGCCATTATCCGCCGCAAGTTTCATGGACATTCGATTGCGACTGCCGATCGGGGGCATCTGCATCACCGCTTGCTTGATGCGGGATTGTCCCAAAGGCAAGCGGTACTCGTACTCTATGCGATGAGTGCTTGTTTTGGACTCGTCGCAGTTCTAGGAGCGATGGGTTCCTGGATTTGGGCAGCACTATTACTGATCGCGGATTTCGCGTTCTTGCTCGTGATTATGCTGCGTCGAACACGGGTGCTGACGGTATTTACGCGGAGACACAGTAAGTAATTAAGAAAACGTAAGACACTTAAAGGAAACTTTCCCCCTTCCTGTTGCATAAACTACTTTGGAAGGGGGAAGATCTATGGCTCTGAGTCTTTTTGGGTTTTATAATGGGCTGACAGAACGAGAAAGAGCTTATTCCTATTTTCAACGCTACGGACATCTTTTAGATGAAATTGCGTTCTTCGAGATTTCGATTCAGGAGAATGGGGAGTTATCGGGACATCCGAGCCGTAAGCTTATCAATGAGGCCCATCATCTTGGAACTAAAGCCTTGGTGGTTATTACGAATCTAAGGGCAGATGGGCAATTTTCTACGGCATTGCTTTCTCAGCTTGTTCGAGACCCGGCGTTTTCCACCCGGGTTTATCAGAATATACGGAATTTATTAAACCAGTATCGTTTGGACGGCGTCAATCTTGATCTTGAGAAAGCTGCAGTACAGGACCGAAATCTCTACACACAATTTATCTATAATTGGACCATGCGCTTGAAACAAGAAAACTATTGGGTTAGCATGGATGTTCCAGCAAAAACGGGAGAGGATTCAACAGATATTTGGAAAGGTGCTTTTGATTATCAGGCGTTGGGGCAAATTGTAGATGAGATCGTCTTGATGACCTATGAAGAACATTGGCCGGGAAGTCCACCCGGCTCGGTGGCATCTTTACCCTGGGTGAATCAGGTCCTAGATTATGCATTGATCAATATTCCAACTCAAAAGGTCAATTTGGGAGTTCCTCTTTATGGGTATGACTGGGTTCAAGGAAATAGGGCGAAAGTGGTTAGCCATCGCCGCGCAACAGAGCTAGCTCGTCGTTTTGGCGCTCCCTTACGATGGGATGCCCAACAGCATAGCACCTTTTTCCGCTATGAAAGCGAAGGAAAACAGCATACGGTCTACTTCGAAGATGTGCGGAGTTTAAAGGAAAAGTTGGATCTGGCGACCCGCCGAGGAATTAAAGGAGTTGCCCTTTGGGAAATGAATCTAAGTTACCCGGAATTATGGACGACGTTACAAGCATATAAACAAGGGTAATCAAAGTTTTGCAAGCGGAGTTACGTTACAGACGCTCGGACGTACGCTTGCAGACCAAGCTAAGGGCATAACTGCTTAATGCAAGCTGCGGGATGGTTGCGTGTTTTCGCCCGATTGACCTTGGCCGGTCAATCGCACTTGTTCCTTGGTACCCGCGACACTTGACACGTCCTGTGTCATCGCCCTCCAATTCGCCTTCCCGATAGTCATGAAAACTAGCGCACTTGTTTGGCTCAGTGTCAGCGAGTCACGACCCGTCGCCGTTGAGCTAGCCTTTTGAGCAGGCGGCTTGGGCGAAACCCGACCCTACGCCGGTAAGCAATTTTCTGAGGCATGCGGCTTGGTCAAAACTCTCCACCGGAGAATTTTGTCACCGGAGGCTTTCGTGTGTGACTCGTCCCGCTAAAGTAAGAGCGGTTTTGCCCAAGCTTGGTATCTGCTCACGTAGAGTCCTCACTTTCTGTACTCGTAACTCGCTTCGAAGAATTGCTTGTCAAGACTACTACGAAAGAACCTAAAAGACCCGAAATCGTAGCTTTTCGCGTAGAAGTGAACGATTTCTTCGGAGGGGCATTATAGGAAACTTGGCTTGAGTTGAGGAACGAAATGCAAGCCTTAGTTGACTTATCCTCGAAGGGGATGAGACGAACAAAGCTTCCGAAGGACAGCGTCGCCGAGGGCTTGGCCATGGAGGGCCTGATGTCGCGGGCGCAACCTTCGGGCGAACAGTTCACTGGACTGTTCAGGATTTGCAGGAGCGACGCACTTGCAGTAAGCAGAAGGGTTGGCAAAGCTGCCTTGGAAGCAAGTGAGGCAGCCCTGGAGATGCAAGTGAACGGATGCGTGAAAAGCTACAATCGCTACTTATATACAAATAGGAGGAAATCAAAAATGGAAATTCACTTTCATGGTCATTCCTGTTTTGAAATTGAAGGAAATGAGGGACGGGTATTAATTGATCCGTTTCTAACGGGGAATCCAATGGCAGATATCCGCTCTGAAGATATTAAAAGTCTCGATGGAATTCTCGTCTCGCATGGCCATTCGGATCATTTAGGAGATGCGATTGAAATTTCGAAACGGACGGGTGCGCCTATTATTGGAGTTTATGAACTGGCACGGCTTTGTGAACGAGCGGGAGCGAAGACGCACGCGATGCATATCGGGGGTAAACACCAGTTTAGCTTTGGCATGGTCCGATTAACTCAG
>NZ_DATLJA010000050.1:0-16899 GCF_035539115.1 Desulfitobacterium sp. | reverse complement strand
GATATAGAAGACTTGGTCAGCGCCAAAGCGGTGGCCTTAGTCGCCTTATCCTGCCGAACTTAACCGCATTCATCGTAGGAAAGCGAAACCGCTGGTTGCACTTAGAGTTTATCTGCCAAAAATTTATACTTTCTGTTAGTACAAAAAAGGCGTAAACCAGGTCATTCAGATTGACCCGGTTCACGCTTTTTTATGCTTATTACTCTCTTCTCAAGCCAGTTAAGAATATCCCCCAAAACCATTTCCCGCTCAGGTTCTTGAATTAGCTCATGGTAGAGTCCGTCATAGATCTTCAATTCTTTATCTTGTGAGGAAATCCGTCCAAAAATGTAAGGGGAGGACTGATAGGGGATAATCCGATCCGCACGTCCATGCAAGAAAAGGCACGGCAGCCGATAGTTCCCCGCCCCCTTCTTGGCCCCGATGACTCCGCGATAGATAAACTCGTAGTAAAAGCCAACTGTGGCGTATTTAAGAAGCATCGGATCCGCCTTAGATTTTTCTTGAAGCTCAAGGTTACGCGTAGCTCGATGGGAAAGCACTTGATAAATTTTATGGTGGTGGAAGCGTTTATTCAGAAATCTAAACAAAAATCCCGGAATGAAGGAGGTCCCCGCCGGCATTCCTACAGCTGCACCAGAAAAGATCTGCCCGTCAAGTTTCTCCGGGTATAAAATCCCATAATGGAACGCAATAAGCCCACCCATACTATGACCAAACATATAGATTAGAAGCGTTGGATGTTTCTCGCGAGCGAAATTCACCAAAATATCTAAATCCTCAAGGAAAAACTCGAATCTCTCCAGATGCCCCCGTTCCTCCTCAGAGCGACCATGCCCACGATGATCTAACGCATACACACCATAGCTATGCTTAACTAGAAATTGCATCAAGTCTAGATAATACCCCGAATGTTCCCCATACCCGTGACAAATCATGACTATTCCCTTTTCTCCGTTCGGATGCACCTCACGATAGAAGACCTTAACAGCCTGAGATGTTTCGAGCCACAGGTATTCATTCGTCATTTATACTCTCCTTTAAAGGATCAGTCTTTCGCCATTTACCTTTAACCAACGACGGCAAGCGCCATACTCTGGGCAATATTGACCCACAAAGTCCCAAAAGGCAGGGGAGTGGTTCATCTGCTTTAGATGAGCTAGCTCATGAATGACGAGGTAATCAACAACCGGCTCCGGCGCCATGATAGCTCGCCAGTTTAAATTGATATTTCCTTTACTTGAACAACTACCCCAACGGGTTTTCTGTTCCTTGAGTCGAAACTCCCTATAATGTACGCCCATTTGGACGCTTAATTTAGTTAATTTAGCCTGGAAAACTTCACGGGCTTTAATTTTCAGCCACTTCTCGAGGATTTCTTTGATGGCGTCTCGTTGATGCTCAGGTGCCATCATTTCAGGCAATCGAATCTCTACCCTTTTTTCGCCCTCATCATAGCGTAGCGCGATCATTTTCCGATTCGTTTTCAAGATCTGGAGTAGGATACTCTGACCTAATACAGGAAGGCTTTCTCCATCTCGGTATTGCCGTTCAAGGACCTTTTCTAGCTTCTCCTGAATTTTTAACCAGTGAGCTAAAATCCAGTCCTGATTTGCCTTCACGAATTCACGGATCTCCCGCTGAGTCGCCCGACAGGGTACGGTTACCCTCACCCTGTCTCGTCCGACACGAATGCTCAGGCGTTTTGACCGAGAATTCTTACGTTCTTCATAAGGAATAATTGTTCCATGGATAGCAATCGATGTGGGTACCGATGCAATCATTCCCTTCTCCTTTAGGCTTCACCCCATTTTTCATTGAAAACGATTTCGTCGATACTTTTCCGAGGCCGCGGACGTCTCTCTTCACTCGCATATCCTAACGGCGTAAACGCGACCACGCGCACATCTTCAGGAACCTGAAGAACCTTACGCGCCTTGTCTTCATGGAACCAACCTTCCCAGCAGGTTCCTAACCCCTGCTCAGTGGCGGCTAAAACAAGATGCTCCATGGCTAAACCTGCATCAAGCATCATGAAATCCTTGTCTTCCCAGACCTCTGACTCACTCGGTACAGCACAGAGCACGATCGCCATCGGCGCTTGGACGAGAACTTTGCGTCCAGGATTAGCTTCCGTCATTGTCTCTGCTAAAGCTTGCCGAAGTTCTGGATCTCTAACCACGATGAACCGCCAACATTGCATGTTTTTCCAGGAGGGAGCCAGCCGGGCGCACTCCAGAACATAGTTTAATTTTTCCGGTTCCACTGGAGTGGATGCATACGAGCGTAAACTTCTTCGCTTTTGAACAATCTCCAAAAATTCCATCATTATCTCCCCTCTCGATCTAAGATCTTCTCGACTCTTTCTCTTCCTAATTTAAAAATTCTCTACCTAGGCGTAAAATCCTCTTGTCTTAGATTCCTTTATTGCAAAAATAAATTACCCCTTAAGCGGTTACGCCTAAGGGGCTATAGAAGGAAGGAGGACTTTTTGAAAAAGATTACATTTATAGAATAACGGAAAGTTGTGGTAAGACTATGAGGGAAAAGTGAACTTTACGTGAACTTTGGACTTGACTCACTAAGTTTAAACCAAGCATAGCCGAATCAAACTAGATCCTACTAAAATAAACTAATTCATACTAAAACTAATAATCCTTTCACTTTCCCCTTGATTATTTGAATAGTCTATCTTATTCTTAGAATATCTGTGAGAAAGGAGCTTATTGATGAAAGGTCCCCATCCCCTTACGGTTGAAGAAACAGCCCAACTTCTTAAAGTATCAAAATACACGATTTATGAATTGATTAAACGGGGAGAGATTCCCGCACAGCGAATTGGAAGGCAGCTTAGAATTGATCCTGATTCGCTATTTAATTCACTTCATGAAACTACTCAGGAACAGAATCACGCGATTATTGATCCAGTAGTAAAATTAGAAACGCCAGCGCAGGATTTAGTTTTCATCGGCAGCCATGAACCTGTCGTTGAACTTTTCGCCGATTTCTGGAAACATTCTTCAGCTCCTTTGGAACTTCATCTAGAATTCAAAGGAAGCATGGAAGGTCTGATGGCGCTTTATCATAATCAAGCCCAGATTTCGGGAATTCACCTTTGGGATGATCAGACCCAAGAATATAATCTTCCTTTTGTCCACTATGTTCTACCGGGTGAACCCGTGACCCTTATTAACTTGGTCAAGCGCGTTCAAGGCTTCATCGTCCAGCCCGGCAACCCCTGGGGAATTAAGTCTTGGGAAGATTTAACCCACAAAGGCTTGCGTTTTATGAACCGTCAAAAAGGATCAGGAACACGGCTCAAGCTCGATTCCTATTTACATGAGGCCAAAATCTCTCCCGCTGAGATCCAAGGCTATTCGCAAGAAGTGAATACTCATTTGGATATCGCAAGTTGTGTCGCTAACGACCAAGCCGATGTAGGGATCGGTGTCCAATCCGCTGCTCACCGAATGGGGCTTGATTTCATCCCGCTTTTTCATGAGCGCTACGATCTTGTCCTCTTACATGAAAAAATCCCGGTCGAAGCTTATCAACATATCTTAAAAATATTGAGCTCTCCCGCCTTCCATAACGCAATTGAGCGTCAAGTCGGGTATGATACCTCCACAACTGGCAAAATCCTTTACCAGAGCTAGCCGTCTAAATCCAGCTAAAGATTTCGTGAGCTCATATAAAGAAATAAGCAAGAAAAAATGTTTCCCCAAAAGAGAGGAGTTAAACTCATGTTAAAGAAAATAAAATCCCGCAAAACGATTTCCACACTCTTGGCAACCCTCGTTATTCTCGTTCTCGCTTTGACTGGTTGTGGCACAACTCAAACTCCACAACCTCAAGCCGCTTCAACCCCAACTCCAGCCAATCCCAACCTTATTTTAGCAACCACCACAAGTACCCAGGATAGCGGACTACTGGAAGTCCTTATTCCAGAATTTCAAAAAAAGACCGGTTATACAGTCAAAACAGTTGCCGTCGGCACAGGCGCAGCCCTGGCGATGGGTGAAAAAGGAGACGCCGATGTCCTCTTAGTCCATGCCCCCAGTTCTGAAAAGAAACTCGTCGATAATCAAACCATGATCAATTATAACCTCGTTATGCATAATGACTTTGTTCTTGTCGGACCCGCTTCTGACCCTGCCAAGATAAAAGGGATGAAAACTTCAGTCGAAGCCTTTAAAGCCATTGAAGCGAGTCAATCCGTTTTTATGTCCCGCGGGGATAGATCAGGAACAGATACAATGGAAAAATCCCTTTGGGCTAAAGCAAACCTCAAACCCGCCGGAAAATGGTACCAAGAAACTGGCTCTGGCATGGGACAAACGTTAACCATGGCTTCGGATAAAGCAAGTTATACCCTCACTGATCGCGCTACCTTCCTCGCCAATCAAAAAAATCTTAAACTTGAGATCCTGGTCCAAGGAGAAGCTGCTTTGCTTAATATTTATCACGTAGGTCAAGTCAACCCCGAAAAGTTCCCGAAGGTGAATCAAGAAGGAGCTAAAGCGTTCGTCAATTTCATGCTCGATCCTGATACCCAAAAAACCATCGGAGAATTTGGTAAGGATACAGTTGGCCAAGCTCTTTTCTTCCCTGATGCAGGTAAAAAAATGGAGGATTTAGGCAAGTAACACAACCTAGTAACTTTGAAGGGGATGAAATCTGATGGAAATGATTGGGCAGGGGATTCTTGCAGCTTTTCATCTCCTCTTGACCGGAGACCCCGAGGTCTTAAAAATCACCTTATTAACCCTTAAAGTCTCTGGTACCGCTACCTTCATCAGCCTCTTGATCGGTATTCCCTTAGGTACTTTACTAGCCTTAAAGGAGTTTCCAGGCCGTCAATTCTTCTTGAGCCTGGTCAATACGGGAATGGGCTTACCCCCTGTGGTTGTGGGTCTCTGGGTCTCGATCTTTCTTTGGCGTTCCGGACCTTTCGGGTACTTAGACATTATGTATACCCCGATCGCCATGATCATTGCTCAAGCCATAATCGCTTCCCCGCTGGTTGTGGGCCTAACGAGTGCCGCCCTTCAACAAACGGATCCCAAACTCAGACTGCAAATAAAGGCGCTCGGTACCACTCGTCTGCAGTATCTCTGGCTCCTTCTCAAAGAAGTTCGTTTTTCAATTATGGCTGCAATCATTGCTGGTTTCGGCGCTGTTGTCTCCGAAGTTGGTGCCTCAATGGCTGTCGGTGGAAACATTAAAGATCAGACCCGCGTGTTAACTACTGCGACGGTCCTTGAAGTTTCTAAGGGGAACTTTGACATCGCCATCGCCTTGAGCATTATTCTCTCTCTGCTCGCCTATTTCATCACACTCTTCTTAACTCTTCTCCAGCAAAAAAAACAAGGAGCCTAGATTGATGCTGAGAGCGCAAAACCTTTGTTGGCACAAAAACGAGAAAGCCATTCTCGAACATATCAATTTTGAGCTACATCCCGGGGAATGCCTAGGACTCGTCGGTCCTAATGGGTCGGGAAAAAGCAGTTTGCTCAAAATCCTCGCTTTTCTCGAAGCCCCAACCTCTGGCGAGCTGTGTTTTCAAGGGCAGCCGCTCCCCAAATCGGTTCCCCTCGATATCCGCCGCAAAATCGCCATCGTCTTTCAAGATGCTCTTTTACTTAACACTAGCGTCTGGGAAAACATTGCGGTCGGTTTAAAAATTCGGTCTATCCCGAAGCGCGAAATTCGCGAACGCATCATGTATTGGCTTCAGCAGTTGGGGATCGCCCAGCTTGCGAAACAGCCTGCCCGCTCTCTTTCGGGAGGAGAAGCCCAACGAGTAAGTCTAGCTCGGGCTTTGGTCTTAAATCCAGACGTTCTATTTCTCGACGAGCCCTTCTCCGCTTTAGATGCCCCAACCAAGGAAGCCTTAAGGACCGATCTTGCGGATATTTTCCATTCAACCCAAATCACGACGGTCGTGGTCAGTCATGATTTTGAAGACATTGAACGGCTAACCCAAAGAGCCTTAATTCTAATGCAAGGTCAGATTGTTGCTGATGCTGCTCCCGCCACTCTTTTAGCAACCCCGCAGACCCCTGAGGTCGATCAATTTCTTGCTCATTGGCGAACTACGAAACGGGCAAGCTTCATTTCCGGTTAATAAACAATAAAAAAGCGAACCAAAAGTTTGAAAACTTCGGTTCGCTTTTTTGGTGCTCTAAAACTCTAATCGATTAAAATGCGTTTTTGTAGATTTGAATGACATCTTCTAAAGTGGCTAGCCGAGGATTTGTGGCACTGCACGCATCCTTCATCGCATTTTCAGCCATCAATTTAAGATCTTTTTCTTTTACATTGAGTTCTGTAAGACCGCTCGGAATATTTACATCCTTCGACAACGTAGTAATCGCAGTCAGAGCCTTTTCAGCAGCTTCCCGTGCCGACAGGCCTTGAACATTTTCACCGAGTGCTTCAGCGATATCTACAAAACGTTCTACATTACCAATGAGGTTGAAACGAGAGACATGAGGTAAAAGAATGGCATTGCATACACCATGAGGAAGATTATAGAAGCCACCGAGTTGATGAGCCATCCCATGAACATACCCTAGGCTTGCATTATTAAAGGCCATTCCTGCCATAAATTGTGCATAGGCCATTTGATCCCGTGCTTCGAAATCATTACCATTGGCCACTGCTCGCCGAAGGTACTTACTGATTAGTTTCATAGCCATCAAGGCTGCCGAATCCGTGACCGGTGTCGCAGCCGTCGAAACATAAGCTTCGACCGCATGAGTTAACGCATCCATTCCTGTAGCTGCAGTTAAGGAAGCCGGCATTCCCATCATTAATAAGGGGTCGTTGATGGAGACATTCGGAGTCGTATGCCAGTCAACGATGGCCATTTTAATGTGGCGCGAACTATCTGTAATAATGCAGAAACGGGTCATTTCGCTGGCTGTCCCAGCCGTAGTGTTGATTGCAATCATGGGCACCATAGGATTTTTGGACTGATCGACGCCTTCGAAATCTCGAATGTTACCGCCATTTCCTGTAACCAGGCCAATACCCTTAGCACAATCGTGCGAGGAACCCCCACCTAAGGAAACAATCATATTACAGGCTTCTTTTTCGAAAACCGCAACCCCATCATGAACATTTTTGTCTGTCGGATTAGGCTCCGCACCGGGGTAGATTGCAACCTTAACCCCTTCAGCCTCAATGATATCCGCTATTTGCTTGGACATTCCTGATTTGTCGAGGAAAGCATCTGTGACTAAAAGAGCAACTTTTCCACCTAGGATTTTCGCTTGTTTTCCTGCTTCTTGGACAGCACCCGCTCCCATAAGGTTAACGGTTGGCATAAAATAGCCATAAACTTGATGAACAACACTCATAATCTTGGCCTCCTTAAATTTTTTAATGCGATGGTATTTGCCTTTATCTTATTGCAAAAACCGTGCCATTTAAGGATGCTATTCAGAATAGGTCTACAATACCGAAATTTCAGACAAATTAGACTTTTATCTTTCCCGCACAACGTTTTTTATTTAAAGTAGACTCCCAATTTGCTCCATATCAGCGCAGTAGCACACGATACACTGTACCTTTTTGGAACGCTGAGGACGAAGAAGCGAAACAGAGGTACTCATCAATGCTTGATAAGTACCTCTGTTTATTTATCTTTTTACCGGACAAATTTCCCCATATCACGCACGTCATATCCACCAAGCTTCATCACATCTTCTTTAAACACATCACTATGAACGACTGCGATCAACGCTTGCATTTTTAAGTCTTCGAGAAATTCACTCGGGATAGCCAGATCATATCGTTCTTCCCCAATCGGGATAAAATCAAGACCTAGCGATTGGGCTGCGCTCTGAATCCCTAGGCCAACATCAGCTGACCCTGAAGCAACCCCGACGGCAACATTAAGATGGGTAAATTCTTCCCGTTCATAGCCCAGGATGTCCTTCTTGGAGATTCCTTTTTGCTCGAGTAAGTAGTCTAAAAGCACCCTTGTTCCGGAACCGCCTTGGCGGTTGATAAAACGGATTCCGGGCTGAGTTAAATCTTCAAGTCTTGTTAAGTTAAGGGGATTCCCCTTGGCAACCATTAACCCCTGGGTGCGATAAACCAAATTCATTAAGGCAATATCACGGCCGGGTAAAAGCCGTTCAATGTATGACCGATTATAATCTCCAGTCTCCGGATCCAGAAGATGGATTCCTGCAAAATGCGCTTCACCTTTGCGCAAAGCCAGGAGTCCACCCAAACTTCCGACATGGGCAGAAGCGATCGCTTCATTTCTTCCCCGCGCTTTGAGATGACTGCTTAAAATATCCAGCGCTAAATCATGGGACCCGATGCAAACGAGGGTTTCTCCTAATTCCTCCACTGGCCGCAAAAGCTCAACGGGAACAGTCTCTCCCTCATGAAACCCTTCCTGCAAACGGGGAACGCGAAGTATCCCATCTGCGCGAACTAAACTCATGGTTACACCCGCCCCACGGTTGAGAGGAGTTGCAATCCAACGTTCTCCGACCTTGCCCACCTTAACGCGCACAAATTCCTCACTACCGAGAGTCGAAAAAACTTTTTTAGTGACCACGACATCTATCGTTGAGGATGTTCCCTTTAATATCCCGAGCAAATACTTAACCCAAGGCTCAAGAAAAAGTTGGGCAGTAATATAGGCAGATACAGGATAACCAGGAATCCCAATCGCTGGCTTGCCCTGAACCTCTCCTAAAATAACAGGCTTTCCGGGTTTAATCGCTGCGCCGTGGAGATACACAGCCCCATACTTTTCAATGATCCGGGAGGTATAATCATCCCGTCCTTGCGAAGATCCGGCAATGAGCACCACAATATCCTGCGATTCCGCCATTTCGAGTAAGGCTTTCTCCAATTCTTCAGGATGATCGGCGATAATCGGCCAAATCTTACCCACGCCCCCCCATTCCTCGACAAGAGAAGCCAGGACGGTCGAGTTACTATCGACGATATCCCCAGCCTCGAGTAGCGTACCTGGAGTACGAATCTCATCTCCGGTAGGGAGAATACCTACACGAGGCTTCCTTCGTACTGAGACCTCCAGAACCCCGGCTGCGATCATAGCCCCTTGGTCTTGGGGGCGAATCCTGTGGTTGACAGGAAGGAGCACTTCCCCTTCGACAATATCTTCACCTACCGATCGCACATTATCCCAGGGAACAACCGAGCTCTGAAGGAGAATCCCGCGTTCACCCTGTTCCAATACCTCTTCCAACATCACAACAGCATCCATACCAGCAGGAAGCGGATCTCCGGTATCAACCTGAATTGCTTCACTCCCCCATTTAAGCCAACGCGGTTCACGTTCCGATATGCCAAATGTATCTTTTGCTCGAATTGCATAACCATCCATGGCCGAAGCAGGATAATGGGGCGAACTTTGCTCCGCTCTTACAATCTCACCCGTAATTCGGTTTAAAGTTCTCCTCACATCAATAAGCTCATTTTCCGGAGAAGATGTCGCTGCGAGCCTTTCCATCATCAGCTTCAGCCCCTCTTGCCAGGTTTTATTCTCCAGATAAATTTGACGTTCCATACTCTTCCCCCTCAGGTGCATATCCTACTTTTCGCGGCTTTCTAACGTAATATATGAACCTTTACGCGTTTACCCGCTTCGATTCCTTCGGTATTTAAATCAATATGAACAATCCCATCGGCCAGGACCATCGTCCGAATCAAGCCCGACTTACCGCGGAGCGGCTCAATGCGCCACTCTTTACCTTCAGGCAATATGCGCACACGTACAAATTCTTCGCGTCCAGTACCTGAGTAGATATTTTGAGTCAAGGTCCCCTCGGGTTCAGGATAGCTTTGGTTGCGCAGAACAGAAGCCTCGAGCCATGGACGAACCACACTTTCAAAAACGACCATGGCTGAAGCAGGATGCCCCGGTAACCCGAAGATCAGTTTTTCTTCCACTACTCCACCAATCGTAGGCTTCCCAGGACGAAGGGCTATCCCATGGAACAATAAGCCCGGTTCCCCCAGTTCTTCGATAAGCTGCGCTGAAAAATCACGAACCCCAACCGAACTTCCGCCGGAAAGGAGCACCACGTCATTTTCCTCTACCATCTTCTGGAGCGTTTGCCGCAATGCCTCGGCATCATCCTTCACGATTCCATAATACTTCGCCTCAGCACCCGCAGCTAAGGCCTGTCCCAATAAGGCGTACCCGTTGATATCCCGAGACTCAGCAGGAGCTGGCCTGACCTCAGGGGATACAATTTCATCTCCTGTAGAAAGAATTCCAACTTTAAAGCGAGGAAGCACCGGAACCGAAAGTATGCCTTGGGAAGCGAGCAAGCCCATTTCCTGAGGACGTATTTTCGTATACCGGGAGACAATGACTTCCCCTTCACTCAGATCTTCACCAATATCAATTACATTTTCTCCTGGGGCGATCGGCTTGGCCACCCCATCAAGTCCTTGCCCGAACTCTTCCAGATGTTCAACCATGACGACTGCATCCGCACCTTCAGGGAGCATTCCCCCTGTCGGAATAAGCATCCCTTCACCTGGCTTGAGCGAATCCACGGGGGCGATTCCCATGAAGACCTCACCCTGACACTGGATAAGAGCGGGCATACTTTCACTGGCCCCAAATGTATCGCTCGCTCTTACGGCTAAGCCATCCACCGTCGATTTACGGTAATGGGGTACAGGATCAACCACTTGAATATCCTTGGCTAAGATTCGACCGAGGGATTCCGTTAACGGAATTTCTTCGATTCGTTCATAGAAGGACTGGACATACGGTTTCAGGGTTTCGACCACTTCGGCTAAGGTTTTAACCTTAAATAGTTCACTACTGCTTCCCATATTCAATACACCTTTCATCTGCTCGATTAATTATCCCCTGGCCAAGTGCCTTGGTGATGCAGATGACAAGTCTCACTTGTCCACTTACAATTATATACCTTTTTATTCTCACCCTCCACCTACAGGTGGAAAAAGTGAGAGGGTATCTCCCTCCCCTAGGGTGTAATATTCATTCGCGTCTCGCCCGTTCACTAAACAAATGGCCACCTCTTTGGGAGCTATTCCTAACGCTTGCAGCACATCCCCGACCTGGCTTTCCTCTGGCAGCTCTCTGCTCTCCACCTTGAATCGACCATCTCGGAACGTAGCAAAGAGCTTAATCGTTACGCGCATGGACAATTCTCCTTTCTAAAAAGGGAACCCCTAAAGGTCCCCTTTTTATCATTTTTTAAACTATAGTATTACATGTTCAAAGCGTTCAGATACTCAGGGGTAGGAATTCCCTCTTCACTCCAGCCGCGGACACTGTAATATTCAGGCAGAAGCTCTTCGAGTCTAAAGACCTGTCCCTTGGAAGGTCCATCCTCAACTGGGTCCTTAAGCAAACGTTTAGGCAGACTGTCATCTGCTTTCGTGTAGCCCACACGTAAATTATGAAGACGTTCGATATTCCAAACTCTTTCGCCACATTTCAGGAGTTCTTCGTCCGAATAGTTAAACCCAGTCACGGCATTGACGAGTTGGGTATAGTCTGATAAACCCAGGGCAAACGACGAGAAGAGGCAAAGTCCAATCGAATCGATGACTCCCGTAAGGTCTTGGAATATCTTGACCCAAGCCGCTTTGCCCTCAATGGAGAATCGATCCAGCTTTTCTGGAAGTCCAAGAATTTCAGGAGAAATCATATAACCCCGTACATGGCACCCTCCACGATTACTCGTTGCATAGGCCAAGCCTTGCCCTTGAACACCGCGTGGATCATAGGCCGGAAGTTCCTGTTTTTTAACTGACATAGATAGCTCAGGAAGTCCGTAATTTTCGGCAAAGCGATAGGAACCCAAGGTCATCTTCGCGCCTAGCCCTTCAGCAAAAGCGATTTTCCGAACCCACTCAACCATTCCTGCCGCATTTCCGAACTCTAAGGGTGTACCACCGAGTTCTTCAGGCTTGATTAATCCACGTTGGACTAACTCCATCCCCGCTGCGATAGTTCCGCCTACGGAGATGGTATCTAATCCATACTTATTACAAAGGTCATTCGCTTGATGGATGGCATCATAATCATGAATTCCACAGTCCGAGCCAAAAACCCAAACGGTTTCATATTCTGGACCCCCACCTTCGCCTTCATCCCACTTGCAGTAACGTCCACAGGCAATCGGGCAACGATAACAGGGGTGTTTTTTAACAAGGTATTTTTCAGTCATCGTTTCGCCACTAATTTTATCGGCGTCAGGGTCGTAGGATCCCTGAAAATTATTAACAGGATAAATCCCGTTTTCGTTAATAATATTAACTAAGATGGCGCTTCCATAAGAAGGCAATCCCTGACCTGTAACTCCATTTTCCCGGATCTTCTTCATCACTCCACTAAGAACGGTCTTCATGCCTTCAGGATCCGCATTTTCAACCTTACCGGTACCCCGCACGATGATCCCTTTAACCTTCTTCGATCCCATAACTGCACCGACACCATTTCGCCCAGCCGCACGGTAAAGGTCATTCATGACTG
Source organism: Desulfitobacterium sp. (assembly GCF_035539115.1). Taxonomy (GTDB): domain Bacteria; phylum Bacillota; class Desulfitobacteriia; order Desulfitobacteriales; family Desulfitobacteriaceae; genus Desulfitobacterium_A. The sequence continues at coordinate 4,382 of NZ_DATLJA010000050.1, read as the reverse complement.
CAGCCATATAGGACAAATTCTCACCTGCAGGACCGATTGTTAAGACTTTCGCCTGGTCATCCCCAAACTCTTGCTTAAGAATTGCCGACGTTTCATAAACATCTTTTCCCCAGACGTGGTCAGCATCTTTGATCTCCACCTGATCATCATTAATCGAGATATAGACCGGGGTAGCCGATGCCCCTTCGAGCACGAGCATATCGTACCCGGCGAACTTCAGTTGAGGTCCCCAATGTCCACCCGAGTTTGAAGAAGCTAAGGTACTATTAAGCGGAGACTTTGTCACAACCATGAATCGTCCCGAAGTGGGTGCATTGGTTCCTGTCAGAGCACCTGTCGAAATAAACAATTTATTTTCAGGGGCAAAGGGTTCAACATCTGCCGGAACCTCATCCGTAAACATTTTACCAGCGAGACCGCGTCCACTTAGATATTTTTTTGCAAGCTCCATATTTAAAGCTTCGGTCTTAATCGTTTTGTCCGTCAAATTGATTCGTAGGATCTTTCCAGTATAACCGCCCATTTTCTTTTCCTCCTTATTACTTTTTTCAGTTTTCTTTACAATAATTAATTGCAAGAATTATGCCAAGCTACCAATATCGGTTATAGCCCTTTATAGCTCCTTTTTCCTTTTTAAATTGCCCTTCTTGATACAGCTAAGTGTATCGCAATGCACCATAATGGAACACAATACTAGGTCCTAGTCAACGGTCCCTAATCAAGCTGTTGTTTTGCCTGAATAGATATGCTATTCTGACTTTAACGCGTGCTATTACTGCTCAGAACGGTGATAAAGGAGAATGGTGTTATGAGTGAACCTTGGGACAAGTTTCTTAAAGGTAAAATGATTGAAACTGAAGTCACACCTGTAATATATCGCTCCTGGCAAAGAAGTCTGAACTATAACGTCAACCACTTAAATATCTCGCAAAATATGATCCTGTCAGCACCTCACCTACGCGAATTACGCGATTCCCAAGAGGACTTAATTCGTGCTGCCGAACCCATTTTACCGTATATCTTTCAATTACTTATCAACGCAAATTATACTATCCTCCTCGGTGATAAGAACGGATTCATTCTCGAAGCTAAAGGAGATGGACCTTTTGTCAATAAAGCTCAGCGGATCCATCTATCTCCGGGCGCAAATTGGCGTGAAGACGTGAAAGGAACGAATGCCATCGGGACAGCCCTTTCGGAAAATATCCCGATTACCATTTCCGGCTGGGAACATTATGTTAAAGAAAATCATTTTTTAACCTGTTGCGCCGCCCCCATAGTGGGAGTCCAAGGGGATACCCTCGGCGTCATCGATATTAGCGGTGAAACCGGGAACAGGCAAGAACGCATCTTGGAAATCGCCATGCTGGGGGCAAAAATGATTGAACAAAACTTACGCGCTTTAGATATTAAGCGCCAACTCAGCTTCTCTCAGCAAGGTGCAAAATTGGCGACCGAATTGCTTCAGGAAGGATTTATCTCGATTGATCCTAATGGACTCATCACGAATATTAACCGTACTGGCGCTTCGCTGCTGGGTCGAAAACGTGAAGATGTGATCGGCAAGCTCGTCAAAGAGGTCTTCAGCACTCCCAAAGGCTGGGTTCTTAATCACAAGGAATTAGATCTTCACTTAAAAAACACGACAGGTAATGAGATCGTCTCCAAGCTTACGCCGATAACCGATGAATCAGGGAAATCCCTAGGTGCGATTGGAACTGTACAGCTAAACCTTCCCTCAGAACCTTCTGCTCTTCTTTGGGTGGGGAGTAGTCCGGCTTCTCGTCAGCTCTTAGAAAAAGCCCAAAGGGCAGCCTTAACCCATTCTTCCATTCTCCTTCAAGGTGAAAGCGGGACCGGTAAGGAAATCATCGCTCAGATGATCCATAATCTGAGTCCTCACAATCAAGGGCCTTTTATAGCCTTGAACTGCGCTGCTTTACCGAGTTCCCTGCTGGAAAGCGAATTGTTCGGTTATAGTGACGGCGCTTTTACAGGAGCTCGCCGAGGTGGACAACCTGGCAAGTTTGAACTTGCCCATCAAGGGACAATTTTCTTGGATGAAATTGGTGATATGCCGCTTACGGCGCAGGTTGCACTTCTCCGCGTACTGCAGGAAAAAGAAATTACACGTATTGGAGATACTAAGCCGCATAAGATCGATGTCCGTGTTATCGTCGCCTCACATCGAGACCTTAATGCCATGGTTGAGGACAAGACGTTTCGTCTCGATCTATATTATCGGCTCAAAGTGATTTCTATCGAGCTTGCCCCTCTTCGTGAACGTCTGGAAGATATTCACGAACTCGTTCCTTATTTCATCCAAAGATCTTGCACCTCGCTGGGTCGCCCCCTGATGCAAATTGATGAAGAAGTTTACCCCTATTTATTCGCCCATTCCTGGCCTGGGAACGTTCGCGAATTGGAAAATTGTATTGAAGGCATGGTTGCCCTGGCGAATACACCGAGATTATCAGTCAATGATTTGCCACCAGAATTGAGAACCTCTGCAAACACTAGGTCTGAATCCGTTGAATCACACTCTCTTATGTTTCAGCAAACACGACAAACCATTGTTAACTCACTTGCCCAGACCCATGGCAAAATCGCACCAGCAGCCCGGATTTTAGGCATTGGGCGAAATACGTTGTACCGAAAGATTAAAGACATGAACATCAATCTGTAGTTTTAAACCAGTAGAAAAAAAACTTCGCATCACTTCAAAATTAATCGAAGTGGTACGAAGTTTATTTTTTAAAGCTCCCTTGTTTAACCACGCATGGCAAGAAGCCTCGTTGTATTATTGGATCACCTGAGTCTGAACTTTTCCGCAATAAGATCGCAAAGGCCTTTCGCATCATCTAAATCGTAACATGGAACTCCATTGTTTAATTGGACATCGGCAGCAATCGCCATAAGCTCTTCTGGCTCACAAAGCAGGTCTTGATATACTTCAGAGCGAAAGATTTCGATCTTTGCCTTATTCGCACGGCGATAGCCTTCGGTAAAAATTAAATCTACGCCACGAATTCGACTAAGGACTTCATCCAGCGGCTTGTCTTCGTCGACGCTTTCCAAAATAGCAATTTTATTGGGGGAAGAAATAACAACCATATCAGCACCTGCCTGAGCATGCCGCCAAGTATCCTTACCCGGCTTGTCCATATCAAAGCCATGTACATCATGCTTTACGGTCGCTACCCGCCAACCTCTCCGCTTTGATTCCTTTAAAAGCTTCTCGAGTAACGTGGTTTTCCCCACATCCGATTTCCCAACAACCGATACAACAGGAATCTGCTCCTGACTCAGATCACGAATATTCTCTGTCATCCTGTTAATCCTCCATTCTTCTGGCACAAAGGCCCAAAACATAGAAATATATGGCATAATCATACCATGAGATGAGAAAACGTTTCAAGTTGGAGGGATAAAATGAATAGCTTTACGCAAACCCTCGAGATGCGCGGACTAAAACGTCAGCTCTTTCTCGATTATTTTCTAACTCTGGGAGGAAGATTGCTTTCACCAGATCACCTTCAAGGACCCGACTGGGAGGTTCAACTAAGTGAGGAACAGTCCATATGCCTAGGTTCGATTACTCTGCCTGTTGTTCATGTCACCTTTCAAGCAGAGAAGGAAGTTGTCTTGAATATGGTTCAGGCTTTTCGATTTCGATTCCTTTCTGCGGGTGGATGAAAAATAGACTTTTTCATCAGACTTAGAAACAATTTATAGTTTCAATCCACGCACCCGCACGGGGTGCGACCTTCGGATGCAAGTAACAACAGATTAACGAATGAGTTTCAATCCACGCACCCGCACGGGGTGCGACACGTAACATAGTTTGAAAAAGCGGAAACCTGTGAGTAAAGCTCCAGAGACTTAAAAAAGGCAACACTGAAATAAAGTCTATTATTATAGACTCATAGATTCCATAAAATTACAGATTAATTACATAAAATAGCTAAGTTGCTGCTTCTAACTTGTATCCACGTTTAATTAGTTCTTGAATCAATAAATCATCAGAAACCTTCAAAAAAGAAAAAGACTTTTCTTTGGAAATGCTGGGTTCGGACATTTCTTTAAAAGGCTCGTTTTTAGAAAGCATGTTATAAATAGCAATCAGAATCGATCGGCAAACAGCCATCACCGCTTTATTGTGGCCACGGCGAATTTTTAGCGAGTGGAAGCGAGTAATCAAGCGTGAATTTTTCTTGCTACGAGCAAGGGAATTGACACATTGAGTCAAAATAGCTTTGAGATAACGATTGCCTTTTTTGGTTTTAGCTGACCGTCGTTTACCCCCTGTCTCGTTATTCTGAGGACAGACCCCGGCCCAGGAGCAGAAGTGTCCAGCCGAAGGAAAGCATGACATATCCGTG
>NZ_DATLJA010000049.1:0-40440 GCF_035539115.1 Desulfitobacterium sp. | reverse complement strand
CTTTCGCCGAGCTTTGCGATAAAGAAGACTTGGCCAGCGCCAAAGCGATGGCCTTAGTCGCCTTATCCTGCCGGACTTAACTACTTGCATCGTAGGAAAGCGAAAACCGCTGGTTGCACTTATGCTATCTGCCAAAAATTTTATACTTTCTTACGAAAATGGACTACATTTTCATACCTCCCTGTGAATCGGCAGGTTCATGGAAGTTTCTGTTAGTAAAAAATAGACACCTAGGTGTCTATAGATCAAAACTAATGTGTGATCTTGTTGTTACTCCTCAAGAATTTTGTTTTTAACTTTATGGCTCATCGCTTCCTCCTAGCAAGACGATACTCTTCCACCTTTAAGAAAGAAACCTCGATTCAAAAAGTTATTTGAGTAATCAATGAGAGAATCAGTAATATACTCTTCAAAAGCGAGCAAATAGACGACCGTAATTCCTTGTGATTCAACCACTATATCATTTTCCTGTTTTAACTCATCCAGAGTTAATTTAAACTTGGGACCGCCTCAGCCAAATCCCCCCATAGAAACTCTCAACATCATCGATTGTGGATTTTTTTGTCTCGCGATGACGTCTTTGAGCTTTTCCGCTGCTTTCTCAGTTACTTTTATCACTTTCTTGACCTCCGGTTTCTTTATTCTTCTAAGCAACTTAGGTTAAAATTGCGCCTATAAAGCACACTCTCTATTACCCCCATAGGGTATAACCATAGAATAGTCTTTCTCCTTGTCTGTGTCAATTACCTAATATCCAGGGAAGATGTACCATTACAGCTGTCCCTTTCCCCAATTCGCTGGTTAAGGATACCTGCCCCTTGTGGAGCTGGACCAAGTGTTTGGCGATTGCCAACCCGAGTCCGGTACCCTTGCTTTGACGTGACTTGTCCGATTTATAAAAACGATCCCATACATAGGGTAGTTCTTCTCCAGGAATGCCGTAACCCTGATCCTGAATTTTGACTTCAAACGTGTTTCCTTTGATTAAGGTCGCTTCAACCGTTATCACTGTCGATGATGGAGAATACTTCACGGCATTATCAAGAAAGATCACAAATAACTGTCTTAAACGGTCATAATCAGCGATCAGGGCCGGAGCATCGGAAAGACCTTGATAGACAATTTCTATTTCTTTTTTATCCGCAAGGGTTTGAAGACTCTTAATGACATCTGAAAGAAGGCTCGGAAGATGGATTTCTTCCTTATGAATTGAAATTTTCCCAGATTGAAGACGGGAGAGCTCGAGAAGATCTCCAACCAGTCTCTCCAGACTCTTGGTTTCTGAGAGCATTCTCTGGTGATAGCGCTCAACATCCTGTGCTTGGTCAATCGTACCATCCATTAAAGCTTCTAGCGAACCTTTGATTACGGTGAGCGGAGTTCTGAATTCATGGGATACATTGGCTACGAAATCTCTGCGAAGTTGTTCAAGTCGTTCACTTTCACTGATATCTTGAACCAGGGCTACACTTCCCGTAACCTCATTTTGATTGTCAATTATTGGGGATAAGGTAAATTTAAGCTTTTTCCCCTTCCAATCTTTGAAGATTTGCAACGATTTCTTGTCTTTGATAATTCCTTCAAGCAAACCGTAAATGCCCAAATCTTCAAAATCCTTTTTTAAGGCTTCATTGGAGTATAGCTGAGGTTGATTCATGATCTCAGAAAGCGCGCCATTGACACTCAGGGGCACGAGTTCCAGGTCAAAAGCAACAATCCCTTCCGAAATGCTAGCGATGATATCGCTTATCTTTCCCTTTTCCTGAAAAAGTTGATCAATAGTGAAGCCAAGCTTAGAGGCGAGTTGGTCAAGGGAGCTTCCCAGTTGACCCAATTCATCCTCGCTCTTAATTCCTGTTCTTGTCGCATAATTTCCACGCGTCATTTCAATAGCGGTACGGTTCATGGCTTTCAACGGGCGCGTAAATAGCAATGAGTAGAATATGCCTAATCCTGTAGCTAGCATAAGAGCAGCTAGTAGACTGATCGCTAACATATTTGTCGCTTTGTCGAGTGTCTCTGTTATGCCTGTGACAGGAGCATGTAAGAGAACCGCGCCTATTACTTTTTGATCCGACTCTCGTATTGGAACCCCCACGGTAAGCGTCGCTTCGTTATACACACTGCTGAAATTTCGACTTATTGATTCTTGCCCGGATAAAACGTTCGTAATCACCTTTTGAGCTTCTGCGGGCAAGGGCTCTGAACTAAAAGTATTGCCCAGACCCATACCTCTACCCATTCCCATACCAGAGATCACCGCCGGATTACCCTTGTCATCAGTTAGCCAGACTTTCGCCTCGGCAAGTGTACCTAGAGCTTTCATTAATCCACCATATCTCTGCATCTGCCCACTGCTTTGCTGATTCTCACTGATCAACTCAGAAATGCTGCGCGCTCTTTCGAGTAGGACTTGCTCTTTACTATTGAATGTATACTGCCTAAACATTTGGATAAAAAACAAGCCGATCGTCAACATTGCTATGAGCACGATGACTACGAAACCTGATGTTAACTTAAAGGCAATCGTTTTTTTAATCATGCTTAACCTCAAATTTGTAGCCCACTCCCCAGACGGTCTTTATATCCCAATCTAACGTTTGGGCTAAGTCTATTTTAGATCTGAGCCTTTTAATATGGGTATCCACTGTACGCGCATCTCCAAAATAATCATAACCCCAGACCCGATCGAGAAGGGTATCGCGCGAAAAAACCTTTCCCGGATTTCCTGCTAATAACCAGAGAATTTCGATTTCCTTCTTGGTCAGATTAATAGCTTGACCCTTTACTTTTACTTCATAAGATGAAATATCTATCTCTAATCCCGGATACTTAATAATATCCTTATTTTCTTCATCTGAAATATCAATCCGTCTTAAGACAGCGCGTATCCGCGCCATAACTTCTCCTGGACTAAACGGTTTAACAATATAATCATCTGCCCCAATATCAAGACCCATGATTCGATCTCCGTCTTCTCCTTTAGCCGTAATCATGATGATCGGTACAGTAGAGGTTTCGCGAATCTGACGACAAACCTCAAAGCCGTTCTTTCTCGGCATCATCACATCGAGTAACAGAAGACTTGGTGTATATTCGATAAATTTCAAGATGGCTTCTTCTCCATCATGAGCAAGGATCGGCGTATAGCCCTCCTTGTTCACATAGCGTTGCATTATTTCGAGAATATCCTCATGATCGTCGGCGATCAAGATTGACTTATTCATGAACGCTTCCTCCAATCGCTATCTTTATCTCTTTTCTGTTTTCTCCCATTCTAAGTTCTACTTGGAGCTACCTAGCATTAATCTACCACTAAATGAAAATTATGTGTGTCATAATTATGGCACATTACACTCGTTACAGAAACGGATCTAGTCGCGAATGTCAAAAATCTTTCGAACTTTTGCCAAAGTTTTGCCACATTTCTTGTCTATAATTCATATCACAAGGCGAATTCAAAAAAGCTAAATTTAAAAAGGAGTGTGTAAATTATGAAAAAAATCAAAAAGCTCATCGTCGTAGTTACAGCACTAGGAGTCTTAGGAACTGCAGGAACTGTTTATGCGGCAACACTCAAAACCCCTTCCGAAATCGCATCTGAGGTGACGGGGAAATCAGTGGATACAGTAATTGAAGAACGAGCCACAACGGGTAAAACGTATGGGACAATTGCTAAAGAGGCTGGCAAGTTGGATGAATTCAATACTCAAATGTTGGAACAAAGAAAAGCAGTTCTTGACGAACAGGTCAAAGAAAAAGCAATAACCCAACAACAAGCAGATGACATCTACAATGCAATCAAGAATAATCAGGCCCTTTATGGTACGAATGGTAGAGGATATGGCATGAGAGGCTATGGGCAAGGTCAAGGCTACGGTTGTGGAGGAGGGTTAGGAAACGGCTATGGTTGCGGGCTAGGTTCCGGCCGGGGTAGCAGTCAAGGTACTGCTCAGGGTACCTCTTTAAAATGAGCTATGGTCACTGGGTAAATTAGATAGCTAAGGATCTACCAAAAAGGGCTGCATTACGGTATGAATTATCCGTATGTAGCTCTTTTCATAAAGAGAGGGGAAGTGGTGATAATTGAAAGGAAATAAATATGTAAAATATTTACGTTGGAGTCTTTTAGCCCTTATTACAATATTTATAACGACTGAGTCATACCTACATATTACCCAAGGGGGCGGAATATCACCCTCAATTCACGCCCTTTGTCCCTTCGGCGGACTGGAGAGTCTCTATCAAGTATTCACAACGGGAAACCTCATCAGTAAAATATTTGCAGGAACGTTGATTCTGTTTGGAATCACAGTCGTACTTGCCCTCCTTTTCAGACGAAGCTTTTGCGGGTTATTGTGTCCTTTTGGTGCCATACAGGAATTCTTTGCTAACGTCGGTCAAAGGATTTTCAAAAAAAGATGGATTATGCCCCAGAAAATAGATCGACCTTTAAGATATTTAAAATATCTGGTTCTACTCCTTACTGTATTTTACGCCTGGAAAACAGCTGGATTATGGATGTCTTCCTACGACCCATGGTCAGCATATGCCCATCTACCGGAAGGTTTAGGAAGTGTGTGGGAAGAATCTGCAGTTGGGTTAATCCTCTTGGGCATAACCTTAATCGGATCACTACTTTATGATCGGTTCTTTTGTAAATATCTCTGCCCAATGGGCGCACTTTATGGAATTCTCGGTAAAGTCAGCCCATTTAAGGTTGTGAGAAACGAAGACTCTTGTATCAATTGTGGGAAGTGTAACAAGGTATGTCCAATGAATATTGATGTTCAGCACGTCAAGGAAGTAAAGAGCGCTGAGTGTATCAATTGCCAGTCCTGCGTTTTGAATTGCCCTAAAGCTGGAGCCTTGGAAAGCAAGGAAGGTTCGAAAGCGGTAAAGCCAATTGTCGTCATTGCTCTCGTCTTGGTCGTATTTTTCGGTTCGATCTTTGCCTTCCAGGTTTCAGGTTTATATAAGCTTTTGCCTGAACCGCTCAAAGCTGGAGAAACGATAAATCTTGATGAGATAAAAGGGTATATGACGATTAATGAGGCAGCCGAAGCCACCCATATCGAGCTCAAGGAATTCTATAAAAAGTTTCAAATTCCTGAAAGTGTCCCCGCGGAAACCATGATGAAAGAAATTAGTAAAACTGTTCCAGGCTACGAGTTTAGTCAAATCAAAGCGACTCTAGAAAATTCAATCAGTGACGGTAACTCAGAACCGATCAAAAAGTAATCAAGAAAACAGGAACCCGCAAACCATTATCTGGGATGCGGGTTTCTTGACCTCAATTAAAGTTCGCTGGGTGTAACATTGAAGCTATGGTCACACTTTGGACACGTGACCGCGATTGTTCCTTTACCGAGTGGTACACGCATTTTGGCATGACATTCTTCACATTCGATGACACGATGGTCAATAAGTTCAATAAGTTTAGCTTGATCAAAGCCAACCACGACTTCGTCACCGATAAGAAAAGCAGGTACTCCACTGATGTTTCTGCGGATTAATTCGGATCGAGCTTGATCATCAACGTTGATATCCTTTTCAATAAAGTATATATTGTGCTGCGAAAGAAACTTCTTCGCCATAGTACAATACGGTCAGGTTTGCGTTGTAAACATAATGACATCTTTCATAAGAAATCCCTCCTATTATTTAGGTTCCTTTTCCATTGCCTCAAGTAAGACATTCTTTAAACGATTTAAGCTTATCGAACGCGCTTCCAGAGGTATTGAGGCCCAATCGGAAAAATCCAAAATTTCCTCAACATGTTCCATGGCATAGTTATCAAAAAAGCCTAAACCGTCAAGCATAATTCCTCCGCCAGTATATTGCGGGAAATTTTCATTGGCATTCGCTTTATCCCAGCCTTTAAAGACAAAATCGCGGTATTTTAGCCATCCAGGGGTACAAAACCATACATTTTGCCCTTCGGCCAATTTTTCTCGATCTTCCACAGTTGCAAGCATGTCTAAACAATTTTCTACTTCAGTCCTAGCTATATAATACCCTTCTTCACGTACGTCATCAATAACACAATCAATCGTGCGATATGAATCTTTTAAATTGATATAACAATACTTTCCGCCGTACACCACAATGATTTTCTTGGCATGTTCTTTAGCCACTTTGAGTTGTTCGAGCAATTGCTTTTCTAATTCATCAAGGGCCTGGTGTAGGCCCGGGGCAGTATAAATGATCACTCCCTCCAAAAAACCAGTCTCTTTCAAATAGTTTAGTTCCGGTATCATGGTCCCACAAGCCACAATCGCGTATTCACTGGATATACCACTTTCCACCATTCATCACTCCCAACCTCTCAAAACGTTTCTGCTATCAGGTGAACCTTTCAATTCGCCACTTTTCTTCCTGTTACCATGCATATTAGGCTTATTTTCTAAGACCAATCTTTGAATACTTCCTCATACTCTTGAGCGGAATAACCGACTAAAACCCGATTTCCGACTTGAACGACGGGCACAGTTAACGTATCCGTTACTTTTTGCATCTCTTTTCGAGCCTCTGGCATCAAGATATTTTTCTCAACCCATTTAATTCCTTTACCCTCAAGGAACCGCTTTGCGCGTTTACAGTGTGGTCAAAATGGAACAACGTACATAATAACTTCTTCCAAAATCTCACTTCCAATCTGCAAATTTTTTACTCTGTCTGAAGTCCAATCGAGCTTATCCTCTCTTAGCCAATTCGGCTTTGAGTTCGGCGATGGACAAACTTAACGCCTCAGTTTCTGACTGATATCGTTGCGCTTTGACTGCGCCGATATGCAGTCCTGTTTGCCTAAGAACGTAGTTTTTCTCCTCTTCTAATTCTTCAAGTTCCTCTTCAAGTTTCTGCATCCTCCGCTTAATATCGGCTAAACTCAGCTTGTCAAGGTCTTCCAATTTAAACACCTCCACCTTATTTGATACTTTTTAACATAGATTTCATTGAATCATAGGTCATAGGTCCAACAAATTTTCGTTGAATCACTCCCCACGAATCAATAATAAAGCTAGCTGGTATTGAAGATACATCGTACTGCTGACTTACCTTGCCTTTTTCATCTAGAGCCACAGGAAATGTAATATCATATGCTTTCATAAAACTTGGGACATCCGCCCTGCTCTTTTCTATATTGGTTAGATTGACTGCCAGGATTTCTACCCCATTATCTTTTTGATCGACATAGAGTTTTTCCATATCAGGCATCTCTTGGCGACAGGGTGGACACCAACTAGCCCAGAAATTCAGAATGATCTTTTTCCCTTGAAGACTGGAAAGCTTTATCGAATTGCCATCTACCCTTTGGAGCTCAAAATCTGGCGCCAAATTGCCTTCTTCAAGACCCACTTTTAACTGGTTCGCCTTAGAGGATACCGTATTTGAATCAGAATTGGAGTTGTTATTTTGGACACTTATGAATCCCCAAATAACCAAACCGATTAAAATAATAGCTGCTAAGTATTTCCTCATTCTTTCACTACTCCTCTAGTTTACAAAGTATGTAAATTGGGACAACCAAGCACTTATCTTCTGTAACTGGCCTGCGTACAATAATAGCCCCATCCCCACCAAAATCCACCCACTGATGATCGAGAGGATACCTAATCTCCGATTAATGGATTTGACGATTTTAAAGGAATACGTGATGATTAAGGAAATTGCCAAAAACGGGATTCCCAAACCCAGGGAATAAACTAATAGCATAAACATTCCGCTATAAACTGTATTTGCCGATCCGGCCAGTAAAAGAATAGAGGATAAGGCTAAGCCAACACAGGGAGTCCAGCCCGCTCCAAAAGAGATCCCCAAAATCAAGGAACGCCAAACTGAATTTTCCTGCGTTTGTTTGCCTTCCCAGCGTTTCTCCATCATGAGAAAACGCAGTTTAAGCACTCCGGCCATTTGTAAACCAAAGATAATAATCAAAATTCCACTGATCTTCTGGATGATATCACGATTGTGAGTAAATAGATGACCCACCACGCTGGCGGATGCCCCCATTAACACAAAGATTAGACTAAAACCAATGATGAAACTGAGCGAACGCGTCAGTAATAACCGCTTAGAAACCTCGATCCGATTATCTCCGAACGTCGAACCCGTTAGATTTGCTACATAAGCCGGAATTAAGGGAAATACACACGGGGATAGAAAGGACAGCATCCCTGCCGTAAAAGCAAATAGTACTGTGACATTCTCCATTTAATTCCTCCCCAGATCACTTAATTAGACTGTTCTTCGCCGTGAAAAAATCGATCATAATACAGAACGCAGCAAGGATCAAAAAGACAATTTGCAATTGGGAAAAACCCCACCAAAAATTTTGTCGCCATGGACTTATAAAAGAAACAAACACTTGCCCCAGGCTAAACCAGGTCAACGCCTGATTCAAGTTGTTAAGTCTAGCTGTTCCCTTACTATTCCTAAAGTAGAGCTGATAAAGAAGCAGCGCTAAAAGAATTTCACTCCCATAAATCCAGGCCCTTTGTTGATTTAGCCAAAGAGCAATTACGGAGTACGCTACCATCCCGATCAAAAAGCCAGCAGCTAATAAATCTCCATAAACCCCTATCGGGATATGCTCTTTTTTTGAATGGTAATAAAAATAGACAAGAACGACGACTAGAGCTAACCCGATTCCACGCTCTCCCCCTGAATAATAAAGGATGGCTAAGGGGCTGGTCACGATACGGATCGGATCAAAAAGAACCACGCTGAATTTCCAGGTCAGAATTGCGATAACAGCACTTTCTTCAATCGATACGATGATCTGATCCTTAATCGAATCTTCCAGATCTGCAAATCTCTTTAAGCGATACCTGATCATTAAATTTCCAATGAATATTGAAAGAATTATGACCAACCATTGAATTCTGAGTACCAGTGGACCAATCTGAAGGTTAGCATTCATTTTTCTTCCTCTACTCAGCCAAAAGTTTCTGCAGGTCGGCAATTTCTTCTTCCAAGTCGTCCAATTTGAAGATCATTTCAGTTTTAACCGAGTGAGCAGGCCAACGGGCTTTAAGATCCGCCAACTCCTCTTGCAATTTCTGCAGGTTTAGCTCTTGAGTTTTTCTTTGATTCTCATCCATGGACAATTTCCTTCCCCCCGTCCTCGCGGAAAGTAATCGCTCCCTGCATACAGACTTCCATACACGCTTCACATTCGATACACAGTTCAGGATTAACAATCGCCATATGAGCGACCATTTGAATCGCATTTTGTGGACAGGCATGGACACAGCGTTGACAGCCACGGCATAATTTTTCTAAGATAAACGCCGACATCTCTTATCCTCCCCTATAACATCCTCTTCCCAAGCGCTCTCTTCCTTGATTAGGATTATGGAAACTCACGGTCTCCTTAACAACCTGCTCAGCCAAAATTCGAAGTTTTTACAGGCGCTACGGATGCACCCGTACTGCGTTTGCTTCCAGCAATATTAACTGCCGTAAATCTTTGATTAATCTTCGGACTTTGACAATCCGGACAGATCTGTTGATCCTTGTGGCTAATACTACAGAAAACTGAAAACTTATGCCCACAATCCTGGCAAACCATATCATAGCTTGGCATTTAGCCTCTACCTCCTAGTATCCCATTTTTAGGATCTGATCGCCATAGTAGTTTAACCCTAACGTGAGAAGTTCTTTAATCGGTCGACAATTGGGTCCTTGCACACGGCCTGTTCGATCTTTAGCAATAGCCCCACATCCGCCGCCACAAATTAAACTAACCTCACAATCCTTGCATTCCGGAATTGTTAAGACACTACGGTCTTGCCATTCTTTAACTTCTTGATCCTTAAGCTGGTACTCCGGATAAAAAGTCCCCAGTTTAAATTCATCCTGTCCAGCAGAAGCCGTACACCCATAGATATCTCCATAGAGATCAAAAACCCATTCTGTTTTACACGCTGGGCAAGTATCGTATGATGGCAAATAGAGCTCTCCCGTCTGGACGAGATGATTGATTCCTTTAAATTCTGGGGTGTGGAATTTCTTCAGGATCGGATGTTTTTCAGCTAACTCCATAAACATTGCCCAATGCTCTGCCTGACCCAGAAGGTATTGAGGCGTAGCCGAGCATTCAAATAATTCGTAATTACGACCAATTGCCGTTTTAAATCGTTGCGGTGGAAGGTCAAGCCAACCACGGCTATCCAAATCTTCAGCTAAAATCACTAAATCTTCAAAATTAGTTTTATCGACAACTGCACGCAGATTAATGGGGACTTTTCTTTGAATTGCTTCTTCGAGCCCCTCCATAATCTTATCATACGTTCCTTGTCCGCCTGCGGTTGGTCGACGTTGATCCTGGACAACCTTGGGGCCATCAAGCGTAACCTGAATTTCCTTGATCTCAGCTTGTTGTAAGATATCCAGATATTCTTTCAAATCATATCCATTCGAGACAGCCGATATGGCGTATCCTCCAGAGGCCGCTTCTTTGACGATATAATCGATCATTTCCTTCTGTCTCACCGAATTTTGGAGAGCTTCCCCGCCAAATAAAGTGATGAACGGCTTTTGATCTGGAAATTGCTGAGCTAAATATTTAAAGAAAGTATCGACAACGTCCTTGGTGATCAAATCCTTTTTATGTTTAATCCCATTTTCATAGCAATAGGGGCAGGCCAAATTACAAGTATACGTGGGTACCAGGAGAACCTGAGGAGACGTTTCATGAAGAGCTTGATTAAATTCTGGCCAGCGCTCTTGCAGACGTTGGTTTTCATCCTCCTTATTCTGGTAAAGATACCCCCTACTCTGCAAGTTAGCCAGGAACTCAGAATCCTCGACTATTTCTCCACTCTTTAAAGCCATCAGCTTTTCATAATCTTCTTGAGAGACAAGATCAAACCCTCCCGAGAGAGAATTCAAGATCGCATACGGGAACTTAGGATTTTCTTTCATCGGTAAAATTAAGTTATATTGACTAAAGTACATTTCCCCACCCATTTCTTTTTAAACTTCATCTAATTTATTTAATTCCCAATGAAGGGTAACAATTCATGGCAAAAGGCGACAGAAATTTTCTGCCGCCAAACATATCAGTCGTGACAACCCGCGACGATTTGGGAAGACTTCGAACAACATTGGGCAACGTTGAGTGCTAGACTCGTATTGCAGCAGGCCGAAGATGTTGAGGTAATTGGACGCATCACTCTCACCTCCTTTCCATCATTAAATCTACCATTTCTTCTAAGATCGACTTCTCAGCTCTCTTTATATCCTTGAAAAGTGCGGCTGATCATTTCATAGCCATTCTTCAAATAACGTCGTTCCTTGAAAACCTCTACTTTAAAGAAACCCGCTTGACTTAGAGATTCTTCATATTCTCTAATCGTGATTGCCCCACCAAAACAGTCCGCCACCGCTTCCGGATCCTCTTTAATTTCTTGAGGCAAGGGGGTTTCAGTCATGATATCGGAAACAACAAAACGTCCGCCAGGTTTCAACACGCGATACATTTCCCGGTAGACAGCAAGCTTATCCTCAACATGGTTAATCGCACAATTGCTAAGAACCGCATCAAGGCTGTTATCCTTCAAGGGAATCTGATCCATAGACCCTAAAATAAATTTCACATTAAGAATCTGCTCATTTCGTGATCGTTCCTGAGCGAGATCGATCATTCGAGGGGTCAAATCTAAACCCCAGACGAACCCTTGAGACCCTACTTGTTTGGCAGCTTCGACCGTTTCTCCGCCACGACCACATCCCAAATCCAGGGCTCGTTCCCCTTCCTTAAGCTCTAGATATTGAATATTTCCACCGCAACTTAAATTTGAGTTTTTATCTTCCTCTGTATACCTTTTCACAATCTCAAAAGTAGACACATTTTCCTCCAATTTCCCCGCCTCTTAAAAGGACACTCTTTATTTTTTACTTATTTTCTTGAAGTGTATCAAGATATTTTATCGCGTTGAGAGCTGCAGTTCCACCTTCTCCAGCAGCTTTTAGGAGTTGGTAGGGCTGACCCGTGCAATCACCCGCTGCATACAAGCCAGGAATATTCGTTTCTAATTGATGATTGACGGCGATCGCCCCTTTCTCCATCCGGAGATCTAAAACCAGTTGTTCCGCAGGCAAATTTTCCCGGAAGAGAAAGACTCCATCAACCTTGAGCTCTTCCGCTCCCAAAATGAGAGCCTCAACCTTTTGGCTTCCCTTGATACTTTTTATTTTATCTTTCTTTTGGATAATGCGTTCATCGAGATGTCCTATTTTTTTGTAGAAGGGGATATAGTAAACTACTGAGCAGATATCTGCCATAAAGTTAGCTTCAGCCTCCCCTTCCCTATCATAGGCAATGATTGCCACCGTCTTTCCTTTATAGAGCGGCCCATCGCACGTCGCACAATAGCCAACGCCACGTCCCAGCAATTCTGCCTCTCCCGGAACTAACTTTTGAGTTGAGACTCCGGTTGCTAAAATAACACCATCTGCTTCGAAGGACTGATCCTTCCCGACCAAGGTGAAGGGCGGACCCGGGTAAATGTTTGTAACTTTCCAGGGTACAATTTCAATTCCCATTTCTTTTAAATGGTTGAAGAACCGCTGCCGCAATTCTTCTCCTTCAATTTCGGGAAACCCCAAGAAATTATCGACTTGGGGAGCCTTCGCTAATTTAGGACTACAAAATTCTGATCCCAATAAGATAAAATTTTTATTTCTAATCTTGGCATTGATTGCTGCAGCCATTCCCGCAGTTCCACAGCCCACAATTGCTAATTCATAATGAGATTTAAAAGTAAACGTTTTAGACATTATCGACTCACCCCAGCTTGAAGTTTACTCATCACATTCTGTAGCTTTTGACAATCCGGACATTGATGAGCAGGTCCGCCTTCTCGGCAAGTGGTGAGACAGTTACTTCCTGATTTTAAAAGGATATTAATTTCGTCTTCAGTTAAATCGATATTCATAGGGGAAAACCTCCTCAGATATTTTCTGTTAGAAGCTTTCCCATATTTTGCGATCTTACTCAAACCAAACATTTTCATAAATTATTTTTGAGAAGCTCGAGAGGCTAGATAACGCTCTACGTTAACTGCTGCAGCAGCCCCATCACCTACTGCGGTAGCAACTTGACGAACGGTTTTGCTCCGGACATCGCCCGCAACAAAGACCCCTTTGATATTCGTCCGCATCTCGTCATCTGCTTCAATATATCCCCAGTCGTTGATCTTTAGCTGTTCTTTCAGGATTTGCGTGCGGGGTTGCATGCCAATATAGACAAATACTCCGTTAGCATCCACTACACTCATTTGATGCGTTTTAACATTTTCAATTTCCACACCAGTTAAGTGTTTTTCACCGACGAGTGTACGCACCTCAGAATCCCAGATTACGCTAATCTTATCATTCATTGCAGCCTCTTCTTGAGCTGTTTTTGACGCTTGGAAATTATCAAACTGATGAACGATCGTAACATGTTTGGCAAATTTGGTCAGGAAAACTGCTTCTTCCACAGCAGAATTTCCACCACCGACAACAATGACATTTTCAGCATCTTGATACATAGCGCCATCGCAAGTTGCACAGTAGTGGACACCATTCCCTCGGAAATCAGCTTCCCTTTCTACAGGAAGGCGGCGGGATTCTGCACCCGTCGCAACAACAAGTACTGGAGCACGATAGATCGCATCTTCCGTAATGATTTCTTTCATCTCACGACTCAAATCAAGGCTAAAGACCTCTTTTAAGTCATGAATATCAGCTCCAAAACCTTTCGCCTGACTAATCATGTTATCCATGAGATCTTTACCGCCAATAGTTCCAGGTGTTCCAGGATAGTTAGCTATATGAAACGTCGTTGCCGCTTGTCCGCCTGGAATACCTTCCTCAACCACTATCGTCCGAAGTTTAGCCCGCGAGGTGTAAATCGCCGTTGTTAAACCGGCAGGACCTGCTCCCAAAACAAGAACATCCGCTTCCAAAGCTTCCTTTTCAATCTGCTCACTTTCAATGCCCAGCAGATTTTCCAAAGTTATCCGCATTTGCGATTTGGCAATATATCCACCTAAGCGTTCTCCAACCTCTTGTCCGTTTTCAAAAAAGAGAACAGTAGGACTACCTTTTACCCCGAAGCGCTCGGCTAATAGACGATGAGATTGACGCATCATCTTCACAAACTTGACCTGAGGAAACTTTTCAGCCATTCTCTCATAAATTGGAGCTAATTGTGCACATGGCGGACAATCTTCAGAAAAGAAATCTAATACTAACATGCCTTGATGATTTTTTAATTCCTGATCAAATTCTTCAGTAGATAAATATAAAATTTTATCACTCATTTTTCCTTCGCCCCTTTGCGCATTGTCCCATAAACCCCCGGGGGGTATACTTAATATATCTATAATATACATGATACCTTTCTTTTTGTCAATAACTTGATGATTTGCTCTACCCATTCAATCACGAAGAAAAGCTGCGCGTAACGTGAAAACATTACTAACGCAGCTTTTAATATTTGATCTTTTAAGATAAGTTTCGCTATAAAATTTTCGCACCTTTAGAACTCCGGATTTGCCCAAATTCTCAAAGAGGGGACTTCATACTTCTATAGAACTTGATTTGGATTTAATAATGCAGTTTTAACAATTGAATTAAAATTTTGGTAGATTTCTTCCTTCTCTTGTTCCGATAACGCCGACATACCCATCTCTTTGAGCGTGTCTTGTAAGAGCGCATACTGATCCAGCTCTTCACGGGCAATCAAGGGAGCTTTACCTAGACAACTAAAAATATAGTTCTCATCAAGTCCACAGTTCTCGGTCAAACTTCGAATAAACTTATCGTCTGGGACCCGCTCTCCTCGTTCGACTTCACGCAGGTAGGAGGGATTCACGCCTAAACGTACACTCAGTATCTGCAGCGACATTTTTCTGTTGACCCTACACTTATAGATATATTGTCCGATTTCTATAAAAGGTTCTTGATGTTTCCTCAGCTCGCGACTCAAGGACATCACGGTACTCCTCCTTTGTTCTCATGCGAAACTTTAGCTAATTTTAGAAGTTACCGTCGTGGTACTCACCACATGTTTACGGGTTCCTAACTCCGAATTTGGAATTCCTAAAGCCATCCCCAAAAGTTCTGTAATATACATGACAGGAACCTTAGTTTCCTTACCAGTGGCTTTTTCAATTGCACCTTGGCGCAAATCCAGATTTGACATACACATTGGGCAGGCCGTGGCAATGGCATCCGCATGCGCTTCTTTAGCCTGGTAGACTATTCGTCCGGTCAGTTCGAGGACGACCTCCTGCCGAGTTAAGACGTGAGCTGCACCACAGCAGTCTGTTTTCGCTCCCCAAGAGACAACTTCTGCACCCAAAGCTTCTAATAATCGATCCATACTTTGCGGATTTATTGGATCGTCAAACTGAGCAATTTTCACAGGACGGGTCAACATACACCCGTAATAGGGAGCAACCCTTAACCCTCTCAACGGTTTTTTAACCTTTTTCGCGATATTCTGGATCCCAATTCGATCAACTAATAGTTCAAGGATATTGAGAACGTGAACTTGATTTTTATAGTTCATCTCAATCGCCTTTTGAACTTCTTCATGCTTTTTTTTATCTTCGGCACACTCCACCTCGGCTGTACGCAAATGGTTAAAGCAAGCCGCACAAGGGGCCATGACTTCTTTCATTCCGGCCTTTTCTGCTAAGGCTAAATTTCGGGCAGATAAAGACAAGGCTAAAAGATGGTCCGTTTGATGAGCAGGTGTCGAACCACAGCAATTCCAATCAGGGATCTCTTCTAACTGAACTCCCAAGGTTTTAAGCACAGCTTGAGTTGATGATTCATAGTTTTTGGCGGTGGAATGAAGGGAACACCCCGGGAAGTATCCAGTTTTCATCTCGCATGTCCCCCTTGCATTTTCTCGACATTCTCAAAAATCTTTGCCACAGCTTGTTGCCCTTGAATTTTATGAGCCAAGATATCTCCAGGTCCCATAATTCCTTTCAAGAACATCGGTGGTCCAATCGGGATCAACGAGGCGGCATCTTTAACAAATTGCCCTTGATTCAGCATATTTTTAAGCATCAAGTTCACTTCATGCATGCGCCCGTTATTCTTCACTTCGCCAAGAAAAATACCATTCATTTTAGGAATCTTTTTCTCATTTGAGATGTATCCTTCTTCTTTTGCCATCGCCCTCAGGACATTCATCACTTCATACATTTCAAAACCCGCCGGGCACTGAGCTCCACACGTTCCACATTGAATACACATTTGAATTGACTTACTCGATAACAGTTGATCTTTCATGTTGTAAACAATCATTTCCAAAATGGAATTGGGCGCATATTCCATAATTCCGGAAAACGGGCACCCTCCCGAGCATTTACTACATTGGTAACATTCCTGAACTTTCTGCCCGCTCCGGGCCTCAACCTCTTCCAAGAAGCTATGCTTCTCGTCCATCCATACTTTCACTCGCTTCACCCTCTCTTCGGTGTTTCGCACAGTGGTTAAATTTATGATAGATCAGAGACGGTTGTTCATATTTCGGCTTTATGCCTTGTTTCTCCGCCTCTTCCCTAAGCACTGCCATGATTTCATTTAGGGGCAACCCAACCGGGCAGACTGCCTGACATCCAGTACAATTTCGACCACACAGCCAAATCATCCGACTCTCTAAAACCCGTTCATCCTGACAATCCAGTAAGGATTCAATAACTTGACGCGGGGTAAGATCGAACTCCTCGGTATGAGCACAGCCACCTCCACACTTTGAACATTGCAGGCAGGCGGTCAGGGGTCTTTGAATCCCCTCTTCTACGACATTCCGAATTCCGCCTTCATGAATACGTAAGCGCATCAGGTTTCACTTCCTTATCTCACTCTAAAAGTTCATCAAGGTCCGGTGAATCTTAAATATCCTTTAAAACTTCTCGGAATTTACCGGGCTAAGATCAAGGCTTCAGTTGCCGCCAATCCTCCCATGCCTACCGCACTGGCAATTTCCATCGGCTGAGTACAACTCCCGGCCAGGAACACCCCAGGTTTAGTGGAATGGCAGGGACGAACATTAGCTTCGATCTCTTGGAAAAAGCCATACTCATCCGTCTCAATCCCTAGAACTTGAGCTAACTCACGTGAACCCACGGGTGGCTCCATGGCCGACGCTAAAACAACTAAGTCTGCTTCGACTTCAATCGGATTACCAATCAAGGAATCCTCCGCCCGAACCAATAGTTTTTCTCCTTCGGGAAGAACTTTTGCAACCCGTCCCCGAATATAGCGAACATTATACTCTTCCATCGCCGAACGGATAAATTCTTCATACCCCTTACCTAAAGCGCGGATATCAATATAGAATACATAATTTTTCGATTCAGGATTCGTTTTTTTCATCATAATGGCATGCTTCGCTGAGTAAGAACAACAGATTTTTGAGCAATAGCGATACCCTTTAGCTTTATCGCGAGAGCCGACACAGTGCACAAAAACCACATTGACTTTGCCCTTGGGCAAGCGACCTTCCGCTGCCATTTTTTCAAACTCAAGGCTCGTCACAACCTTAGAACTGTGACCATAGAGATATTCGGTGTAGGCCGTTGGCTCCATATAATGAAATCCCGGAGCAGCAATAATTGAGGCCACATTTTCTGTGCGTTTACCAGCGGGAGTACTCAGTTCAACAGTGAAATTTCCCGCGCTGCCGTTAACTTTTTCTAAAGTTGTACCCTTGAGGATCTCAATTCCTGTCAGGGATTGAGTGGCATCAATTTCTTTGTTGAGTAACGCCTTAGCATCACCGAGAACAGGGAAGGTAAAGGTTAATTTAGCAAAATTTCCACCCAATTCATTTTCTTTTTCAATGAGGATGACTTCTGCTCCATTTTGGGCAATCTTTTCGGCAGCTGTAATTCCTGCTATTCCTCCACCGATGACTAATGTCTTTTTCACGTTCTTTCCCCTTTCTAGCGACCGACTCGGTCGAGAACCTTTTCCAAACGTTCACGCCCACTAATATGAGCAGCAAAAGCGAGTTTCGGAACTGCAACCCCTAAGGCCAAACCTACAAGTTGCGCTATGTGAATGACTGGAGTTTGATAGTCCCCTGCATTGTGGTAATTTAGCTGTTGTTGAACCCGATCGAGCTGGCTATGACAATAAGGGCATTGGACAACCAAGAGATCGGGATCTGCTTCTTTCACAGAATCCAATTTAAGCTGAGTGTGCTCCAAGGATGAATCTTTGCCATTGATAATCTGGGTAAAGCCGGTACCACAACATTCTCTATTCGCTGTATAGGGGACAACCGTCCCTCCCATCAGTTCGATGAGTTCTTCCAAATAAGAAGGCATTTGGGCATCATCGATGGCCGAATACTTTCCTCCGGCGAGATAATGGCATCCATAGTGAGTGGCAATTTTAATTCCTGTGAGCGGTCGCTTCACATTTTTAGCGATATCATCTTTAAGTCGGTAAAACATCTCAGCGATATGATAAACATTGCTCGTTCCTTTGTACTCACGGCCCATCATATTCATCATCATGTTGACACTGGCTTTGACTTCCTCGTTATGATTCATAAAGTGGCCGAATTCATTAAGAAACGTCCAACATCCGTTACAAAGGACACATGTATCTAAGCCCTTTTCCTCGGCGAGAGAGAGATTACGCGCGACAGCTGGCATCGAAGCGGTCGGAGCGGCTACATTAGCAAAGGTCACAAAACCTCCACAACAGGTCTGTTCATCGGATTCAACTGGTTCAACTCCAAGAATTTGGAGGGTTTCCCTCCCGCACGCTTCAGTCCCAGGATACTTATTACTGGCAACACAGCTTCTAAATAAAAAGATCTGTTTTGGTTTAGGAATTTGCGCTACAATATCAAGCCTCGGCATGTTTTTTTCCTCCCGGTTCCCCATAATTATAGAAACGCAGATGTGTTTTCGTTTTTCCGACCCGTGATGGCATCGGTTTGTGCTTGCACTTTTTCTCCTGTTCGGGAGTACACGTGCGGCAATCCAAAAGCTCAACCCCACCGATCTTTTTCATAAAAGAGGTCATTCCTGTTAAATCAGAGAGCATATTGATTTCGGCTATTGCGCGATCACTAACCTGGCGTTTACTCGTTAATCCTGCAGCCTCACGGATTTTGCTGATATCTCCACGGGTGTCAACGACAAAGGGATTTCTTTCAAAATCCGAAACAGTAACTCCATTTTTCAAATAATCTTTTTCCGCATAGCCTTCGAGTTGTTTAACATCTTCCCAGCCATACCCTTCATTCATCGCCGCTAAACGTAGCATGAAAACAAAAAATTGAAAGTTAATATCCATGGGACATGCCGCATAGCATCCCCCACAAAAGAAACATTGCCAAAGCTCCACACTTGACAAAACCCGTTTAATATTGCCATTGACTAAATCCCGGATCATTTTACGTGGGTTATAGCTCGGCGTTACAGCAGCCGCGGGACATTGTCCTGTACACTTCCCGCACTGCAAGCATTTTTGCGCTTCATTGACGAAGCCCATCGCAATGGGTTTCCATTTTTCGTAAAAATCGTCGTCCCAGTCTTTGGTTTGTTCGAGCACCGTGGTCCCCCCCTTATTCCTCTTTCTTGCCCGTAATGGCTTGCTTTACCATGGGCATCATTTGAGGCATAAACTTCATTAAATCATCCCGTTCGCCTTTCCCGGCCATCATGAATTTGACCATTCCCGGCATCATTTTCATCATTCGGGACATCGGAATTTCCATACTGAAGAGTTCACTAAAATAATTGAGAGTGCGATCTCCCGCGTCTCGGCTTGTTTCCTTGCCATACGCTTCTAAATAGTTGTTATAGTTGTTAGCCATAAGCTCCACCTCCCTTATTCGCGATTTTCTCTCGTTAATCGCTTCACAAGTAACCACATATATAAGAAATAGGACAAACAAAATGATCTCTGATGGAGAATTTTTAATAATCCTGCAGGCATTGGCCTCGACAACCCAAATTAAGAATTTGGGTTGGATTCATCGGATTCATGAGTGGGTTATAAAATTCACAAGACTGGGAGCAGTAGTTCAAATTGATCGCATAGTTAAGGGCGTGACAGTTCGGACATAGGATCTCTTTCACATTAGGCGGTAAAGGATCCATTTTCTCCAAAACCATGAAGAACTTTGGGCGAAATTCTGAGATGAGTACGCCGCAATGAGAACATTCTAACAATCCTACCCCCCCTATCCCCCCCTGGGTATTTTCTTCGATTCAAATATACCTCCGATTTTTATCTGCGTCAATATGTTTTTCTCAAAATCAACGTATATATAAAGAAAACCCGGCTTTCGCCGAGCTTTAGCGATAAAGAAAACTTGGCTAGTACCAAGCCCTAGCGAAGGTGCTAGCCCTAGTTGCCTTATCCTGCCGGACATAAATACATGCATCGTAGGAGAATGAAAACCGCTGGTTGCACTTAGAGTTTATCTGCCAAAAATTTATACTTTCTTACGAAAATGGACTACATTTTCATACCTCCCTGTGAATCGGCAGGTTCATGGAAGTTTCTGTTAGTATAAAAAAGGTGCTTCAAATGAAGCACCTCTATTTTCGTCCTCTTAAATTCAAACGATCAACCCTCAGCTTACTGATTTAATTTCATCAACGTTTCAACCGCTTTATTCATAACTTCCTGCTGATTCTCTCCCTTTTCCAATGCTTCAATCAGACAGATATTCGCATATCGCTGAGCAATAACAACAGAAACCTTCTGAACCGCTGAACGGATCGCAACCAGTTGATGTAGAACCTCACCACACTCCTTTCCTTCTTCAATCATTCTTTCAACAGCCGCAACATGGCCTCTAACAGTTTTAAGACGAATCTGTATTTTTTGCGTTTCCTCTGGATCAATATCATTCATATTCATTTATGTTCCTACTTTCTGCAAGTTCTCCCTAACCCTTGAGCAATACGGAAGGTATCTTTGAATTAGTTGCCATAAAGTGCCCTATACTCAGCATAAAACTGCCAAACACGTTGCACATACTGGCGTGTTTCCTGGAAAGGAATGTCCTCGACCCGTAAATTATTGGGATCCAACTGTTGGGATTTGATCCACTCTTGCACATGCCCCCGACCACCATTATAGGCGGCAATAGTCAATGTTGTATTCTTAAATTCCTTCTGCAAATTAGCGAGATACCAGGTCCCATATTGAATGTTTTTTTCAGGATCCTTCAAGTCCTCTTGGGTAAAGCTTTTATCACCTATACTCTGGGCAATCCCCTCCGCGGTATTCGGCATAAGCTGCATTAGTCCCAAGGCTCCTTTATGGGACTCCGACTGCGGCATAAAATTGCTCTCCGCACGGATCACAGCGATCACTAAATAGGGATCAACCCCGTACTGCATCGCAAACTTTTCGACTACAGGGCGATAAGGATAAGGGTAATAAATCTTCTGTACAGACGGCATCTGCAGAAGTAATCCTATCCCAATAATTATGATTAGAAGCGTAATTAACCTTCTTTTTAATCTTTTAATTCCTGACCGTCTCTTTCTCAATTCAAACTTCCTGTCTTAATCAATATAGTGCTCTCGGAACCTGCTGTTTCTATTTTACCGTTTTCTATTCTACATTTATAGGGAAATTCTATTTTTTATTCTAACCAAAAGTGCTTCCAATTGAGACACAGTGTACTCCCACGTTCCTGAGTTATCAATCACGACTTCTGCCATTTCTTTCTTATCGTCTAAGGGCCATTGCGCTGAAATTCGAAGTTCTGCCTCAGAACAGGTGAAAGAATCCCGCTTCATCACCCGCTCAAGTTGAATCTGAAGCGGGACCCAAACAACCCAAACTTCATTCATCGATGTACTGAAACCGGCTTCAAAGAGAAGCGGCACATCCCAAAAGCAAAGCTTCACCCCAGATGCGGCCAGAGCAATTTGTTCGGAGAACATCTTTCCTCTGGCTAAGGGATGAAGGATTTCCTCCAGGCGTTTTCTTGCTTCGTCATTATTGAAAACTTTGATTCCCAGTGCTCTGCGATTGATTTTCCCCTGAGTATCTAAAATATCTTCCCCAAAGGCTTGAGCCACGCGACGGATCGTCGTCTGATCCTCAGCAAGTAACTGATGTACCGTTTGATCCGCATCTAGAACCGGGATTCCGTGTTCCTTCAGCCAGTTCGCTACCGATGACTTACCACTCCCTATTCCGCCAGTTAAACCAATAGCCCACATTTTCCCACCTCATATTAACTTTCCAAATCCAATGAGAATTAGCAAGGTTCCGGGCAAGAACCCAATCCGTTTTAGAACCTCTCCCGGTACAATTCCCGTAACATTTTGACCCAATCGCAATATCAGAACCTGGGTCAGTGCCACCAATAAGATGACAGGTAACGAATGAATGATTCCTGCCGAAAGGCCAATCGCTAGACCTGAGGCAAACGCATCCAAGGATAAAGCTGTCCCTAATAATGCACTTTCCTTGATCGTAATTATTCCTGAGCCATCTAAGTCTGCTTGTTCCGGGTATCTAAGGACTTGAATCACAATCCCTAAGATCTCGAACTGGAACTTAATAACGGGTTCTCGAGCTACTGCCCTCAAAGATGAAACTTCTAAGGCTTCGACCTCTGGAACGTTCCTTTGCCTCCAAGCATGAACCACTTGGTAGACGCCTAGGCTAAGTAAGATTATTGCTCCCAGGACATTTGGGGGGAGAAACTTCACCCAGTGGACAAACCAGCCCCCAAATAATACGGCCGAACTCATCGCCACAATCGTACAGAAGGCAATCATCAGCATCGACGTCCAGGGAATATGAATTCTCCTCAAACCATAAGCCATTCCGACACCGAATCCATCCAGGCTTAAAGCTACAGCTAGCAAAATTGCAGTCCCCATAATCATCCTCCTCTTTACGTTCAGGATAATATATGGGTTACCAAGCGTTGGGGTGCTTTTCCCTACCCCTCTGTTAGCTTAACTCTTCGGTAAGCTCAAGCCATTCCGTCATCGTCGAATCTAAGTTCTCTTTCATAGTGTCATATTCCTGCTGCAATTCCATCGCCCGCTCATAATTTGCTGCGGTTTGAGCAAGTTTACTCTCAATTTCCTGCAATTGAGTTTCCTGTTCAGCGATTTGTTTTTCAAGGCTCTGAACACGTTTCTGCTTCTTTTGCGCCTCGCGATCCCGAATCCCTCTTTCCGAAGCAGAAGAAGACATCGACGAAGAATTCCCAGCATCTACGGTAGCCGAATCTTTCGTTTCTTCCTCCTGAACTTGGGCTTTATACTCGCTATAATCTCCTTCGTAAACTTGAAGGCCGGAAGGCGTTAAATGGGCAATTTTATTCACTACTCGATCCAAGAAATAACGATCGTGGGAAACTACGAGCAGTGTCCCTTCATAATCGGCCAACGCCTCTTCCAAAACGTCACGCATCTGAGTATCCAAGTGATTGGTTGGTTCGTCCAAAAGGAGAAGATTACCCTGCGCTAAAAAAAGCTTTGCTAGCTCCAACCGGCTCTTTTCTCCTCCACTTAAAACACTCACCGGTTTGAAGACTTCTTCCCCTATGAAGCCAAAACGAGCTAAGAGGTTTCGGATCTCTGGATCTTTGAGCGCAGAGTCACTACGGATTTCGTCAATAATGGTCCCCGTCAGATGAAGGTCTTCATGCTCCTGGGAATAATAGCCGAGCTGAACCTTCGCACCAAGTCGAATTTCCCCTTGATACGGAACTTGTTGCGAGATTGCCTTGAGAAGGCTTGTCTTGCCGACTCCATTCTTTCCCAAGAGGGCCACTCGATCTCCACGTCGCAAGTCCAAATGAACATTGCTGAAAAGCGTTCGTTCGGAAAAACGAATTCCTACCGCCTCAAGCATCAGGACTTTGTCCCCGCTCCGGGCTCCCGTTTGAAAATTAAAATGGACTTCTTTTGAGGATTTCGAAGTTTGATTCGGTTTAAGCTTGTTTAACTGAATTTCTCTTCCCCGAGCTTGCCGGGCATTAACACCCGCCTTATTCCGGCGAATATATTCTTCCAGACGGCTAATCTTGGTATTCAGCTTTTCCGTTTCCCGGGCAAGCGTCGTCGCTTCGACCGCCCGTTGTAACTCATACTCAGAATAATTTCCTGTGTACGTTTTCATTTCTCCATTTTCTAAATGGAGAATCTTTTGCACGACTCGGTCTAAAAAATAACGATCATGGGAGACCATGAGAATTGCTCCCGCGTACCCGCGTAAGAAACTCTCGAGCCATTCCAACGCTTCCATGTCAAGATGGTTCGTGGGTTCATCCAAAACTAAAAGTTCGGGAGCACTAAGTAGGAGCTTACTCAAGGCCAAACGGGTCTTTTGTCCGCCACTTAAGCGCTCGACCGGAGTTTTAGTTTCCTTTTCCAGGCCTAAGCCGAAAAGGATCTTCCGAATTTGGGCTTCCAAAGCATACCCACCGGAACGTTCATAGCTCTCCGTCAGGGTGCTGTATTGTTCGAATACCTTTTCCTCGGAATCAACAGCCATGCGTTCTTCAAGTACCTTCATCTGTTCGCGCATCTGAATGATCTCCGCGCGCTCCTCCAGCATACTATCCCAAACCGTGCCCGTCTCAGCAAGGAGCGGATTTTGAGGCAGATAGCCATATGTTCCCGTAATTTGAACCTGTCCACTCTCTAATCGGAGTTCCCCCAGACACGCTCGCAGTAAGGTTGTCTTACCGGCACCATTCGGACCGACCAGACCCACTTTTTCACCCGGTTCTATGCCAAACGTCACTTGCCGGAAAAGAGCCTCACCTGATACATCAACTCCGCAATTCCGGCAGTAAAGTATACTCATCTTCGACTAGACTCCTCATTCTTCAATTTACAGTTTACTTTTGGCAGTGTAAACAAAAGACCGTCGTCCTCCCACCTAAGCGCTTACGGACAAGTAATCTTCCACATAGGGTACATTTTTCTCCACCCCGGCCATAGACCTGAAGCGCGTTCTGAAAACTTCCTTTTTCTCCATTGGCATCCCGGTAATCACGAAAAGAAGTACCTTGGGCCTCAATTCCGGCTTGCAAAACAGATTGAATGGCAGAATGTAACGACTTCAGCTCCTTGGGTTTCAAGGAATTCGCTATCCGTTCAGGAGATAGCCCCGCTCGGAATAACGACTCGTCCACATAAATATTTCCTAAGCCCGCAACCACCTTTTGATCCAGTAAGGCGCATTTTAAAGCTACGCCTCTTTTCTTTAAGCGCGAACCGAGAACTTTAGGTGTAAAATCCTCCTCGAGCGGCTCAGGTCCGAGCACCCGTAGAGAGGGATGATTGAAACGTTCTGCTGTCGGGACGAGAAGAATCCTGCCGAACTTGCGCGTATCCGTAAAATGCAGTTCCCCATTCGATAACTTAAAAACAACATGGGTATGCTTTTCCGATTCATGAGCATCGTTATAAAAATTCAATCGTCCGGTCATCCGCATATGAGCGATCAGAGACCAACCTTCATCGAGCGTCACCAGCAAATACTTTCCCCGCCGTTCTATACTTTCAATGCGCCGCCCTCTGACTTCTTGTTCAAACGGGAATATGTCCCATCCTTTGACCGCCCCAGACCAGCGCAGTTCAACATCTTCAATCGTTTGGTGGAGAACATGTTGGCATAACGATCTTCGAATCGTTTCAACTTCGGGTAATTCAGGCATAATATTTCATCTCACTTAAGATAGTAAATTTAATAAAACTAATTGTTTCGTTCAAAAAATAAGGGTTGCATCTCATACCAATTGAGTCCTGTCTTGCATTCCACCGTCAAAGGAACGGATAGAGGGAAGGCATTTTCCATTTCCTCACTGACGATCCTGGCGACCTGATCGAGTTCCTCTGGAGCTGCCTGAAGCACCAGTTCGTCATGAACCTGCAAAAGGACATCTGCCTGGTAGGGCTTCAAGGCTTGCGCGACACCCAGCATCGCGAGCTTCATAATGTCGGCAGCCGTTCCCTGAATCGGGGAATTCATCGCGATCCGCTCCCCAAACTGTCTTCGATTATGATTCGGATGACGAAGCTCAGGAATCCGTCTTAACCGATTAAGAAGAGTCCGGACTTCTCCTTGCTCCTTCGCCTGGATCACAACCTCATCTAAGTAACGTTTCACTCCAGCATACCGAGCAAAATAGGTTTCAATATAATACTTCGCTTCTTTCCGTGGAATTCCTACATCCCGGGAAAGTCCAAAATCTGTTAGCCCATACACCAAGCCGAAATTAACCGCTTTCGCTTTACGGCGCATATCCTTAGTGACTTGATCCATCGGTACCCCAAAGACTTCCGAAGCTGTCCGCGTGTGCACATCTTGATTAAGGGCAAACGATTCAGAAAGGAGTTCATCCTTAGAATAATGGGCTAAAATCCGAAGTTCAATCTGCGAATAGTCAGCCGAAAGTAGCACCCAGCCCTTATGCGGGGCTTGGAAAACCTTCCGCAGCAAACGACCCTGTTCCAGGCGAATTGGGATATTTTGAAGATTCGGTTCCGTGCTCGATAAACGTCCAGTCGCGGTCACCGTTTGTTGGAAGGTCGTATGGATTTTACCCTCCCGGATTTGCGCGAGCAAGCCATTCACATAGGTTGACATCAGCTTACTTAATTGACGATAAACCAGAACTTCTTCCACAATCGGATGTGAGGGACGCAGTTCTTCAAGGGTTTCCGCATCAGTCGAATAACCTGTTTTCGTCTTTTTTACGGGAGGTAAGCCGAGGACTTCAAAAAGAACATGCCCCAGTTGGTGAGGAGAATTGAGATTGAAAATTTCTCCAGCCAGAAAATAGATCTTCTGTTCTAAACCTTGAAGTTCCCCCGTTAACTTCTGACCAAACGCTTCAAGTTGTGAGGCATCCACGCCAATCCCGATTCGCTCCATGCATGCTAAAACAGCGCTCAACGGTTCCTCCACTTCATGAAGTAACGCAGTTAAGCCCAATTTTTCCAGATCTTCCGTGTAATGCGCTGCAACTTGAGCGAGAGCCGAAGCTTCTTCCGCTAATCCTCCGAACTCAGGATGTCCTGGTACATATTCACGGACCAATTCCACCCCTTCAAATTTAGTCTGGGAGGGATTAATCAAGTAAGCAGCTAAGCTTAAATCTAGGCTGACTCCCTGTAAAGTCATTCCTTCATTCATTAAAACGCCATTTAAGGTTTTGCTATCCAGCACCGTCTTAGGTGCCTGCTGATCTTCTAAGAAGGATGCCATGGCTTGTTTCACTGTCAGGTCTAAATCCTCCCACATTAGGTTGAACGCTTTCCCCTGGATGGCAATTCCCCATTCAGTCACGCGCGCCCAGTGGGGATTTCCTTTCGTGATCTTGCAGACAAGGGTAACTGGGAATTTCATCTTGCGCCAATCCTCAATCTGACGAAGCCATTCCTCAGTTCCTAACTCTTGAACAGGCCAGACTTCTAGAACAAGTTGCTTTGCTTCGCCGTTTGGCTTCTCTTGCTCACTTGCTTTTTCAACTCCACCGGTTGGGGTTTTCAAATCTGCGCTTTGCGCATGATTTTGCTGCCAAAGTCGAGCAACATTTTTTAAGGTATATTTATCAAGAACAGTCGCAAAGGTAGTCTCCTCAGGACGACGATAGACAAACGTATCCAGATCCATTTCCAGGGGAACCTCGTGCAGCATCGTCGCTAACTTTTTGCTCAATAGGGCTTGGTCAGCATAGGTACTTAGTTTTTCTTGAAGTTTCTTCCCCGAAATCTGGGTTGTGTTTGCCAACACATTTTCAACCGTCTCAAATTCCCAAAGGAGTTTCAACGCGGTTTTTTCCCCCACACCTGGTACCCCTGGGATATTATCTGAGGCATCCCCCATCAACCCTTTCAAATCGATAATTTGAGCGGGACGGAGTTGATACTTCTCATAAAGTGCTTCTTCATTATAGGCATCAACCTCGCTGATTCCCTTACGCGTTAAATAGACCGTCGTTTGAGGAGAGATAAGTTGAAGTGCATCTTTATCCCCCGTGTAGATTTGGACCTCCCAAGCGCGCGCTTCCGCTTGCGTCGTTACGGCAGCAATCAAATCATCTGCTTCATACCCTGCGCATTCGATGATCGGCACCGCAAAAGCTGTAAGCACTTCTTTTAAATAATCAAACTGAGGTTTTAAGGCCTCGGGGGTTTCTTTCCGCGTTCCTTTATACTCCGCATATTGCTCAATCCGTACCGTAGCTTTAGTCTTATCAAAAGCGACGACCCAATAATCCGGTTTTTGTTCGGCGAGGAGTCGAAGCAGCATCGTCATAAAGCCATGTAAAACATTCGTTGGCTTACCATCCGTTGTGGTAAGTATAGGTAACGCATAAAAAGCCCGATTAGCCAGGCTGTTTCCATCGAGAATTAGGATTTTTGGCATAAAAAAACCCCTTTCTATCCAACATTACTATACCATACCGTGACAGTTTGTGCCAAACTGAGCGCGAAAAAGCTTTCAACAAAATCGTTGAAAGCTTCTGCTTTCTCGCAATCGAGATTCGCCAAACTTTTGGGCCTTCATCAAGGTCTGCCTAATCATATTCGTTAACGAAAGCATTTTTATCCAGAACACCTGATGTGGATACCTCCAGTAGCAGTCTTAACCGATATTTCTTTGGACTCTATCCAGACTTTCATATAATTCCTCTTTGGTTCTCGGCAAACAACTACTCGGTGGTAATAACCCGATACGAATAAATTCGAAATGTGTTTCCACAAGCCAAGGAAGATTAAGGTCAGCTGCCCTAATCACATCTTGGCGGCAAAACACTTCTTCTGGTTTGCCTTCTGTAAGCACCTGTCCCTGTTTCATAACAAATAGCTTGTCTGCCCAGGAATAGGCTAAATCAACGTCATGAGTGGAAATAATGATCGTTTTCCCCTGTTGACTCAGTTCATCGAGGATTTGCATAAATTCACGGGCATGTCTGGGATCCAGCCAAGCTGTCGGTTCATCAAAAATGATCACTTCTGGTTCCATCGCCAAGATATCCGCAATGGAAACCCTTTTCTTTTGCCCGAAACTCAGCATATGGGTCGGTCTATCGATCAGGTCACTGGTTTCCGTAGCTTGAAGAGCCTTATCTACACAACGGCGCACTTCTGCCTCTGACAAGCCTAAGTTCATCGGTCCAAAAGAGACTTCCTGTAAGACACTCGCGGAAAACAACTGACTATCCGGATCTTGAAAGACGATGCCTATCTTTCGGCGCAGTTCCATCAGTTTAGCGCCTTTGTAAGAAATATCCTGTCCTCTGAAGCGAACGCGGCCCCTTTCGGGCTGTAAAATACCGTTAAAATGCAAAAACAAGGTCGTCTTGCCTGCTCCGTTTGAGCCGAGCACTGCTATTTTTTCGCCTCGATGCACCGCCATATTGACCTTTCTTAACGCTTTTGTACCATCGGCATAAGAGTATTCTATGTCTTCTGCTTCTAAGATCGTTTCAGCCAAAAAACTTGCCTCCCCCTAAGTACAGATTGAACAAAACCAGGGTCATTTCGACAACGATTACGAAAACATAATTACGCATTGAACGTGGAAATTTTTTCTCTAAAACCCTAATCTCCCCCTGATAGCAGCGGGCTTCGAGAGCAGTAGCAACCGCTTGAGATCGTTGAAAGGATCTTATGAATAAAGCGTAAAACAACTGACTCGTTGAACGAAAAGAACTTTTCAGGGTCACGTAACCGAGCCGAGAACTCTGTGATGTATGAATAGATGCTGCCGAATCCAGCAGAATGAAAATAAATCTGTAAATAAGACTCATCAGTTCGAGAAAAAGGGCGGGAACTTTGAGTCTGCGGAGCACGGAGATGATTTCCAACATAGGTGTCGTAAGAGCAAGGAAATAGAGACAAGAAACAGCGCCTAAAGACCTGCTAAAAAGAAGAGCTGCCTTATTTAAATCCTGAGCAGTAACCCCGATAAGGGTGCCACCCACAGCAAAATGATATAAGAAACCTCCGGGCTGATCCGATATTGAAAAAGCAATGGTGAGTTCGCCAATGACCAGAAAAGTAATGGGTAACAACATCAGATGGCTAAAGAACTTGACGGGAATACCCGCCTTAAAGATAATCAAACCCGCCATTAAAACCATGGCAATTATGGGCGTGTAGATTGAAGTTGAAATCAAGCAGGCAACCATGGTTGCTAGGGCCAAGAAAGATTTCTCGGCAGGATGAACCGCTAAAAGCTTGTTCGCATAAACATACTGATCAATATTAATCATGATGGAGTTCTTCCTGTCTCTTTTTTTGTTGCCCTTTTTTGTAGCCTAAATAGAAACAGACAATTCCACTTCCCAGTGCTGCTTGTGTCGCGAACAAAAAAGATTCAACCTCGCTGCTTGCCGGTTGATAAATATGGGCAAACCAAGGTTTGTAATTTGGGTTAATGCTCGTGATTGTAGCTGTCGACAGGTCATCAGCACCGCTAAATTTTCCTTTAGAGATGAATAACGGCGTAAGCGCTAAAACGACAACACAAACCGCCAACACGCTATTTTTTACAACCGGCTTCATTATTTCACCTCAAGTTCTACATCTTTTTTGTTTCCAAAGACGGCAAGTTGTTTTAACTCCTTACTACTGTATGTAGTCAAGAGATTAAACACCAGAACTGTCAGTAAGCCCTCACTGATCGCCAGCGGAATCTGAGTCACGGCAAAGATACCCATAAACTTAACGGCCGAGGCCATAACCCCTCCCTGAGCGGATGGAAAAGCCAAGGCAAGTTGAAACGCCGTCGTTATATAAGTCATAAGATCTCCTAAAGCTGCAGCAAAAAAAACACATACACCTCTTGAAGCACCTAACTTTTGGAGGCCCATATATATACCGTAAGAAACGAAAGGCCCCACTATAGCCATGGAAAAAGTGTTCGCCCCAAGAGTAGTTATCCCGCCATGGGCCAAGAGGACCGCCTGAAAGATTAAGACGATGACCCCGAGCACGCTCATCGCCGTGGGTCCAAAAAGAATAGCACCTAAGCCTACACCTGTAGGGTGGGAACTACTTCCGGTGACCGAAGGAATTTTCAAGGCCGAAAGAACGAAAGCAAAAGCACCCGCCATCGCCAGCAACATTTTGAGGTTAACATTATCTTTAACCGTTTTCTTGATTGAGCGCAACCCCACAATGAGAAAGGGAAGCATGACAATCCACCAGAAAGCAGCCCAGTTCATAGGTAGAAATCCTTCGGCAATATGCATGGCATAAACGCTATTCGGAAAGATGACAAATACGGATAAACAGTAAACTAAAGCAAGTAATATGCTTCTTACTCTCTCCATTTTGATGATCCCCTTTATTTTCTAATCCCTTTGAGTCCATCCCGCTTGTTGATACTTATCTAACCATTCCAGCAATTCATTAATACTATACACAGTCAACCCGGTGCTAACTTTAGTTTTTGTGATAAGCACAACGTTCAACCCCAGTTCTAAGGCGGCAGATATTTTCGTATCCGTCCCACCGGCATGACCACTATCGCGAGTTAAAAGAATATCTGCTCCATAAAACTTAAATAGTACCCGATTTAGCTCTTTAGAGAATGGCCCTTGCATCGCTACAATATCTTTAGGGGGAATACCCATATCCTGACATTTATGTACGATACGTCCTTCCGGAAGAACACGCACAACCAAACGAACAGAGCTGGCAAAGGAACTGTCCACAATACTTTCGAGTTGATGGCTGCCTGTTGTAACAAAAATGGTTACCGATCGCCCTTTCTTGAGATACAACGTGTCGACGCATTGTTCCAACTGCAGCAAAGCTTCCTCCCAATTATGTACTGGAGAGATTAAGGAACTGGTAGGAATTTTAGTCTCAGGTCTTTCGAGCCGGAGATAAGGAATGCCTTGTTGTTCGCACCATTGGCTTAACGAGGCAAACTTAACACCACAGGAAGGATGGCTAACATCAAGAATGACAGAAGGCGTTGGCATATAGCCATTTTCCGACCAAGTTTGTATCCGTTTATACTCAATCCCCCTGTTTTTAAGACGTTCACTAACCTCACGTGCCGCAGCCGTTTCTCCCAAAAGAATGATCATTCGTGTTAACCTCCTATAAAGAAAACCCGGCTTTCGCCGAGCCATAGCGATATAGAAAACTTGCTATCGGCAAGCGCTAGCGCAATCGATGGCTTAGTTACACTTATCCTGCCACACTTAACCACTTGCATCGTAGGAAAACGAAAGCCGTTGGTTGCACTTATACTATCTGCCCGAAATTTATACTTTCCGTTAGTAAAATAAAAAACCCTTCACTAACAGAAGGGTTCAGAGTTCATAACCAGTATCCGGAAAGAAGACCAAAGATACAAGCATTCACCTCCCTAACATCCCGTAGGTAGTCGTACTGTTTGGTATGAGCAGGTCTCCTGGCTCAAGATCTTCATTAACTCACGTCTTCCCGAGTATATCCCCAGTGACACTATGTAAGTTAACTCCCTTTTACAGTGGCGGGTACCGCGTCAGCTTGCACTGACTTCCCTTTTAAATTTTTCCCTCAGGAAAAATCACTCATGTCCAGATATTCAATTCTTGATAATTATAGCATTAAATAAGATCATTTGTATAGATTGTTCTGATCATTATTGTTGATGACCCAATACCCACTATTTAAGCAGATTCTCCAGCCGCGCGACATGAAATGATTTCTTGACTTCATCCCCATGGAGATAGCAATCAAGGATATCCGCATCCTTGACAATTTCCTCTAAAGGAGAACCCACTTTTTCTTTTTCCGAGTGATGAATCACAGCCTGAATGACTTCTTCTTTCGTTTCTGCAGACAGAGAATTCTTCTCTAAAAAGCGGCGTACTGGTTCTTCACCATGACGGGCATGATCGGCCTGACGTCCCGTATACCATCGACCGATATCATGCAGCGAGCAAGCAAGCGCAGCCAGCTCCATATCTACTCCCCGCTTTTTCGCAAGTAATCTCCCGATTTGTGCGCAACTCGTGGCATGGACTCGTTCCCAAGAAATCGGATAATCCCGCTCCAACTTTTCCTGTTCCAAATCACGCAAAAGAGCGTAAATCTCTTCCATGTGATTAATGAATTCCCACTTCATATAAAATCCTCCCTGATTCTATTATTCTATTAATTAATCGTTTTTCTTTTGTAACAGGTAACAGGTAACAGGTTTCTACCCTCAGAATGTAGAATATCATCCTATTCCCACAAAATCACTAAAAGTTTTTACATGAAATACAGGAGAATGTCAACATGAATAAAAGTCCCTGGTTTGCCATCGTAAATCCCGTATCTGGCAACGGACGAACAAAGAAAGAGTGGCCCAAAATCCATAAACTTCTGGTTGAAAATAATGTGAATATTGATTATGCCTTGACGAACTCTCCTGGACAAGCCACCTTGCTGACTCGACAAGCATTAAGGGATTATACTCAGATTTTATCCGTCGGAGGAGATGGTACACTCAATGAAGTTGTGAACGGATTCTTCGAAAACCAGCAACCCATTAACCCAGAAGCAAGTCTCGGAATTTTATCAAATGGAACCAGAGGAGACTTTCTCCGCTCCTTAAACCTTGAACGAGGAATTGCTTCTTTTCTTGAGGTCCTTCGCCGCGAACGAATTATTCCAGTCGATTGTGGCCACGTTCAATATTTGGATTCTCTCAGTGCCCTACATCACCGTTATTTTCTCAATGTCGCGGATGTGGGATTAGGTGGGGAAACTGTAACCAGAGTTAATCGACATAGTAAATTCTTGGGTGGAAAGCTATCTTTTCTATTCGGAAGTCTGGTGAGTATCTTGGCTTACAAGAACAAACGCATGAAATGCGTCATTGATGGGAAGGTCG
The DNA here is from genome assembly GCF_035539115.1 of Desulfitobacterium sp. GTDB lineage: Bacteria > Bacillota > Desulfitobacteriia > Desulfitobacteriales > Desulfitobacteriaceae > Desulfitobacterium_A. The sequence goes on along the minus strand of NZ_DATLJA010000049.1, from coordinate 6,570 downwards.
TTGTGAACGACCGAATCAACAGTATCATGGTTGCCAACGGCCGCTTTATCGGCGGAGGGATGATGATCGCCCCAGATGCTAATCTTACCGATGGTCTCTTTGATATTATCATTCTGGGGGACTTTACTACACTGGAACTCCTGCATCATTTACCCAAAATTTATCAAGGAAATCACCTTAATGTTCCCGGTGTTTCCGTCCATCGTGGGAAGGAGATTACAATTATATCAGATCCCCTCGGACTCCTCGACCTCGATGGGGAACAACCCGGATGTACTCCCGTACATTTTTCTCTTATACCCAGAGGGATCAGGATTTGGACGTAGTTTACTCACGTCATTGATTTACAACATTCACCGGATTCCCCTCTAGGAATTTCTCTAAATTATCAACTGCGATATCCATCAATCTCTGTCTCGACTCTACCGGTGCCCAAGATATATGGGGCGTTATAAGACAGTTCTTTGCAGTAAGTAGTGGGTTATCTGCTTTGATCGGTTCGCAGGAAACAACATCTAAAGCAGCTCCCCCTACTTTTCCACGATTCAGGGCTTCAGCTAAATCTTCTTCCACAACTAAAGGTCCCCTTGAGTTATTGATGATCATCACGCCATCCTTCATTTTGGCGATTGTTTTTTTATTGATAATGCCTTTTGAACTTCCAAGAAGAGGACAGTGTAGAGAAATAACATCTGAATGAGTAAATAAGGCATCTAAGTCTACATATTTCATCGTTTCGCTTTCTAACCCTTTATTTGGATGAGAATCAAAAGCGAGTACCTTCATCCCGAGAGCTTGGGCAATTCTACCTGTAGATTGGCCAATTCTCCCATAGCCGATAATCCCCATGGTCTTTCCTGAAAGCTCAATCAAGGGATAATTCCAGTAGCACCAGTCCGCATTATTTGCCCATTCTCCTCTTTTAACTGAATCACTATGCGCCCCCACATGATGGCACATTTCCAACAAAAGAGCGATGGCCATTTGGCCAACGGAATCCGTACCATAGGTAGGAACGTTCGTAACAACAATTCCTTTTTCTTTGGCCGCTTCGATATCAACGACATTATAACCTGTCGCCAGAACTCCAATAAATTTCAAGCGAGGCAGTTGATCTAAGACCTCTCTTGATAAGGGTGTTTTGTTGGTGAATACTGCTTCCGCATCCTTTGCTCTTTCGATGATTAATCTTTCCCCGCTTCGATCATAGGTCGTACGCTCGTAAACAGTTAACTCACCTAGTTTTTCTAAGCCTTTCCAGGTGATATCACCCGGATTAAGCGTGTAGCCATCTAAGACAACAATCTTCATGAAACATTCCTCTTTTCAGCAATATCATAAAATGATTTAGAGAAATTGAGCTCAGCCCTTCCCATCAATCAATTATACTAAATTCATAGGAAACTTCGTTTCCCCTCTCCAATTTTTTCAAGGGAGAACGGCGTTCCTAAAACTGAACCCGATTATGATGGTTCACGAGCAAAATCGTCGTTGACCGCGTACCATAATCAGGGCTCACGATATATAAGGATGAGAGCTTGCGTTCCAATTCCAAACTTACTCCGGTATGTGGCAACTCAGAGTCACTTGGTCGTTCCTGATCAGTCATGATTTCAAATAACTGCTCCACCTCAATATTCTGCTCCTGCAGACAACCTTCGAGAGCTTTTACTCCTTTCCTCACTTTAGGCCAAGCGACATCGAGCAAACTGTTACTAAGGCCGTGAAAGCCCTTTTCAACTCGTCGAATAGCCTTTTCCTGGTTGGAGTAGTAATAAAGCGTTTGAGTCGTTCCTGTCAGCAGATTAAACCCATTATACTCCACTCTCCCAGCACGCAGGTCCTTTAAGTAGGATTCCGGAGAAAGATCACTGTTTAGGTAATCCCGCACCAAGTACCCACGTGAAGGAGCCTGTGGCTTTTCCTGAAAGGGATCCCGATAATTCGTCAACGCAGCAAAACGGCCGGCCGTGGTTATCCCCATCCAAGTTCCCCCTTGTTCCAAATCTCTTCCAGCTAAAATATCAGGATTATCCGGCCAGAAATTCGCGGGTAAGGTTGGTCGTTTGTAAAACTCGTCTCGATTAGCCGCTATCACAAATTTGTATTGCGGATGACAATCATACGCCAAAAGGATCAGACACATAACTTTGAATTACCCCCTTCCTTTAGGTATCTCGTTCTAGCTATCCTTACTTAATTGTTATTTTTCAAACGATAGCTTCCACAGATATATGGAAGCAACAGAACCATAAGGGGAATATCGTTTTCTATATTCGTCAAACTGTTCCTTCGTTAGATCAGTTAAACCGTAAAGTTTCATGATACCGCGCCGGATTGCAATGTCGCCCCAACTGATCACATCGGGGCGTTCCATAGAATTAAGTAACAACATTTCAGCCGTCCATTTTCCGATCCCCTTGAGAGAAGATAATCTCTTAATGATATCCTCATCGGACAACACATAGAGCTCATTCAGATTAAACTCACCCTGCGCCACATTTTTGGCAATATCTTTGATACATACCGCTTTTCGCATCGTGATTCCACAGCCTTGGATTTCATCTGCTGAACGGCTTGAAATATTGACGGGCATGATTTCGCCGAAGCGCTCCTGCATCCGATCCCAAATCGTATGAACAGCCTTTACCGAAATAAGCTGCCCCACAATTGCATAAATGAGGGTAGCGAATAAGTCTGGGATGATAACGCGCTCAACTCTCCCCATTCGCTCCATCGCTGTCCCCAGTGTTTCATCCGCACTTTTTAGATAATCTACTTCTTTTTGGCTATAATCAAAGAATTTTGTTTTAACCGTTTGCATTTTGCTTCACCATTTCGCACTTCCGTTTTCAGTAATTCCAATCTAACCTATTTCACTCTCCTTATTATAACCATGTCACCGTCAATCTGTCTTTCAAAATATCGCTTATCAATATTCATAATTACTATACAGAAAGTGATATATTAGGACAATTAAGACAAATGGGCTATCCAACACGAGTCCGTGTTCAATAAATGGTAGCGATTGGTGGGTTTGAGCTATAAAACAAGCGTGGTTAGGTCATCACTGACCAAACCACGCTTTATTCAAGAGCGTTATTCCCTCTAACAAGCCCCCTTCTTATTCCTTGTAAACACCTCTGAGTAAAGCAATTTCCTGAGCATAGCCTGAGAGGTCGTTAGGGGTTTCGAGGAAGAAGGGTAGGTGACGAAGTTTGGGGTGATTGATGATTTTCGTGATGGCTTCTAAACCAAGGGAGCCTTCACCAATTTTGGCATGACGATCCTTATGACTACTCATCGGGTTCATGTCGTCATTGAGGTGGATCGCACGGAGCCTATCCAATCCGATGACGTTATCAAACTGCTCAAGCACCCCGTCTAGGTCATTAACTATATCATAACCACCATCATAAATGTGGCAGGTATCCAGACAGACGCCCATCTTTTCGGATAGGGTTACACCGTCTAAGATCTGTTTCAATTCTTCAAAGGTACGACCAACTTCCGTGCCCTTACCTGCCATCGTTTCAAGCAAGACAGTGGTGGTCTGCTCAGGCTTTAAGAGCATGTTAAGCAACGAAGTAATCTGCTGAATGCCTGCTTCTGCACCTTGACCAACATGACTGCCGGGGTGAAAATTATAGAGGTTGTTAGGTAAATACTCCATCCGAAGCAAATCGTCTGCCATGACTTGAGTCGCAAACGCTCGCGTTTTTTCGTCAGCTGAGCAGGCGTTGAGGGTATACGGAGCATGAGCCAAAAGCGTAGCGAATTGATTTTCCTTTACGAGCTCAAGCAATCCCTCTACATCCTTTGGATCAATTGCCTTGGCTTTACTTCCCCTTGGATTTCGGGTAAAGAATTGAAAAGTATTGGCGTTAATTTTCAAGGCCTCTTTCCCCATCGCCTTAAAGCCCTTGGCAACGGACAGATGGCAACCGATATTTAACATGATTATTCCCCCGCTTTCTTATGGAGTGCTATGACGAGTCCAACTAACCTTAGATAAGCAAAAGCAAAGTTTTACGACCATTTTCTATGTCTCCATCGTGATCACGGAGATTGTTACAAAGTAAGCCGACTGAAGCAAGCCACCATGACGAAGAAGTGCAGATATTTGGGTTTATCGATTCATCTCGTAAAATATACAAATCCACCGCCCAGCTTTGTTGTATTGTACCATAACGCAAGGTTAATTTTCTTAATCAGCCCTTCATCTAGAATATTTACAAAGGCACCGTTTCTATCCTCAGAATAATCAAGTGAAATAATGGTAACCCAATGCCAGCGATCAAGGTTTTTCTCCTCGCCGTTACATAAATTCAAGAATGCTACGGGTGCATCTTTGGACAAAGCTTCTTCTAAAAAATCTAATGTCTCTTTCAGCGCAGGGCGTTGGGACTTATCTTTAGGCACGTCACAAACACAATATCCGACATCTATTCCCTTTGATTTCGTATAAGCAAGCATGGGTTCATAAAACATCTTCGTTGTATTGACCCCTCGGATTGAGGGAGTGATATACTTCCACATTTCCTCCATCAATGATACCCAATTTTTCTTGCTGTTGGAACTCGGCTCTAACTCGAGAGGAGACTGGGTATGACTTAAATAAAAGAAGATATTTGAAGCCGCCGTAGGGCCACATCCCGAAAGACGTTGCCACTTTGTAGGGTACCATATTTGATTACAGCCATAATAGGTTTGCTGCGCGCTTTCATCGATTACCTTAAATAAATCTAGATTAGTTAGTGACTTTGCTGTCATCTACCACACCCCCTGCTCCTCTCTTCTATTTTACATCTAAACTCTTGAACATTACACTAGCTGATGCGTTTTTAGCTGCCAACGCGCAGATGCTCAGATAATTGATCGATCTCCATCCGTCTTAATGGAGATTAAAAAACTCCTAACCCGGCTAGAAGGACAAGTGTTATGGCAATGGGAGCAACAAACTTAACGAGAATGAAAAAGATCTTAGCGACTCCCTCATTTCTTAAACGTCCATCATTGCTGAACTCCACGAGCATTCCTTTATATCCCCAGCGCCAGCCAACAAAGAGGGCAAAAAAGATACCTCCTAAGGGCAACAAAATGTTAGAAGTCACAAAATCATAGAGATCAAAAAGATTCTTGCCAAAAAACAGGTGTTGCGAAAGCAAACTAGTAGACAAGGTTGCAGTGGAACCCACTAAAGCGATCGCCACAATCGTTAATAACGTCGCTACTCGTCGCGTGAGTTTGTGCTCTTCAACAAGATAGGCTACTGGGACTTCAAGCAAGGAAAGCATGGCTCCCGTTGCTGCAACTGCTACTAGAATAAAGAACAGAACCATAAAGAAACGTCCAAAGGGCATCGAAGCAAATACTGTGGGGATCGTGATAAATAAAAGAGATGGCCCAGACTTAGGCTCGAAGCCAAAAGCGAAAACAGCGGGGAAGATCGCGACCCCAGCCATAATGGAAACGAGAGTATCCGCTAACATGACTTTAAGCGCTGTTCGGGGGAGATCCTCCTCCTTACCCATATAACTTCCGTAGGTCGTCATCGTCCCCATCCCGACACTTAATTTAAAGAACGCTAAGCCTAAGGCGGCTAACACCACCCCAAAACTAATCTTGCTAAAATCTGGCAGAAATAAAAACTTTAACCCTTCCGCAGCACCCGGTAACGTCAAAGACCGGATATCTACGATAACGAGTAGCACAAATAAAATGGGCATCAAGATTTTAGTCACCCGCTCAATTCCTTTGGCTACCCCGGCCATAATGATAACGCCCGTAATTCCAAGAACTAGGATTTGCCAAAAAAGCGGTTCCCCTACTCCACTAACCAATCCCTGAAAAACCGCCGAAGTTTGTTCAGGATTCGTAGAGTGAATCGTTCCTGTAGCCGCTTTGAAGATATACGAAAAGACCCAACCAGCTACGGTCGTGTAAAACGCCATAATCAGGAAAGCACTTAAAACCCCAGATACTCCGACTAAAAACCAGGGTTCACGCTTTGTTAATTTTTTAAAAGCGCCCACTGCATTCGCATTGGTTTTCCGTCCAATCATCAATTCGGATATCATGACTGGCAAACTGCCGAGAAGAACAGCAATCAGATAGATCAAGATAAATGCTGCTCCCCCATTTTGGCCGGTAACGTAAGGGAACTTCCAAATGTTACCCAGGCCCACTGCTGAGCCCAATGTAGCGGCGATTACCCCAATACTGCTGGAGAATCCTTCACGTTGAGCTATTTCTGAGCGTGTTTCTTCCATTGACTATTTCTTCCTCCTCGATACTAATACGATAGTTTTCAACAAATTAGTGCATATTAATCTACATTACCCTATATTACATTATTAATTAGCCATTGAGTAGAGGGAGCACACGAAGATCTTTTCCTCGTGTACTCCCTCTACTCAAATAAAAAACATAAAGGCTTTTGAGCCTTCCTCTATTCTATCTCAACTCCTGTGTTTTCTAGGAATTTAAGATTGCAGGGATTCATTAATAGAATCTAGCGCCCTTTAAAGACCGGTTTCCGTTTTTCCAGAAAGGCGTTCATCCCTTCCT
>NZ_DATLJA010000048.1:0-28756 GCF_035539115.1 Desulfitobacterium sp. | reverse complement strand
GATCGCTATTTGACGGCGGTCGCGGTGAGTCAAAGTGGTTGGCCTCAGGGTGCCACTACGGCGGTCCTAACGACCGGAGAGAATTATCCGGATGCTTTGAGTGCTGCGCCGCTGGCGGGTAAATATCAGGCACCGCTCCTGCTTGTTGGTCCCTCTGGATTAAGTCCTGAGACAGCCAGTGAATTGAAACGCTTAAATACAAAAAAAGTTTATATTGTGGGTGGTACTGGAGTTATTCCCAGCAGTGTTGAAAGTCAATTATCGTTGATTGGGATCACTTCCACTCGTCTGGCTGGGCAGGATCGCTATGATACGGCTTTAGAGGTCGCTAAAGTGGTGGGCACGACGCAGGGGGTTTTTGTGACCTCAGGTATGAATTTTGCGGATGCTTTATCCGTTGCCCCCATTGCAGCAGGGCAAGGGATGCCTATCCTGCTTGTCCCGAATGATGATCTCACCCAAAATGAGAAAACCTATTTGGCAAAAGCCAAATTGAAGAGGTCAGTCCTTGTCGGTGGAGATGCAGAGATCCCCATGAATATTCAGAATCAGTTTTCAGCACCCGAGCGTATCGATGGAGCTGATGCGTATGAACGCAACGTTGCTCTCCTTAAGTACTTTGGGAATACCTTGAATCAAGATACACTCTATGTGGCGACAGGAGAGAATTTCCCCGATGTTTTGTCTGCCGCAGCGCTCGCACAGCAGAATAAAAATGGTTTAGTCTTAGTGAAGGGCAATCAGATACCGTCCTCAGTGCAAAGTTATCTGGCCACAAAGGTGATCGGCCAATTCACGATTTTCGGAGGAGAAGGAGCGATTTCTGCTGCCACCGAATATGAATTAACAGCCCTGCCTGCTCGTATCTCAGCAGTCGACAATATAACCGTGAAGGTTCAAGAGAAGCAGACCTATAATCTGCCCAAGACAGTCAGTGTCCAAACAAGCCAAGGCAATTGGGAAGAGGTACCGGTGAACTGGAATTTGGCGACGGTATCGACGCAAAAAGCGGGTACCTATCATTATAGCGGGACACTCAGCGGCTATAATGGTTCAGTGGAGCTAACCTTGATTGTTGAGCCGATTCCCAGTAAGGCCGATACATTAACAGCCGAAGTCCTTCAGGGCAGCAGCTATAGCTTACCGGATACTGTGCTGGTGACGATGAGTGATAATAGCGTCCAGACCTTTCCCGTTACGTGGAGTACAAGCCCGTCGGTAAGTATCTTAAATAAAGTAGGAAGCTATACGTTCCAAGGAGCAGTGGAGGGAACGAGTCTCAAGTCGAGTTTTACACTCAAGGTGTCAGAGGATGCGGCGATTATCTTCAAAGATTCGAGATTGGAGTGGGCCGTTAGATTTGAACTGGGTCGGCAATCTTCTCCCCAACCGATCTATCGGAGTGATGTTTTAAATATAACTTCCTTTGAGGCCAAAGGTTCGGGCATCACAGATTTGACCGGTTTGGAAGCGTTTACGAATTTAACCTCCTTAGATTTAAGCAATAATGGGTCTTTAAAGGGGGCAAGCCTTGCTCCGCTGCAGAAGCTGACTAACCTGAAGTCGCTTAATTTAGCCAGTAATAAGTTGGAGCAGATTACCTCCTTGAAAAGTCTTACGACACTCACTTCCCTGGATATCAGCTATAATGTTATTCTGGATTTATCACCCCTCAGAAGCTTAACACGACTGAATACACTCTATTTAAAAGGAAATGCTTCACAGGACTATAGTCCGACTCGCTTGTATTATGATCAGTTAACTCAAAAAGATTTCATCTACGGGTCCTAAACCTTATTGAGTTCGAAAGGGAGGCGCTAACGATGAGTAAGCACAGTAAACTCCATTACAAGATGATGACACTTTTACTTTGTTTATTGGTTTTGACGATGCTGATGCCCAAAACGACCTATGCTTTTGGTACACCCTCAGCCCCTACAGGATTGAGGGCGACGGTGATCAGTACTGATCAAATTAATCTGTCCTGGGACTCGGTGAACGAGGCAACTCAGTATTATCTCTATCGAGCAGATTCCTTCTCCGGGACCTACACTTACATAGGTGCTGTAACGACCACAAGTTATAGTAATACAGGCTTATCACCAGCCACTCCCTACTATTATAAAGTCCAAGCCATCAACAGTGCTGGTGCCAGTTCCTATTCCGCTGAAGCTGGGGCAACGACGTTAGCTTCCTCCTCTACGGCGGGCAGCTCGTCACAAATTCAGAAGAATCGCCTTGCTGGTGAAGATCGCTATAAGACTTCCGCAGCCATTGCCCAATCCGGTTGGAATACTTCCTACTATGCAATCTTAGCCAGCGGCGAGAATTTTCCAGATGCCTTATGCGCTGCTCCTTTAGCTTCAAAGTATAATGCTCCTATCTTGCTTACGTCTAGCGCTCGGTTAGAGGATGCTGCGAAAAATGAACTTGTCCGCCTGAATGTAAAAAAAGTCATGATCATTGGCGGGGAAGGGGTTCTCACGCCGAAGGTGGCCCAAGATATTCAAGCCTTAGGAATTGAGGTAACGCGGCTGGCGGGTCAAGATCGCTATGAAACGTCTTTGCAGGTCGCTAAGGCCATGGGCAATTTTGAGGAAGCTGTCGTTGCTACAGGCGAGGATTTCCCAGATGTCTTGTCGATTGCACCCTTTGCAGCCCAAAAAGGAATGCCGATTCTCCTCACTCCACAAGACAATATATCGAAAAGTCTCAAAGATCTCCTAAATAAAACCGCGCAAAAGACATATGTTTTAGGAGATGCTGGGGTTATCAGCGATACTGTCTTCGGGCAGCTGCCCTCACCCCAACGGTTGAGCGGGACAAATCGCTATGATGCTAATATTGAGATCATCAAAGCGTTTGCCAGTGATCTTGATTTGAGTACCTGCTATATCGCAACCGGAGAAGCTTTTCCGGATGCTTTGTCGGGTGCAGCTTTAGCAGCGTTAAGCAAGTCCCCGGTTATTCTCGTCGGTGATCCTTTGGACTCAGCCACAACCCAATTCATTCAGGATAATTCGTCTGTCGTTAAGAAGGTCATCGCTTTTGGCGGTACCGGTGCTGTGTCCGATCGTTTATTAACGAGTCTTGCTCCAGCCAACGGAACGGACAACAGTGGTTACCTTGTTCCAACCAATGTTGTCGCGACTCCTCTCAGTTCCAGCCAGATCTCCCTCGCATGGAATTCTGTCAGCAGCGCAACTTCCTATAGTATTTCAAGGGCAACAACCTATACTGGAACCTACACCCAAATTGCCACGGTGAACACACCTTATTATACGGATCCCAACCTGTCGTCAGGAACTACATATTACTATAAAGTGCAGGCCGTAAACTCGACAAGTTCAGGTGCCTACTCCAATATTGTTTACGCGACGACTCAATCCGCTTCTACTGTTCTGGGGACGCCTAGCAATCTTGCTGCGACTTCTTTGAGTACCCGTGAGATCGATCTGACCTGGGATACCGTGATGAATGCAGTCTCCTATAATGTCTACAGAACAACTGCTGATTCAGGAGTCTACACGATCATTTCTTCCGTCAATTCCCCTTATTTTGCGGATGACAGTGTAACGTCAGGGAAGACTTATTATTACAAAGTGCAGGCAGCCAACACAACGGGAACGGGTCCTTATTCAACCGTTGTTGCGGCCACGGCTTTGCTAGAAGACAGTGCCCTGGCCATACCGACCAATGTTGTGGCAACAGGTCTGAATGCCAACCAGATATTCCTGTCTTGGAATTCTGTGAGTCAGGCTACCTACTATAATATTTACCGGTCAACTTCGTATTCCGGAACTTACACTAACATTGCTTCGATTGCTTTTCCTTATTACACTGATAGCAGCTTGTCTTCAGGAGTGACGTATTATTATAAAGTGCAGGCGGTGAACAGTACGGGGCCCAGCAATTATTCGAACATTGTGTATGCAATAACCTCTCACTAAGAATATTTAGAAATAGAAGGAGGATTTTTAATGAAAAAAAGATATTCAATTCCCTTTATATGTTTTATCCTGATTTTTTCACTTCTATCCATGAATATACCGGTATTGGCAGATACAGTAGCTTCTACATCAGTAAGCCTAAGTAAAAGTTCAGATGTGCTGACCATTGGCCAAACAGATACTTTAACAGCTACTGTACTTCCCTCAGATGCAACCAATCAAAATATAACCTGGATATCATCAAATCCTGCTGTGGCGAAGGTATTTAACGGACTTGTCATGGCACTTGGTGAAGGAACGGCCTATATTACTGCCTTTAATACGACTGAGAGCAGTAAATATGCAACGTGTCTCGTCATTGTCAAAAAACCGGATTCAGTGATGAGTTTAAATAAAACGACTGATGTTTTGACCGTTGGATCTACAGATACGTTAACAGCAACAATTTCACCAAGTCAAGCTGTAACTTGGACATCCTCAGATACGAATGTCGTGCAAGTATTTAATGGCGTATTAATGGCCCAAAGCGTTGGGACGGCAGTTATTACAGCAACAGCTGCGGATGGCTCGAACAGCGTCACGTGTACGGTGACGGTTAATAATTCCCCGGCCTCTGTCACTTTAAGTAAAACTTCAGATACTTTAGCCGTTGGAGGTGTAGATACCTTAATAGCTAGTGTATCGCCCTCGCTTCCTTCCAATGCCTATTTAATGTGGCTATCCTCAAGTCCCGGCATAGTTTCTGTATCTGGAGGAGTAATTACAGGAGAAAGTTTAGGAAGTGCAGTTATTACAGCAATTGCTTCCGATGGTTCCTGTAGTGCAACTTGTAATGTTACTGTAACAGCGAGTGGTACAAATACGACAAGACTTGGCGGTGCAAACAGATATGAAACTTCAGCTAAAATTGCAGAATATGGTTGGGCAAACGGGTCAGCTTATGCAGTACTAGCAACAGGGAATAATTATCCTGATGCCTTAAGTGCAGCTCCTTTAGCCAAAAAATACAATGCCCCCATTTTACTTACAGATTCAACATTACCTCAAGTTACCTTAGATGAAATCAAACGATTAAACCCAACTCAAATATTTATATGCGGTGGTACTGGTGTTGTGTCTCAGGATATTGAAAATCAACTTAAAAATATGGGAATCAGCACAGAAAGACTTGAAGGGAACGATAGATATGGGACTTCAGCTGCCATAGCTGAAAAATTAGGTGTTACATCAGGAGAACTAATGGTGGCTAACGGCTATGACTGGTCAGATGCCTTATCCGCTTCTTCGATTGCTGCAAAAATGGGAATTCCCATCCTCTTAACAGATAAAGATGTATCCCCTGATGCTATAGATTCATTTATCAGCCAAAGAAATTTTAGTAAAACGTATATATTAGGAAATACAGATTTGATAAGCAATACTGTTGGCAATAAGCTTCCCAATTCAGAGCGAATCGTTGGCAGTAATGAATATGAAAGAAATATTAATATCATCAAAAGATTTGAAAGTAAACTCGATTTGTCGAAAATATGTGTAGCTACAGGAACAGATTTTCCTGATGCTCTTTCGGGTTCAGCCCTTGCAGCAACCTTGTCCTCCACGATAGTTCTTGTGGATAATAATAATCTACAAGCTGTAACCACTCAATATGCAGCTCAATTTCTGACGCAAACTAACAATGTTTATGTATTTGGACTTCAAGGCGCTGTAAGTGACGATGTCATAAGCAAATTATTTACCAAGTAATTTATGAGTTAGCTCATTACTGGTAGATTTACCTGACGTGGAATACAGTCGTAATGCCACCTACTATAATGTCTATAGAGCAACTTCCAGTTCAGGAACGTATACCTTGATAACATCGGTAAGTAATCCCTATTTCTACGATAGCAGCCTATCGTCAGGGACGACGTATACGAAGACAGCTTACATAATACAGCCCTTACAATACTAGGATTGTGAGGGCTGTATTATGTTCAAGAGGATATTATTTGTTGAGAGCATCCAACGCTTGTTGATAAATCGTAAGCGTCAAATTACCGCTTACCTATAAAAGCGGAATTTTCCTTATCCTTTGGAGACTATTCAATCGGCTACGTAGGCTCTCTCTTTTTTAGTGCATATTTTTCATCTTTGTTCTCATTTCAGTAATTGTTAAATATTAATATAAATTGCTACTAATCGATAGCATTATCGGGTATAATAAATGAGGAGGGGATAAATATAGATGATTTCAAAAGAAGAAGTTGTTCAGTTCCTTCAAGAGGTTAAGGGCCTCATTAGAAAAGGGAAATGGGACTTTATCCCTAGAAGGAAGAACCTACTGGGTATAGCTGTTTTTGGTTTAACCATTTCTCAAGCTAAACAAGAAATTCTAAAGCTTAATTATACGGATTATGATCGAGGCCCGTTAAAGGATAACGATAAACCTGGGGAGGTTTGGGAGTTCATTAAAGATATAGACACGCAGGAAGCTTATATAAAGCTTAAGATAGATGTACGAGGTTGTGTCTGCGTCAGCTTTCATCCGTCAAATGGCCCCAAAACGTTTCCTTTTAGATAAAAGTAAGGAGGATTTTCTATGAAAAAATATTGTGATTGTTGCCAAAGTGAGCAAGAAACACAAGTTATCAGTAAGAGAGAGACTCTTCCTGTTCGAGGGGAAGAGTTTGAGACAATTTCTGATATTCGCGTATGTACGATTTGCGGAGAAGAACTCTTCGATGAAGAATTAGATACCGCAAATCTTGAACGGGTATATGAAGCCTACCGGAGAAAACATAATTTTCTCTTCGCCATTGAGATTAAGCAAATTCGTGAGTCCATAGGTTCCGGAAGAACCGTGGCCACGCTTTTGGGATGGAGTCAGGCGACACTGGTGCGTTATGAGGGGGGAGCAATTCCAAGTGCTGCTCACCATGAGCAATTACTCCGTTTAAAGAATGATCCTTCTTATCTCAAGTACCTCTTTGATCTTAATGGCCATAAGCTGAAGGAAAGAGATTGTGAAAGAATTCAAGCAATTATCAATAAGACGGAACTTCCTGATCAGGGACCCGTTGAATATTTGAACAAAATATTTGCTCATTTCTATAACACCGGTATAACGAATGTAGAATTTGATTTTGACAAACTGACGGCTATGGTTCAACTTTTTGCTCAATATAATCATGATTTGGTTAAGACAAAGCTTCAAAAACTTCTTTATTATGCGGATAACCTTAATGTTAAACGTTATGGTTATCCGATTACTGGACTTGCCTTTATTCATCATCATTTTGGGCCAGTACCCGCGCATCATGATTTAATTTATTGGGCACTTCAAACGGTTGGAGCTATTGATGTAAAGCCCTATGATGGCCCCTATGAAGGTGAAATAATTATACCTATTGGTGAATGCGATAAAGAGCTATTTACAGATGAGGAGCTAGATGTAATTTTAACTGTAGCAAATTATTTCAAAGACTTTACGGCAACACGTATATCGGATTTTTCACATAAAGAAAAAGGTTATGTAGAAACTGAACAAAAACAGATCATTCCATTTAGTTATGCGGATTCCTTGACGTTGAATTAATTTAGAGGGGAGGCATATTTCACTTGAGGAGAGGTACCTTTCAAGGGCTTACCAATTGATAGCGTCTGTAATTGTGATAAAATAAAAAGATACCACGCTGTATTCTTCGCTAGCCGAATCTGTCTTGACTCGTTGTGTGGCCTCCACATTCATTCCCCCTTTCATAAATCGTCCTTTACCTTATTATATAACTTCCTGTCTCTTAAATAAAAGGGCTCGTACAATCTTTTTTGGTAATAAATGGTTTCAATATTAATGAAGACTTGGGAAATAAAACGCAAAAAAGTGAAATGGAAGGAGGTGATTCGGGTGAGTGTTCAGTCGATCTCTTCGGTAGGCAATTCCAGCTTTACCAATTCAACGGGTAATTCTAGCGATGTAAATCAGCTGGAAAACCAAATTAGAAAACTACAGCAACAAATAAAGGCAGAGAATCAAAGTAAGGATGACACTAAAATAAAGCAGGCGAAGGTTCAATTACTACAATCTCAAATAGCACAACTACAGGCTCAGGTCCAGCAAACGCAACAAGGAAGTCAAAATGACAGCAATCTACAACAGTCAACTGACCAAAAGAGTACCCAGGAACAAACAGCCTTAGCTAAGAAGAAGGGGAATATCAATTATCTTGCGTAAACCAACAATACAACCCTCGTAATCAGATGATTTGCGAGGGTTGTATTGTTTTCAACGAGAGATTTTCAATTGGATATTATTTGCTGAGAGCATCCAACGCTTGTTGATAAATCGTCTTGGGTTCTAAGTTATTCGACGGGGCACTCCCTTTGGTCGAGTTTGTGCTATTGGCAGAGTCAGTATTGCTTTGGGATGAGCTAGAGTTTGAGGAGGCATTCTGCTGTGGTTTATTACCACTTGGCTTTTGCGTGAGAGCCGTCTTTTGTTGCTCGGTGAAAATAGCGGTAATGGAATCGGCTTTTGCTTGGAGAAAATCGCTGGTCGGATTAGACGTATCAATCAACGCTTGGAGAAGGGGTTTCAGTTGACTTACTTGATCACTGGTAAAGACCGTCTGCGTGTTTTGTTGGAGTCGGGTAATATCCCTAGTTGCTTTAACCGCAGGATTCGACTGGCGTTGCCCTTGATTGGCTTGAGTCGTTTGACTTTGATTTTGTGTTCCTGAAGATGTTTGTTGGGAGCTACAACCTGTTGCGATGACGACAACGAGCAGCAGTAATACGCCGATTAAAGCTACGGGTTTGGGCTTACCTTCTTTTTTAAACATAACTATTCTTCCTCCTGATATCCGAATACCTAAAGTAATTGATGGTGGCTTGTAGTTGGACTATGTAGGTAGCTCATGAGGAAACACAACTCATGTGATCGACCTCCCTTACACCCTGTTTTTTCACTGAAACCGCGCTTATCTCTAAAGTATGGTCACCATTTCTACCGGTATCAGTTAAACTCATTGTAAGAGTCATTTCTGAATCATAGCTGAGTCCCCGCTTAGTAATCGCTTAAAATTTGTTCATTACATTCAGCTAATTCTCAGGTAACTATAAATCGTATAGGGTATAATTTAGCTATAATTTTCCCATGCAGTTTTTAGAGAGGAGCGTAATTAACTTTCATGAAAAATTTAATAAGAAAGATAGAAATTGTAGCTTTAGCTGTCGCCTTAGGAGCTTCCACTCTCATTCCAGGAGTTCCCTTGAACCAGGCCACCAATGATGCGTATGTTTTAGCCGGATATAACATCCAGGGGCATTCCGCGCCCAACGTGCAAAGCCAACAAGGTACCACTGACACGGTAAGCCTTCCAGCCCATACGGAGTCATCTGAAAATTGGGCGGGTTACATCGCTACCCCCACGTCGAATAACGATTATACCAGCATTTCGGGGAGCTGGACAGTTCCTAATATAACAGCAAGTCAAACCAATGCCTTGGCTGCGCAGTGGATTGGTTTAGGCGGGGTATTAACAACTGATCTTCTCCAAATGGGTACCATCGAACAAATGGAGAACGGTCAGGCGGTTGCTGAAATATTTTGGGAAAAGTTGCCTGATGTCGCCCAAAGCGTTATCACGGTACCCATCGGTTCAACCATTAACGCCGGTATATCCGAAGCAGAGGGGTCGAGTTCATCGTGGAATCTTACATATACGGTAAAAACACCGGAAGGGGAGACACAAACGCAAACGATCCCGGTTACCTTAGATTCCTCCTATACTCAAAAAATTGGAACATCGGCCGAATGGATTAGTGAAGATCCTTCTAACCAAAAGAGTCAACTCTATCCCTTAGCCGATATGGGTACCGTAACTTATAATTCGGCGCTTGTCGAGGGTCAGCCTTTGAACTCCTCAGACAATAAGGTTAACCCTGTTGCGATGGTTTCGAAGAACGGTAATGTCCTGATTGCTCCATCAACCCTGGGTAATGATGGCGAATCCTTCTCGACAACGGTGATAGCGACGAATAACAACAACAGCTCTCCATCAGTGAAGGGTCATAATCCTAATTCTAATCAGGGTAGAATACCGAATAACCGAAGACACTTCCACTTCCAATGGAGTTGGGCTTGGTAAGCAAAACAGTCGAATTACAAATCGAATTTTTGTTGTCGCCCATTTAGATGAAGCAACGGTTCACCGAATTCTGTATTATTATGATTTGAATTTATACTGGGAAAAAAGGAGCTTCGAAAAAGTAATCTACTGAGAAGCTCCTTTTTTGTGTCGAGTTTGGTAAGAATCATAAACAAAAAAGGTTTATATCAGAAGATACGATAAATATTCGAAATGATGCGTTCATCAATTAAAAACTTTATTTTAGCATTTGCACAGAATGATGATAATACACATATGATATAAATTGTATCAGATAATACAATTTATATTGTGTTTTTGGTATATTCAATGTATGATTTAAGTATAATAGAAGAAGGGGAGTGACTAAAATTTGAGCTCTAACGAAAGAGAAATAAACAAATATACAGATCTTACTTCTGCTGATATAAAAGAGTACCTTGATAAGTTTAGAAAAGCAATATTCGAGGGAAAGTATATTATTTCTCAAAATCCGAATAGACAAGAAAACATAGATTTTATTGAAGACTATAGAATTAATACAAAAAAGGAAAAAGAAATATTATTAGGGATTCAATATGATGATTTTTGTTACGCCGTTGATAATGAGAAAGAAGAGTTTGCATATGAGAAATTGTACATATTCTGTAAGTGTCAAGATTTAGATTACTGGGGCACTTTAGAATCTGTTGATATATATATTAAAATTAATAGGACCCAGACAAGAAGAGGAGATGACTTTACGATAGTGGTCTCTTTTCATAAAAGAAATAAACCATTAAAATATCTGTTTAAATAGATCGCTTGATCATACTAAATAAAAGATTAATAATGATAAATAAAAAAAGGAGGCGGCCTAGATGTTAGGTTTTTGTGAAAGATGTCATGAAATGACCGAATACACTATTAGAGATGAGAAAAAACAAAAAAACATCAAAGGTAAGAGTATTGAATATACAGGAAAAGAAGCTTATTGCAATGAATGCGAAAGTGAAATATTTGTATCCGATATTCGTGACTATAATTTAGCTATGTTAGAGAAAGCATATAGAGAAAAAGAAGGATTGATTTCAGTATCAGAAATTGAAATAATATTGGAGAAATATGATGTTGGCAAAAGACCTTTATCTTTACTATTAGGTTGGGGAGAAGGTACTTTGACTAGGTATTTAGAAGGGGACATCCCTGCAAAGCAATACTCTGATATGCTAAAGAAAATCCTTGACGATTCAAATTATCTAAAAGAAATATTGGAGAAAAATAAGGATAATATCACAGATGTAGCATATAGACGCATATGTAGTGCTTTACAAAAAAACGGAACTGAAACAGACACTAGTATTGAATCTGAAGATAAAATTGACTACGTTGTTAAATATCTTTTGGCAAACTCTGTAGATATAACACCTCTAGCCTTACAAAAGCTATTGTATTTTTCTCAGGGCTTTTACAAAGCTTTTACGGGAGAATATCTATTTTATAATAACTGTGAAGCTTGGGTGCATGGCCCTGTATATAGAAGTATCTATTATAAATATAAAGACCATGGTTATAATCCAATAGAAGAGAAGGATTATGAATATGGAGATATAAAATTAACAGCAGTGGAAAAAGAGCTTCTAGATAGTATTGTTAGAAATTTTGGTTGTTATAGCGGAAAGGTTCTAGAAAAAATGACCCATGCAGAGGAACCATGGCGAGCTACTAGGACAGGATTAAGTGACAATGAAGGCTCAGATCGGATTATAGATAAAGAACTAATAGCTAAATACTTTAATGAGATTAAATCAAAACACGGTATGCTTAATACGTCCGATATTAGGGATTATAGTACGGATTTTTTTAACAAACTTTATAATTAAATCATCAAAAGGGGTTAGCTATTTAATTAGTGGGTGGCCTCAGGGTCAGCCTCCACCACGCGCATCGCTGGCGAAGACCGGGATGAGACTTCCGCAGCCATTAGCAAGCGGGTTGGATTACAGCTGACGATGCTTTCATTGCTAGCGGCGAGAATTTTCCGGATAATATCAATTATCTTGTGTAAACAGAAACTGGGTCCATACAACTCAACCCTCACTAGCATTGCGATTGCCAGTGAGGGTTGTGATATTATTTGTGCCCATCAACGAGAGCTACATTCCGGACAAACTAAAATTAAAATCTTGACAAGAGAAGAAAAAATGCCTATGATATTAAGTATGTTTATTGTTAATCAGCTTAACAATAAACATACTTAATTAATTTATTTATGCCTCAATTTAATTGATAGTTGAGTGTAATTTAAGTATCGAAGGAAGGCAATTAAGTTGGAGATTGGTAATGCTGAGAAGATCTATCAGATCATGCAAAAGTTCCAAAAAATGAAGATGAATTCAACCCACACGAGCGAGTTGCCGCGTAGTGAAATCATGATGCTGAAGATGATTAAGCTGAATACCGCCGAAACTGAGGGAGTCACAATCTCAACCCTGGGTGAGCTCTTAGAGATCAGTAAACCCGCAGTCTCGCAGATGATTAATGTCCTCGAGGATAAGGGCTATGTTGAACGGATGACGACAAAAAATGACCGGCGAATTGTCTATGTTCGCTTAACTGAGAATGGCAAGCAGCGTTTGGCCAAAGAACTCCAGTCTTTATTAAAAGGGATGACTCAGATTTTTGATAAGATGGGAGAAGAAGATACCGAAGATCTACTTCGATTATTAGAAAAGCTTTATTTAATCGTGAGCGCCTGTACCCATAAATGATGGACTGATCGCAAAAATAAACAAGGGAGGAGGTTGCTGCGTGATTACAGTGATTCGCTATTTAAAATCTTATCTTGGCATAATCCTCTGTGCTGTTGCCTTATTGTTTGTGCAAGCTATCTGTGATTTAGCCTTGCCCACTTATATGGCTGATATTGTCAATTCAGGGGTTATGTCCGGAAACATTAATTTCATCCTCAAAACTGGCGGAACGATGATCTTAGTCACCCTCTTGGGAACGGCTGCGTCGATAACCGTGGGCTATTTTGCGGCCATGGCAGCGGCCGGAGTAGCCCATGATTTGCGTTCTGATCTCTTTAAAAAAGTGGAGCAGTTCTCGAATGCTGAATTTGATCAATTTTCCACCGCATCCTTGATTACGCGGACAACGAATGATATTACTCAGATTCAAACTGTTTTAGTGATGATGATCCGCTTGGTCTTTTATGCTCCCATTTTGGGCGTTGGCGGCATCATCAAAGCTGTTTCCGAAAGCCCTTCCATGTCTTGGATTATTGGGGTTGCCGTTATTTGTTTAGTCGGAACCATTATGATCTTGTTTTCTCTGGTCATGCCCAAGTTCAAGATCGTGCAAAAGTTAGTGGATCGGTTAAACTTGGTTACCCGCGAAAATATTGAAGGGATGTTGGTCATCCGTGCCTTTAACACCCAGAAATTTGAAGTCGAGCGCTTTGACAAGGCCAATCGGGACTTAACCGCCACCAACCTTTTTGTGAATCGCGCCATGGGGATGATGATGCCGGCGATGATGCTGGTTATGAACCTGGTGACCGTCATGATCGTGTGGGTAGGCGCCAAACAAGTTTCTGCGTTGCAGATGAATATTGGCGATATGATGGCCTATATGCAATATGCCATGCAAATCATCATGGCCTTTTTAATGATGTCGATGATGTTTATTATGTTCCCCAGGGCAGCTGTCTCAGCAGATCGAATTGCTGAAGTTTTGGCGACTGAGGCGAGCATTTTGGATCCCACGGAACCAGTCCGCTTTAAGGAGAGTTTTCAACCCACAATCGAGTTCCGTAATGTGAGTTTTCGTTATCCGGGCGGCCAGGATAAGGTCTTGCACCAGCTTAACTTTCGCGCCAAGCCGGGGCAGACAACAGCGATCATCGGCTCAACGGGCAGTGGTAAGTCTACTCTGGTGAATCTGGTGATGCGGTTTTATGATGTGACCTCGGGTGAGATTTTAATCGATGGCCAAGATATTCGAACAGTTACCCGCCAAACTTTACGGGCTAAAATTGGTTATGTACCCCAAAAAAGTGTTCTTTTCTCAGGGACAATCCAGTCGAATTTGTCTTATGCGGATCAAACTTCAACCCTGGAAAACCTCGAAAAGGCCTCTTCCGTTGCTCAGGCCACAGAATTTATCGATTCTCAGGAAGAAGGTTATGACGCGATCATTGCTCAAGGAGGGACGAATGTTTCCGGAGGACAAAAGCAAAGATTGTCCATCGCCAGGGCACTGGTAAAAAATGCGCCGATTTATATTTTCGATGATAGCTTTTCGGCACTGGACCTCAAGACCGACCAAAAGCTTCGAGCCGCTTTGCAAAGGGAAACAGGCGACAGCACCCTTCTGCTGGTTGCCCAACGGGTCAGCACCATCATGAATGCCGAACAAATTATTGTCCTGGATAATGGGCATATCGTGGGGTTAGGTACACATCGTGAACTCTTGAAAAGTTGCGAAGTTTATCAGCAAATCGCACGTTCGCAATTAAGTGAGGAGGAATTGGCGAGGTGAGTGAGGAGAAACAGCCAATAGGCCCCAGGCTTGGAGGGGGATTTGGCATGCCGGGGGGTGGGGCTAAAGCCAAAGATTTCAAAAAGACCTTACGTACCCTGGCCAGTTACATGGAACCCTACAAAGCCCAGATCATGATCGTTATCTTTTTCGCTTTTTTTTCCACGGTTTTTTCGATTTTAGGGCCTAAATTATTGGGCAAAGTCACCACCAAGCTGGCTGAAGGATTATTTGCCTGGTATGCCCAAACAGGACTTTTGACCGATTTTCATTATATCGGTCAAATAATTTCAATATTAATTGTTCTGTATCTGATCTCCGCAGTCTGTTCTTATGTTCAAAGCTATATTATGGCTAAGGTTTCGATGGATGTAACCTATAAACTGCGGAAGGATATCTCGGAAAAGATGAATCGGATCCCTCTTAATTATTATGATACTCGAACCCATGGCGAAGTTTTATCACGAATCACCAATGATATCGATTTGGTGAGCCAAACGCTCAATCAAAGTTTAACTCAGATTTTGACCTCAGTGACAACGATCGTGGGTGTCTTGGTGATGATGCTCTCGATCAGCTGGTTGATGACGCTGGCCGCTTTGGTGGTTATCCCCTCGTCCTTAGCCATCGTCGGGATCATTATCAAGAGATCTCAAGGATTTTTTCGCGACCAACAGAAATCCCTGGGTGAAATCAATGGCCATGTTGAAGAAATGTACGGGGGACATACGGTAGTTCAGGCCTTTAATGGTGAACAAGAGTCGATTGAAATCTTTGAGAAAGTCAATGACAAATTGTACAGTTCCGCCTGGAAATCCCAATTCGTTTCCGGAATCATGATGCCGGTGATGAATTTTGTCGGCAACTTGGGGTATGTTGTGGTGAGTATCCTGGGAGGTTATTTAGCCGTTAAGAAAGTGGTCGACATTGGCGATATTCAAGCCTTCATCCAATACATGAGGTCCTTTACCCAGCCGATTGCTCAGCTGGCCACAATTTCCAGTACTTTGCAGTCAACGGTAGCAGCCGCCGAACGGGTCTTTGAGTTTTTAGAGGAAAAAGAGGAAATCCCGGATACGCACACACCGATCAAAGCAGAGGATTTCTGCGGCAGGGTAGCCTTTGAAAATGTGAGCTTTGGCTACAGTAAGGATAAGCTTGTTATTCATAACTTCTCAGCAAAAATCAAAGCGGGGCAAAAGGTAGCTATTGTGGGACCAACGGGTGCAGGTAAAACCACGATTGTGAAACTACTGATGAGGTTTTATGACCTGGACCAAGGGAAAATAGCGATCGATGGTCATGATATTTTTGAATTTACCCGCAATGACTTGCGGGCCATGTTTGGCATGGTTCTTCAGGAAACCTGGCTCTATAATGCTTCCATCATGGAAAATATTCGGTATGGAACCTTTGGCGCAACCGATGAACAAGTGATTGCAGCGGCTAAGGCGGCCCATTGTGATGAATTTATTCGGGCTTTGCCTGATGGCTATCAGATGATTCTCAATGAAGAAGCCAGTAATATCTCTCAAGGGCAGAAACAGTTATTTACCATAGCCAGGGTCATTTTAGCTAATCCGCAAATCTTGATTTTGGATGAAGCCACGAGTTCGGTCGATACCCGGACCGAGATTCTCATTCAAAAGGCGATGGATCATTTAATGAGCAACCGCACGAGTTTTGTCATTGCTCATCGCCTTTCCACGATCAAAGATGCCGATTTGATTTTAGTGATGAAAGACGGTGATATTGTTGAACAAGGCAATCATGAGGAGTTGCTGGCCAAAGGTGGTTTTTATGCAACCTTGTATAATAGTCAATTTTCGGAAGGTGAAGAATAAATGTTTTCGGAAAGGAAGAGGTTCAAGGGATGAAAAGAAATGAGAATTTGATTTTTACGATTATTGGTCTGCTTATTTTGGTTGGCGTAGGGATTTGGACTTACTTTTATGTGCAGAGCAACACTTATTTTACGACCGATAATGCCAAAGTGACCACGGAAGTCTATAATGTCGCGCCCTCAGCGAGTGGTCGGCTGGTGAAACTTAACGTTGCCGAAGGCAGCTTGGTCAAGGAAAATGAAGTCCTCGGCAGGTTGGAAAATGGTTCTTATTTACGATCGCCGATCAAGGGGCAGGTGGTTAAGAGCAATGTCGTCTTAAACCAGCTGGTTTCCCCCACGGTAGTTGCCGCCGTTGTTGCCGATATCGATCATAGCTATGTCAGTGCTAACATTGAAGAAACGAACATTACCAAGATCAAAGAGGGCCAAGATGTGACGGTTCAACTAGACGCCTATCCCGGTCAAAAATTTAAAGGTCAGGTTAAAGAAATCAATAAAGTAACGCAAACAGCGCTTAGCGGGAATGCCACGAGTTTTAGCACGAGTGGTACGTATACCAAAGTAACCCAATTGATCCCGGTGAAAATAGTTCTCGAGGACACGGGCAAGTTAGAGGGTTTAATCGGCACCAATGCTACGGTGAAAATCAAAATAAAATAAGGGAGTAGGTGGGAACGTCATGATCAAAACGAAGCAATGGCTGAGGCAGGGATCGATCGTAGTTTTAGCAGGAACGATTCTCTTTACTGCGGGCTGCGGTACCCCTCAAGCAGTTCAGACAACAGCTGCACCTGCTCAAGGGCAACCGGTGCAGGAGAATGTCATTGAAGCCGCGGGTAAAGTGAAAGCGAAGGAGATTCAAAATTTGACCCTCGATTTTGCGGCGACGGTTCAAGCAGTTCCGGTGCAAGACGGGCAACGGGTGAGTCAAGGCGACGAACTGATGACGTTGGATATTCATGATCTCCAGCAACAGATCGTGGATCAAGAAAATAATTTAAAAACAGAACAGCTGCAATTAGAAAAAGCTCAAAATGCGAAGGTGACGAATGAAGCCCAAGAAGCAAGCAGTCTGCAAGCCGCGCAAGAGGAGCTGAGCCGCGCCAAGGAAGACTTAGCGACCAAGCAGAGCTTGTTTGACGCCAATGCGCTTGCGAAAACGGATCTCGTTACGGCGCAGCGCAAAGTGGATGATGCAGAGCGCAACGTAGCTGATAAGAGTATCTCCAAGGAGACCGATTTTCGACTCAGCATCGCTCTCGAACAGCAAAAGATCAGCTCCCTGGAAACCAATCTCCAGCGGCTGAAGGACAAGCTGAATAAAAGTTATATTCAGGATAACAAAATCGTCGCTGATTTCAAAAACGGTTTGGTTCAGGAGAGCACCCATGTCGCTGGAGATCCTCTGCCGGCAGGCATCAAGCTGCTGAGTCTGGTGAATATGGATAGCCTGATCGTCGAGGCTGACGTGTCCGAGGATTTCATCAAGGATGTCAAAATAGGAGCAGCTGTGGAGATCCTGCCCTTAGCGGATTCCAGCAAACAGTACAAAGGCAAGGTGACGAAAATTGCCGATCAGGGTGTGGAAGTGAATGGGGAAACGATGATCAAAACAGAAATTTCCATCGACAACCCCGATGATTTTCTCAAACCCGACTTTAATGTGGATATAAAAATATCTAAATAAATGATATGATGAGTTATATGCGTTCACCTCATTCCCCACACCTGAATCTCATACCCTTAAAGGCACAAAGTAGGATGGAGAGATGGGTTGTTGGCTGCTAAATTCAGAGACTATACGTTGCGATGACAAGCAAAGGAGGAATTAGAGTTGAAAAAAGTCCTGTCCATTCTGTTGATTGCCTTGATGCTGGTGGGTTCTTCAACGACCGTGCTGGCGGCGGAAGATTCGCTCGACATCGAAAAAGCGGCCATCCAAACGCTCAAAAACTCACAAGCGGTCCAAAACTCTAAGCGACAGGTAACCGTCGTCAACAAGAATTATGCGGATATCACCTCGAAGATGAATCAGAGTAAAGCGATGTTACGCTATGTGAATTCTTATCCCTTAGTCGAACAAATAATCCTGCTCCCGCTGGAATTCAAAGATAGGCTGAATCAAGCGACGAATGGGCAGCAAGTGGTGACCAATGCCATCCGCCTCTCAGCCTATCAAAACTATATTACCCTCGTCAAAGCCAAAAGTGCGCAGACAATTCAACAGAATCTTCTCAATTCGCTCGAAGCGGATTACCAAAAAGCTCAGCTTCAGCAGTCGCTGGGCGAGATTACCCCAGCTCAGTTAAGATTGAGTGAAATTACTTACATCAAAGCCCAGTCTCGTTATCAGAGTGCGCAAAAAAGCGTGGATTCGGCTTCGATGACGATGAATCAAGCGATGGGTGAGGATATCACCAAGAAGTATGCGACAGTGCTAGACAACAACATTGTGCCGGCTGATCAGATCAGACCGTTAAACGATTACGTCAACACGGCCCTAGCTAGTCGAGCGGAGATCCTTAACGCTCAGGGCACGCTCGCTACGAAAAAGACCCAGTATGATTATGGCAAGGCTGAAGTACCTACGGATTTTCAATTCTACATCCAGAAACAAGAGTATATCATCGCAAGTGCCCAAAACGATGTTGATCTGGCCAAAATCAACGTGCAAGAAGATATTACCAACTTCTACAAGTCGTTGGAACTGGCCATGAAGAACAGGGAAGCGATGAAGATTCTTGACGACCAGGCGGTCATTAATGAGCAAATGGCCGAAGTCCAATATGAAAATGGTCAGATTTCCTTACTCGTGTTAGACGAGGCTAAAGTCGCTCAAGCGCAAGCCGATGTGAATTATAAAAATGCCCAAGCTGATGCGTGGTTAGCCCAGACGACGATGGATTCAGCTTGTGGTATTGGCTATAATCCCTTAAGTCCACAACCCGTGACGGTCGATTTCTCGCTTAGCCCCTACCCGTCCGAAAATAAGTCGAATACGACGGCGCCTAATAACGATTAAAAGGTCAGAACGATTAAAGGTGGAGGTGTCTCATTTGCAAAAGAAATACTTAAGCGTTGGTGCGCTGGCGCTTACAGCCTCACTGACGGCTTCAATCTTGTTTTTCACACATAGTACCTGGGCGGCGGACAGTGTGATTCAACTTGCTTCAGCTACGACGACTCCCAGTCCTGCTTCCACGGCTCCTACTTTATCTACTCCGACATCCACGACTCCAGCTTCCACAGGTACGACTGCACCGACGACAGCACCTGCTGACACTTCGACCTTGAATCTCTCGCTGGAGGATGCCTTGAAGTCGGTGGAGACAGGGAATAGCTCACTTAAATTATTGGACAGCAAAATTCTGATCTATGATAAACAAAATCAACAAGCGTTAGCCAGGCATGATGCCAATATCCCGGTCGTTGATGAAGCTTCCAAGAAAGATCGAGCTCTCAATTATCAACGAACCCAATGGACCTTAGATAATGCCAAGCATGATCGAGCTACCCAATTAAAAGATCTCCAGGTCGCGATAACCAATGAATATGAAGGAATTTTGACGTTGCAGCAGCAGGCCGAAAACCTCAAAAAACAGCACAGCAATCTGGATACCGTTATTGAGCAAGTGAACCTGCAAATTAATCTCGGCTTAAAGATTCCCTCGGACCTCTATGCTTACAAGGCCCAAATAAGTAAACTGGAAGCTGGCCAAAAAGCGATTACCAATAGTATCAATAGCGCTATGAATACGCTGAAGCAGGACCTGGGCATTGACCTTAATCGTGAGGTTGTGCTGACTTCGAAGCTCAACGCGTATACGAAATTTGATGAAACCGATCTCGAGAATAAAATCGCCAAGGCCGTTAAAAATAACTATGATATCCAAAAATATACTCAGGATATTGCCATTACGCAGACTGAGTATGATATTGATTTTTACTATGATGATATCTATGCTGACCCAATCCAGTTGAGTGTCGAAGATAAGAAAGCAACCCTCGCCAATTTGCCAGTGACGAAGGAAGTCAGTCTGCGCGCTGCCTATAATTCTTTAAAAACACTGGAAAATACCATTGAGGCTGATAAATTAACGGTGGAAGCGGATCAAATCAATATCGATATTAAGCAAAAAAATATTGATGTTGGCACTTCAAGCACCCTGGAGATGATTCCGTTGCAAACAACACTCTTAAATGATCAATATACCTTGCAGCAGGATATTAATGCTTATATGGCGGCAGCGGCCAATTTCCAAAACAGTTTAGAGCCATAAACCGATTTATGAAAGTTTATAAAACAACTTGTCTAAATATGACGAAAGTTGAAAGAATATAATGGAAAATATAGGAAATAAAATCAAGGATTATTTAGGTCTTCAATAGAAATAGGTTTCTATTGGGGCCTTTTTTATTTGCCCGCTAAGGTAAGGAGGAGGAAATCAAGTGGTTAGATTTTATCCCAATCGGTTTGTTGCAACTCTCATGATTTCAGCGTTGACTGTAACTTGGGGATTAACGCCCGCAGTTACGAGGGCGAGCACGGTAAACCCCAAAGTACCGGACGCCGTCCAATCGCTGAAAAGTTCGGTCAATACGTTGACCCGTCTTGGTGGGGAGGACAGGTATAGTACAGCCGTCCAGATTGCCGAGCAGGGATGGAAGTCAGCAAGCATGGCAGTCCTTGCTTCGTCTAGTGATCTGAACGGGGCTGATACCCTGGTCTCAGCAAGTCTGGCCAAGGCGGTGGATGGCCCGATCCTTCTTGCCGACATGGACTCAATCCCTTCGACGACGATGACAGAATTAAAAAAGCTTGGGGTCACTCAAGTTTATCTGGTCAGCGGGACGGGTTATCTCTCGGCTAAAGTCGAGAAGGAGCTTGCCGCTGCCGGCATCCAATCCATACGGCTAGGTACGCATGATCGGTATGAAACGGCTTTAAACATTGCCAAGGAAATCCAAAAGATTAAGCCCTTCCAAGAAGTTGTCGTCACCAATTCCACGGCCACTGTCGATGCTATTTCCATTGCCCCAATTGCTGCCGCGAAGGGAATTCCCATTCTCTTGGTGGACAAGAATACTGTGCCGAAAGCTGTGTCTGATTTCATCAACGCCTCGGATATCAAGAAAACTTATGTTATTGGGGGAACCGCGGTCATTACTGATAAGGTCAAGAAGGCCCTTCCCCTGGCGACCCGTCTTGGCGGAAAAGATCGCTTCGATACGAATCTACAAGTGTTAAAACAATTCGAAAACCAAGTTGCCGGTGGCGGGATGTTTTTCGCGAATGGGGATGATACCAGCCTTATCGACTCTTTGATTGGTGCACCGATGGTGGCTAAAGCTGGTGGTGCTATTATTCTGGCGAACAAGGGGACCGTTCCAACGGCAACGCAAGACTTTATCCAGGCTGAAATAGCCCTTAAAAATCCTGGGATTCTTGGTATTATATTGGATTCTACTGTTCAAGGTCTAATGTATGATCAGCCTGATGAGCATACGACGCAAATCGGAGCTGTGGAATTTAACCAGCCTTATCAAACCCTTGAAAACAAAACTGTGACCGGGAACCTTCTCGTAGACGCAGATGGCGTAACTCTGCAGAATGTCAAGGTCAAGGGGACGTTATTTATTGATCCGGGCAAATTCGGGTCTACCCA
This sequence comes from Desulfitobacterium sp., assembly GCF_035539115.1. GTDB lineage: Bacteria > Bacillota > Desulfitobacteriia > Desulfitobacteriales > Desulfitobacteriaceae > Desulfitobacterium_A. Next base: position 6,642 of record NZ_DATLJA010000048.1, on the reverse strand, counting down.
GCTTGATGTGGTGGAGGCGACGCGGATTGTTGTTTTATCGGGTGCCGACCATAATAGCATCCACTTAAGAGAAACCAAGTCCCCAAGTCTTGTCGTGTCCAGTTCCTCTAATGTCCATGTGGTGGCGGAAACAGGGACAATTTTAGGATCGACACTGGTTCAAACCAATGCGACAGTCGAATCACAAGACGGAGCGAATATAGGGACCTTGTCTGTTCGCCCATGCCTGAATGGACCGATCAATGTACAGCTTCAGGGAACATTCTCCAGGGAGGTTGTTCTGAGTGGACGGGTAAAACTTTCCGTGGGTATTGGTGCAACGGTTGCAAATGTTCAAGTAACCGAGTCCGACACTCCGGATTTAGTTCAGTTAGTTGGGTTATTTCCGAGTGTAACTATTCGTGATAATTCGTCCTTTACCTTAGATTGGGGTAGAATCGATAAATTAAATACAGCAGGATCAGGCTACATTGTGGTCGAAAAGGGAACTGAAATCAGAAATTTTAAATCATCGACTGGGGCTATGCGATTCAGCGGTGGGGGAATTGTCAATGATAATATGACGGACGAAGACAAGAGTGGCTGGGGGGATAACCCTCCGACCTTCACGAGTGCAACAATTACAGGAGCGGCAAAGGTGGGTCAAGTTTTAACGGCTTCCGGCATCGGCTATTCTGATTCTGAGTCTGATAAGGCGGGCACACCCCTCTATCAATGGATGATTGGTTCAACTGTTGAGGGGCCTTATGCTAATATCGTGGGTGCAACACGTATGACTTATACTCCATTACTTAAAGATCTCCAGAAATACCTTAAAGTGAAGGTAACACCAGTTGCCCTGACAGGAACAGGGAGAGGAACCCCTGTAATCAGTGCGGCTACGTTAGCCGTAGTAGAGGATGAAAATACCATAGCTGGACAATTAACGGTAAGCAGACAAGGGGGAGCGAACAATCTTAATCCCCAGACGATTTTAACGTATACGCTTGGTGAAGATTATACTAATGGACTTGTTATGTTTTCCCTGCCAGGGGGTATCACCGTTTCAGTGGGGGATGAGGTAAGGATCGATAAGGCTGAGAGTTATAGAATCAGCGCTGATAAGATAAGCGAGGATAGCAGACAAGTGACGATCGGATTGATTAACGCTAAAAAAGGAGCAAGTGTAGTTCTCACCTTGAAGCGGGACATTCAAGTGGGAAGTTGGGAATTTAATGCCGAAGGTGATAAGGATGGAAGTGGTCCCAAAGGTTGGAGCAATAAAACGATTGCGAAAGTGAACAAAATGAGGTAACCTTTAAAGAGTTGAAAGATCTTAAATAGGGGATGTGGTGACATGCTCAAAAAATTATCCATCGGGTTCCTAATCTTAGTTTTATCTTTTGCTCTTGGCGGATGTGGTGCCCCTAAGGCTGCGGACCAACAGCAAAATACGCAACAACCAAATGCTGTAACCGAACAGGCTCCCCAATCGCAGTATTTAACACCCGTCCCCAAAGATACGACTCTCGTTAATGCCAATAATAACGTGTCCAAACAGCTGATGTCTCAAAAGGACGTCCTGGGCACTCAGATCTATGAACAAAAGGGAATCACGTATGGCGATATTACGTTTAAGAGTGGAGTGGATAAAACTTACGCTCATAGTCTGGCTAATGAGTTTTTGACTCAACTGAAGACCAATTATCCGGGGAAAGAGCTTACGGCTCAAGCTTTAAGTGATGGAAAAGTTATCGATACTATTTCGTTTAAACCTTAATGAGATTATGACAAAGCCCGATTACATTAATGTGACCGGGCTTTGTCATAACCTTTGCAGGCTAGGAACTTTCAGTTCACCTGCCGAGGTAACAATGGTATAATACGTTGAGGTAAAAGTCATCTGGTTACAATATAGAAATTACTTAAGGGCGTGACATTATGGAATTAAGTGAATCCTTTTCTTTCGATGAGGAACACTGTTCAGAGAAAATACAGAGTCTTTTAAAGGAAGTACGGTTGCAGCTTGCCCCGAAGAGCTTGGTCCTTCGTTTGAGTGAGAATCTCTCGATGGGCTCGGATGCCCATACCCATGAAGACGAGCAGGGAAACTGCGTTATCGTCGTGAAACCAAGTGCTATGAATGATGTTACTCTTTCCCATGAACTCTTGCACCTTTTAGTGAGGCCGGTTGTACCCCAGCTCGTGCGCGTGATTAAATTCGATCTGGTGGGCATCATCGGCACAGAACTTCAAGGGTATTTAGAGCATCGCTGGATCCGAGCGGAGCAAGAGCGGCGGGGAATTCTCACAGCGGAAATCGAGCAAGAACTTTTTCCGAACTTACTGGGAATCTTGGGCTCAGATGATCAAAAGCTCGGGGATGATATCCATCGAATCTTAGTTTTGAACAATCTGATCAATACTTTTCCAGCCATTCTGGAAAAGAACCGGGTTGATTTTGCGCGGCGAAACACGCGATCCTTAACATGGGCTGAGCGAATCATGGCGCATTATCCGCAGCAGATGCTGGATCGAGCTTCCGAAGCTAGGAGTTGTATCGTGGGTGCGATCCAGGAATGGGCAGCTCTCTTCCAGGAATGTGGCTTAAACCCCGATTTATTGCGCTACCTGCTCAGTGTCGTCCCGGTATTCAACCGGATGCAATTAACAGCCCCCACCCAGACCTTGCTGGGGTTATGGCCCGAAGCTATTCGCACCGAGCAAACAAGCGAGATCAGCAGTGTTTTGTATACGCTGGAAGATGGCCAAGGTTGTGCTCTATTGACGATGAAGCAGAAGGATCGGGATTTGGTTTTCCGCTATTTTCATAACACGACTTTGGAAGATTTCCTGAAGTTGGTCCCCATACCGTATTTGGTAGAATAGCGAATTTAATGTAGAATTAGAGAGCGGGTATGCAGATTATTTGGCAGGCAAAGGCCGTCCTACGAAAGAAGTATTTGCTGACATTCGCAAAGGACTGCATGCATGAGACAATACGGATGAAATAAGCTGGGATGTTACCAGCCATTATCCTAATTTCTCGGTAATTGCCGGGTCTGATAAATACGAACGTAACCTCAGTTTTACTTCTATCTTTTCGAATGAACTCGATTTTACTACGACGTATATTGCGACTGGCGACGATTTTCCCGATGCGCTTACAGGAGCAGCCTTAGCAGCGCAAAGTTCCTCGCCCATTTTACTTGTCGGTAAGGAATTATCGCCCTTTACCGAAACAATTCTGCGTAGGCATGCAGGATCTATCAAGAAATTGCGGGTATTGGGTGGTGAAGGAGCTGTTTCTACCGACGTCATTCAGAAAATAAAGGCTATCGTGGAAAATAATTAAAAGAGCTAACGATTAAAATAAAGTCAGGGAATCCTTCTGCATACCGATGAACTGAAAGCTTCATGGACAGCATACAGAAATGATGGCGAGTTAATTAAAATTAGAGGATTGGAGTGAACGATAATGCGTCCGAGAGCAACTGCGGTAAAACCTCTTGATGATTATAAGCTGCTGGTCACGTTCAGCAATAGTGAAAATAGAGTATTTGATGTAAAGCCTTACTTTGATTTTATACCATTTAAAGAGTTGCAAAAGCCTGCTCTTTTCAAAACCGTGTACGTTGCAGGCCTTTCGGTTGAATGGCAAAACGGTGTTGATATCTGTCCCGATGAGCTTTACTATGATAGCGTACCAATGTAATAGTAGTTTCCCAGGGTCTGCCCCCCTGCTCCATTTGACCTCTGTATCCTTGAATATAACGACAGCGATGAAGAAATCTCTAATATCATCGCTCAGCCTGATATTTTTGTCGTTTGTAACAGGCTATTTTGGAGTACACTCATTAGTAATTGAGGTTTCCTCGACAAAAGTTGCAAAAGAGATCCGACTGCCTTCATGGGTGGTCGGATCGTTCTATTTTCTCCAATAAACACTTTTCCAACAATTATTCGCACGAAAAAATGTTAGATATTTCGTGCGAATTCGGTATAATGATTTTAAGAAAGAATCTGTTATATTTTGTAAGGAGGTGTTATTCAAATGCTTATCACCGCAACTGAATTTAAAAAAAATATTGGAAAGTACCTAACACTCGCTTCTGAGGAGGAAATAATCATCACTAAGAATGGTAAGGGAATAGCAAAACTTACCCAGGTAAACGAGGATAAGGTTGAAGTAGCGAAATCATTGTTTGGTATTCTCCCATGCGATGCTTCTTTGGAACAGGCAAGAGAGGAACGGTTAAATAAACATGAAAGTTTTGATTGATACAAATGTTATCCTTGATGCTGTAATTGGTCGTACACCTCACAATGTTTCTGCTGAAAAGCTTTTTTTGCTTATGGCTGAGGATAAGCTAAATGCATCCATAACTGCAAGTGCGGTAACCGACATTTATTATTTACTTTACAAGCATCTCTATGATGCATATCAGGCAAAGCAAGTGCTCTTTAAGCTTTTCAGCTTATTTGAAGTTCTCGATGTCACCCAAAGCGATTGTGCGAAAGCACTTAGTATGCCTATGAATGATTATGAAGATGCCTTATTGGCAACTTGTGCCAGACGGAGAAAACTTGACTTGATTATTACTCGCAATCTAAAAGACTTTACTGATTCACCAGTTAAAGCGATTACACCTGATGACTTCCTTACTAATTATTTTTAAAATAATATCAATTCAATTTACCCCGGATATTCAGAAAAATAATTTACACAAAGCCCGATCCTATTTAGTGGGATCGGGCTTTGTGTAAATAGGAGGATTTTTTCATAACCAAAGAAGATAGGTAAAAATCTTGACAAAAGAAGAGAAAACGCGCATATTAGTTAAGCTGCTTAACAATGAACATACTTAATCAGTTTATTTTTGAATTTAAAACCCCAATTAATTGAAAGTTTAGTCGTGCGTAATTTAAGTATCGAAGGAAGGCAATTAAGATGGAGATTGGTAATGCCGAGAAGATATATCAGATCATGCAAAAGTTCCAAAAAATGAGGATGAATTCAACCAACACGAGCGAGATGCCGCGCAGTGAAATTAAGATGCTGAATATGATTAAGCTGAATACCTCCGAAACTGAAGAAGTCACAATTTCAATCTTGAGTGAACTCTTAGAGATCAGTAAACCCGCAGTCTCGCAGATGATTAATGTCCTCGAGGATAAGGGCTATGTTGAACGGATGACGACAAAAAATGACCGACGAATTGTCTACGTTCGCTTAACCGAGTGTGGCGAGCAGCGTTTAGTCAAAGAACTCCAGGCAGTAAGGATAAGCTTGTTATTCATAACTTTTCAGCAAAAATCAAAGCGGGGCAAAAGGTAGCTATTGTGGGACCAACGGGTGCAGGTAAAACCACGATTGTGAAACTACTGATGAGGTTTTATGACCTGAACCAAGGGAAAATAGCGATCGATGGACCATTTAATGAGCAACCGCACGAGTTTTGTCATTGCTCATCGACTTTCCACGATCAAAGATGCAGATTTGATTTTAGTGATGAAAGACGGTGATATTGTTGAACAAGGCAATCATGAGGAATTGCTGGCCAAAGGTGATTTCTATGCAACCTTATATAATAGTCAATTTTCGGAAGGTTATTGAAGGGGAATAGGCTAAGCCCAATCACGGTTCTAGATGTTTTAGAATCTGGATATAATCCCTGGCACCATGCAGAATTCGATAGATATTAACCTTGCCATCGATAAAACGTTTTGTTGCTTTATTTTAAAAATAATGTATAATTGTTATAACATTAGAACATATTATGAAAGGGGATGAATAGAACAATGAGTGTGGTGATGAACGGAATGGAAAGAAAGGTAACAAAGATTGGAAATAGTTTAGGCGTTACTATGACTGACGCTTTAAAGCAGCTGGGTATTAATAACGGGGATACAGTAAAAGTTGATGTTCGTGGTGATGAAATTGTTATTAAAAAAAGCCAATATGTGACGTTACCCAAAGGCATCAGCTTAGACTTCTTAGATACCCTTCATGATGTCATGAATGAGTATGATGAAACATTGAAAGGACTTAAGGATCGCTGATGGATATTCACTATCTGACTGTACCGGAAGTTATTGCGATTAATGTTGCGGTGATCCAAAAATATAGCCCAAGTGAACCAATCGGTATCCTTAATCAGTCGCTTTTGGAGTCAGCGGTATATCGTCCCCAGCAATCTGCTTTCGGCGAAGACGCCTATCCCACGATTATAGAAAAAGCAGCTGCATTATTTGAATCGCTTGGTCAAAACCATTCGTTTCAAAACGCCAATAAAAGAACGGCATTTATAGCAATGGTGGTGTTCTTGAGATATAATGGCTATTTATTTAAAATGGATGCTAAACAGGCCGAAGATTTTACCGTTGCTATGGTCGAAAATGAGTACAGTTTTAAAAACCTAGTAGCCATTATCAAAGAGCATACAACAGAACCGGTTTCCGTCTCTCAAGAATGATGGGAAACCGGTTTATTTTTTACTAACAGAAAGTATAAATTTGGGAGCAGATAGCATAAGTGCAACCAGCGGTTTTCGCTTTCCTACGATGCAAGTAGTTAAGTCCGGCAGGATAAGGCGACTAAGGCCATCGCTTTGGCGCTGGCCAAGTCTTCTTTATCGCAAAGCTCGGCGAAAGCCGGGTTTT
>NZ_DATLJA010000047.1:0-20794 GCF_035539115.1 Desulfitobacterium sp. | reverse complement strand
GTTAAGTGAAGTTGGTCGCCCCCATATTCAGAAGTCGCCATGGACGGCGACTCCTCAAATACCGCAAAGTTATTCTGACAATTATATAACATGGGATAAAGTGACTGTTGAAACCATCCCCCAACTTTAAGCGTTGATTTGTCTTAACCAGTCTCGAATATTCATTCCAACACGACTAATATCATAATCATCTAAAATGCCGCTATGCATGATAACATTCCTTGAAGTTTCAACATCTTCGAATAAGTTCTTAACCCATTCTTGACTTACCACATCAGGCTCAAATAAGTTCCAATTGTCAGAAGAAGTCATTGTTTTCGCTAAATCTCCGAAATCTAAATATGACATCATTTCATCACCACAATTGACGTGCCATCGGATTTTTGCTTCCTTTTCTTTTCTACTTTCTGCTTTTGACTTTATAGATCCTTGTATACCTTTGCTCCACCAATCTGTTTTATATGCATCAACTAAGACTTTATAAACATAATCACGAGTGGCATTTTCAAAGGCAGTAATTGCTGCAAAAACAGTAATCATGCTTTTAGAACGCTGAACATATTTTTCGTCAATCTCATGGAGACTTAATTTATTTGCTACTTCTTCAGAGAAATATATAGCCTCAGGATGATACTTTTGGCATCCTGCCTTATCTAATGCCTCTTCGGCTAACCTGCCACGAAATACATAAGAATAAATATCACTTTTCAAATTATCACCTACTTTAAAGGAATATGCTTCGCCAAACTTGCAAATAATGCATCATAAATGCCTTCATCTCTTGTTGCGGGCAAATGTATGTGAATATTATAATTTAAATCAAATAAACCCCCACTTTGAGTTTGCACATTGGGTTTCGTTATCGTTTGATCAACTTCTCCTCTTTCTTCTGGTTCTACAACTGTAGCCGAAAAAGTGCTTGTCTGTGTCCAATCTGCATAACTGCACAAATTTATAAAGGTACTTGCCATATATGTAATTGTACCCGCTCCTTTTGAGCCATTTGTTAATGTTTTAAATTTTCCTTCAACTTCAGATTTAGACATAGAATATGCACTTGTGTTTAATTGAAACAAATCTGCATATGCTTCTTTAACTCCTTCGGCAACCATAATCTTTGAATTGCTTTGATCTAAAAACTTAAAATATCTGTTTGTAGGTACCCCCGCTTCATCTAAAAAACCAATTGATTTTAGCACACCTATAAACTGTCTGTCATTCGAACTAGTAAAACCTAAATCCTCAAAAAACTTCGTGGTAAATTTCGTCGGTGCTTGTGCATTTAATAGTGCTTCAAAATACTTTGGTATTTTTGTAAAGCTTCCTGTCATATAAGATGTTGGTAATGCCATAACGATTTCTCCTTTATAAATAATTTGTTAGTTCTTTTGAACTTCAAAGCACAACTTTTCCTAATCCGCGCCAGGACGGCGCGGCTCTTGCGACCAATTTCATTTAAGTACCAAATTTCCGTAATTCTATTCGTATAACCTCCAAAATTTGGAGGGATTTGCGAACCTATTTCCTCTATTTTACATTTAGACGACTTAAGCAATGGATCTACGGAGAATTCAGCTCTTTCTCTTAAAATTAAGTTTTCTTGTAAAATCTTTTTAACCTTGGTCAAACAATTCTTTTCTTTGCAAGTAATTTCAGCTTCCCATTATAGACATTAGCTAAAGTATATAAATTCTTACATTTTGAACAATGCCATACGCCTCAATCATTGACCTCTTCAAAAATAGTACCGGACACCCACATAATGAGATGACCACCCTGTGCTCTGATGAAGCTTGCTCGCCAAGGTGCTAACACTTACAAGATCCGACAGGAAAATGTTACTAAACCGTCTTCTTTAAGAATTCTCTTCCATTCATGGAAATCCTTCATATATTTGGATTTTTCTATTGCCAGTGAGGGACCAGACAACGCATACCGCAAGTCTGGTCCTTTAAAATTAATTCGAAGAAATCTAATTTTTATGTCCTTATACAGTGTACATTTTGATCGAATAATGATATCTTAAAAGTAAGGAACCCTTTATTACCAGTGCTCATCCTAAATATTATTGTCTACCCACGGCGTACATTTGTTTATTCCTCAGGGAGGGTCCTTGGCCTCTTCCCGAAAATGTTCTCATGATTTAAAGGAGGGATTACTTTGGGAAGCAAAGTTTTAGGGAGTTTTCTTACCGAGAATCTGACTGAGTTAAAGAGTAAGGGGTTATACAATGTGATCGACCCCTTGGAAAGTTCCAATGGTCCAGTGATTCAAATCGCGGGGAAAAAGTTCATTAATTTATCCTCCAATAACTATCTGGGTTTAGCTACTGATCAACGACTCATCGATGCCGCAACTGCTGCAATTAAGAAGTACGGGGTTGGTGCCGGAGCGGTCAGAACGATCAATGGCACTTTAGACCTTCATATCGAGCTCGAAGAAAAGCTCGCTGCCTTTAAACACACCGAAGCAGCCATCGCTTATCAATCCGGCTTTAACTGTAATATGGCCGCTATTTCCGCAGTTATGGATAAGGAAGATGCGATCCTGTCAGATGAATTAAACCACGCTTCCATTATTGATGGGTGTCGCTTATCAAAAGCAAAGATTATTGGATTTAAGCATTCGAACATGGCTGATTTACACTCGAAGGCTAAGGAAGCGAAGGAATCTGGACTTTACAAAAAAATCATGGTCATTACGGACGGAGTATTCTCCATGGATGGAGATATCGCACTTCTTCCAGAGATTGTGGAGATTGCCGAGGAATTTGATCTGATCACCTATGTGGATGACGCTCATGGTTCAGGAGTCCTGGGTAAGGGTGCTGGGACTGTGAAACAATTCGGGTTATCCGACAAGATTGATTTTCAGATTGGTACCCTTTCGAAAGCACTTGGTGTCGTCGGTGGCTATGTCGCTGGAAAACGAGATTTAATCGATTGGCTCAAAGTGAGAAGTCGCCCCTTCCTCTTCTCCACCGCCTTACCCCCTGGAGATGTCGCCGCTTGTATTACAGCCATCAATATCCTAATGAATAGCACAGACTTACAAAACAAACTATGGGAAAATGGCAACTATTTAAAGCAAGGGCTCAAAGCTCTGGGCTTTAATATCGGGTCAAGTCAAACCCCCATCACACCCTGTATTATCGGCGAAGAAAAACAAACCCAAGAATTCAGCAGAAAGCTCTATGCAGAAGGGGTTTATGCCAAAGCCATCGTATTCCCCACTGTCCCCCAAGGCGCCGGACGGGTTAGAAATATGCCAACTGCCGCTCATACCCGGGAAATGCTCGATCAGGCCTTAGCCATTTATGAAAAAGTGGGTAAAGAAATGGGGATTTTGTCATGAAGAAAATCCTAATTACTGGCGCACTCGGTCAAATTGGTTCAGAGCTTACGCAGAGACTTCGGAATATCTATGGGATTAACAACGTCATTGCCACCGATATTAAAAGCGACACACACAGCTGGCTTGCTCAATCCGGTCCCTATGAAACTCTAGACGTACAAAATGCCCAAGCGATGTTTGATATTGCCAAAACTTATCACGTCGACACCATTATTCATTTAGCAGCCCTGTTGTCCGCGACAGCCGAAGCCAAGCCACTCTTAGCATGGAACTTGAATATGGGCGGGCTAGTCAATGCCTTAGAAGTCGCGCGGGAACTTCAATGTCAATTTTTTACCCCAAGTTCAATCGGTGCTTTTGGTCCGACCACGCCCAAAGACAATACGCCCCAAATTACGATCCAAAGACCCATAACCATGTATGGGATCAACAAAGTATCCGGTGAACTTCTGTGCGATTACTACTTTAATAAATTTGGGGTTGATACACGAGGAGCACGCTTTCCGGGACTCATTTCTTATGTCACCCCACCAGGGGGTGGCACAACGGATTATGCCGTCGATATTTACTATGAAGCGATCCGCCAAGCGCATTACACCTCCTATATCGCTCAAGGAACGTATATGGATATGATGTATATGCCGGATGCCTTACGCGCAATTATGGAATTGATGGAAGCCGATCCCTCCAAGCTGATTCACCGGAATGCCTTTAATATCACAGCTATGAGTGTTCAGCCTGAAGATTTTCGAGTGGAAATCAGAAAGCATATCCCTAATTTTAAAATGGATTATAACGTTGATCCTGTCCGTCAAGCCATTGCCAACAGTTGGCCGAATTCCATGGATTCCACTGCGGCTACGGAAGAGTGGGGCTTTAGTGCAGAATATGATTTATTCAAGATGACTTCAGATATGTTGGAAAAGCTCTCTGAAAAACTAAGTCATAAGGTGAGCTAGCTCTCATCCTGATGTCACCCATCAATTCACAAGAGTATTAGCAAAAAAAGTGGCTCTAGCTATCAAAAGCATGAGCCACTTTTTTCGTGTAATTTAGGACCCGTATGGATTATGCTCTAAAACGTTGGATTACTTATCGAAACGAAGTATTCACTGCCTTTAACAAGGTACGCACGTCATGACGATGCGGAGTTACCGGGCAAATTTTCTTATTGATCCCAAGCAAGGTATAAACGGCAATCCTCGCGGCCCGGATTGAGTACTCCTCTGTGAATACCATGTCTTCAGGGATCTCAACAAACTGACTTATCAGGGCCAGATTGGTTGAGCCTTCAGGTACGACTTGCGGGCGGTCGCTCATGGCACGCGGCTGGAACTGCGCATCAACGTAAGGCATCATACAGGGGATGACATTAACAATCGTTTCCATGATCGTGTTAATGTCGCCTTCGAAATGCAGATGGTGCAGCAGCTCGGTCAACATTTCTTCACCAGTACAGTCACGCATCATCTTCCGTACGTAGTTTCCCTCCTTATCAGTATGCAAGCCATAGCCCCAGAAAATGGTCGTATCTTGCGGTTGATTTTTAAAGTGAGGCTGGGCAGAAACCACGATCGACATCAACCAATTGGAATCCTTAAAGGTCATCAAAGCACCGCTCCCAGGGATGTTACGGGAATACTTCTCAATCATTTTCAATAGTTTGTCCCCTTTACAGGTGACGGTGAAGGATTCCCAGTTCGTCTCCTCAGCCTTACCAAAGAACGGATTAGGGTTTCCCAACCCCTCTTTTTTGGCAGCGATTTTTGCCCAAAGGTCACCGGAAAGAGGATTCTTAACGACCATTTTTGCGGGAGTATGAAGATCTCCCAGGGTTGCATTATCCGTCATACAGCCATTCGTAACAATACACAAATCACCCTTATTCAGTGGAAGAAGACCTTCTTTTCCCTCCTGTTTATAGTGGATCGCTGTAACCGTTGTACCCTCACCCTCTTCAAAGTCCAAATCAGTTACCGTATATTTCAGGCTAAAATCCACACCAAATCGGTCCAAATAAACCTTTATCGGCAAAATAATCGACTCATACTGATTATAAGGTGTTCTCGTGACTCCCTCGAGAGTATTGATGCGAGAGTATTCAAACATCATGCGATTCATATAGCGCTTGAATTCAAACAGACTGGACCACTTTTGGAAAGCGAAGGTGGTTTGCCACATAGACCAGAAGTTCGTCTCAAAGAAATGGGGGGTCTTTGCAAACCAATCACAAATTCGCAAGTTATCAAGTTTTTCTTCGGGCGTCATCATGAGGCGAACCATGGCTAGACGATCAGCATTGTCAAAGCCCATCGATAGAACGTCAATGATTTCGCCGTCCTTGTTGACGAGTCTCGCATTGGCATGGGTTGGATGAGCATGATCGAAAGCAAGAATTTCCTCGCAGACTGAGATTCCTTCCTTCTCTAAAGACGGGATGGTCGCAAGAAGCTCCCAGGTGTTTTCATAAGTTTCCTCATTCAACATTCTTCCCCCGCGGCAAACAAATTCCTCAGTTGGATTCCCCGCACCATCATTACTTCCGCCAAGGATAGGCATTCCCTCCAAGATATGAATATTCTTTCCTGGAAATTCGCCATCTCTAACCAAGTAAACAGCCCCTGCCAGTGATGCTAATCCGCCACCCACAAAATAAACGTGTTTGTTATCATATTCTTTTTTCATCGCCATTGCCTCCATAATTTTCTTTCGATACCTTGAATATAATCCTTTGCTCATTTATTAGGTATCATCAGAAAATGAAGGCTGTATAATTTCCAGACAGTTTAGCTTAAATGTCGTAAAAAAGCCATAATAAACGGAGTGTTTATCACGGCTCATTTTCATAACGTTGCAACGCCTTGAGGAAATTTCCCTCAATCAATTCGCTTAGCTTTTCAATGATTACCTTGGGATCTTCCTTCATTCCCACCCTCATCCATTGAATCACTAGGCCCGTAAAAGCCAGGGTATAAAAATTGGCCAAGAACTTTTTATCCTCTTCCTTAACCTTCATATTATGAGCGACTTCATTAATTACACCCAAAAGCAATTCATTCGTCACCGAATAAAGATACATATCTAACTGATCTCTACTTAAGGAATTCAACGTATTCAGGCAAAAGGCTTTGTTCTCTTGGATATACACGAAAATTTTATAAAACCCATCAGTCCAGGTTTCATAACTCCTGTATTTAGCAATACTCTCTACCGCCTCTGTTTGATAAATCCACTCAACTAGAGCAAAGATATCCTGAAAGTGATAATAAAAAGTTTGCCTATTTACGCCGCAATTATCCACAATATGTTTCACAGAAATCTTATTTAAGGGCGTATCTTTCATTAATTCTTTTAATGTGCTCGCAAGCGCCTTTTTGGTTATTAAAGAGCTCGACATTTCATCACCTCGTAAAGCATAGCCATGTTCAACTAATTCTTGCAGTATCTGTATCTACTTTACATAGGTTACGCCTTTCTTGCAATAGGCTGAGGTTGGCATGGCAAGTCATTCTTCTGACTTCGATTATTTTCTGAAAGCTTATCGACTCATTTCATTAAGCAAACCGCAATTAGTCCTTTAATCCAACACAAAATATAACAAGAGCAGAATCAGTTGTAGCTTTAGTTCCTGCTTTAAAATTACTCACCCTATACTATGAAACATGATCCCAAGTTAAAAGGAGGACTAGGTTTGGCCGTGGTTACAAATGAGATAGTTGATGTCAAATCGATTCAAGTATGAGAAACGAGTCTGAGCCTTCATTCATACTCAAATCTTAACTTCGAAAGACGACTGCTTGATATTTTTTATCAAGCCATCATATACTCATTAAAATCCTCTCTTCTCCATCTTCCCATCACCCCTCAAGTGAATAATATTATTTGCCAGAGTATTTTCTTGACGAGATTAGGTTACATATTGTATGATGCTTACATAAAGTAATTATAAATAATTTGTAAGTTGAACGTTTCAATTTTCATGAAAAATCGAGTGGAGGAATAGATATGTTAAGAAAAGTTGAAATGAAAAACATGGGGAAAAGCGATTTAGGCTGGTTAAAAAGTGTTTTCCACTTCTCATTCGCTGAATACTATAATCCTAGTAATGTCAATTTCGGTGTTTTAAGGGTTATAAATGATGATATAGTGAAACAGGGAGAAGGTTTTGATATCCATCCACACCGAGATATGGAGATCATATCCTATGTAGTTCAAGGGGAACTTACCCATGGGGATAGCATGGGTAACAACAGGACGCTGACACGCGGCCAAGTTCAATATATGAGTGCAGGAACCGGTGTGCTTCACAGTGAGCATAACTTTGGGGATGAAGGCTTGAGGTTTTCTTCAAATATGGGTCTTTCCGGATCAAAAAGGATATAAGCCTAATTACGGAGATTATAGGTTTGAATGGGAATCAAGGAAGAACAAGTGGCTTCATATTGTATCCGGTCAGAATGGAGAAGCCCCGATCAAAATAAACCAGGACGCAAATTTTTATGTTCTGGAATTGGAAAAGGGAAATGAAATAAACTTTAACATTACAAAAGACAGACAAGCCTATCTGGTTCAAATTGAAGGAACCTCTATTATTAATAATGTAACCCTGGGAACCCGTGATGGCTTAGAAATAGTTGAAGAGGAAATTAGAATCAAAGCAGATGAAACATCCCACCTGATCCTTATCGAAATGAGTAAGTCAAACTAAAACTGGTGTTCAAAACCAGTGAATGAGGTGTTATATATGAAAAAGATGCCTGTAGTATTTATCGGACATGGTTCTCCTATGAATGCGATTGAGGACAATCAATTTACAAGAAATTGGATTAAAATTGCCAATAAAATCCCCAAACCCGAGGCAATCCTAGCGATATCGGCTCACTGGTCCACAGAGGGAACCCGAATCATGGACGATCCTCATCCGGAAACTATTTATGACATGTATGGTTTTCCCAGAGAATTGTATGAGGTAGATTTTCGGCCTGAAGGAGCCCCTGATTTAGCACATTTTACAAAAGATTTGATTAGCAAAAGTACTCAGCTCGATAATAACTGGGGAATAGACCATGGAACATGGTCTATTCTAAAGATCATGTATCCCAAGGCAGATATACCTGTTTTTCAAATGAGTGTGAACCAAAATGAAAACGCAGACTATCATTTTGAAGTAGGAAAAGAGATAAAAGCACTGAGAGAAAAAGGGGTATTAATTTTGGGTAGCGGTGACGTTGTGCATAATCTTTCTAAAATAAATTGGGGAATGAAAAGTGGCTATGACTGGGCCATTGAATTTGATGATTACATCAAAGATAAAATCATGAAAAGAGAGTATAAGGATGTTTTAAATTATAAAAAAGCAGGGACATCTGCCGAATTAGCCTTTTCTACTTCGGAGCATTTTGATCCATTACTTTACGTATTAGGTACTGCAGATGAAAGCGACCATCTTTCCATTTACAATGACACCTGCACCATGGGTTCATTATCGATGACAAGTTATTTGTTTATGAGCTGAGTTAACAAATGTTTCATTCCACTTATCCCTGACATAATGTTCATTAGCTTCGGTATGTTTTTAATATATCGTTCCGTATTCTTTTATTTAAATTTTTTATGTCTTGAAGCGTACCTCTTGGTGCATCTGGCCATTCATCCACAGAATGTCCCCAATATTCTCTTGGCGCATCTTTGTATCTTACTACAACGTGAATATGGAAATGATTTAATCCCTCGCCAATAACAAATGCATATACATGCGCGGCATCTATTATATTCATCTGTGCTTTGCTCAATGATTTTAACATCTTCCCAATGGCTGCCATTTCCTCGTCTGTGGCATCATACATCCCTCGAAAATGTCGCATACTCTCTACCATATAATAGCCCAAATAATTGTCTGAGCTATCTGGATGCCGTACCAAATGACTTACCGATACCATTGAGTCTTGAAAAACAATATCAACACTGTTTTTATGCTTTTCACAAATAAGGCATTTTTCATTTTCCATTTAATCATCCTCCTTTACCTTAACAAATCTAAAGAATCTTTGCTGAAGATAACCCTACGAATGTGAAATAGATGCATAGCAATTCCACAGAAAAGCCGAGCCTGAAATTCGCTTGCTTTTGCATCCAGTTTATATCTCTAGCCTAATTTACTTACCAAGTGACTAGTGCCTATAAACTCTGGTAGTGAGAAAAGGAAACTTGCGATGACAGAGGAACAACTAATCCATGTTTTAAGCCCTGAGTATGCCTCGCATAGTCTCTTGAGCCAGGAATCATATCATTAGTATGTTGTGCCACAAAGCCAAGGTTATAGATTACCCAGCCATTTTTAGGCTGGGTTTTAAATGTCTACAGCATTAGCCGTCCTTATCGGTTATATTTTAAGCACTTATATCTTTTCCTACTAAGTTTAGCATTTGCATAAAATCGCGGTCGGATATAATTGAAATGCCTTTTTCTTGGGCTTTATCTAACTTGCTTCCAGCATCTAATCCTACTACAAGCATAGTAGTTTTCTTTGTTATGCTATTGGATATTTCAGCACTATTCTTAATTGCTATTTCTTGCATTGTATTCCTTGGGTAATCGCTCTTACCTGTAAAACATACAACTTCGCCACCAAGCATATTTGTAGTGTCAATTCTTAAGTCAATCTCGTCTAATGGTCTTGCTTCAACTGCTCTTGGGTATAACCTACGTCTTGATTCAGTGCCTACAGGTAGCCATGTTTGAGGCTTTAACATTTTCAATATCTTATAGACGTTTTCAATATCAGACATAGCTGTATGTTGGACTTCATCAGCCACCTTGTAATGCTTAACTAAATTCTGTAGGGCATAACTTTCAAGAGTATTGTCAGCCATTCTTATAGCCCTCATAGAACAGTAGACTGGGTAAGAATCCAAATCAGTCCCATATCTCCCAGGGAAGTAAGAATCACCATTAACTTGTCCAGAAAGGGATTATGAAAGTAATTATTGATGAAGTTCAAAAGCACCATATCAAAACTTTGTAAAACTGTCATGCTTTGTCTTCTTCAACTTTTAATTTTTGCTTAATAAATCCAAACGAATTTTTGATAATGCCCGGAAAACTTCCATCAGCACAATATTTAAACTTAACCAGACTCCGCCAAAAACATAACCTGCTACAGCATCACTCGGATACTGAGCCTGAAAGAAGATTACAGTTAAACCCGTGACTACACAAACACCTAACGTCATAAAGAACAACAACGTTCCGAACCACCTGTTCTTGGCATGACGCAATACCATAAACGAGGCAAAACCATAGACAACTACGGCTAACAAGGCTTGTTGACTTGGAAAGGTGTACATATTTCCACTGGGACCCACGCGATGAAAAATAAGTCTCAATCCTTCTTCCAATAGTGCTCCCCCTAAAACGGTAATCAAAAGAAATCGCGTTTCAAGGAGTCGGTTCCTGCCTTTGAGGATAATCCAGGCAAATAGGAGTAACGTGAAAGCAATCAAGACTTCTGGCGCCGTTAGAAGCTTAAAAAGTCCCATAACAGAGGACCAGTTTTCTGGGAAGATCAAGCTCACTAAATACGTAACAATCGTATCAAATTGACTAAATTCACGGGCTAAAAAGTCTTGAATGAGTCCAATCAAAACGATCGATAAGCTAATGAAAATTGCAGCGACCCCAACGATAGCCACTTTTATCTTCCCAAGAGAATGAAATATTTGGATACCGTTTTCTAAAGACTTCATGATAAAGTCAATGATAGTTGCCTTATATCTCCGATAAAAATAAATACCCAGCAGAACGATCGCAAGAATAATCCCACCAATAATTAGGTATTTTTTGATCGAACCATGGAACTTTTCCCAATTTGATCCTAAAATCTTGCCTAAAGAGATAAAGGTACCCGTCCAAATAAAAGCTCCGATGTAAGCATTTAAAGCAAACTTCTTATAAGGGATCTTGGCAATCCCTGAAAAATAGCCTGTAATATGCCTTACCCCGGGAATAAAGTAAGCGACAACCAGTAGTCCATTGCCATACCTTTCAAACCATTGAGAGGTCTTCTCCAATTTATCTGGCCCTAAATGAATGTAGGAACCGTATTTTTGGAAAAAGGGAGTACCAAAAGTGCGGCTAATAAAGTAGGAAATCGTGATACCCGATATAACTCCCAGTGCTGCCACAATAATACTGATACCCCAATTCAACTTTCCCTGAAATACAAGAAACCCACAGTAGGTCATCAAGGTTTCTCCTGGTGTCGGAAAAGCAATAAGCTCCAGCATTAATGCAACAAATAATACGATATATCCATAATGATTGAATAGATCCGTTATGAAATTCATTATTAACCTCCTGTTAAGGCAATTTAACCTGCTTTATTTATAGACTACCATTTTCTGGTTAGTCGTATTCCGTTTAACCTCTTTAACCATTACACGTTTAGAACCAGAAAAGTTTTAGCTTATTTAGAAGAATATCATAAAATGCCTCATTTGTAGCATTCGACATTATCATAAGATTAACCCCCCCCTTATATAAAACATCACCCCAACCAAAGGCTGGGGTGATGTTTATTCTCGTTACTTATTCCACTGAACGGATCAGGCTTTGTTGTTAATTACTTTCCAGAATATCCGGGACCATCTAAAATAGCAGCAGCCTGTGCTTGGACTGAAGCCGAAACCGCCCCGCTACCCCCTAAGATAAAGAGAGTTGGATAGCCAATCGATGGATAAGAGACCGTTTGCCCCAGAGAATTGGTATCCGTTACAACCTGCTTGTCATAATATGAAGTAATATTCAGTGCCTTGACAGTTTCCGGTGGTAATTCGTCTGGACGGGTCAAGAATATTGCTCCTCCCCCTAAACTCCCAGCCAAGACTGCTCCAGCCAGGGCATCCGGGTAGTCTTCTCCCGTAGCTAAACAAATGAAAGCCTCATCTCTGCCGATGAAACTTGCCCACGATCCATTGGTATCATATTTGTTGGAGCCCAAGTATCCTTTTACGGCTTTGGGGTAAATTGAATTGATATTTTTCTCGATTTCTCCCAAGGTAAAAGCTGTTTTTTGCAAATCACAGAAAGCCTTTTGATCCGATGTAAGCCCTGTATCTGCAACCAACAAGATTGGAGCATCATTTGCTACTGCAGAAGGAGCTATGGTTAAGGCATCTGTAAAATTTGAGTCACTGACTAAAAAAACTTTCTTTCCAGAGTTTTTAATCTGTTTGGAAATAATCAACGACGTTTCATTTCGGTCCTTTCCACCTAATTGCTGAATATTTTGCACAGAGAAACCCATACTTGCGAGTTTTTGGGTAAAGCTGTTGGGAATTACTCCTGTACCTCCAAGTAGATAGACATTTCCACTCATCTTGACATGCTCTTGAATATAATTTAAAGTCACAGCACTAGCTTCAGGTGTACTATCCACGAGAAGAATCGGTGCACCTACCTGATTGGCTAAGGGGGCTCCTGCTAAGGCATCTGGAAAATTATTACCCGAAGCCAAAACCACATTTTCAAACTTTTGTCCAGTAGAAAAATCGATATTATGTCGCTTGGCCAGTTCATCCTCAATATTTATCGCGGTTTCATAACGCGTATTTCCATAAAGACGTACCTGCTGCGTATGATCTGGACTCGCTGCCGCCACACTAGCCGGTAAACCTAACGATAGTATAAGAGCTAATATTACCTCGAGAACCTTTTTCATCAATTTACATCTCCTTTAATTCAAAAAAACTAGGCTCTCTCCCATTAAACCATAGGAAAGAACCTTCGATTTTTCCAAATGGATCATGGCAGCCTGGCAATCCTAGCCGAAGCCTTAGACCCATAGCTTTGCGTCCCCATCTTTCAACGAGTTTACCCTTTATCTTTTTTGGACCTTAAACAATTTCAATTATACCATAGCCATGCTGAGAAAATATTCTAAATTTGTCGAATAGTTTAGATTTAGTAAATTATACTCATCTTCAATATCGTCATCTAAAATCAGAACTGCCAGAGCGACGAAAACGCTCTAGCGGTCTTATATCAACTCACATCCATTGAATGGATGTGTCGTCTCAATATGTAATGAATATTTTAGTAATCTGGGGAATAATATAATGATAGTTGTAGTTTTCTTATGTCAGGTTGCAGTTTTGTTTCAGTTACGATAGAATAGGAGGTGAAAAGAGGCGATGTATGTGATTACAGAATATGAAAAAGCTAAAGCAATTCAGCATTCCGAGGATTTCGCTTCCATCCTTGTAAACAATGAAGAAGGAGCATTATACTATAAAATTCTTGCTAACTTTATTACTAAATCTAATCCGATAAATGAGTTCAAATTTGATGAATCTATTTTGCGTAATAATAATGAAATGATTAATAGTTTGAGCGAAATGCTTAAGCATATGGTCATAGTCGCTACCGCAAATGATTCACTAAAATACTATACAACAGGCCAGCTTTCCAGATTCTTTGGAGTTTCAATTACTTCTATAAATAATTGGATCAACGAAGATCGCTTTATCGGTATTCAAAGGTCTACCCGAAATAAGCAAGTACGAATCCCTGAAAATACGATGTGGCGTTCTTCCAATAGTGAACTCATCCCGATTAAGGACGTAGTAGAGATGTGGGATAAAGAACATTCTAATCGGCTTAACCTTAACAAAGATGATGAATTAACCGCTTTGAAAAAAGAAATTAACTTTTTTGAGAAAAAATACGAGGGCTCCTATGAAAAAACGTTAAAACTGAAAAACCAGTTTACCGAATCAGAGCTTCTGGACAAGAAAGAATGGGAATATTTGCTTCAGAGAATTAGCAAATGATAGACTTACCCATTTCCAACTTACCCTTTCTCAAAAAAGCCTATTACGATATCATCCAGAGCGAAAAAGATACAGATCAGACAAGTAAGACCTCATCAACAGTTTCCCAAAGGAAAACCTTTATCTTCACTGATGGCTCTTACCTGTCCATTACAGAATACATAAAAGGTGAACGAATCGATCGTTACAATTATGATTGGTACTCTGCTAATAAAGAACCACTTTTAAAATTCCATAGCGAAGAGCATGAGGTTAAAAGCTATCAAACAACTACCGAGCCATTCCATATTCATGCAAATGGGCTTTTAGATGAAAAAAGACTGGCTAATCCTACGTTCCAGGATTTAGCCAGTATCATGGAATTTATACGCATCTTCCTTTTAGTGGTGAACAATTACGAAAAATAAAACATACATATATTCTCAACGAAATTCCTGGGAAGCCGTACAGAACGTAATGGCTCTACGCAACTTTTTTCCTGGCGTTTTATCTATTTTGGGCTCACTTTTATTGTAGCGTTTATAGGTAGAGTAAAGTCGTGGTTATTTTTTCTACGAAATAAAAATTAGCCCAATTCATGGCTCTTGCTGCGGTTGTTATCCATGGGTTAAAGTGCGTTTCAAGAATTCCCGAGTACGTTCTTGGGTTGGATTATTGAAGATTTGCTCCGGCACTCCTTCTTCTGCAATAACCCCTTTATCCATAAAAACGACTCGATCAGCTACTTCTTTAGCAAATCCCATTTCATGCGTAACGATCAACATCGTAAGACCCGTACCGGCAAGTTCTTTCATAACTTTGAGAACCTCTCCCACCATTTCAGGATCGAGTGCAGACGTAGGCTCATCAAACAGCATCACATCCGGATTCATGGAAAGCGCTCTCGCGATCGCGACCCGTTGTTTCTGGCCCCCCGACAATTGTCTCGGTTTTGCGTTAATATAATTTTCCATACCCACAACTTTTAAATAGTTTTGGGCAATTTTTTCAGCTTCTTCTCTAGGACGTTTGAGCCCTTTTATTTGTCCCACAACACAATTGTTTAAGACATTGTGATTATTAAATAAGTTAAATTGTTGAAATACCATACCTAACTTTTTACGATATTCGTACACATCATGTTTATCATCTAAAATATTTTCCCCCTGATAAATGATTTGACCACCACTTGGCTTTTCAAGGAGATTTATACAACGCAGGAGTGTTGATTTACCTGATCCGGACGACCCGATAATGCAAACAACTTCTCCCCTATTAACAGAAAAATCTATGTCTTTCAACACCTCATGATTACCAAAGGATTTGCTTAAATGTTGAATATCAATAACCTTGTCCATAATGTCCCTCCTTTATCGAATCGTCTGCCTTAACTGTTAGTCTTTGTTCTGCGCAGCATTTCTTCTGGGGTTTCTACTTGCATTTGATTGCCAATCATAATATAGTCGTCTGGACCATCTAATTTCCTTTCAAAATAACGCAGAATTCTGGTGACTGTAAACGTCATAATAAAATAGATGATACAGGCTACAAAAAAGGATTCAAAATATCTGAAGTTGTTACCTGCAACCGATTTTGTTTGGAAATATAATTCCGATACCGAAATTACATTGAGAACAGAAGTATCTTTAATGTTAATTACGAATTCATTCCCCGTTGCCGGTAAAATGTTGCGAATAACCTGGGGTAAGACAACATTCATCATCGTTTGAATATGATTCATGCCAATCGCCTGAGCCGCTTCGAATTGCCCTTCATCGATTGATACAATACCACCACGAACAATTTCTGACATATAGGCTCCTGTGTTAATGGATACGATAAAGATTGCCGCCACTATACGGTTCAAATCCAGACCAAAGGCTAACGCCGAACCATAATATATAACCATGGCCTGAACAATCATTGGCGTTCCACGGAAGAATTCGATATATATAGATAGGACAGCATTGGTTACTTTTAAAAGATGTCTTTTAGCTCCACGCTCAGGCATGGGGATCGTTCGAATAACTCCTACCAACAGCCCGATTATTGAACCTAAAATCGTCCCAATCAACGAAATATAGAGTGTCACTCCAGCGCCGCGAATGAACATGGGCCCGTTTTCTGAAATAATTCTTACAACCCACTGAAAGCTCATTTTTCTCCTCCTTATAATAGAAACATCATAAAACCGACTGCATTATAATGTAGCCGGTTTTAGTGATCATATTAAAGTGTTCTAACCTTATTTAGTGGCTGGTTGATTCTTGATTGCCGTATCCATAATACTTGCACGTTCTTGCTCGGAAATTCCCGCTAAGACCTCATTGATTTTAGGAGTGAGTTGACTTCCTTTAGCAATTCCTACAGCAATTGCTGTATCATCCGGCGAAGTCACAAAACCCTCTTTAAATTCGACCATTTTAAAGTGAGAATTCGCAGTTTGAGCGCTAATGGCTTCTGGCCGTTCTGAAACATATCCATCGATGATCCCAGATTCAAGAGCGACCCTCATTGCTGGAAAATTGTCCATAGCCGGTTGTTTAGCGACACCTTTAATTTGATCAATAACTGAATAGTGGAAGGTGTTTAATTGAGCTGTGATTTTTGCACCTTTGAAATCTTGGATTGAAGTCGCGCCTTCATATTTTCCGCCGTTTTTAACAACCATGACCAAATTTGATTTATAGTAGTTGTTCGAGAAGTCAATGGTTTCCTTACGTTTTTCGGTTGGAGACATACCTGCAACGATCGCATCAATCTTACCCGAAGTTAACGCAGGAACAAGACCATCCCATTCCGTTTTAACAATAACGAGTTCTTTTCCCATCGCTTTAGCAATTCTTTTCGCGATTTCTACGTCATAACCGCCAGCGTATTCTGAAGTACCCTCAATTTTAACCCCGCCATTGGACGCATCCATTTGAGTCCAGTTGAACGGTGCATATCCCGCTTCCATCCCAACCTTAAAAGTTCCATTTGTTGCTGCTGGAGCTGTTGAACTTTCTGGACTTTTAGTTGATCCACATCCTGATACCAGCATGATAACGGATAAGGAAATTACGAATAATAACGATAATTTCTTTCTCATAAATAACCTCTCCCTCGATTGTATTAAATTTTAAATTTCTCAAATAAAAAAGGCCTGAGATGAACTCAGGTCACTATTTGTATAGTTACCTATATTCCCCCTTTTAATCCCAAATGAGATAGCGCAACCCAATAAACCGGGAAGTTTATTGAGACAGTCCTGTAGTTCTTAACTATAGACCCAGCTAATAATACTGAGAATATTATTAGCTTCGGCGACCTTCCCTTCTCCTTAGTTTCTCCGTTTCTCAAACTCCACTAAAGACTGTTGAACGCCGCACCTCTACCTCACCATTAAAAGTGAGGTCACTATGAAATTAATCTCAGTCTACAACAACAAATTTTATCTGTCAACTTTCTATTGTTCCTTGAATTTCATAGGTTTTTAAAGCTCAAACGTTTTAAAGTAAACATTCATGAACTCGCAGTTCACAGGGATGGATGAAAATCAGGCATAGGAACCCATTCTACATCACCAATAAACTGGGAATAATCTTAATAAGGCGGGGGTACTGTTAGCCGTTTTTTTATGGTGGATTTTACCCCGGAAAGTAAACTGGCTCCAACAATCTATGAGTACAGGGGAATGTGCCAAGAGCACGTGTAAGAAATTTTTTTATTTTCTCCGATTGTTGGATTCGCCCGCCTTATTTGGAGGTGTGTTTAGTGGATGCTGTTTTGGAATGCTGTGCTGGGTTGGATGTCCATCAAGAAACAGTGGTCGCCTGTGCTCTCTTTGGTCCCCTTGAACATAAGCCGAAAAAGGAGATCAGGACGTTTGGTACGACAACTCCCGAACTTTTGGCCCTTGCTGACTGGCTGGAAGAACAAAAGTGTACCCATGTGGCGATGGAAAGTACAGGAATCTATTGGAAGCCTATTTGGAACATTCTAGAGACCGGGTCGTTTCAGCTCATCCTAGCGAATGCCCAAAGAATCAAGAATGTTCCGGGACGAAAGACGGATGTCAAAGATGCAGAATGGATAGCTCAACTTCTTCGCAGTGGCTTAATCGAAGGGAGTTTTGTTCCACCCGTAGAGATCCGTGATTTAAGGGATCTAACCCGATATAGAAAGAAACTCCTTCAAGATGCGACTCAGGAGAAAAACCGGATTCATAAAATTCTGCAAGACGCCAATATCAAAATTACAACCTATATTTCTGACATCTTCGGAGTCTCTGGTCGTAATATCATGGAGTCTCTTCTTGATGGAGAGGTCATAACTGCAGAGAAAATCACCAAGATGGTAAGAGGTAAGGTAAAAAGTAAAGTGCCTGGTTTGGTCGATGCTTGAAGGTCTTCATAACATCACATATAATAGTGTTAATCGAATAACCATGGTTTTGAAGCACGATTTCAATTTCTTTGACAGATTTCCGCATGATAACACCTCATTTTTGGAACATCACGAACAGGAACTCTTTAAGCAGAAGATTAGAAACTTAAGATATATCGAAATCCGCCTCATGCAAGGGATGGGGTATACTTCCCAGACAATTGAACATGAGCTAGGACTATCGAGGAGAAGAATAAAGGATACTTTGATGTATCAAAAGAAGAG
The DNA here is from genome assembly GCF_035539115.1 of Desulfitobacterium sp. GTDB lineage: Bacteria > Bacillota > Desulfitobacteriia > Desulfitobacteriales > Desulfitobacteriaceae > Desulfitobacterium_A. The sequence continues at coordinate 1,979 of NZ_DATLJA010000047.1, read as the reverse complement.
AAAGAAAGATAGAGAAATTAGGTATTTGCTAGAGGTTCTAGAGACGATTCAAGAGATTGCAGTAACAGGCGATTAGTAATTTAACGATTATCAGATATGAGCATTTGAAAAGCCAGTTGAGAGTGATTAGGTATTGAGTTGACGCGCTATGGCAGGCAGTGTAGACTAGGCTAAATAATTACGTTCCTTGGCATCCTGAAGAGGTCATAGTTGTCGTAGCCGCACATGATTTATGATTCGATGGGGGAAACATGAAAAAGAAACTAACCATAGTCAGTAAACCTAGAACAAGATCCTTGTTCAATACAGACACTCAACCACATAAGTCAATTAAGGACTATACCAGAAAAATCAAGCACAAGCGAAATAGCTCGGAAGACGGGGATTAGAATAATTGACTCAAGATGGAGGGACATTGCAATGAAGAATTGTGAAATGAAGTTGAATGGCAATATATTGACTATAACGGTTGATATTTCAAAGGAATTTGGGAAATCAGCTTCAGGAAAAAGCATTATTATTAGTTCGACAGAAGGAAATGTGTCTATACCTGAGAAAGAAGATATAAAAATTGGTCTAAATATTTATAGAAAGCCTTGAAAACAACGATGGACTTATACGTCCTTGGCATCCTCTGGTCCATTGGCGGCCCCATCGAGGATAGATATCCTTATTTCATGCTTCGCCACCATGAACGGTATTTCCTTGATGTTGTTCGTGAAGAATTGAATGCTTCAACCAACGTTTTTGTGGGAGAATCCAGAACTGGCCCACAATATAAACTTAAGTTGTTTAATTTTGATCTATGCCAATTAACACAATATGGCTGGCAGCCACGCCTCTGCGAGCAGCGTAACTACCCTAATATTCCGGAACATGCTAATTTTATCCGTGCTTACATTGAATTGCATAGTGCATTAGATTCTCTTACTATCCGGCAACGTAGCAAAGAACGAACATCACCCCGTTTGCGAATCTATGGAAATCGATATTTTCTAGACGAGCTAACCGAGGTTTTGAGTATACAAGTTCAACATAACTCCTAAACGTGTTCAGAGGTCGACTAAGCAGTCAGAGTCCTGCGGCGTTCTCTACTATCAAAGTCGTCGGGAGCTAGAGAAACTGCTCGCCTATCTTTATCCCCACGGTATCCAGTGTTTTCATCGGGGATATTATGAACACTTTCGAAGTTTGCTTTAAGTATAAAGCAGTCATGAGCAACCGGCGGCTTGAAATAACGTAAGCGTCAAATTGGTTCTTTCCATGGTTAGTTGAGGACACGCCTTTTTTCTAGCCATAATAATTTATTCCTTAACATCTCAAAACTAGTGCGTCCATACATTATCCTCTTTACAACCTTAAGCTTATTTACACTACCTTCAGCAAGTCCATTATTATATTCATATTGAATAGCATTTTTCACAGCTGTAATATCTCGGGTTATGCCGTTTATAAATGAGGTTATTTCACGGATATTTAAGCTGGATGCCCTATGGATCCACTGTTCGATTTTGCTTACATTTTTATCCGCCAATATTTGCTTGAATTCAGTAACGATGTCGATGAGTTCCTTATACCGGGGATATTGACGATTCACTCTGTCTAAACATTCGTTGTCCAGTCCTTTGATTTTCTCCAAATTTTTGAACACTAGTTTTATTAACGATTTACGTTCCACTCATTTGGTATTTTCGGGTGCTCTAGTATTGGCATTGTCAGTATTCTGAATCCGCTTTTTCAGGCGTGCCCTATAATTTCTGAGGGTAGAGGAAGAACCCGTATACCCTTTTGACGGATTTCTGCTTCAATCACAGGCGAGGCAACGCCTTGATCAATAGGCCCATTTATTTCGCCTAGGTATGGATCTAAGATGCTTTTTCTCTTAACACTATAACTTCCATGAAGGGCTGTTACACCTTCATCTAAATATCGTGTAACCGTCTGCCTCGATAATTGGAGCTCTTTGGAAATTGCTCGTA
>NZ_DATLJA010000046.1:0-4675 GCF_035539115.1 Desulfitobacterium sp. | reverse complement strand
TGCTATAATAAAGGGGTGAGAATATGTCTAGTTGAATCAAGTTTTACACCTCTTCCTTGTGCGTTAATTTGGCTTGTCACCTTATTTTACCGCACAAATGGATAGAGGTGTAATTATTTTTACCGAACTGTCGTTTGCCGTTAATGTTTTTTGTAACAGACTCTTATAGGCTCTGAATGGATTGGGCTTAAATTCGTAGGGGGAACAATTAGGGATTACATTTTTATACTTCAACCAGAACACTTCCATCCTGTAAAGACGCAATTCGACGCACTGCTTAAAACGTCCTGGAAGGGGAATTTTTCACAGCTTAGTTTATTATAGAATATCACAATGAAAAAGAAATTGAAGCTAGGGTAGGGAGTTGTAAATATTATGGGTTTTTTTGATTTAAAGGCAATCTGCATAAATTGCGAAAAAGAAATTGGATTAAACCGATTTAAGACAGCTGATGGTTGGATATGCCCTGCTTGTTTTAAGCTATGCGGTTATAATTTGTTGACACCAACTAAAACTAAAACTATTACAAACATTCGGGCGGATATTGCGGAAAAGGAAACACAAAAAGGAGAATTATTAAGATTTAATACAACAAAAAAGATAGGCGGTTTTATTGAATTTGATGAAACCAAACGACAATGGCTCATACCTGATGGCATTTTTGGGGGAAAGAAAAATTCTTGCATTTATAGCTTTGATGATATTGTTGAGTACGAATTACTTGAAGACGGAGATACAATAACTAAAGGAGGATTGGGGCGTGCTGTAGCTGGAGGTATTCTATTTGGAGGTGTCGGCGCAATTGTTGGTGGAGTAACGGGTGGGAAGAAGTCCAAATCAATAGTAAACAGCTTGAAAATCAAAATTACTGTTAACGATTTTCAAAAACCCGTTGTATACATCGACCTGATTAAAATAAAAACAAAGGCCGATTCATTCACTTATAAAACAAACTATGGCTTAGCACAGCAGATTTTATCTGCACTTGCTCTAATTCAGAAACAAAATGATAACCAACAGATAGACTCGTCTTTTAGCGGGCAAAAAAATGCAACTGTTTCTGCTGCCGATGAAATACTAAAATTCAAGAAACTTCTTGATGGTGGTGTAATCACCCAGGATGAGTTTGATTCAAAGAAAAAGCAATTGCTTAATTCGTAAATATTACATAAAGAAAGATCTAATGTAATGTGACTATTCAGGTACCCAAAATAGCTAACACAAAAAGGGGTGCTAAGCACCCCGAGTGTAAGAAGGTTTCATCTGTGAGCAGAATGGAGGGAGGATAGAATCACCATCGAATACCGCCCGAATGCCCTCCATGACGGAAAGCGAGTGTCTCTCAAAGTGCGATGGAAGGTAGGGCTAATCAAACGTCCTGGTCGCTTCGATGTAGATGCAATAAAACTATCAACCAAACGGTCGATGGCTTTATTGCGTCTATCTAAACTCCATATTCTGATTTACACCATAAAATATCCTTCCGTTTGTTAAGTGCTTTCGATACTGACAACCTAGTGCCAAACGTTTGTTAGGCTGAATGCAAACCTTCTCATCCGAACATTGGATGAACCTTGAGCAGCAACTATACACTTCGACGTTCACCAACGAAAAAGACTCTTCGTACAACTTCAAGAATAATGGGTAAAGGCTTGTTAACTCGTCTTGGGAATTAAATGAGAGTCTGCTCCACAGTTTTTCTGATGGTAGTTGCTCTAGCTTGATGGACTTATCATTAGCCCATACGTGTTCATAGGAGTTTTTTAAATAGATATAGTTTGTTCTTCCACACTTCACCCTTAAAGAGTGTATTCCCAAAAACTTGATTGAGGAATAGGCAGAATTATAAATAGTCTCAATTTCGGCCTCTGGCCCTTCCTTAGCCCTAATCATTTCGACAATTTGATCACATAGCTCGGAAGAAATTAAAATAGCCATCGTTTTATCTCTCGCTTCCCAGATCTTTAGTTCATCCCATAAATCATTCTCGCGAATTATGGAAATTCTCTGGCCTGCCTTTCTCATGGAGATTGCCTTTTCAACTTTCCTTCCATAGCGAGTGAATACCCAAGAGGGATTCCCATCATCCCCGATAACAAGGTAATCTGTCTTCATAGTAACCGAATCACTAAAAGTGGCGCCAGTTTGCTCGATAAGGCCTTTAATTTCACTTCTAGGAGCTCTGGTGGAAGCTCCAGTAAAGCAGAATGACGCGCCAGTGAATATGATTTCCGGGCATGTTGTGCAGATACCACTCACATTGTACTTGCTCTTTAGGGCATTAAGTTCATTCTGATTAAGATTGTAGGATAGGGTCGTGTCAATAAACTCGCTGAAAAAGGCCTTTAACATCTCACGTTCGTCTTCATCTATCACACCATCTGATAAAACTGAGTTGAGTAAACTTTTTATTTCGTCGTACGGATAGATGTTGCTGAGAAAATCATGGCCATGTATCCAGTCGCTGAGCTTTAGAATTTCTTCATCAGTTAGGATATTGTCCACAAGGATGCCATGTAGGATCCCGTGAAGTATCTGCATCGATGAGTTGGTCTGATCGCAAAATTCATTGTTTGTTAGCTTATCAACAAGCCAATAAATATCATCCGTTTCCTCTTTGGAAAGAAATCCGTTGTTGATCACTGTATCAATTATTGGAAACAGTTCGTTAAAAGGATGTCTATTTTCATACTTGCGATAAAAGTTACACCAATGGTTTAGTTCTTCAATCTCACTAAAATTTATTATTTTATCGACTGTGATACCCTGCAAAATCCCAGTGAGAGTATTTATGATCTTTTCTATCTCGGCCCGTGAATTAAATTTTTTTGAATCACCCTTTACCTGCACTTCAGTTTTCTTAACTGCGCCTTTGGTTTGCGTTTGCTTTGAACTTGATGGGGAATACCCTCCGGGGTACAATTGGCCATAGTTGACATGGACCTTATTTATTAATTCATCGAAAGAGGTAGCTGATATTTCATTGGCGGCCTTAATCGCTATTAGTGCACAGGCAATGGCGTCAGACTCGGCATTATGATGATTCAATTTAATCTCAAGCATGGATGATAAACCATCTAACTTATAACTTAACTGATTGGGCCATACTTTTTTTGAAATAACAAGAGTGCACGCATAATTGACTTCGGGATAAGGTATTTGATATTGATCTAAAGTTTGTCTAAGAACACTCATATCAAAGCTTGCATTGTGAGCAATTACAGGTGCTCCTTCAAAATACGACTTAATAGATTCCCATAGATCGCCAAACTTAAGCTTGTCTTTTACATCCTCTTTGGTAATTCCATGTATCGCGTAGTTGATAAGATTAAAATTAAGGTCGGGTGGTTGGATAAAAAGATGTTTCGTTTCAATAATTTTACTGTCTTTAACTACTGCGATGCCTATGGCGCATGAACTTGAAAGTTTTTCGTTGGCAGTTTCAAAATCAATAGCTACAAAGTTCACAATTTAACTCCCTCCCTGTCCCCACAATTCCATTCCTTCGATTCATTTGTTAATGCACTAGCTTTCCATGAATCATTGGTTATTCCTGCCATGCGACATTCTTAATGGTTTTGCGACTATTTACCTGAATAAATAGTAAGATAGTAGCTTGCCAAGGTCTTGTAATGTAAAGTAATTTGGCCATAGAGAATTAACTTTACTTTGGACGTCCTCGCGGTCAATTGAGCGACAGGATTTCTGCTAAATCAGTAATGTGACCATTATCCCCTACACTATTGAAGTGTAGGGGATTTTTTGCCCTTATTCACTATTTCGCCATGTTTCGCCGTAAATGTGGAATATAGTTGTCTGAAGGACAAACCATCAAAACTGCATAGTTATAAACAATAATTTGTCTACGCCTTCTGGTATATTGGTGATGAGGGAGGTGTTGAACGTCAATGTTTCGGTTCGTTGTTCACCTGGAAGTTGGCTAGTCTACGGACGAATATCTGTTGCTGCACGAAGCGGGAGAATTTACGGAATGGCTTAAAGCAATAATGGTTAGGCAATCAGTGCTATTCGGTGGTGATGATCCTTCATGTTTAGTCGGTTGCTGTGTATCGATTGGAAATAAGGGTGGGGGAATAATTCCCGATATGCTGAAAAGAAGGTTCTTGGATTGAACTGTAATTATTATAGGGTCCTTGATCACAGAGGGGTGAAAAAATATGCTGCCTGACGTATTGGACAACGATTTGAAAATTGTATTCTGTGGTACAGCTATTGGGAACCAATCAGCAGCTAATAACGCATATTACGCCAATCCCAGCAATAAGTTCTGGGCTGTTCTTAGCCAGATTGCGTTAACTCCATCAAAAATCAATCCTCACGATTATAATTCGCTTCTTGAATATGGTTTGGGTATTACTGACTTGGTCAAAACAAAACATGGCGTCGATAATGAGCTAAGTTCTTCTGATTTTGATCGTGATGGTTTGACTCAAAGGATCATACGGTTTTCACCGGAAGTCCTCTGTTTTAATGGTAAGAAAGCAGCCCAGGAGTATTTCCGTAAAAAGGGAATTATATCCCAAGTTTGGCGACATAAATTACCAATGCAAGCTGGGAGCGGGTTTCAGGTTTCAAGAAATCTTTGTAGTCCCTAATCAAAAACAGAACCCCTTTAGCCCAGTAAAATCAATAGTTCGGAGAGGTCATTTTCCAA
>NZ_DATLJA010000045.1:0-13804 GCF_035539115.1 Desulfitobacterium sp. | reverse complement strand
CTGTTGGTTATTTTCTTGCAGATTTAACTCTAACAGAAATGGGTTCTTTTTTCATTTATTTGATGAAAAAAGTTTTTGCTTCCAAGCTTTAGTTATCGCCATTTAAACTACTTTGTGTGAAAAGCTGTGAATAATTCAGGTTCTAAATTATAAATATTTTGTAATTTCAAAAAAAAGAGTAAGCATAGTTGATTAGCGAAGGAGTATAATCTAAATAGACGCCAATTCGCAGTGAATGAATCTTAGTATGGAGAGGGTAAAGGTGTACAAGATTTTACTGGTTGATGACGAGGAATTAGAACGCAAGGTTTTGGGTTTTACCTTGCAAAATTCCGGCTTGCCCATCCAGATATTGGGCGAAGCCAGCAACGGGCGGGAAGCCTTGGCTATTGTCCACCAAACAGTCCCCGACTTGATTATCATGGACATCAAAATGCCCGGAATTAATGGAATCGAAGCAACCCGGCAAATTAAGGCCTATTACCCGGCTATAGAAGTCATTATCTTAACCGCCTATGGCAAGTTCTCATATTCTCAACAGGCCATAAAGGCTCAGGCTACAGATTATTTACTGAAGCCGATTCAGCCCCAAAAGCTGATTGATGCTGTTAAGCTGGCTATTGATAGATTGTCTCGTAAGAATTTTCGTCCCGGACCGCCTTTGGATTTGAACGGCCTTGAGGAACATGTGAAAACAGGAAATCTCGAGGAGGCCAAGCGTGAGTTCGCTAGGCTTTTAGAACTTCTTCTGGACTCAGAGCCTAATCCTATAACTTACCAGCTTAATTCTTTTGGCTTATGCGTCTTGATTATTGTTATCCAGGCTGCCTTATCCACAGGAGCAGACCCTGCTCAAGTATCTGCTCTCGAGCATGAGTTAGCTCAAGAGTTGTCTCATCTATCATCCTTCGCAAGCCTAAAAGCTTGGGGAGAGTTGGTTCTGGAAAAATCGATGAGCCTTTTCACTCATAATTATGCTATTAATGACCAGACACTGGTCCATAAAGCCATTGATTATATCGAACTTAATTATGCCAGGGATATCTCACTGGATTTGGTGGCGGCACATGTTCACCTCAGTACGGCTTATCTTAGTCGGATATTTAACAAGAAGGTCGGTATGGGCTTTTCCGAATATCTGGCCCAAATACGGTTGAAAGAAGCTAAACGTCGCTTACGTACCTCTGATGAAACAATGGACCAGATTGCGGAAGCAACAGGTTTTAGTTCTAACAGCTACTTTTCCGCGGTATTCAAGAAGCATGAAGGGGTTACTCCATCAGAGTTTCGAACTAAACAAAAATCAAGTGGGGCTTAGGGCATTTAAAGAATTTCAGAGGCTTTTTTGCCGTATTCGCCTGTATGAATAGCATGTAATCAACAGCGCAAGTTTGAGTCCAGAGTTATTAGAGTGTTGTAGGCTAATAAGAGAAAAACTTGTATACAGTGTTCTTTCCTGAAACCACTAGACTAGATTTCTTTGTTCGCATATAATGACTTTATTAAGTGAAAGAAACTTCTATGATCATTGATACGTAGGTAGGGAATAAAAGAGTTAAAGAGATTTGCAGGCTACTAGGGAATCAACAATTCGTGGTTTACCATGATACATATTTAGGCACGAATCTTATGGATTTGAGTGAAGTAGTGATAGAGAGAGCCATTTCAAAATGAAGGGCTCTTTTTCTTATTATTTTAGTCGATTTCCAAGGATTCTGAACTGGGCACCAAGTGTTTTTAACTTGGAGTGTTTGAGTGTATAAGAGAGCCCCCATCGATTAATGATTTGGGGGCTCTCTTTTTATTTTTCTTTTGAAAGAATTGATTTTGATGAAGGGTGGTGATGGGATGGGATAGGACTTTATTTTGATTCATGTGAAATTACGCCTTATGAACAAAGCAATTCAAATTTGAAGGAGGATGGATTATATGAAAATGATCAGAGCAATTGTAAGACCGGAGAAGACGGAGAGTGTGGCTGAGGCGTTAGCACAGGCTGGAATGCCCTCGCTGACAAAAATGCACGTCTTTGGTCGAGGTAGGACAAAAGGTATTCGGATTGGGGACGTGGTTTATGATGAGTTTCCTAAGACCCTGCTGCTTTTAGTTATCGAAGATGAAAAGTTGGATGAAGCTATTTCGGTAATTCTCGAAAGTGCCAAAACCGGAACCATGGGCGATGGCAAGGTCTTCGTGACCGAAGTTGAAGAAGCGTATACCGTAAGTAAAGGGACAAAGGGGTTGTAGAAATGAAGGAAATAATGACTTTAATTCGACGCCATCAGGTACCCGCTACAAAGAAGGCTTTTGAAGATGCCGGTTTTCCCGCTCTGACGATTCAAAGTGTTGAGGGCCGCGGTAAGCAAGGCGGAATCGGAGGATGGGCTGCTGAAGTTGACCCTGAATTGAATTCCGTGATGAGTCCTGACTTCGCTGATGAGACCCGATTTAATTGGATTCCCAAACGGTTGTTAACGATTGTGGTGCAGGATGACCAAGTAGAAGAGGTTGTCGATGTAATTATTAAAACCAATCAGACGGGGCACATGGGGGACGGTAAAATCTTTGTCTGTCCTTTGAAAGAGGTTATACGCGTTCGCACGGGGGAAGTGGGAAGGGAAGCAGTGGTTTAGAGGTTCTAAAGGCTGAGTGAGAAGTTGAGATCGACAATTGGGGATCAAAGTATAAAGCTTGAAAGTAAAAAAATTAAGAGCTGGACAGTAAAGACTTCGATTTATTAGATATAGAGGAGATGTATTGACATGAGACAAATTGCGATATACGGCAAAGGCGGTATCGGAAAATCGACAACAACCCAAAACACGGTTGTCGCCTTAGCTGAAATGGGGAGAAAGGTTACCATTGTTGGCTGTGACCCTAAAGCCGACTCCACGCGCTTGATTCTTCACAGTAAAGCGCAAACGACCGTTATGGACTTAGCACGCGAACGAGGGACCGTCGAAGATTTAGAGCTGGATGAGGTTTTGGTGGAAGGATATCTGGGCATTCACTGCGCTGAATCAGGGGGTCCAGAACCAGGGGTCGGCTGTGCCGGTCGAGGGGTCATCACCGCCATTAACTTTTTAGAAGAAAACGGTGCTTATTCAGAGAACACGGATTATGTGTTCTACGATGTCCTTGGAGACGTAGTTTGCGGGGGCTTCGCAATGCCGATCCGGGAGAATAAAGCCAAGGAAATCTATATTGTTACCTCGGGTGAAATGATGGCCATGTATGCAGCCAATAATATTTCTAAAGGGATCTTAAAGTATGCGCTAACCGGGACCGTTCGGCTGGGTGGCTTGATCTGTAACAGTCGTCAAACCGATAAAGAACTTGAATTAATTGAAGCCCTGGCGAAAGGCCTCAATACTCAATTGATTCACTTCATACCCCGTGATAACGAGGTACAACGCGCTGAAGTGCGTAAAATGACCGTTATCGAACATAATCCTACCCATTCTCAGGCAAATGAGTACAGAACGTTGGCCAAAAAAATTGAGAATAACAAAATGATGACCATCCCAACTCCGCTCACCATGGATGCGTTAGAAGATTTAATGATGGAATTCGGGATCATGGATATGTAGTATCCATCGAATATAGCGTATAGAGAAATTAGGGAGGTCAGCGTTATGAGCATAAAGGAAACAACGGATTTCAGAAAACAAGTCGTGGAAGACGTTCTGAAGATTTATCCGGAAAAGGCTAAAAAGGATCGGAGGAAACACCTTGCGGTTAAAGAGGATAATTGTGAGGGATGCGCAGTCAAATCAAATTCAAAAACAGTTCCGGGTGTCATGACCGCACGGGGGTGTGCCTACGCTGGAGCTAAAGGGGTGGTTTGGGGTCCGGTCAAGGATGTGGTGCATATTTCCCATGGACCTGTCGGGTGTGGCTTTTATTCTTGGGGTAACCGCAGAAACTTAGCAGATGGTGAAATCGGCGTTGACAACTTTGTACCGTTTCTATTCACCTCCGACTTCCAGGAAAATGATATCGTTTTCGGTGGGGACAAAAAGCTGGAGACAATCATCCATGAGGTTATGGGGCTTTTCCCGAACGCCAAAGGAGTTTCTGTTCTCTCAGAATGTCCTGTCGGACTGATTGGAGATGACATTGAAAGTGTCGCTCGCCGCACGAGTAAGGACCTTGAAATCCCAGTCATCCCAGTTCGCTGTGAAGGGTTTAGGGGCATAAGCCAGTCCCTGGGCCATCATATTGCCAATGATGCTATTCGGGATCATCTCTTGGGTAAGGGACCCGGTCGAGAAGTAGGGCCGTACGACATTGGAATTATCGGCGATTATAATATTGGCGGAGATGCCTGGGCCAGTAAAAAACTCCTTGAAGAAATTGGTTTAAACGTAGTCAATATTTGGACAGGCGACTCTACGATGGAAATGTTGCAAAACGGGCACCTGGTCAAACTTAATTTAATCCACTGTACCAGAAGTATGAACTACATCGTCAAACACATGGAAGAAACTTACGGAACCCCCTGGCTGGAATTCAACTTCTTTGGGCCGACTAATATCAGAGAGTCCCTTCTTAAAATTGCCAAGAAATTTGACCAAACTATCATGGAAAAAACCCTAATCGTCATCGAAAAATATGAAGCCGCGATGGCGAAAGTGATTGAGTCTTACCATTCGCGCCTGTCCGGGAAAAAAGTGATGCTTTATATTGGGGGCCTTCGTCCGAGACATATGATCGGAGCGTATGAAGATTTAGGCATGGTGGTTATTGGTACGGGCTACGAATTTGCTCACAAAGAAGATTATGAGGTAACCATTCCTGAGTTAAAAGAAGGAACGTTGATTTATGACGATGTGAATGCTTATGAGCTCGAAGAGTTTGTCCAGAAACTAAAACCTGACTTGGTTGGATCTGGTATCAAAGAGAAGTATGTCTTTGAGAAAATGGGTCTTCCCTTCCGTCAAATGCATTCGTGGGATTATTCCGGTCCGTATCAAGGCTACGAAGGCTTCCCAATCTTTGCTCGGGATATGGATATGGCCATTAACAGTCCTACCTGGAAGTCAATAAAAGCACCTTGGACAAAATAAGTTTAGCGGAAAGGATGTCGCAGATGGAAACTCGTACTAAGGCAACAACAGCATGGCTAAATACTGTCGAATATCGAGAACTGAATTTTGCCCGTGAAAAGTTGGTCATCAACCCGGCCAAAGCATGCCAGCCCCTTGGCGCCTTGTTTTGTGCCTTAGGGGTCGAAGGGTGCCTACCGTTTACCCACGGTTCTCAAGGCTGCACTGCCTATTTTCGCAGCACGTTATCCCGTCATTACAGGGAACCTGTAGCAGCGGTAACAGATTCGATGACTGAGGATTCTGCGGTCTTTGGTGGGCAAAATAATCTTCACGAAGGGTTGAAGAATGCCTATACACTCTACCAACCAAAGGTGATTGCAGTTTTCACGAGCTGTATGGCTGAAGTCATAGGGGACGATATCAAGGCTTATTTAGGGAATGCTCGGGAAAAAGAATCGATTCCCCAAGATTTTCCGGTGGCCCTGGCCAACACTCCGAGCTTCAAAGGGTCTCATATAACAGGGTATGACTCGATGCTCAAAGGTCTCATAGAATGCTTAGCAACACCACGGCAGGCGGATAAAATCAACGATAAACTTTATATTGTGCCAGGTTTTGACACTTATCCGGCCAATCTTCGTGAATATAAACGTATCCTCAAACTGTTGAAAGCGCTTTATACCCTTTTACCCGACAATAGTGATGTTTTTGATGCTCCCAATCTGGGCACTTACCAAATGTACTCAGGAGGAACACCGATTACAGAAATGAACGATGCTTTAAACGCTGCCAGCTATTTATTCCTTCAGACGTATTCAACGCCGACCACCAGTAAATATCTTGCCAGTAAGGAAGTTCCCGTCGAAACGATTTCAATGCCCATCGGAATCGCAGGTATGGACAAATTCATTGAATCCGTGGCCAAATTCACAGGAGCAGAGGTTCCAGAGGAAATAACCTTTGAACGGGGACGTGCCGTCGATGCTATGACAGATGCTCATCCCTATATTCACGGCAAGAAATTTGCCCTGTTTGGTGACCCTGATCTCCTCATAGGGCTGGTCACGTTCCTGCTCGAAATGGGAGGAATGCCGGTCCATATCGTTTGCACAAATGCCACCCCAACTTTTATAACAGACATGGAAAGTTTACTTGCGTCAAGTCCTTACGGTCAAGAAGCCACACTCTATGCAGGCAAAGACCTTTGGCATCTCCGTTCCCTTCTGGTGACAGAACCCGTTGATATGTTACTCGGCGACTCTCATGGTAAGTGGGCTGCCCGTGACGCTAATATTCCACTGGTCAGAATCGGTTTCCCGATCACGGATCGGGTGAATCTCCATCGCTCTCCGATCATTGGGTATTCCGGAGTGATTAACTTAATTACCATGATTACCAATACGTTTTTAGAGGAAGTCGACAGGAACTCCACAGAGGCACACTTTGAAATGATGCGTTAAAGAACGGAGGGTTGCTTCATGTTTACCAATCTTACAAAGTTAGATCTTAAAGATAAAAAGTGCGTGTCAGATGCCGGTTCACCTAAATTATGCATGAAGGCCCTGCCCGGCGAAGGCGCAGAGAGGAGTTGCGCTTATGACGGGGCACGAGTTGTGCTCATGCCCATCACGGATGTTGCTCACCTTGTTCATGGACCGATTGCTTGTGCAGGAAACTCTTGGGATAACCGAGGAGCTCGCTCCTCAGGTTCCCAGCTTTTTCGACGGGGACTGACCACAGACATCATGGAAAATGATGTCATCTTCGGCGGAGAGAAAAAGCTGAAAGAGTCGATCTTGGAAATCGTCGCTCGACATAATCCCAAAGCCATCTTTGTCTACGCGACCTGTGTATCCTCGTTGATCGGAGATGACATTAACGCAGTTTGCGAAGAAGCAGAAAAAGAACTGACCATTCCGGTTATTCCCGTCAATTGCCCAGGTTTTTTGGGAGATAAAAATATCGGAAACCGTATTGCCGGGGAAGTTTTATTTGATCGGGTGATCGGCACAGCGGAGGGTTCTGATGAGAAAATTCCTCTGTCCATTAACCTAATTGGAGAGTATAATATCGCTGGAGATATTTGGGGAATTATACCTGACTTGCAAAACTTAGGGATCACACTGCAAACGGCGATTACCGGGGATGCCAAATTCGATACCTTACGTTCAGCTCACAGAGCAAGTCTCAATGTACTGATCTGTTCCAAAAGTCTTACTAATTTAGTCCGGAAAATGGAAATGCGCTATGGAATACCTTTTATAGAAGGGTCGTTCTACGGGATTCATGACACTTCTGAAACGTTGGGCAATATCGCCAAAGCACTCAAGGATCCTGATTTACTGGAGAGAACCCTGGTCTATGTTCAAAAGAGGGAAGACGAAACGCGCAAGATCATTGCAGGCTACAGAAAGTTACTGGAGAATAAGCAGGCCATCTTGTTTACGGGCGGGGTTAAAACCTGGTCGATGGTGTCTACCTTGGCTGAATTAGGAATCAATATTTTAGCTGGAGGAACGCAAAACTCCACCCCGGAGGATTTCCAGCGCATGAAAAAGCTGATGGATCCCTCAGCCCAAATTATTGAGGATACAAGTTCAGCGGGTTTTTTAAAGATTATTGCCGAGAAAAAACCGGATCTCATCGTTGCTGGAGGAAAGACAAAATATCTAGCACATAAAACGAGAACCCCGTTTTTGGATATTAACCACGGTCGAAAACTACCGTATGCTGGTTATCAGGGGATGGTTACATTTGCAGAAAGCTTAACGCATACGGTGCTGAGTCCTGTTTGGGGGCTTTTGAAACAGGAATTCCCCCCCCAGGAGGGTGATCAAGATGACTAATACGGCTGATACGAGACATTATCAGGGGAATCCACAGAAAAACAGCCCGGCTCTTGGGGCGACTCTAGCTTACCTCGGTGTCAATGGACTTTTAGCCTTACTCCATGGTTCTCAGGGGTGTTCCTCGTTCATTCGGTTACAGCTTTCGAGGCACTTTAAGGAACCGATTCCCCTTAATTCAACGGCCCTCTTAGAAGACTCCGTCATTTTTGGTGGTTGGGACCATCTTAAAAAAGGGATTGCCGTGGCAGCCGATAAATATAAGCCTCAAATTATTGGAGTGATGAGTACGGGGTTAACTGAAACCTTTGGCGACGACATGGTGAGCGCACTCTCTAGCCTTCGCTCAGAAAGACCGGATTTAGATGATATGCCTGTGGTTCTGGCAAGTACGCCGGACTATATCGGTTCTATGCAAGAAGGTTATCAGCGAACGGTAGAGGCTCTGATTACAACGTTGGCCGGGCATCCAAGCAAGACGTTTGAACAATCTGTCTCTAGCTCTAACGAAGATACTGCGCTGTCCATCATCTTAATACCTGGCTGTCATTTAACCCCGGGCGATGTCGATGAGCTAAAAGAGATTGTTTCGGAATTCGGATTTAGGCCGATTACTGTTCCTGATCTTTCAATTTCTCTGGATGGGCACGCTGAATTGGAAGCTGCCCCGGTCGTTCAGGGCGGAACCTTACTCGCAGATTTTCAGCGTTTACCAAAATGCAGTGCTTGTTTATCGTTTGGACTAAGTATGGAGAAAGCAGGAGAAATCCTGAAGGAAACGTATGGAATTTCCCATTTTAACTTTCCTTCATTAACTGGCCTTAAGGCGACCGATGCGTTCATTTTAACGTTAGCGAAGATATCAGGTAAGCCGATACCCGAGAAGCTCCTCCGTCAAAGAAGCCGATTGTTGGATACACTTGCCGACTATCATGGTCAACTTGGCGGTCAAAAGATCGCTATCGCCTTGGAAGCGGATCTCCTGTATAGTCTAGCCGCTTGCCTAGTTGAGGTTGGTTCCGAGATCTCAGTGGCTTTGGCAGCATCCCAGGGGGGTATCCACAAACTATCCCTACCGATTCCGATCGAAGTGGGAGATCTGGAAGCACTTGAGGAAAAAGCGGTTCATAGTAATTTGATCATTGCCAATTCAAACGGTCGTCAAGCCGCAGGACTACTCAAGATCCCTCATTTAAGAGCAGGACTGCCTGTCTTTGACCGTGCCGGCTATCCTCAAAAACGCTGGATTGGGTATGAAGGCACTCAACAATTTCTGTTTGATATGTTAAATTCACTAAGTTAGGGAGGGTACAGGTATGCTTATAGCCTTTGCCAGCAGCGACGGATTAGCCATTGATTCACATTTTGCTTCTGCTCCAAAGTTTGAAATGTATAAGTTTACAGGGACTGAGCAAGGCGTTATCCAGACATCTCTGGTTGTTGAGGACATGGCTGAAACCGAAGATAGAGTCGATGCACGGGTAAATATGCTCAAGGAGTGTGTCATCGTTTATTGCACACAGATTGGTGGTCCCGCAGCAGCACGTTTAGTTCAAAGTGGTATTCACCCTTTGAAAGTGCCAGAGGGGACGCTGATAACCGATGAACTTGAGAGAATGAGCAAGTTACTGCTTTCCCAAAAACTACCACCGTGGTTAAAAAAGAAACTGGATAAGGGAGAAGCCTAAACGCGAAATAATCTTAATGGGCAAAGGAGGGAGGGGCAAAAAGTGAGTGAAGTACTAATTTATGAAACCTTTGGCGGATTACCCTGGACTCCAAAGTTTATAGAATCGATCGATACAGCAGTATGCCTTGGATGTGGGCGATGTGTGAAATTATGCATCCAAAAATGCCTAGGTCTGGAAAGTTTCGAAGATGATGAGGGGACAGAGCGACACGTAGCAACCATTGTGAATAGAGACCAATGCATCGGTTGCCAGGCTTGTGGTAGCATCTGTATCCGCCACTGTCATACGTTTAAAGAAAAAATAGCCTAACTGGTGTGTGTGAGCGTAGGTAAATAAATGAAGGAAGATTAGCGCGCATAATAGCTCCGACTCAGGAACAGCGAACAAGTAGTCGTAGTAGTCTTGTCTCACTTCTACTAAATTAAGGATGCTAGGGGGCAGGATAGTGACTGATCAGATATTGAACCACACGATTCGAAGGGCTAAACACGCTGACATCGGCGGTATGATTAAACTGCTTAGAATTTTGTTTTCTATAGAAACCGATTTTGCCTTCAATGAGGAGACCCAACAGCGTGGTCTAGAAATGATGCTAGATGATTGCACTAATCGGTGCATTATGGTAGCAGAGCTAAATCAACAGATCGTGGGAATGTGCACGGCACAGATTTTGGTGTCTACTGCCGAAGGTGGAATAGTTGCTTTAGTCGAAGATTTGGTAGTTGAAGACGCATGTAGAGGGGAAGGCATAGGAAAGGAACTGCTATTAGCCATAGAAGGTTGGGCGATTGCACGAGGAGCAAGTCGCTTACAGTTATTAGCTGATCAAAACAACACGCGGGCGTTGGAGTTCTACAAAAAGATGGATTGGAAGGTTACCGAGCTAATATGTTTAAGGGCCTTAACCATGTAAGCTCCAAATATGAGGTGCGTGAAGATGGGTCAATGCATTGGTTGCCAGGCTTGTGGCAAGATGTGTGTTCGCCGCGCTTATATGTCCAAAGTGAAATCAGCTTGTATACAGTGTTCTTTCCTGAAACCACTAGACTAGATTTCCTTGTTCGCATATAATAACATTATCAAGTGAAAGAAAAAGAGTTAAAGAGATTTGCAGGCTAATAGGGAATCTACAATTCGTGGTTTACCATGATACATATCTAGGCACAAATCTTATGGATTTGAGTGAAGTAGTGATAGAGAGAGCCCCCATCGATTATGATTTTGGGGCTCTCTTTTTATTCTTCTTCCGAAAGTAATAGTCTCGATGAAGGGTGGTGATGCTCGATTTGCGAGTAGAAATTCCTGCATTTGATCGGGCAGGTGAAGATTTAAAAGTATGGATCGGTTATCGTTAAATACAAGGGCGGGTTAGGAGGAAAATGAGATGTTAAGAGTCGCTTTCTGTAGTGAGGATTCGGAACATATCGATTCCCACTTTGCACGAGGTTCACAAATCGTCATTTTCGAGTTTGATTCTTCGTCCTACCGGGAGGTTAATACGATTAATTTTAATTCTTCAGAATCCATAATTGAAGATGAAAAAGTTAATTTACGAATCAAGGCTGTCAGAGATTGTTCCATTCTTTGTTGTTCACAGATTGGAGGACCAGCCGCAGCTCGACTGGTCCAACAAAAAATCTTTCCTTTAAAGCTCGAAGAAGGAATGCTGATTGAAGATGCGGCACAAAGATTAAATCAACTTTTTATGAAAAATCCGCCTCGCTGGCTACAGAAGCAGATGTAACTTCATAGGTTCGACGTTACTACTTAAAATTTTATGGAGGTGTTGATTATGCACAGCTGTTCCCAAGAATTAATTCAAGAGAATACGAGTCCACGACTCAATCAAGGGCATCCTTGTTTCTCTATCGGCAAACATGAAAAAGCGGGTCGAATCCACTTAGCTGTGGCCCCCGCCTGTAACATCTCCTGTAATTATTGTGTTCGGAAATTTGATTGTGCTAATGAATCTCGTCCGGGGGTGACGAGTAAAGTGCTCAATCCTGAAGAAGCTTTAAAACAAGTTTACGACGCCAAACAGTCTGCTATTGGCAAATACTTGAACGTCGTGGGAATTGCGGGTCCGGGAGATCCTTTAGCAAACCCGGCTACCTATAAGACGCTAGCTTTGGTCCATGAGAGTTTTCCTGAGCTATCCCTTTGCCTGAGCACCAATGGCTTGCTCCTTCCTGAAAAAATAGATGACTTGGTGAATCTTGGCGTCTCCCACATTACTGTCACTGTGAATACTCTGGATGAGGGCACTGCTTCAGCTATTTACGGTTATATCCAATGGAAAGGCCATTCTTACATTGGCTTTGATGCGGCAAGAATCCTCATTGAGAATCAATTACGGGGTATTCAACTGGCTTCAGAGGCGGGACTTACAATTAAGATCAATACCGTGGTGATACCGGGGTTAAATGATAATGGACTAGAAGCCTTAGCCCGTGAGGTCAAGCAGAGAGGGGCACATCTTTTAAACCTGATGCCTCTGATTCCCCAAGCAAAGTTTGCGCATCGGATTTCACCGTCACGTCAAGAGTTGACAGAACTGAGGCAGCAGCTCGTGCCTATTTTGCCGCAGATGACTCATTGTCAACAGTGTCGAGCGGATGCAATTGGTTTGCTTTAAGGGGGGGGAATCTATGTTAGACGAGGTGTGGCTTTGTGATACAACTCTTCGGGATGGGGAACAAGCACCTGGTGTCGGATTTAGCTACGCAGAAAAGAAGAGGATTGCATCTCGTTTGGCTAGTGCTGGAATTGATGAACTTGAAGTTGGGGTTCCGGCAGCAGGTGCTGACGAATTAGAATCAATTAAGAAGCTTGTAGGGTTGCAACTACCCACACGACTGAGTACTTGGAACCGAGCTGTTCCAGGTGACCTCGAAGCGAGTTTTCAGACAGGGGTCAGGGGAGTTGGAATTTCCATTCCCGTATCAGATCAACATCTTCAACATAAGTTAAATAAAAGTCGGGCGTGGGTGATGGAAGTGATGGGAGAATGCGTCACCCTAGCGAAGAAGGAGGGAAAATATATTTGCTTGGGACTGGAAGATGCAAGCCGAGCTGATGTTGATTTTCTCTTAAAGATCGGTCAGGAGGCCGAACGGCTAGGGGTTGACCGGATCAGGTTAGCGGATACGCTTGGTATTTTGGATCCACTTGAGGTTCATTTGCGCTTTTCCCCTCTCCTTCAAAATATTAACCTTCCGCTTGAGTTGCATGCGCATAATGATCTGGGGATGGCTACAGCGAATGCGATAACGGCAATTCGCTCAGGGTTTAAAGCGGTGAGTGTAACGGTTGGCGGATTGGGTGAAAGAGCAGGCAATGCCCCTCTCGAAGAAGTTGCTGTTGCGCTCAAGTATATTCTAAAGCGGCCCGCCGCCTTCGATATCAGTCAAATGAATTCGCTCTGTTCACTCGTGAGTAGGATAACCCAGCGAGAAATTCCGCGGGCTAAGCCGGTTATAGGGGCTGATGTCTTCACTCACACCTCGTCCGTTCATCTTGATGGAATCCGCAAGGACATTAACAATTATCAATCCTTTCCTCCAGAAAGTGTCTCTCGTAAACACCAAATAGCCTTTGGCAAATATTCTGGAATGAAGGAACTTACGGGGTTGCTTAGGGCAAAGGGCGTTTTATTGGATGAGAATCAACGACTAGAGCTTCTCATGCGGGTAAGGTCACTCAGCAGCCAAAAGAAATCCCCTCTTGCGGCATCGGATATTCTTCCTATGGTTAAAAGCTTTCTGTAAGACTATTCGGGCTACTTTCGCTCATCGTTTGGAAGTATACTCCTTCGTGGTCAAAACGGTGAATGGTTTATCAAGGGCAATAAAGCCGTATACTAACCCGTAAAAATGGGTTTGTACACGGTTTTATTTTTACTATATAAGTTCCAAATAATTTTCTGCATATACTATTTTTGCAATTGCCCCTAAGAATAGTCGTGTTTGGATCAAGAAAAATGCACATTATTTATTGGAACTTATATAGTTGCTACTTTTCACTTGTTCATTGAATTATAATAAATACAAATTTTGGAGAAAATTTATTTATTTTTTATATAACCCAAGTTTGGCGACATAAATTACCAATGCAAGCTGGGAGCGGGTTTCAGGTTTCAAGAAATCTTTGTAGTCCCTAATCAAAAACAGAACCCCTTTAGCCCAGTAAAATCAATAGTTCGGAGAGGTCATTTTCC
>NZ_DATLJA010000044.1:0-3311 GCF_035539115.1 Desulfitobacterium sp. | reverse complement strand
GTTTCAAAAGTTAGTGAAGTGTTTTAAAGCAGTTTTTGCATATTTTTTTGATTTTTCTTCAATTTCCTCTTTAAACGACCGTTAAATTCGAGGACAGTAGATTTTTCGATCAATAGAATAGATTTTTGGCGAAAGGCTCCCCGTTTCTGTTTGTTCCATTGCTTTGTTCATATCAAACATCCGTGCATCGATCACATCTAAGTGATGTAAAAGTTCTGCTTCCTTCAGCATCGGTTGTTTAGGACTGCCCCATTCTGGATTTTCGTGGTGCGACAAAATCATGTGCTGTAAAAGCAGTTTTCGCTCGCGGTCCAGACCGCTTAGGTGTTCTATTTCGGCCAGACCCAAAGGAATATGCCCCAGCATTTCTCCTTCCAGCGTATATTCAGTCCCGATGCCGGAACTGTCCGTGTTTAGTTCATAGAGCTTGCCAATATCATGCACGATGATACCAGCATAGAGCAGATCCGTGTTGCATGAATAAATGGTCGTTAGTTTCGCTGCTGCCAGAAGCATCGTCGAGATATGCTGCAAAAGTCCGCCTTTATACGAATGGTGATAGGATTTGGCGGCTGGGTAATAGAGAAGCTGTTCTTTATATTTTTGAAGAATATGCAGGGCTGCTGCCTGAAGCTGCTTATCTGTAATCCCTTCCGCGAATCGAATAACCGTGGCCCACATCTGTTCTGAGGGGTTCGGAGCTGTTGGAATAATCGTCTGCGGTTCATAGACATCTGTTTCCGTGATCTTACGCAATTTGTTGATCTTGAGTTGGAGGTTGCCCCGGTATTCCTGAACATTGGCCTCCGCTTTCACAATATCTCCGAGCTGAGGCGGTTCTCCCTTGACCACTTCAGCAATATCCCACACTTTGGCATTGATCTGGCCGCTGGCATCCAGTAAGGTGAGGTCCAGATATTTTTTCTTAGTCTCGCGCGTCTCTTTTTCAATAATTTCCTTGACTGCGAAAAAACCAACGACCATTTGTTCTTTTTGCAGATCTTTTATCATTTATATGCCCCTCTCATACTTATTTAACTTTTTGGCTAACGGTAAGATTTTTAAATCCATGTTTCTACAATTTGTGGATCGTCGCCTACTGCTCTTGGAAAGCGTGTTAAGCCAGGAGGAATAGCAGCCCTTACTTGTTGTATTGTTTTTCCGATTACAATACAATTTGTAGCCTTTAGACCGTCCGCATCCCACAACCGGACAACATACTGACCCATGTAATCTTTGGGACTAAAATACACGGCATAGTTAGGCAAAGCGATTTCACTTAAATCGACTTGGAAAAAATCGTTGATAATTTTATCTTTAATCACTAAATACCCTCCCCTTTATTCAAATTTCTTTTATTGGCAAACAAAAAGAAGCCACTTAATGTAGCTTCCATGTATTCCTAGATGAAGAGGGTAGGCTTCGCCCACCGACTTTTAATTCCATTTTAGCGCGATTTTTTGATGTTTTCAATACTTTTTGAGAACATTTTATCTAAATGACCTAAAATATTTCTATACTCAGGCTGTTCGTACCCTATTTTTGGGGGGGTGAGCATTCAAAACTACTCATTCTCATTCAAATACTCACTGAGTTCATAGAAATAATTTGTGTCATTTAATATAAAATTTATTTCATCATGATCGATGCCGGATGTTTTTTGACTTTCAACCTTTTCAGGATTCTTTGTTAGGCTATCTAATAAAAAAGCTATTGTGTCAGGTTTAGTTGCAAAATGGGCTATAGATTTATTATCCCTGGAGATTATCTGCACTCGATACACTTGATCTATTTTATAGCTAGGGGGCATCCTGTCACCCGCTTTCTCTAATACCATGAATTCTCACTTTTAACATGCAGCCATTCATTCCGGCCATGGTGTTCGTACTCAAAACGTAGGTATCGGTTGGGTGTACTTTCGGTGATTGCTTCAGGGAACTCTTCAACCAAGTGCGCATAATCTTCATCTTCCCAACTTCGTAAGACTGTTTTCATTCCGTTACGGTCGATAACCGTAACCAGCCCTCCTATGATGGTAAGGTGATCGTCCTCCGGGTTTTCCTTAGCAAGATAGTTTAAATCCTCTACATAATAGATTCCTTTAGGAATTAGGCTCATTCGTGAGTCTAAGCCCTGCCCGTTAAAAAAGTTGACGATAAACTTCTCATAGAGCGATCGATTGACATCATCCAGTCGGTTATACCCATCTATAGCTTTGTGGTCAATCCCATGGGTTTTAAGCAGATCCTCTGGGGTCTTGAGCTTATAATCTGTTAAACCGTTTATCTCGTAAAGGTTTTCCATTTGAAATCTGTTTATGTTCTATAACGCCTTCCTTCTAATTCCAATGGCTTGCATGGCTACCCGGTACAATTCTTCACCCCATACACCCAGCCCGTAAGCCAATTCTACGGAGCCAGAGCTTTTAAACAGGCTCTCTGTCAGTTTTAGCAAAATCCGGTACCCACTAGACCAATCATTATTCCATATCCCTTCCCAGTCGATTCCGTCCGGTGTAATGAATGGCATCCCCTTCTTACGTAGTTCGTTGTCGGCGGTAAGAACATAAAAGGCTGCTTCATACTCAGGATCATTTTCTTTGAATTTACGAGAGACTAGGAGATAAAAGGTTTCTTCGTGTTCATCGTCGATAAAAAACATTTCATATCCCCTTTCGCTTAATTTAAACGCTCGTTCAAATAAAACCATATTCTGTCCCGTTGCTGCGGTAACAAAAAAATAATATTTAAACGAACGTTAGTTTTTCTTCTTCAAGACTTTTGCCTGCCATTGGGTGTACGTTTGCCATTGGCTCGCATGAATCGTATTGAGATCCAGTTGAAAGCCGATATTCCAATCATCCTCTTCGGCCAGATCCTGCATGTTTTCAAGAGAATTGATGAGAGTATTCCTTTCCTCAAGGGTAATAATAATGTCAATCCCGGCTTCTCCTGTTTCTTGGCTCAGTTCCAGGTGTTTCTCAATCCTGGCGATGATCCGCTTGCACTCCTCTTGACCCGCCCGCCACTGGTTCATTTCTTCCTCACATGATGATTTAAGTTCCGTTTCGGTTCGATATTTTAGGCATGCTAAGATGATTTCTGCATCGTATTCGTCCATGGTTAATACGGATCGGAAAGTTTCGGCCTTGCGCATACTTATGTGGCCCTTGACCCCTTTAGCTAATTTAAGGCGGTGACGATTCTGGAACTGTAAAACCTTGCTCATCTTTTTCCTCCTTCTAGTAAATCATTTCACATGCTTTTTTGTCGGTAAATTTTTCGTCCAAACGAAATTTGAGAAAGTGCAAC
>NZ_DATLJA010000043.1:0-153263 GCF_035539115.1 Desulfitobacterium sp. | reverse complement strand
CCTAGTTGCCTTATCCTGCCGGACTTAACCACTTGCATCGTAGGATAAAGAAAACTTGGCTTGTGCCAAGCAAAGCGAAGGCAGAAGCCCTAGTTGCACTTATCCTGCCGGACTTAACCATTTGCATCGTAGGATAAAGAAGACTTGGCTAGCACCAAGCCCTAGCGAAGGCAGAAGCCCTAGTTGCACTTATCCTGCCGGACTTAACCATTTGCATCGTAGGATAAAGAAGACTTAGCCGGCGCCAAAGCGATGGCTCTAGTCGCCTTATCCTGCCGGACATAAATACATGCATCGTAGGATATAGAAGACTTGGTCAGCGCCAAAGCGGTGGCCTTAGTCGCCTTATCCTGCCGAACTTACGCATTCATCGTAGGAAAACGAAAGCCGCTGGTTGCACTTATACTATCTGCCCCCAGACTTATACTTTCTGTTAGTATAAAGAAACGCGATAAGCCTCAATCTGACTTATCGCGCTTTCAGTGACATTTTAATTTTAGTCATTTTTCCGATCTGCAGCATTAATCCGTGCGATCGCTCGATGAAGAGCAAACTCAGCACGCTTAATATCTATATCCGGTGATCTTTGAGCCAAGCGCTTCTCGGCTCTTTCTTTAGCAGCTTGAGCACGCTGAAGATCAATAAGCTCGCCAGACTCCGCCGTATCAGCGAGTACTGTCGCCTTATTCTCAGATACTTCAACGAACCCCCCTGAGATGGCTAAATTTTTTTTCTTGCCTTCAATAGTATAGCGGATCACGCCCGTATCAAGCGCCGCAATCAATGGAGCATGGTTAGGCAAAATTCCAAGTTCTCCGTTTACCCCTGGCAATATGACGAATTCAATCTCTTCTTTAAGCACATTGCCTTCCGGAGAAACCACATGGAAAGTAAATGTACCAGCCATGTTTATGCCCCCAATGCTTTAGCTTTTTCAATCGCTTCTTCAATCGTTCCAACCATGTGGAAAGCTGACTCAGGAAGATCATCATGTTTTCCTTCGACAATCTCTTTGAATCCGCGGATCGTCTCTTTGATAGGTACGTATTTACCCGGCGAGCCTGTAAAGACTTCGGCCACATGGAACGGTTGAGATAGGAAGCGCTCAATCCGACGAGCGCGACCCACGATGAGTTTTTCCTCTTCTGAAAGCTCATCCATCCCGAGAATGGCAATAATATCTTGCAATTCTCGATATTTTTGCAGGATTTGCTGAACACTACGTGCTACGTTGTAGTGTTCCTCGCCGAGGATTTGAGGAGAAAGAATCCGCGACGATGAATCTAGAGGGTCAACAGCCGGATAAATTCCTTTCTCAGAAATCGCCCGGTTGAGAACCGTGGTTGAATCCAAGTGAGCGAAAGCTGTAGCTGGAGCAGGGTCAGTTAAGTCGTCAGCGGGTACATAAATCGCTTGCACCGAGGTGATCGATCCGCTGCGAGTGGAGGTAATCCTCTCTTGCAATGCACCCATTTCCGTAGCAAGGGTAGGTTGATAACCAACCGCTGAAGGCATCCGGCCCAGAAGGGCAGACACTTCAGATCCAGCTTGAGTAAATCTAAAAATGTTATCAATGAAGAGAAGAACATCTTGGCCTTGGACATCACGGAAATATTCAGCCATGGTCAGTCCCGAAAGGCCGACACGAAGACGGGCACCGGGAGGCTCATTCATCTGACCAAAGACCATCGCCATTTTGTCGATAACGCCAGACTCTCTCATTTCATTCCAGAGGTCGTTGCCTTCACGGGTCCGCTCGCCAACTCCAGCAAAGACGGAAAGGCCTCCATGCTGCATAGCGATATTATTGATGAGCTCCTGAATAAGCACAGTTTTGCCCACACCGGCACCACCAAAGAGGCCAACTTTACCTCCTCTAGCATATGGCGCCAGTAGATCAATGACCTTGATCCCCGTTTCAAGCATTTGCGTTGAGGGATCTTGATCGACAAATGCTGGTGCTGGGCGGTGAATTGGATAATTCGTTTCTGATTTTACCTCAGGACCATTATCGACAGGTTTACCTAACACATTAAACATCCGTCCCAGGGTCACTGGACCTACAGGAACAGTAATTGGTGAACCTGTATCTTTTACTTCCATTCCCCGCTGTAAGCCGTCCGTTGAGGACATAGCTACACAACGCACTATTTCATTTCCTAAATGTTGCTCCACCTCTAAGGTGATATCGATCTTCCTCTCAGGAGCCTGAACTAATACTGCATTATAGATTCTCGGCAGTTCGTCGGGAGCAAACTCAACGTCAACTACCGCCCCCATGACTTGAACTATCTTACCGATATTCACAGGCGAGAAACCTCCTTTTTGGGTATTTCCAGTAGCTTACTCGAGGGCAGCTGCTCCCCCGACGATTTCGGAAATTTCCTTCGTAATGGCTGCCTGACGAGCACGATTCATTTGTAACGTCAAACGATCAATCATGTCTTTGGCATTATCTGTTGCTGAACCCATCGCTGTCATTTTGGCTCCCATCTCACTTGCTTTTCCTTCAAGCAAAGTACGGAAGACTTGGGTCTCCACATACTTCGGGAGCAAGGTGTTAAGGATCTGCTCAGGCGACGGTTCAAAAATATAATCTTTACCGCTCTCCCCTTCGGGTTGCTCAATTGGTAAAATTTTGATTTGCTTGGGTTGCTGAGAAATCGCCGAGATAAATTCAGTATAAACCAGGTAGACTTCATCAAAGGTGCCCTCACTATAGAAGTGAATGACTTGTTGAGCAATATCCTTTGCGAGACTATAAGAAGGGAAATCTCCAAAGCCTACAAAATCAGAAAGCATCTCAACTTTTCCATGCCGGTAGAAATCTCGTCCCTTACGACCTATCGCAACGAGTTTCGCCTCGTGTGCTTCCTTAGTGAGCAAATTATTGGTCATCCGGATTAAGTTCGCATTATACCCACCGCAAAGTCCCCGATCAGAGGTAATGACCACATATCCCACTGTGTGCACGGTCCGCTTTTCCAAAAGAGGATGCGTGGCCTCCGTCTGATCCTGGGCGAGACGAACCAATATTTCGTGCATTTGACGGGTATAAGGTCGGGCAGCGACAACCCTTTCCTGGCATTTCCGCAAGCGAGCTGCCGCCACCATCTTCATGGCTTTGGTGATCTTCTCCATATTGCTAATGCCTCGGATCCGGCGACGAATATCAAGTATACTTGCCACCTCGTTCACCTACCCCCCATTTATTAGATCAGAAATCCTTGTTTGAATTCATTAATCGCCTTTTCGATTTCGGCGTTTAAATCATCCGATAGTGCCTTCTCAGTACGGATTTTAGCCAGGAGGTCAGCTTTAACCGAGCGCATGAAACGCAGATACTCTTGTTCAAAACGACCAATCTGATCGACCTCAATATCATCGATCAAGCCTTTAACTGCTGCATAGATGACAACTACTTCTTCTTCAACAGGCATCGTATGATATTGTGCTTGTTTCAGAATTTCCATCGTCCGTTCTCCACGGCCTAAGCGCATTTGCGTGACTTTATCTAGATCAGACCCAAACTGGGAGAAGGCTGCAAGCTCACGATACTGCGCAAGGTCGAGCCGTAATTGCCCAGCGACTTGCTTCATGGCTTTAATTTGCGCCGAACCACCGACACGGGATACAGAAATGCCCACGTTAATAGCTGGGCGAAAACCTGAATTAAACAGATCCGTCTCCAAGAAGATCTGTCCATCGGTAATCGAAATAACATTCGTAGGAATATAGGCTGAAACGTCACCCGCTTGGGTCTCAATAATCGGCAGAGCCGTCATTGATCCGCTTCCAAGTTCAGGAGACAGCTTTGCTGAGCGTTCCAAGAGACGGGAATGGAGATAAAAAACATCTCCAGGATAGGCCTCACGCCCGGGTGGACGTTTGAGCAAGAGGGATAATTCACGATATGCGGCTGCCTGTTTC
The DNA here is from genome assembly GCF_035539115.1 of Desulfitobacterium sp. Taxonomy (GTDB): domain Bacteria; phylum Bacillota; class Desulfitobacteriia; order Desulfitobacteriales; family Desulfitobacteriaceae; genus Desulfitobacterium_A. The sequence continues at coordinate 149,333 of NZ_DATLJA010000043.1, read as the reverse complement.
GAAAGATCATCATAAATGATCAATACATGCTTACCGTTATACATGAATTCCTCGCCGATGGCACAACCCGCATAAGGTGCAATATATAGCATTGGCGCAGGTTCTGAGGCCGGTGCCGAAACGATAAGAGAGTAATCCATAGCACCATGATCCTGTAGCGTCTTAAGAACCCCAGCGACTGTGGACGCCTTTTGGCCAATGGCGACATAAATGCAGATCACATCTTGCCCCTTTTGGTTTATGATGGTATCAATAGCGACTGCCGTCTTACCCGTTTGCCGGTCACCAATGATCAGTTCCCGCTGTCCACGACCGATCGGCACGATCGCATCGATGGATTTAAGACCTGTTTGCAACGGTTCATGCACCGATTTGCGATAAACGACGCCAGGGGCTTGGGCTTCAATCGGACGAAACTTTGTTGACTTGATTTCCCCTTTGCCATCAATCGGTTGACCTAACGCATTAACAACACGGCCAATCATTTCTTCGCCAACCGGAACTTCGACGATCCGTCCTGTGCGTTTGACCGGATCGCCTTCTTTAATTCCGATAAACTGCCCCAAAATAACACAACCGATGTTGTCTGCTTCAAGGTTCATGGCCATTCCGTAAATTCCGTTCGGGAATTCCAGGAGTTCACCAGCCATCGCCTTTTCCAATCCATAGACGCGGGCAATCCCGTCACCGATCTCGATCACAGTTCCCACGTCCGCAACATCGATCACATTATCATAACGTTCGATCTGTTGTTTGATAATTGAACTTATTTCTTCTGGACGTAAATTCATCCTGTCTTTTCACCCCTATTCTCTGAGGTCTTCAAAAGCTCCCGGTTTAGGCTCAGCCTAAGCTTAGGCGAATCTGAGAAAGTTTATAAGCCACCGTTCCATCCATGACCTGATCACCGATTTGCACGATTACACCACCGATGAGTTCGGGACGGACCTCCTTGACCATACGTACATTTTTTCCAGTAATCCGGTCCAATTCCTTATGCAAACGTTCTTCTTGGCTTTTGCTCAAAGGCGCAGCACTCGATATCCTTGCTTCGACAATGTTTCGCGCTTGGTCTGCAAGTAACATAAACTCCCGTTGAATATCAGGAAGCAAGTTTTCTCTTCGCTTATCGATAAGCAGATAAAAAAAGTGGCGAACCGTGTCACTCATGCTTCCTGAAAAGAGCTTGTCCATAATTGCTTTCTTCTCGGTCAAAGAAATATGCGGATGGTAAAGGAGATGCGCGACCTCAGCATTCTCGGCAATTAACCCTGTTAGCTGCTGGAGGTCGGTCTCTACTTGATTCAGATCCTGTTGTACTCCTATTTCAAATAAGGCCTTAGCATACCGACGAGCTAGAGCTCCCTTTAACATGGCAATTCCCCTACTTCTTGAATAAATTGCTCAATAAGATCTTCCTGGCCTTTAACATCCAAGTTTCTACGAATTATCTTTTCGGCTACGGCAACCGATAAATCGGCAACTTGCGCCTTCACTTGGGCAATAGCCAAGTCACGTTCGCGTTCAATATCGGCAAGAGCCGATTTTCTAATCTTCTCGGCCTCTTCATGAGCCTCTGCCAGGATCTCCACAGACCGTTCTTCGCTCAATTTCGTCGCCTTCGCGATAACCTCTTGAGCTTCTTGACGAGCCTTGCGCATTTCTTCCTGGTATTCACGTTTTATTTGTTCAGCCTGCTGGCGTTCTTTCTCAGCTTGAGCAATATTGGACTCAATGAAGTTACGGCGTTCTTCCATCATATTCATGAGTGGATTCCAAGCGTAGCGTCTAAGAATATAAACGAGCAACAGGAAAGATACAATCTGGACGACTAGCGTCCAATCAAATGATATGGGATTGTTCACAGTTTACCCCCCCTCTCAAGTCTGGTCCATCTGCGGATGATTTTTTCAAGGGGGAACGATCCGTTCCCCCTTGTTCCTGACGGGCTGGGACTTAAGACTCAAGCCCAATTCAATTTCAGACTTACTTCGTGAACATGAGAAGAAGAGCTAGTACCCATGTTAAAAGTGGTAAAGCTTCAACGAGACCAACACCAATAAACATGGTGGATTGTAGTGCACCTTTTGCCTCAGGCTGGCGGGCAATTCCTTCTATCGTTTTCGTAATCAAGCTTCCGTTACCAAGTGAAGCTCCGAGGGCTGCTAAACCAGCAGCAATCCCTGCACCAAGTGCAGCTGCAGCAGATACGTCCACAGAGTTTCCTCCTTTCTTATTCCCCATAAATTATTTTTACTTAATATCTTCTCAGCAGCGCACATGCTCCACTGAAATTTAACGAATAACTTAAACTAATAAACCTTAGCCCTCTTCCGTCACCGCTTGAGCGACATATGCCGTTGTTAGAACTGTAAATACATAGGATTGGATAGCTCCGATAAAGACACTAAACGCTAACCAAATTGCGTCTGGCAAAATCCCCCCTAGTACCCAAATACCCGGAAGCATCAAAATAACGCTAATGAGAATTTCGCCCGCATAAATGTTTCCAAAAAGACGAAAGGCCAGAGTCATCGGTTTGGAAATCATATCAATTGCATGGATTAACAAAAAGACTGGATTAGGTTCTAAAAAATGTTTGAAATAATGTCCTCCTTGATGCTTAATCCCCAGCCCAACAACCAAGATCATCGTCATGATAGCTAAGGCCATCGTCGTATTGATGTCTGCCGTTGGAGACATCCAAGAAGCCCCTTCAAATATCTTGTTCAGCTGAGCAAACTCCACATTATGAAGAAGATTAAATGTCAAGTTGGGAAGAAGTCCGAACATGTTAGAAACAAAGACAAACAGAATCAAAGTCACTAGATAGCCTAGAATTGGGCGTCCTTTTTCTAAATCCATGTTATCGGATATGATTTTACGAACAAAATCAAGCATCCATTCCAATATATTCTGCATTTTCCCCGGCTTACCACTCGTTAAATGTCGAACTCCCAGAAGCACGAAAATTAAAATGACTGCCATAACCATCCATGTCATGACTAACGTCTTTCCATGGAAGGTCATATTACCTAAATGCCATAATATAGTTTTTTCCATATATTCATAACTCACCCCTCTCCGCTCTTCACAAATTCTTTTAGCTCTATGAAAAGAGAAACCACGAGTCCTAGCGCGATTCCTATTGCTAAGCTAAATAGCCAGCTTTTCTGATAACGGCCGACTGCCGCTACAACTAAAGTAACAAACCCTAGACGCCCAAAAAAGCCTCGACGCATTCGTCGAATGGCTAAGGAGACTTCTAATTCAGCACTGCTTTGGGTATCCTTATAGAGCGATTGTGTATACCAAAAACCAATCCAATATCCCAGAACTGCTCCTAGTATACTACTTTTATGAGTCAACCCAATCACAAAAAGCAACCCCGAAGTACCCAAAAGTAACCCAACAAATTTACTTTTTGTCATCAGTGTTCCCAAGCCTTCTTAAACTTACCACTAAGTAACTTCCTCCGCAAACAAGCCCCGCCAAGATAAAGAAAAGTTGAAGCCACGGTTGGGTTCCCCAGCGCTGGTCAAAGTATTTACCCAGCATGTAACCACCACCAACTAAGACGGCTAGTGTGGTTGCAATACTTGTGCCAAAAGCCATAGCTTTCACCACAGTTAAACGGTTATCGCCCATTTAAAATTACCCCAAACCCCTCTCGGGTACCCGGATAACAACTATTAGTATTCGGGGTTATGTTCTAAATTCCTGCTTAAATTTTCAAAAGAATTTATAATGCTTTCCTATTTTCCGTTAAAAATGCTATTTTATTCATTTATTTCCAAATGCTATTTGTTCTTGGATGATTTGAACAATTCGTTCTGAAGCTTTACCATCTCCATAGGGGTTGCTCGCATGGGCCATCGCCTGAAAAACTTTCTCATCCGTTAAAAGCTTGTTTAAGCTCTCCACGACTCGCTCATAAGAGGTGCCCACTAAAGAGACTGTTCCTGCTTCTACGGCCTCTGGCCGTTCCGTCGTATCCCGTACAACAAGGACGGGTTTCCCTAAAGAAGGTGCCTCCTCTTGAATCCCGCCTGAGTCTGTCAAAATGATATGGGCTTTTGCCATTAAATTGACAAAAGGTTCATAATCCATCGGTTCAATTAAGTGGACTCGCTCATGCTGACCTAAAACCTCACTGACCACTTTTCGTACCGAAGGATTCTTATGAACAGGAAAAACGATATAAGTATCTGGGTTGTTATCGAGAACGTTAGCTATTGCTCGATAAATTTGACGCATCGGTTCCCCAAGGTTTTCACGGCGATGCGTAGTCACCAAAATCATGCGGTTACCTTGTTCTTGCTCCAATATTGAATCGAGTTCCGGGTCGATGAATCGATAATCAGCACGGGCTGTGTTTAGCAAGGCATCAATTACCGTATTTCCCGTAACAAAGATCTTCGCCTCAGCTACACCTTCCCGGAGTAAATTTTGTTTTGCTGTATTCGTCGGTGCAAAATGTAAATCGGCAATCGCACCCGTTAGTTTACGGTTCATTTCTTCTGGAAACGGAGAATACTTATCTCCAGTGCGTAAACCTGCTTCCACATGTCCAACCGGAATATGGGCATAAAAGGCGGCAAGAGCTGCGACAAAGGTTGTAGTCGTATCTCCATGAACCAAGACTAAATCCGGTTTTGCTTTTGCGAAAACCTCGGCTAGACCGTTTAGTGCCCGAGTTGTAATATCAACGAGGGTCTGCCCTGCTCTCATTAAATTCAAGTCATAGTCTGGTCGAATCTTAAAAAGCGCCAACACTTGGTCGAGCATTTCTCGGTGTTGGGCGGTCACAGCGACCTGACACGGAATCGATACCTTGTGAAGGGCTTTAACGACTGGGGCCATTTTAATAGCTTCGGGACGCGTCCCGAAAACCACCATGACCTTTTGTGGTTGTTTCACCGCTCGGTACTCTCCTTTGAAATATTTTAGAACTTCATCTGTGGTAAGTTTCTTTATCTGTGGTAAGTTTCCTTAGCATCCACTTTCTTCTTCCGAGAAAAGATGGATCAACTCAAGGTCTGCCTCTTCGGCGAGTTCATGCGCCAAAGCATCAGGATAGGGTTTGGCATAAATTACCCGTTTGATTCCCGAATTAATAATCATCTTTGTACAGAGGACACAAGGTTCTAAGGTTGTATAGAGATCTGCTCCCGCTATTCCTACACCGTGCTTTGCTGCCTGTACGAGTGCATTCTGTTCGGCATGAACCGCACGGCAGATCTCAGTCCGTTCGCCGGAAGGAATCTGAAGTTTTTGGCGTAAACATCCGACTTCTGCGCAATGCTTCAGTCCTGTAGGGCTACCGTTATATCCCGTACTCAGAATCTGCCTATCCTTGACAATCACTGCACCGACTTGACGACGTAAGCAGGTGGATCGTTCCGAAACCACCTGCGCCATTTTCATAAAATAGTCATCCCAACTTGGCCGTTTCTTTAGCATATCGATCACTTCGTTCCAAACAGCCGGTCTCCAGCATCACCTAAGCCAGGTACAATATAACCATGGTCATTTAACTTCTCATCGACCGCAGCTACAAAAATCTCAACATCATCATGCGCGGATCTTACCGCCTGAATACCCTCTGGAGCCGCAATAAGACACATCAACTTGATATTGCGAACCCCTCGTTCTTTTAAAAATGTAATAGCTGCTGACGCAGATCCTCCCGTCGCAAGCATTGGGTCAATCACAATCAGTTCTCGCTCTTCAATATCCGTTGGCAGTTTGCAATAATATTCCACCGGTTTGAGCGTTTCTGGGTCACGATATAACCCTATATGACCGACCTTTGCCGTTGGAATAAGTTTAAGCATTCCATCAACCATACCCAGACCTGCACGCAAGATGGGTACTAGTCCAACCTTTCGTCCGGCAATTATTTTCGTTTTCGTCGTGGCAACTGGAGTCTTCACCTCAACCTCTTCTAGTGGAAAGTCTCGAGTTACTTCGTACGCCATGAGCATGGCAACTTCTTCCACGAGTTCACGGAAGTCCTTCGAACCGGTTTCCTCGTCGCGGATTAATGAAAGCTTATGTTGAATGAGGGGATGATCGAGAACGTGTAGTTGTGCCATGAAATAAGTCAACTCCTAATCTAGATTTAGGTAAAGCGGGAACTCCTCGCAAAGACTCGCAACAATTTCCTTCGCTTTGGCATAATTTGTCTCATCTTGTTTCGTCAGGGCGATATCTATGGCCTCAGCAATCCGCTGCATCGCCTGAGGATTCATTCCTCGGCTGGTCACAGCCGGTGTCCCAATTCGGATACCACTGGTTACAAAGGGACTCGCTGGATCATAAGGGATTGTATTTTTATTAACGGTTATTCCTACCTCATCAAGGATATGTTCTGCGTCCTTTCCCGTCAATCCTTTGGTTCGCACGTCAACAAGCATGAGATGATTATCTGTGCCGCCAGAGACTAAACGGAAACCCTTTTTAGTCAGGCTATTCGCCAGAACCTTAGCATTTTCCACGATATGTTTTTGATACTCTTTAAATTCCGGTTGCAGAGCCTCCCCAAAAGCGACTGCTTTCGCAGCAATCACGTGCATCAGTGGTCCACCCTGAATTCCAGGGAAAATTGCCTTGTCTATGGCCTTAGCGAATTCTTGTTTGCAAAGAATCAGCCCGCCTCTTGGCCCACGAAGCGTTTTATGGGTTGTCGAGGTGACAAAATGAGCATAAGGAATCGGGCTTGGATGAATTCCGGCTGCAACTAGGCCGGCGATGTGCGCCATATCCACCATCAGGAGACAGCCCGCCTCATCCGCAATTTCACGGAGTTTCGGAAAATCAATAATTCGAGGATAAGCACTTGCGCCTGCAACGATCAACTTTGGTCGATGCTCGAGTGCTAAAGCACGAACTTTTTCATAGTCAATCACTTCTGTGTCGGGTTCAACCCCATAGGCTATAAAGTTAAAATACATGCCCGAAAGGTTCACAGGGCTGCCGTGGGTCAAATGCCCACCATGTGAAAGATTCATGCCGAGAACAGTGTCCCCGGGTTTAAGTACGGCAAAATAAACCGCGGTATTCGCTTGAGCGCCGGAATGTGGTTGAACATTAGCATGCTCAGCTCCAAAGAGCTTTTTAATTCGTTCACGAGCTAGGTCTTCGACGATATCGACGTATTCGCAGCCCCCGTAATAGCGATGACCGGGATATCCTTCGGCATACTTGTTGGTCAGTACCGAGCCTTGAGCTGCCATTACCGCACGGCTAACAAAGTTTTCTGAGGCAATAAGTTCGATTTTATTGCGCTGGCGCCCTTCTTCTTGAGCAATCGCTTCGGCTACTTCCGGGTCTTGGGGAAGAACCCATTCTTTAATGTAATCCATTTTTCTCCACTCCTTTAAAAATCTCTAGTGTTTGTTTTTAAAGCATTATCTTAAAGAGATTCTTGAGAGATTTATCCTAATGGTCATAACCTACATTAAAAGCTCGAGCTTTTCAAGCTTTAATCTTAATTTACTCGGGATAAATCGCTCGCGCTCCGCCAATAAGGCGAGGACGAGTGCGGGCCATGGTTAAATGGGCTTTTCCGATTTCCTGAACCTCAAGTCGGATTGGAATCACCACCGGACGCAAGTGCATCCCGATAAACGTATCCCCAATGTCAATTCCTGCATGTCCCTTAATGCACTCGACCATCAAAGGAGCTCTAAAACTCTGCCAAGCCTTTACTGACATTGCTCCACCCGCTTTCAGCCCCGGAAGAACGGTTACAGGATCTAGTCCATAACGTTCCACACATTCTTCCTCGACCACAAGGGCCCGATTAATATGTTCACATCCTTGGACGGCTAGAAAAATTCCTTGTTCCTGTACCTTTCGGAGCAGTGGTAGTAAGAGAATGTCCGCAACTTCGATGCTGCTTCCTTTTCCTATATGTTCTCCGAGCACTTCACTAGTACTACAACCCAACACGAGAACTTGACCTGGGTGTAAATTTGCTTGTGAAAAAAAATCATCGAGAACCTTCTGCCAGGTCGTAGCAATTTCCTTTAACTTCTCTAGCATGTTAACTGCGCCTCCTTAAAGCTCTTCCCCCATCTCAATCGAAGTCAGCAAATCTACGCGCCGTGCGTGCCGTCCTCCAGCAAAGGGGGTTTTAATAAACATATCAACAATATCTAAGGCTAAGCCTACTCCCGTTACCCGCCCCCCTAGGGCAAGTACGTTAGCATTATTATGTTCACGGGACATGCGGGCTGAGTAGGTCTCTGTGCATAAAGCCGCTCGAATCCCTGGGACTTTATTCGCTGCCATCGAAATTCCTAGGCCTGTCCCACAAACAACAATTCCTAGGTCTGCCTCTCCCTGGAGGATTGCTTTTCCGACCCTGAAACCGTATTTTGGATAATCGACGGATTCCTTCGAGTTTGTTCCTAAGTCCAATATCTCTATTCCTTGGTCTATCAAGTGCGTGCGAATTTCATTCTTGAGCTCATAACCACCATGATCTGCTCCGAGTGCAATTTTCAATCCGTCCACCTCCGTTTGATTATGCTTTTGTCCATCTAATGCAAATTCTACACTTTAGTGGACAATCCCTGCCAAAATCGCCAAAAACTAAAGAAAGTATACAATCTATGAAGAATTTTTGATGCCTTATCTAAAGAAAACCCGGCTTTCGCCGAGCTTTGCGATATAGAAGACTTGGTCAGCGCCAAAGCGATGGCCTTAGTCGCCTTATCCTGCCGGACTTAACTACTTGCATCGTAGGAAAGCGAAAACCGCTGGTTGCACTTATGCTATCTGCCCCAAACTTATACTTTCTTACGAAAATGGACTACATTTTCATACCTCCCTGTGAATCGGCAGGTTCATGGAAGTTTCTGTTAGTACAAAGTAAAAGCTTGGCTCCTGCCAAGCTACTTACCTCTATCTTTAATCTTTTCCTGCTAAACTATCCAATTCTTTCTTGAGTTCAAAAATTAAGCCTTCAATTTCCTCGGCACATTTCTGATAAACCTTGAGTGATCCTCCAAACGGATCCAAAATATCTTTGCCCTTGGTTCCCCAAGCACCGAGTCTCCGAATTTTGCCCGTATACTGTGGATAAAGCGCGCACAACCGGATTTCATGTTCCTTCGTCATTGGGATGATCCAATCCGCCGCTTGCAGAAGTAATGGATTAATCTGACGAGCGTGATGGGAAGATAAATCAATCCCTCGTACTTTCAGCACGCTTAAGGCTTGATCACTCGCCGGTTGGCCTTCCCCAGCAGCCATTCCAGCCGAGCTCACCTCCACCTCCGGCCCTAGAATTGTTTTAGCTAACCCTTCAGCCATGGGACTACGGCATGTATTTCCGGTACAGATAAATAATAATTTGATTCCCATGAGCACCACCCTAATCTAAAATATCTTAAAAGACCCGTAAGCGTAGCTTCTCCCCTTCGAGGATAAGTCGACTAGGGCTTGAGTTTCGTACCTCACCTCTAAGCCGAGTCTCCTATATGCCGGGTAGAATTGGGCGATTACTCCCCCAAAACCCCCACAGACCGGACGTGCGGATTTCCCGCATCCGGTTCCTCTCGCTATGGTTTTGCTAAATGTAGGAGTGCATTATTCTAGGCGCTGGGAGTGGTAAGTGCAGAAGAACATCGTAGAATGCGTTCCATGTTCTTTTCCCCTTGTGTGTCCGTCGATTTAACCATTTCAACCAAGACTTCAACACGGCATGCCGAAAAGCGTTTATACTCCTGTAGTTGCCGCTAATGCCATAATACTGATAGTGGCCTCGCAACTTAACACATAGGGTTTTATGTTGTTCCCGGATTGTCAGCTGTCGGTTATCCTTACACCACTTTGCTACGGCTTGTATCTTACCACTCAGACGTTTGCTTGCCGTTTTCCGCTTTACGACCCATTGTAATGACTCCATCATTTACCCGTTATCGGAGCATTGCTTGGATCTGGGCATGATCTATGGTATCAAAATACTTTCGTAAATCGACATCCAATATCCATCCGCCTTTTATATCCATGGTTTCTTTCCAGATGACTTCAAGTGCTTGATGCTGTGACCTTCCCGGTCGGAATCCAAATGAACTATCCCTAAAGTCTTGCTCATAAATAGGTTCCAACAGCATGCATACCGCCCTCTGAAGAACTTTATCTTCAAGCGTAGGTATGCCGATGGGTCTCAGCTCGCCTCCTTGTCCCTTTGGAATGTGGTTAAGTCCGGCAGGATAAGGCGCCTGCGCTAGGACTTGGCGCCAGCTAAGTTTTCGTTATCATCTGGTGGTGCTGGGAAACGACATGAATATCTACCCTATAATAGCATCTTCACTCCGATCATAACGAGAACCATGCCTCCTAAGGCCTCTGCCCGTTGGCCGATCAAGGATCCAACAAACCTTCCCAAAAGGAGACCACTCCCCATCATGATTCCCGCTACGACCCCCATCACGAGGACCGTGATCCCAATCGGACTCTCTACAGTCCCCAGGGAAAACCCCACACTAAGTGCATCTAAACTGACACTTACCGCTAAGGCGTAAACTCCGACACCCTGTAAAGAGATACCCGTGGGAAGCTGGGCACGTCTCAGAGCTTGACGAGCCTCTGAAAGTCGATAAAATTCTGGAACAGGTCGCCAAACATGGAAAAGCATCCGCCCCCCTAGCCAGAGCAGTACAGCCGCCCCAATTCCTTTAGCCAATTGCCCCAGTACTATTCCCAGGGCCTGACCGAGAAGAAGTCCTCCCAGAGGCATAATGACATGGAAGATCGCAACAATGAGTGAAAGCCTTAACGTCATCCGTTTGCCAATACCCACGAGTCCAATCGCCAGGGCTAAAGAGAAAGCATCCGCTCCCAAGGCAACGGAAAGAGCTAAAACCCAAGCTAAGTTCAAGCTTTCCACCCCCAAAACGAGGTTCGAAGTTCGTGCAATTAGCCTAAAACTCAGACTTCGCAACCTAAACTTGCTTCTGTATCTTATGCTAGAGCTTGGAATGAAATACCTTTAAGCTGGTCTCTCTACACATACCAAATCTTCTGTCCAGAAGCCTTTTCCAGACGGTTCATGATGGCAAAACCTAACCCGTTCTTTGCAACACCCTCAGCAAGTATGATGTCAATGCTTTGTTCATCACAAAGTCTTAGACCCTCATAGAGGCTGGCGGCTACTTCCTCAGGTCGTTCTTCGGAACCCAGAACGAAAAGCAATTCAGGCAGTTGGCTATGTAAACTTGAGGCACTCTCTAATGTACAGAGAATCCCCACTTTTTTAAGCCGAGCATGCGCTTTGTGAATTTCATCCGTCATTCGGGCTAATATTTTCTCCCGTTCACCAATCAGAAGATAGAGTTCTCCCTTAGGCGCATAATGCCTATACTTCATACCTGGTGCTTTGGGCAACTGATTTTCCGATGGGTGATCCACAGCAACTTCCCCTAAAATTTTCTCCAGTCTTTCCTTCGTTATGCCACCCGGTCGTAAAATGCAAGGGATTTCACCTGTCAGATCAAGAACGGTTGATTCTACCCCCACATTACAGGCTCCCCCGTCCAAGATGTACGGAATACGACCTCGTAGATCCTTCCAGACATGGATCCCATTCGTCGGACTGGGTTTTCCGGAGAGATTAGCACTCGGCGCCGCAATCGGAACTCCCGCCTTCTCAATCAGGCTTAAGGCCACCGGATGGTTGGGCATGCGAATACCCACCGAACTTAGCCCAGCTGACACTGCATCCGGAATAATAGCTGTCTTTGGCAAAACCAATGTGAGCGGACCAGGCCAAAAGGCACGTGCACAACGCTCTGCCTGCTCGTTCCAACCTACCACTAGGGACTTTACCATTTCTAGATTGGAGACATGAACGATCAGGGGATTATCCTGAGGACGTCCCTTGACCTTGAAAATCTCGGCACAAGCCTCAGCGTTTAACGCATTAGCTCCCAGCCCGTAAACAGTTTCCGTAGGAAAAGCAACCAATTGGCCCTCCCGTATTAGCTTTGCCGCTTCTTCAATAATCTCTGGCTCCGGAGCTTGACTATCTATATATATACGTTTTGTCTCCATAAATTTCACCTCATTATGAACTCCGCGCAAACGACACGATCTCGTCCTCCATAATCCTGGAAGATCTGGGTCTTAAACCCCTGTTTTTGAAAAAGGTTTTGGACTGATTGTCCCTGGTGCCAACCGATTTCCATCAAAATTTTCCCCTCAACGTTGAGTAAGGATGCGGCCTCCTCGGCCAAACATTGATAAAAGATCAAACCGTTCTCTGCCCCGACGAAGGCCATTTCTGGCTCTTTAAAAATTTCTGGGGCTAGCGAGCGATATTCTTCTTCAGGTACATAAGGAGGATTGGAAACGATCCAATCCCAGCGTTCCCCTCGAATTGGTTCGCAAAAGTCCCCTTTCCGCCATTCCACTCGGACATCATTCCGCTGACCATTGTAACTGGCAACCTCAAGCGCAGCAGAAGATAAATCCGTACCAACGACAGACGCTTCCGGCCAATAATGGGCGATCGCCACAGCAAGTGCACCACTCCCGGTACACAAGTCTGCGATTCGAATTCGAGCTTGGGTGGTTGAGTTTTTAAACTCAAGTAGCTTTTCAACAAGAATCTCACTATCGGCTCGAGGAATCAATACCCGCTCATCAACGTAAAAGCTAAGCCCCATAAATTCTTGATTTTTAAGGATATATTGTAAGGGTTCACGAGCAGAACGTCGTATAATCAAGGCCTGATAACTTTCCCACTGTCCGTTGGCGAGCAAACCTTCCCTCTCCAGATAGAGCTGTTCCCGGCGCCATCCCATAACCTGACTTAACAGGAGATCCGCATCCCAGCGTGGGTTATCGACTTCTGCTTCTTTTAATTTTCGTTCTCCCCATTGCAGGGCTTCATAGATCTTCATTAGGCTTCCGTCTTTAACCGATCCGCCTGATCTGTGGTAATTAGCGTCTCGATAATCTCATCCAGGTCGCCCATTAGGATACTATCGATTCGGTGTAGAGTAAGCCCAACTCGGTGATCCGTAACCCGGCCTTGGGGGAAATTATAGGTCCGAATTCGTTCACTCCGATCCCCCGTACCGACTTGGCTCTTGCGAGCTGAAGCCATTACTCCATGGGCTTCACTTTGTGCCTTTTCTAGAAGACGTGCCCGTAAAACCCGAAGGCCTTTCTCCTTATTTTTCAGCTGAGATTTCTCATCTTGACAAGATACCACGGTTCCTGTCGGCAGGTGGGTAATTCGGACTGCCGATTGAGTTGTATTTACCGACTGTCCACCCGGGCCGCTGGAGCAGAAAATATCAATCCGTAAATCATTGGGATTGATCTCGACATCCACTTCTTCAGCTTCCGGTAACACCGCAACCGTCGTCGTGGACGTATGAATTCTGCCGCCTGATTCAGTCGCCGGAATCCGTTGCACACGATGTACTCCACTTTCAAACTTTAACTTGCTATAGGCTCCATGTCCTTCGACAAGGAAGACAATTTCCTTGAAGCCCCCGATATCAGTGTAACTGGCACTCATTAACTCTGTCCGCCAGCCTTGGCGTTCCGCATACTTAGTATACATCCTATACAAATCTCCCGCGAAAAGGGCAGCTTCCTCCCCGCCAGCTCCAGCCCGAATCTCCATAATCACATTTTTATCATCATTCGGATTCTTAGGTAAGAGGAGTACTTTTATTCTCGCCTCAAATGCCTCGCGTTTCGAGATCAATTCATTCTTTTCTAACTCAGCCATTTCTTTTAATTCCGGGTCTAGCTTTTCACTGAGAAGACTTTCCGTATCCTCCAGACTCTTCAGAACCCCTTGATAGTCACGAAAGACCGCAACAATTTCGGTCATTCCCGCTTGAGCCTTCGCATACTTTTGCCAATCTTCCTGATTGGCAATCACCTCAGGATCACTCAGTAGTTGGGTTAATTCATCATAATGGCGTTCAATTTCCATTAATTTTTCCAGCATTTTAACACCTCAATAGATTTCTCCAATAGCTAGTAACGCCACTAAGATTTTCGCCTCTGAAGCGAGTAATGAATGGCGCTCAGCCCCTTGTTCAGCTAAGCTTCAGACGAAGTTTAGAATTCTAGGTCTTTATCAGGTCAGTATACTATATTAAGAAAGTTCCTGTCCTGATTCCAGGACTCCTTGCAAGGCGGCTAAGGCGACTTCCAGTTGTTGATCGTCCGGTTCCCGAGTCGTTAACTTCTGTAATAGAAGCCCTGGGGCGATCAGCCAATGCCAGTTGGGAGAGTCCATATGGCGCGCAGAAAACTTCAGAATTTCATAAGCTACCCCTGCAACAAGTGGCATTAAAACAATCCGGGAAAGGATCCGCCACCATAAAGGATCAAGTCCAAGGAAAGCAAAAACGAAAATACTGACGACAACCACAATCAGTAGGAAGCTCGTCCCACACCGGGGATGCAACGTTGAAAACGGACGGGCATTCTCCACCGTTAATTCCAAGCCTGCTTCATGCGTATAAATCGCTTTGTGCTCGGCCCCATGATACTGAAACACCCGCTGAATATCCTTCATCCGAGAGATAAGCAGGATATAGGCGAAGAAGACAACGAGTCGAATCCCTCCTTCAAGGAGATTCTGGAGCACCACACCAGGAACTTTTGCTTTGAGCAAATGAGCGAACCCAGTCGGCAAGCCAACAAACAAAAGAAGTCCAAAGCCCAAAGACAGCACCATGGTTAAAGCCATCTCTCCGAAACTGAGTTCCTCGCCCTCTTCTTCACCCACCGCTCGATTCGCCGAAAACATTAACGCCTTTGTACCAACAATCAAAGAGTCGATTAAGGCAACAAATCCCCGAATTAAGGGTAACTTCCAAAACAGATGTGCTGACCAAACCTTAATTTCGCGCTTTGTTACCTCTATCTCACCATTAGGTAGACGAATAGCCATCGCCGTTACCTTTGGTCCCCGCATCATGACACCCTCGATCAGAGCTTGCCCGCCATACTGAACTGGTCTGCTCATCCTCTAGTCCCCTCTCAGAATCATTAGGTTATAAATGTAAAAAGCAGAGCATGCGCTCTGCTTTTTCTCTAGCAACGACCGCAGGCCGTTGTCCTTTGTCTTACATCCCGTATTTCTTCTTAAACTTATCAACCCGTCCACCAGCATCAACAAAACGTTGGACACCAGTATAGAAGGGATGACACTTTGAACAAACTTCCACCTTTATATCCTTCCTTGTGCTACCGGTATGAATCACTTCACCGCAAGCGCAAGTAATTGTGGTTTGCTCATATTTCGGATGTATGTTTTCTTTCATATCGTCACCTTCTTTCTTACCGAATATTCAACGGATTGTCATCAGTTCTAACGAGCCTGAAAATTTCCGTACTGTAAACCGGTCAACTTTTAAAAGTATAGCACAAAGAGACCTAGGCGGTCAAGATTACAGATTCTGTTATTCTAAAAGGATTTTTAGAGACTTTTTAGAGTGACGCTATTTTTCTAGTTACTGTCTTGCTACATCATACTTAGGCAAATAATCTAAAGGATCCACTGTTTTATCATTTTTCCGGATTTCGAAATGCAGGTGTGGCCCCGTGGTATTGCCTGTATTTCCAGATATTGCGATCCGCTCACCACTTTTAACCTGCTCCCCGACCTTGACAAACAAACGATCATTATGTCCGTACAACGTTTCGATTCCGTTGCCATGATCGATCAAAACAGCTAAACCATAGACTCCCAGCCAGCCTGCTTTGACTACCTGACCACCTTGAGCAGCATTTATCGTCGTACCTATGGGCAAAGCGATATCAATTCCATGATGAAAATCCTTGGACCCTCGCCAACCATAATCCGAACTAATCCAGCCCAGAACCGGCCAATACCAAGAAACCATAACACCACGAGATACTTCTTCGGTTCTCGTGTTTTCGCGAATGGTTAAGGTCGCTCCTGGAGTAAACGTATGTGC
Source organism: Desulfitobacterium sp. (assembly GCF_035539115.1). Classification (GTDB taxonomy): domain Bacteria; phylum Bacillota; class Desulfitobacteriia; order Desulfitobacteriales; family Desulfitobacteriaceae; genus Desulfitobacterium_A. Next base: position 133,365 of record NZ_DATLJA010000043.1, on the reverse strand, counting down.
TTGCGGATTATCTTTGAGAATCTGATCCGTCGTAGTCGCATACCTCTTGGCCAAGGCATTAATATCCTGCCCAGGTTCTACCGTTATGACTGAAAAACAAGCGACCGTTCCAATCCCATTTGAATACACCGGAACTGCACCATAGGCAAGAACAAAGAAAGCCATGAAAAAAGCAGCGCTCCCCCAAACGACTCGGGCGCACCGCTTTTGCCCATGTTCTTGAACCATCATTCTTCTAAACCACCTCGAGGTTGAAAAAATCAATTTGCCCTAAAAGGCATTCTAAGTTATTCTTTCCAAACCCCAGGTAATAAATACGCAAAGGTGGAGTATGAAACTCCACCTGAAGAAAGTTCTCTTTACTCCCGAGTGTTTTCTTGTAAAACACCCTTCATCGCATAATGAGGCTTCTTATCGAACCGATGCTGGGCTTCAATAAAACGAACTGTTCCGGTCTGTCCCCGCATCACGACCGTATGGGTTAAAGCGCCTTGAGCGGTGAAATTCACGCTCCGTAGGAGCGGGCCTTCCGTAATTCCTGTGGCGGCAAAAAAAACATCGTCAGACCGAACTAAATCATCCAAGGTAAGAAGTTTGTTCACATCTACGATCCCTAAAGCCTTAGCTCGCAGAATATCGGCTTCATTTTCCGGCCAGAGCCGACCTTGCATCTCCCCACCTAAACAACGCAGGGCTGCTGCTGCTAGAACTCCTTCTGGGGCACCTCCGACACCCATCATAATATCCACGCCACTTCCCTCAATGCCACAAGCGACGGCTGGAGAAACATCACCATCAGAAATGAGACGAATTCTAGCACCCGCATCTCGTACATTTTGAATTAACTTTTGATGCCGTGGACGATCCAAAATAACAACAGTCAAATCATCAATACTTTTACCTAGAGCTTGAGCCACATTGGTCAGGTTTTCCAGAACCGGGGCATCAAGGTGAATCCTTCCCCTGGCAGCTGGACCAACCGCAATTTTATCCATATACATATCTGGTGCATGCAGGAGTCCACCTTTTTGAGCGATGGCCACAACAGCAATCGCTCCCGCTACACCTTTTGCAACGCTATTCGTCCCCTCTAAGGGGTCAACTGCTACATCAAGTTCAGGCGCATCTCCCGTTCCCACACGCTCCCCAATATAAAGCATGGGTGCTTCATCCATTTCTCCCTCACCAATAACCACCGTACCGCTCATATGAATGGTATCAAAGACAGAACGCATAGCCTCAACAGCCGCATCATCTGCAGCTTCCTTATTTCCACGACCAACCCAACGAGCAGATGCTAAAGCGGCTGCCTCCGTAACCCGGGCAAATTCCATCGTTAGCTCTCTTTCCAAGATGATCCCTCGCTTTCATATTTTTATAATCAAAATATCCGGTAAACAAAACTTATTTGTTCATCATATTTGTTTGATTTACTCTTATTGTGCCATACTTTTTCGGGAGTTTCAAGGTAAATAGTGAAGACCCAATGGGTCTTCCTTGTTAGCGTTAGCGAAGACGAATAAAGAAAACTTGGCTTGCGCCAAGCCTCTAGCGTAGGCGGAAGCCTTAGTTGTACTTATGCTATCTGCCCAAAACTTATACTTTCTGTTAGTATAAAGAAAACCCGGCTTTCGCCGAGCTTTAGCGATAAAGAAAACTTGGCTAGCACCAAGCCCGAGCGAAGGTGGTAGCCCTAGTTGCCTTATCCTGCCGGACTTAACCACTTGCATCGTAGGATAAAGAAAACTTGGCTAGCACCAAGCCCGAGCGAAGGTGGTAGCCCTAGTTGCCTTATCCTGCCGAACTTAACCGCATTCATCGTAGGATAAAGAAAACTTGGCTTGTGCCAAGCAAAGCGAAGGCAGAAGCCCTAGTTGCACTTATCCTGCCGGACTTAAATACATTCATCGTAGGAAAACGAAAGCCGCTGGTTGCACTTATACTATCTGCCCCCAGACTTATACTTTCTGTTAGTACAAACGAAAGATCCCTTTCGCAAAAGGGACCTTTTACTGATTATCCGAGTTTTTTCCAATCTGCTAAGAACTTCTCAATCCCAGCATCGGTCAGTGGATGCTTGAAAAGCTGACGTAAAACCTTAAAGGGAACGGTGGCAAAATCAACTCCCAGTTTCGCCGATTCAGTCACATGCACCGGATTCCGTATACTCGCGGCAATCACTTTCGTATCGATCGCATGAATACTGAAAATATCACAGATTTCTTCCACTAAGTTCAGCCCATTTTCCCCGATATCATCTAAGCGGCCCAAAAAAGGACTGACATAAGTTGCACCTGCCCGAGCAGCGAGTAACGCCTGAACCGCACTGAAAATCAGGGTCACGTTCGTATGAATTCCTTCTTGGTTGAGGACCTTAACCGACTTCAAACCCTCTTCCGTCATGGGAATTTTCACCACGATATTCTTGTGCATTCCGGCCAGTTCTCGTGCTTCTTTAAGCATTCCGTTCATGTCAAGCGCAATAACTTCGGCGCTAATCGGCCCATCCACCACTTTCACTAGCTCTTGAAGTAAGGCGTGAAAGTCTTTTCCCTCTTTGGCAACCAAGCTAGGGTTTGTGGTTACTCCAGCGATAACCCCCATATTCCACGCTTGCTTGATTTCATCCAGGTTCGCAGAGTCTAGAAAAAATTGCATCAGTAGTTCATCCTCCTATTTAGCCTTACCATTGCTACCAAAAATCCGAATCTTCTCGCGAATGATTATAATTGTTGCTTCCCGGGCTGGGCCAAGCATCTTGCGTGGATCAATTTCCTTCGGATTCTGCGCTAACACTTGACGTGCGGCAGCCACAAACGCTTCGCGGATATTTGTATCAATATTGACCTTGCAAACACCTAAAGAAACAGCTTCACGAATTGCCTCCTCTGGGACACCTGAAGAACCATGAAGAACAATCGGAGTGTTAACCCGTTTCCTTATCTCTTTCAAACGCTCAAAATCAAGTTTAGGTACTCCTTTATATTGACCATGTGCTGTTCCAATCGCAATAGCCAGGGCGTCTACTGGGGCCTCCTTGACAAAGCGTTCTGCCTCGCTAGGATCTGTAAAGAGCGCTTCACGCTCGCTCACAGAAATATCATCCTCGGTTCCACCGATTTTCCCGAGTTCAGCTTCAACGGAGACTCCTATTGGATGAGCCACTTCGATGACCTTATTGGTCAAGGCAATATTTTCTTCAAGGGAAAGCTTAGAACCATCAATCATGACTGAACTAAAACCGTTACGGATACATTGCACCACTTGAGCAAAGCTTGTTCCATGATCTAAATGCAAAGCAACCGGGACACTTGCCTTTTCAGCCGCTAACCGGGTTAATGCCGAGATATACTCTATTCCCGCATATTTAATCGCACCTTGGCTCGCCTGAATAATAACAGGCGACTTTTCCGCCTCAGCCGCTGCCACAATAGCTTGAACAATCTCCATATTATTGCAGTTAAAAGCACCCACAGCATAATGTCCTTGTTGTGCCTTCTGCAGCAGTTCTGCAATAGGAACTAGACTCATAATTTTATTCCTCCTCATTCGCCTTCGCGAGCTGATGAGCCCGTTGGGGACTATTAATTAACCATGTCTTATTCTCTTCTAATTTGAGGGACATCATTCCTTCGAAAATACGAATATGTTCTGTGCTATCTCCATAAATCACGCCCACTGCTTCACACTCTTCACAATAAAGCTCGACTCGATCAGGCAATAATTCGAAAGATAGGTGCCTGTTACCACAGCCGCATTCCAAGCTCCCATCCTTAGCCAGATCATGAAGATGATCCAAAAGACTTAACATGACTTCAGGATTCTCAAACTCTTCTTCATAGCCCAGCTCTGCCGCCAATTCACTGATGGACTTTTCCCGTTCATGACAAGCCTGGGTAACTTTTTGTTTTGGCCCGATAAAACCTGTCGAAGCTTCAACCTCCGGGCAGATCAGCGGCAATGCTGCTTTTCCCCAAATCGCACTGCGTTTTAACCGCAGATAGTGTACTCCGCCACAGAATGCACAGTGATACGAAACGTTAAAATGCTGGTGATCACGACTTGCTACCGATAATAGCAATTCACCACAATGGCAATATAAATTTTCACGCCCTTTGCCTGCGAAAGCAAAAAGAGAAAGGGCGTGAAACTCTAGTTCACCACATTTTGGGCATTGGATGGCCACTGACGTATGAGTCGTCAGGATCATAATTCCCACCTCTTTCTACTGAACTATACTTCGTCATAGGTCGGTGTTTTCCTGCATCAATTAAGGCAAAAAAAAGATCATCGAAATATATAGAAAAAGACCTTCCATTATGAACGGAACCCTACCTATTGTAGAATTTATAAATTAAAACAGAACTGACACCGCATGAAAAGCGATGCCAGTTTGCGTAAGCTCAAGCTATTCTGAGATAGAGCTTTTTAAGCAAGTATATTATTTTACTTAACCCAATAAAGGATTACTTAATCACTGTTTTGTTATTTTTAATTTCTTCTAAATAGTTAAAGTGGAAAACATATAGTGAAAAAAAAAACACCAATAAACATACTCATTACAATTGATGCTGTTTCTTTTTATTAAAGACTAGGTGAAGACTTAGTCTGCTTATGCGCTAAAATGTCGCGCACACGATCCCTGAGCTCGAACAGATCAAACGGTTTGCCCATGTAATGAAGAACCCCTAATTCTCGAGCCTGCTCCAAATTTTGAGCATCTCCATAGGCAGTCATCATAATGACACTCACTTCCTTGTTAAACGACCGAATCTGTCGCAGCGTATCAATCCCATTCATACCCGGCATCTTCATATCCATCAAGATAAGATCTGGGATAAAATTCTCAAGAATCTTAAGTGCTTCCTTACCGTTCGCTGCCATTAGTACTTCGTGCTGTTCTTCACGAAAAGTCTCATAAAGTAACCGCCTAACCCCTAGCTGATCATCAACAACCAGAATATTAGCCATACTCTCACCCTTTCACTAAAGATCATCATTAGCATATTCTGGATAAAGAGGTAGGAATCCTTCTTTCATCTCCCGTTTCAAGAAGATTCTTTTTTCTCTGCGGTAGATCCGGGTGATCCGAGGGTTCGCTAACGTCCTTCGCAGCGGAATTACGACCTCATCCCCCAGCTGGCAAGGATTATCGCCAACGTCCAAGATCGTCAGTTGCATCCCTACCTTTCCTGCAACAGGCACGGTGCGACCTCCTAGCGTTACAATCTCTCCTCCTAAATAAACCCCAAAAAGTGCGAGAAAATTTTTAATCACAATTTTGATAAAATCCCAAAGCCCTTGAGGAACCAGATGAGGTATCAACCCAAATCCATCGGCATACCCAACGGGTATAACGGCAAGCTGCGTATCTTTCTTCGTTCGGTAAATACTTTGGTATCCTGCAAAAGTTCCTTTTGGTACTTTTCGGAGATGAACAATCTGGGTTTTAGCAACCCAAGGATCCCTAAGTCTTAGCTTGCCCGCGAACCTTGGTGCCGGGACATGCCCAATCAGTAGAGTTCCTATCCGAACAAAATCATGATGCCATTCCGGGTAGTCCAGGAAAGCGGCACTATTACAGACATGTTTTAACAGCCCACTTACACCTAATTCTTCTAACCGCGTCACACCCCTTTGAAAACGGGTGTACTGTTCTTGGGTATAGTTGCGATCCCTTTGCGCCCCGCGCGCAAAGTGGGTAAATATTCCTACGCTCTTGACGTGCGAACATTCTCCAAGCGCTTGAGCCAGGTCTTCTAAGTCTTCATAAAAGAAGCCAGTTCGACCCATACCTGTCTCCAACTTAATATGGACTTGGGCTTCCTTCCCTAAGGTTAAAGCGGTCTGCTCCAAATCTGAAATTTGTTCTAAACTAGAGAGAGCTAACAGCAGATTTGCTTGGAGTGCTTCGGCAAATTCGTCCTTCAAGACAGGACCCAGCACAAGAATTGGCGCGTCAATGCCCCGTTCACGCAGAATAACGCCTTCGGAAACCGTTGTTACCGCAAACGCTTCGCAACCTGCCTCTTGGAGAACGCGGGCAACCTCTACTGCCCCCATGCCATAAGCATCTGCCTTCACAACGGCCATCAGTCGGCTTTGGGGCTGAAGATGACTCACAATTTCCTGATAGTTATTTAAGATGGCATCTAAATCAACCTCAATCCAAGTCGCGCTCAATCCTCTGCACCTTCCTTATTGGTTGCTCTGTTTTTTTCCAGCACGCCGAATTTTACCAATAATCCCTTTAACAACATCCGAGTATACCGGTTCTAAATGCGTCCAGAGATAATACACAAAGGGTCGGTAGACTAAATCCCATTCACCGACAAACTCGGTATACTCACCGTTAAATCCTTTCTTAAAACGGTAAAGTCCATAAAGTGGATTATCTTCGGTTAAATGACCTGGTACGCCTCGGAAATCATAAAGGGTACACCCCTTGGATTTAGCCCAGCGAATCATTTCCCACTGGATCAAGTAATTGGGCATAACATTTCTGTGCTCGTTAGAAGATGCCCCATACAAATACCACGCTTTCTTGCCGATGATTAAGGCAAGGGTTCCAGAAACAATCTCGCCCTCATACTCAGCAAGAAAGAGTTCCGTTAGTCCAGCGGGATAGAGCAAATCATACATATCTTCAAAGTAGGAGTAAGAACGGACGAGGAAACGATCCCGCTCGGTCGTTTCTTTAAGCACACGATAAAATGCCGGAAGGTCTTCCTTAGTCCCGATCCGAGTTGTTACTCCCTTTTTCTGAGCGAGTCTCACATTATAGCGAGTCTTCTGATGCATTTGCTTAAGTAAAGTCTCTTCGTCTGGAGAAATATCCAAACGGAAAACATATTTTGGTTGAACGCCCTCAAATCCTTTTCCCGTATCTGCCGATATAAATCCACATGAGCGTAAATAATTCTCCAGCTGTTGCTCAGATGAGGGAATATCCGGGTCAACTTTTAGAAAAATCGCCCCCCGTTTCTGGGCCAAATTCTTTACTTCGGCTAAGAGTGCATCAAATAACTTTTCATCCTGCCAAGCTAATACTGGACCTCGAGACGCATAAAAAATAGGAATTCCAACCACCGGGAGTTTACGTTCCAAGATCGAAACCGCAGCCACAATCTCTCCGTTATCTTCTAGAATAAGCCGCCAGGGATGCCAGCCTGTCTGGCTTTTGAGTTCTCCCCATTCCCAGGTTTGTAAAACATGACCTTTGGGATGGCGAGCCATAAATTCGTTAAAACGATCCTTTTCCATTTGATCTATCCATCGCGCAGTATAGGGCATTCCTTTCAGCCTCCAAAATTGATCTAAGTAAATTCTTGCCTTTTAATTAGATTTACAAACTAAATCTAATTAAAAGGATTCCATGGCCTAATAAGCCATGGAAGTATACGCTGTTTTCGTTTCTTACTTCAGAGCCGCATTAATAAAGTCTCTGAAGAGAGGATGGGGACGATTCGGGCGGGACTTGAACTCTGGATGGTATTGTGACGCAACAAACCAAGGATGTTCCGCATATTCTGTGACCTCGACCAAGCGTCCATCCGGTGATGTCCCGGAAAATTTCAGCCCAGCATCCTCTAACTCTTTGCGATACTGGTTATTCATTTCATAACGATGGCGATGGCGTTCATAGATTACTTCTTCTTGATAAGACGAGTAGACCTTGCTGCCCTCTTCTAATTTCACGGGAGAAAGTCCAAGGCGCATCGTCCCGCCTTTATCTTCAATATCCTTTTGTTCAGGCAGAATATCAATGACCGGATAAGCTGTATCCTCATCAAACTCCGTGCTATTTGCACCTTCCATTTTACAGACATTCCGCGCAAATTCAATAATCGCACATTGCATACCTAAACAAATACCCAAGAAGGGAACTTTATTTTCACGAGCATAGCGAATGGCCTCGATTTTCCCTTCAATCCCACGGTTTCCAAACCCACCAGGTACAAGAATTCCTTTCACGCCTTGGAGAAGTTCCTCTGCCGACTTTTCTTCAATTTCTTCCGAGTTTACCCACTTGATTTTAACTTTTGTCGATTGCTCGGTCGCAGCATGACGAAGCGCTTCGGCTACGCTGAGATAAGCATCTGGTAACGCAACATATTTACCCACGATTGCAATCTCAACTTCACGAGTTGGTGATTTAATCCGCTCGACCATCGCCTTCCACTCGGTCATATCCGCCCGAGGAGCTTCTAACCCGAAATGGCGAAGCACAATATCGTCGAGACCCTCTTCTTGAAGGGTTAACGGTACCTCATAAATGGTTGGTGCATCCACCGTTTGAACAATCGCCTCCCGATCAATATCACAAAGGAGTGCTAATTTTTCCTTCATATCTTCAGAAATCTCATGTTCAGCACGGCAAACTAAAACATTGGGCTGAATCCCCAAACCACGCAGTTCCTTCACAGAATGTTGGGAAGGCTTTGTTTTCAACTCTCTTGAAGCAGCAAGGTAGGGTACTAAGGTCACATGGAGATAGAGCACATTCTCACGACCGAGATCGCTCCGCATCTGACGAATCGCTTCCAAGAAAGGCTGAGATTCAATATCTCCTACCGTTCCACCAATTTCCGTAATGACAACATCCGGATGAGATTCACGAGCGACCCGATAAATCCGTTCTTTAATTTCATTGGTAATATGCGGAATGACCTGAACCGTCCCTCCGAGATAATCTCCTTTTCTTTCTTTGTTAATAACCGACCAGTAGATTTTACCTGTAGTCACATTGCTACTTTTGGAGACCGGAACATCAATAAATCGCTCATAATGACCCAGATCTAAGTCAGTCTCTGCTCCGTCATCGGTTACAAAGACTTCTCCATGTTGGTAAGGGCTCATCGTTCCTGGATCGATGTTAATATAGGGATCAAACTTCTGAATTGCAATCTTCAATCCCCTATTCTTTAGCAAGCACCCCAGTGAAGCGGCAGTAATCCCCTTGCCTAAAGAGGATACGACCCCACCCGTAACAAAAATAAACTTCGTCATGTTTCCCTATCCTTTCTCGACCAAATTCTGAGCAAATACGTTTAAAACTCCACCAGAAGTAAGTTTTCTTTATCCTTTCGTAAGAAAACAGGAGCAACAAACATAAAAAAAGCTAGTCCGCAAGACGCACTAGCTTTATTTTACCACCACTCTTCATTTTAGCCACATTATTCGGCACTGTCAATATCGAGAGCGACAGGAACCCGCAGAAAGCGCAAATTAATTCCAAGAATCCTCATCAGAACGATGACTAGGCTTTTTATAGGAGACTTCCTGAAACGCATCCGATCCTTTCACTTCTTCATCTGATTCTTCATCTAGGCCTTCCTCGACAAGCGGCTCTTTTTCCTCATCCAAATCTGCCTCGTCGTCATTTTCGACTAATCCTTTGCTTAGCGAACTAAGTGATGATAACTTACGCGAACTACGGCTTGGAACCCAAGCTGTAAGGCCCCATTCACCCTTCCCCAGGTATGAAAAACGAGTGTCCAAGTTGATTTGCGTTAACACCGCCGAAACTTGACTAGGTTCAATCAAAAGATTCCTCGATTTAAGGACATTTTGAATTAAATCATAATAGTACATGGAATGGCCTTGGACTAAAAGAAGTTGATAGGCAATATCTGTATCAGACGATTGCTCTTTCGATGTAAATGGATGGGTCAAATAATTCCACCGTCCTTCACTGCTGATCGAGCTAAATTTAAATCAATATATTCGACCCATCCCTAAAAATTCCTGCTGCGCCATAAAAAATAAAAGAAATCAAAACATAAACCTATTACATTCGTTCTGGCGCTGTAACACCGAGAATTCCTAAAACGTTCGCTAGAACTTGCTTCGTCGCACGAATTAAAGATAAACGAACCTTCCGCAGACTTTCCTCTTCAACGAGTACCCGTTGACTGTTATAAAATGTATGGAACAACGACGCCAAATCCAGCACATAGTGGGCCATCCGATGGGGCTCTCTTAAACGCGCTGCAATGCTAATCTCCGAGGGTAAATCCGCCAGTTTTTTAAGGAGATCTCGTTCCTCCGTGCTATCTAAACGAGACAACTCCGCTTGCGATGGAATCTCCAAGTATTCATACCCTAACTCCTCCGCTTGTCGGAGAATACTGCACAAACGCGCATACGCATATTGGACATAATAAACCGGATTATCTGAAGACTCCGTCTTGGCCAAATCTAGATCAAATTCAACGGTGGAATCTGGATCTCGCATGATAAAGAAGAACCGAGCAGCATCCTTTCCCACTTCATCCAATAATTCACGTAGGCTAATGTATTGACCTGAGCGCTTGGACATCCGGACTACTTCGCCATCTTGGATCAGACGTACGAGCTGCATCAAGATAATTTCCAACTGTTCTGGATCATAACCGAGTGCCGACATAGCACCCTTCATCCGGGCGACATGCCCATGATGATCTGCTCCCCAAATATTAATCACCTGATCAAACCCGCGCTCAAATTTATTCCGATGATAGGCGATATCTGCCGCAAAATATGTTGGCGTCCCGTTGCTGCGAACGACCACCTCATCCTTTTCGTCCCCGAAAAGGGTAGACTTCATCCAAAGCGCGCCCTCTTTCTCATAGATATACCCTTTCTTCTCGAGGTCCTCCATTGCTTTTTTGACTGCTCCCGAGTCATGTAGGGATTGTTCACTAAACCATACGTCATAGTGCACACCCATATCAGCGAGGGTCTGACGAATTTGAGTTAATTTTTCCTCCAGGGCATAACGGACTAAAAACTCGCGACGAAGCTCCGCGTCAACATTAAGGTATTTATCCCCGACCTTGGCTATTAGACCTTTGACCGTATCGATCAGGTCTTCCCCATGATATCCCTCTTCAGGAAAAGGAACGTCCTGACCTAGCTGTTGAAGATAGCGTGCTTCCAACGAAAGAGCGAAATTATGAATCTGATTACCAGCATCATTGATATAAAATTCACGGCTCACTTCGTATCCAGCCATGGTCAGAAGCGAAGCCAAACTATCACCTAATGCTGCGCCCCGCGCATTTCCCATATGAAGAAGCCCTGTCGGATTAGCACTAACGAACTCAACCTGAACTTTTTTACCTTGTCCGAGGTTGACCTTCCCGTAATCTTCTCCTTGGTCCAAGATCTGAGGAATCACTCCCGTCAACCAGGTCGAATCCAGCTTAAAGTTGATAAAACCAGGTCCAGCAATTTCACTCGCTTCGATCCAGGTTCCCTCCGTAACAAAATACTTAAGAAGAATTCCGGCAATTTCGCGGGGAGACTTATGGGCTTGTTTGGTTAAAACCATCGCTAAGTTTGTGGCTAAATCCCCATGTTGTTTTTCCCGAGGTTCTTCCAAAACGAAATTTGGTAAACTCTCAAAGGTCAATTCCCCAGCGGTTTGAGCGGATTGAGCCGCCAGAGTTAAATTGACCATGACCTTTTCTTTGATTTCTTCATATAAACTCATTGAGGAGTATCCTCCTTTATCATAATCATTAGGGTATTTTGACTGATTTTCTCATCATCAGTGAATAGGTTATATTTTAGAGTAATATGTCCGCCCAGCTCTGTCAAGCCAATCTCCATTTCTTCCGTCAAGGCGCTGAGATAAATTGAAGCAAATGAAGTCACATAAGTCGAGTAATAAAGAACCCCCGGTTCAAAAATTTGCCGTTGTTCAGCAGAACCCATCCGGTTTAAGGTCAGCTTGTTCTTCTCAACCCGTAGCGTCGTCGAAACTCCAGTCATTCCCGTCGCTTCGGATTCTTGGTAAATTATATAATAATCGCCTTGTCGCTTGTAAAACGAACCAATAGTTTGGAAATCCTGCTTATCTTCTCTTCCGTCCGGATAAACCTGTGTCCCTTTCACCTGGATCAGTACCGACTTACGCAACACCTTTTTCCTTCCTTTTCCCCTTTTTCAAATCGTCTATAAAAATTATAGCTCAAAGCAGCTCATTCTGTCAGATATTCTTTTTAGGCCGCCAAGCAACAACGTTAGATGGTTCAAAAGCTTGTATCAAAAAAAGAGCCAGAATTACTTATTTCTACGTAATTCTAGCTCTTTTTAATATTGGATCCTCATGTGTTACTTTTTCAGTGGCCTCCCGAGTCCGGCAGGGATTTTAAATGGATACCTGAATAGTTACAAATATTTTATTAAATCAAACAAAAGAATTAAAGTTGTAGGAGCTTAATTGTTAGACTGAAATGGGAATGCTTAACACCCGGAGAACCCACTTTTACTAAAAAGTCCTTCGCTGCCTCAAGTGCCTGATCCTTATTAACGTCTTGCTTAGGTAATCCGAGCGGCTCTGCCACAGAGCGAGTTGCGAATTCTCCAGTATAGGAAAAGGGCGGTAACTTTTGCAGGCTGGCATTCAGCTGATCCAAACCTGCGCGTACTGAACTGGGTTGAACATCCTGACTCATCATTCACACCCAAAGCTTATATCGACTGTATTAGGGCTTATGAAACCATGTAATTTAGAATAAATGGGAAAAGCAAAACCAGATTTTTTATTCAACTTTTTCGTTCTGTTCCTGTTCCAAAATACTAAGCAGAACCGCTGCCCCAATGGCCCGGGCCTTTTCAGAGATCGTCTTAGAGTATTCCACTTTCCCCCGAGGATCAATATCCCCGATCTTAACATGTCGACCTACTCGGGTACTTGTCCATAGCAATCCCCGTAACACACCTTCTATGGGAGAAAGCACCTGTTCTTCATGGATTGTTTCATCTTCAACCAATCCTAACACATCACCAATTGCCACCACTTCCCCAATTTTTTGTTTCGTCCGAAAAATCCCTGAACAGGGGGAATAGATGACTCGCTCCCAAGTATAGCCTGCGATATTTCCAGGGATGCCGGTATTGGGCTCAGCTGTTCCAGACTTAATAATCCGCCCTAAATTATGCCCGCGGTTCGTTTCAATAACTAGATGAATATCCTCCCCTGCAGTAAAGCCTGGCCCCAAACCGATAGTCAACGGGGCCATATGTAGATGGGTTCCACTATTTCGTTTGGCCATAATTCCATCGACAAGAACAGCAGGCTGAAGAGTCGACAAACATTTTAATTCGGAATCAACCAAAACCGGAATCTCTCCGTTCTCCCAAATTTTTTTACATTTCTCTACGCTTGTCACCCGTCGAGATGTGAGCCCTTCTACCGTCCACTGTTCTTCTCTCACAGCGGTACCAAAGCAGACAGGCCAGCGAACCATGAGGGGCTGCTCTACCTCGGTCATTATTACACGGTATCCTGCTTTCGCTAAGGCCCAGCCAACCCCACTTGCTTGTTCTCCCGCTCCACGGACCAGCACGATAGGCCCAGTTAATTTCTTTCTCATTTTCTCATCCTTTTTCATCTTGTTCTCTTAGTATCTCTGTCTAAAGGATGTTTATGGTGAATACGTTGCCGGTTCAATATACACTTTCATCACTCCGCCGCATACCATCCCGTCGTCTTCAGCCACTTCATGTGTTAGATTAATGTCTACCACGGCCGGCTTAGCTTGATCTATCACCCGCAATGCATGCTGCCGAACTTCTGCTTCGCCACATCCCCCGCCGATTGTTCCGACGATCTGCCCATCTCGGAAGAAAAGAACTTGTGCCCCTGCTTTCCGTGGAGTAGAACCCAAAGTGGATATAATCGTGGCTACAGCAGCAGAACGTGGAAGAGCCATTTCAGATTGAGAGTCTCGAATTGACCGCACCTCTCCAACAAGTTGATTGATTGTTTCGATTACCTTATTATCCATTGATCTTCTCCCCCCTTGCTTGGTTCTTCAAGCCGTCACTATACCCATAACGCTTGATCATCACCATTTCAGCAAGAATGCTAAGCGCAATTTCTTCGGGTGTTTGAGCACCAATATCCAGTCCAATAGGTGCATAAACTGGGTTAAGTACCTCCTCTGGAATTCCATTCTCTTGTAAGTTATTCATAATCGTGGTAACCTTACGCCGACTCCCGATCATTCCAATATACGCGGGTTTAACTGCGGTGTTAAGTACCTCCTCTAGACACAATTGATCATAACGATGGCCACGCGTCACAATTACAACAAAAGTGTTTGAATCTATAGACAATCTCTGGAAAGCCTTTTCAAAGTTCTCACAGATGACTTCGTCAGCCTCCGCAAATCGCATAGAATTGGCGAAGAAAGGCCGGTCATCAACTACGGTAACTTGAAAGTCCATGAGCTTGCCCAGTTTGACAAGGGGAAGCGCAATATGTCCTCCTCCCAAAATAATTAAGCGTGGTTGTGGATAGATAGGGTCGATAAAAATTGTTAGGTCTGAGGTTAAAGAAGAAGATACGGATAAGGATGAAGAAAAAAATGCAGGATCAGTTTTAGATAAGGTTAAACTCTGTGGAGTTTTACTCTGAATACTCTTTAAAAGATTCCCTATAATCACATTGATCATGTCTTTAGAGATGTTTCCTGCAAGGATTTCTCCCGTTTCACTGACGATAAATTTAGTCCCCGTGGGCAAAATCTCTGAGTCGCCAGCAACCACTAACCCACTTGCCCCCACCTGATGGGATTCAATCATTTCATTAAGTTTTAAATAATAATTTTGCATTATTAGCACTCCATCCCTAAGGGGAACTCAATCCAGAGAGTTGCTGGATCAAGTTATTTAAACTTATTCTCTGGGAAAAGATCTAAAAAAAAATACGCTTAGCTTTTCCCATTTAAATACAGGGACTCAAACCCAACTCCTTCGGATGGCGCTGGGATCGATCCTTATCAAAGAGAAATGTGATTTTTTAGTCAGATTTTTCTTCCTTTGCCGACTTTATTGCTGCTATGACCCTCTCAGGGGTCATCGGCAAATCGTAAATGCGAATGCCCAAGGCATCGGTAACAGCATTAGTAATAGCCGCAGCAGTGGGTACCAAGGCAGGTTCCCCTACCCCTTTGGCCCCATAAGGGCCGCTGGTTTCTAATTCTTCGATGATAATGGGATATACTTCTGGAACATCCATGGAGGTAGGGACAAGATAAGTAGACATTGCCGGATTCTTTATTACTCCGTCTTTGATGATGACCTCTTCAAGCAAGGCATATCCTAATCCCATCGCACAGCCGCCTTCGATTTGCCCTTCCACGCTTTGCGGATTGATCGCCTTGCCAACATCATGAGCTGCTACAATCTTGGTGACTTCGATCAGACCTGTTTCGGTATCCACGATGACTTCAGCGACCTGAGTTGCAAAAGCATAGGTTGCAAAAGGCTTTCCCTGTCCGTTTTCAGGATCGAGCTTGGTCGTGTCCGGATTAAAGAAACCATGTCCAAGTGTCAATGTACCCTCACTACGGCACTTTGTAATCATTTCTTTTACAGTCAACCCACTGGAACGATCACCATTCCATACCTCACCTTGTTTCAGACTCACAGTATGGATGGGTATATTTAATACATCAGCGGCTTTAGCAAGAATTGGCTCGCGTGCTTTTTCTGCTGCCAAGCGAACTGCATTACCGGAAATATACGTCTGCCGGGATGCAGATGAGGCACCCGCATCTGGCGTAACTCCGGTATCAGCTGATACTATGACTACATCCTCCAAACAAACCCCAACCGTCTCAGCCGCTATCTGCGCTAGGATTGTCGTTGATCCCTGGCCCATGTCGGCGCAGCCAGTTAAGACAGTAACTGTGCCATCATCCAAAATATCAACAAAGGCACCTGCTGGATTATTACTAGCTGTATTGCCAATGCCATACCACATGGTACCTATTCCATAACCACGCTTTTTCATTTGTATCTAGCCTCCAGCTCAGGCATAACCTGTAGAGCCTTTTCCCAGGCAGCCTCTAACGTTTTTCCAATCCCAATACTACCTTCCAATTTTTGTCCAGTAGCGGTAATCGAGCCTTCATGAACAATATTACGTCGCCGGATTTCCAGGGGACTAATTTTTAGAGCTTGTGCAACGATATCCATCTGGCTCTCGCTCGCAAAAGCCATTTGAGGAGTTCCGAAGCCTCTCATCGCTCCGCTGAAAGGATTGTTGGTATAAACACAAAGGACTTCAATATCTACATTAGGCACTTCATAAGGCCCAGTGGCGTGTACCCCCGCCCTGATTAAAGTTGCTGGACCATAGGAAGCATAGGCCCCCGTATCGCCAACGACTTTGACTTTGACTGCCAACAATTTTCCTTCTTTGTCCGACGCTGTAGTATAGTCGATAAAAAAGGGATGGCGCTTGCCGGTAGCTATAAAAGACTCCTGCCGGTCATAATTCATTTTAACGGGGCGTCCTAACTTAAGTGCGGCCAACCCAAGAAAACATTGAACAGAAATATCTAATTTCCCGCCAAAGCCTCCTCCGGTCGCCATTTGAATGATTCTTACTTTATTCATAGGAAGGCCCAAAACACGAGCGACGTCATTCCGATCATAATGAGGATTCTGAGTGCAGACTTTAATGACAAGTACATCTTCATCCATGAAAGCCACGCCAGCTTCAGTTTCGATAGCGCAATGCTCAATCTTTTGCGTCGTATATCTCCTTGAAATCACAACTTCAGCCTGTCTAAGCGCTGACTCGACATCACCCTTTTTTATCTTGCTAATCAGTTGAATATTGCCTTTATCATGAATAGCTGGTGCATCTTCCTTCATCGCACTCCAGACATCGTAAACAGGAGGAAGCTCTTCCAGATCAACTTTAATCAACTCGAGGGCTTTTTTAGCACTTACCTCATCTTCGGCAGCCACCAGTGCTAAAGCATCTCCCTTAAAACGAACCTTATCGGTCAAGGCTGGTTGATCCTTAACAATAATACCGTAACCGTTAATCCCCGGAATGTCTTCGTACGTAAAAACTCTGACGACACCTGGAACCTTCATGGCTTCAGTCACGTCGAAACCTTTTACCTTAGCGTGAGCAACCGTACTCCTTAAAACTTTGAGAGTAAGAGCTCCTTGAAGATCGAGATCTGCTGCATCCTCGGGCTGAATATTGGTTTTCCCGACCCCACATAATAACTCACTGACAAGCACTGTACGGGATCCCTCAGCCGAATCGAGTTTAGCCTTTGCGTCTAACGCAACCATTGCATTTACCGTATCTGCTGCGGGTGAAGCATTGGCAATATTTCCTCCAATTGTACCAATACTTCGAATTTGGGGTGAACCCACTGTCCCAGCGGCTTCAGCTAATAAAGGTACTTCATCCTTGATCAAAGGAGAGTTTTCAATCTGTGAAAAAGTACATAGACTTCCCAATTTAATCACGTTTCCTTGGATACTGACCTTGCGAATGTCTGGAATCTTAGATAAGTCAATTAATCCAACATCCCTTAATTCACCCTTCTTCATGGCCGGAAGAATATCCGTTCCCCCAGCTAAAGGCTTCAACCTTCCTTCGGAATTCGCAAGGAGCGTCAAGGCATCGGCCATTGATTGCGGTTGGTAATATACACTGCATTCTGGCATAATAACCCACCCTATTAAAATTTAGTGCTCTTATAATTTCGTTATTTTAAGAGCCCATTCATTGATTGTCTTTTTCTGATACTTTTATCTTCATATTACCCAATATTTTTTTATAAGATAATCACTTTAACTTTATCACGTAAGCCCACTTCTTGGATGGTATCGATCTTGCTCTTCATATTGCCTTCGTCATGTCAATAGAACGGCTAAGGCCATGATATTGGGGTTGTGTATCCCAATATCATGCCAGGCTACCTTTGACCGTACCTATAATCACCTTACCCGACTTTTCCTATCATCAGCGATTAACGGCTTTCTAATCTCAATTACGTACAGTCAAGCTTCGTGCTAAAATCGCATTACAATATCGGATTATTAAGTGAAGCAAGAAGATTTTGTACTAATTGCTAATCTCTTCGAGTGTTTTACCCATAGTTTCTTTTCCAAGGATTCCTACAACTACAGCCACGATGGCAAATACCGCTGTTAACATGATAAATACATTAGTATAACCAGCCTCTTTTCCATATGCAGTGTAGATAACCGGCACGATCATCGGCGCTATGAACGCACCAATACGACCAAAGGCAGAAGCCCAACCTGAACCGCTGGCTCTGGCAACGGTCGGATATACTTCCGGCGTATAGGCATAAGTGCATCCCCAGGCACCCAAACTAAAGAAGTAAAGTAAGCAGCCATATGCTAAGACTTCGTTTGTACTTCCAGCATGTCCAAACAACCAGGCTGCTAAGGCAGTGCCCAGTAAATACACCACCAGAACCTTCTTCCGTCCAATCTTTTCAACAAGATAAGCTGCGCTGAAATATCCCGGCAGCTGTGCTAAACACATAATTAACGTGAATTCGAAGCTTTTTACCAGTGCAAAACCCTTACCTACCAACAGGCTTGGGGTCCATAAGACAAAGCCATAATAACCAAAGTTAAGACCAAACCAAATTACCCACAATACAATTGTACTTCTCCTGTATTTTTTTGACCACAGATCCAGGAAGGATACATGCTCCTTGCTCATTTGCATTTCAGTGTCTGAGCTTTCGTGGTTATACGTAATGCCGGCCTCTTTCTCCATTTTGCTTACAAGTGCGTCGGCTTCTTTATCTTTTCCTTTTAACTCCAGATAACGAGGGGATTCTGGAACAGCTTTTCTCAAGTAAGCGGCAAAAAGTGCAGGTACTGCACCAACCCAAAAGCCGATTCTCCAGCCATAAACTGGAATGAGCAAATACGCGACGAGTGCAGCTGCAATCCAGCCCCAAGCCCAGAAGCTTTCTAAAATAATAACATTACGACCGCGTATTTTAGTGGGTGAATATTCACTAACTAAAGTAGAAGCGGCAGGTAATTCACCGCCCAGTCCGAAGCCCGTCAAGAATCTCAATATCAGAAGCATGGGAAAATTAACAGAAAAACCGGAAAGAGCGCTAGCTATTCCATAAATGACTAAGGTCACCGTGATGACTGATCTTCTGCCCCATCTGTCCGCGGCCATCCCTGACAAAGCAGCTCCTAAAATCATACCTAGCATTGCTGAGCTTCCAAACATTCCCAATTGACTCGTGCTCAGCGCCCAGTCCTTACCAATTGCCGCCATAACTCCAGACACCATGCCTTGGTCCATAGCATCAAACAACCAGCCAATACCACACAAAGCGAGGATTTTCCTAAGCATCGGAGTACTAGGTAATCTGTCAATACGCGAAGCAATGTTGAACATAATTTACCTCCCTCTTTAATTTAAGATTTTATCTTAAATTCTCACTCTTTCTTAGAATTTCACTTATAGGACACGCTGATTTAATGGTTTGATATTTAGATAATGTGATTATTTGGATGGCCAGGTTGTATTTCAAACACGGGCTCGTGCCTTTTACTTTAATATATGATCACCCAAATGGGTCTCCAAAACTTCCCTTGCAGTTTACTCTCCCATGTCTTGAGCGGTCCGTTAACGGTCCTCTCATCCTTTGTTCTACCTTTCAAGGAGTAAAGGCGAGGTAATCTTTTTGCTGAGTCAAATGCCCTTATGGTATAATTGCCCCGGCTTCTCCGTGCTACCATTGTCCTCAAGTATAAAGAATGAGTTTGAATTAAACTAAATATCTTCTTTCCACTCACAATTTCTTCGAGCTTTAATTTGAGAATATCTTGCAGACCACTATTAACGATGTGAAAGAAATCCGTTTCTCAAACTCAATTTCTCGGAAATTCTGAGCCCTCGCAACGTGCTTCTCTTTAGCTCTGTCTGCACCAACGCGTTGTTTCTGAGAGTTGCTGAATTCATTGTTTTTGCTAACTATTCATTTTGGAGTACCTCCTGTACGTATAATTAAGGATCGGCTTGAACGGGCGACGACACCTCGTAATAGTACAGGAGGGTACTTTTTTTTAACGGTCATTTTAATGGATTACAGGAAAACTTCTTTTTATTTTTCACTTTTCATGGATAACCAAATTCGATTAGGCAATAAATCCAGCTCTGTGAAATGATTTCGTCATATTATTCACCGAGTACAAATTTGTTTTCTAATTCCCGAATCTCGTTTAATCCAATTAACGCGTTAAATTCTGCAAATGGAATCATTTGATCAATTAAGCCTTTAGTCGTGCCCGTTTTCTTGAGCTCTTCCATTAAGTTTTTCATACTCTGTGCCGTTATATAGGTCGAAGCGGTTGGGAAAATAACAATATCGTAGCCTAAGGCTTGGAGTTCCGGCGCAGAGAGTTGAGGACTGCGTCCTCCCTCGACCATATTCGCTAAGACAGGAACCTTAAAGCTCGAAGTAATGATTTTCATCTCTTCGACAGACTCTGGAGACTCGATAAAAATAACGTCTGCCCCAGCTTCTTCGTATGCTTTACCCCGCCTGATCGCTTCTTCAATGCCATGAACTGTCCTCGCATCTGTACGCGCGATAATAACTAAATCAGGGTTTTGCCGTGTTTCGACCGCTGCTTTGACCTTACCGACCATTTCTTCAATCGTAATCACTTGTCGTCCGGTCATATGCCCGCATTTCTTCGGGGCCACTTGATCCTCCAGTTGGATCGCCGCGACTCCCGCCAGTTCATATTGGCGCACCGTTCTCATCACATTAATTGCATTACCAAAGCCAGTATCGCCGTCCGCAATCACGGGAATCTCAACAGCGCTTGCGAAGTTATTAGCCCGTGCGAGCATCTCACTCATGCTTAGCAGCCCCACATCAGGCATTCCTAAATGGCTCGCTGCTTGTCCGTATCCTGTCATATAAACAGCATTGAAACCGGATTTTTCAATTATCTTGGCCGTCAAGGCGTCGTGGGCCCCAGGAGCGACGAGAATTTCCTTCGAAGATAACAATTCCCTGAGTTTTTTCCCTTGATTATGCATGTTATTTCTCCCTTGTTATACTTATTTTAAATCTCTACTCAATTAGGGTTGTCCGTAAATATTGTGTAAACCAAGATTCAAGGCTTCATTAGGGTATTCCGGGACTAAGGCGCCAATAGAGTAAAGCAAATAGGACTTATCGATAATAAATTCCGGAACTTCGGGTAAAAGGGATATCCCCCGATTGGCAAAGGCCTTCGTCAGAATTTCACGACTCAGTTCTTCACTGGAGTGCGCGAAGATCCCCCCGACAGCAACAACTTTGCGAACCTTACGCAGATCGCGTCCGACAGGAGTTCCCGGCACAATCCCCATCACTGGATCAAAGGACTGGGATATATACCCTGCATGACGTTTAGTCGCAATTTCGATGGCAGCAATCGCCATACCTTGGTCAAATAACTTTTCTTTCTCAGTCGTACTAATATACTCAGGCTGTTTCTCCAAAAAATTAGCGTAAGCTTGCAATTCTTGAGCCAGGTCTTCTCCTTGGAGTGCAACCTTGGTTAAGACACCATTCGCTCCAGCTGTTTCGACGATTCCTGTAGCACTTACCCTTAAACCCAAATTTCCTTCGACCGTTCGGTATGAAACTTGTTTTTCATTGGAAACCACTAAACCTTTTTCTTCATTACTTATTTGCTCCAAGTCAGGTAAGACAGAGTGAACATCTGTGGTCGCTCCCCCGATATCAATAACCATCATATTGCCGAGGCCTTCATTTTCCGGAGTACCTAAGGCTAGGAGTTCTGTACCCATTAAAACGGCTCCTGGAGTCGGGATGACCCGTCCGTTAGAAACTATCGCCAGCAAACATCCCAATCCTTTAGCACGTGTGATTTGGCGGATAAACTCCTGATGGATCGCTTTCCGGGCCGGTTTGACCCTAAGTTCATGGATTGTCGGCATCACATTCGGAACCCGAATGGTTCGGACTCCCTTGGCCTCCAGAATTTCTTCTACTCGCGCCTGAACATGAATATTACCGGCAATAATCACAACCGCACTACTCTTACTATCAACAATGACTTGAGCATTTTCTAAAAGCGAATCCTCATCACCCCCATCTGTTCCCCCGGCTAAAAGGATGATATCCGGCTTTATTTCCTGGAGAACCTGGATGCGAAAATCAAGTGGCGTTTCATGGGAAATGATTTCGAGTACCCGTGCACCTGCGCTCATTGCGACTTCCTTGGCCGCTTTGGCGGTAACTCTCGGCATATAACCCATAGCGACCATGCGAAGCCCACCCGCTGCAGAACTTGTGGCCAAGACCCGTTGCGGATCAATATCTTCTAGACCGATGCTGCGTGCCAAGTTTTGTCTCGCTTCCACCCATCCGATCTCAATATTTTCCACCGTAGTTGGGGCTTCTGACCGACCGATGAATTCGAGTTCCTGTGCTTCTTTGGCAAAAGCGGTCACTTTGGTGTACGTACTCCCCACGTCATAGACCAATAAATCGACGTGCTTTATTTCCTCGCCCCCTAGCATTCTTTAATCACTGGAAGTTCATCTCACAATGTAACTATATCCATCCATAATGCGGCGGGCTGTCCGTCCAAAAGCAGCTCTTTTAATCTCAACCTTATCTCCCTGGCTCTCCACTTCAACTTCGATATTAATCACGCCAGCCGGATGGCCAATCCGCACCCAGGAATTTTGGGAATAGCAAACTTCATGCACAAGGGTTCCCGGGATCTTCGCCGCTGCTCCCGTACAGGTTGTCCCTGTTCCAGCATAGGTTTTGTGCATCACTTGCATATACATCAATCTCGAGACCAAATCGACGTGTTCCTGGGAAATCTTCTTTCCGGTCGTAAAATCAGTATAGTCTTGGGGTTCGCTCACAAAGGCTACCATCGGAAAGGCCGGGCTATTTTGCAAGGCATCAGCCGGATCCTTGGCCATGCCGATCATGGCAGCTGCTTGACCCCGAATCTGCTCGAGAATGGCGAGCATTTTCTTGTTGCCGCTAATTTCGGCAGGGGTTTCAATTCCAGTTAAGCCAAGATCTTTGGCCCGAACAAACACCATGGGATTAGCTACATCAACAATTGAAGCTTGAATCTTACCGAATCCATCAACATCAAGCACATCAACGGTCTTACCGGTCGGCAATACCTTATTCGTTGCTGCGCCCGCCGTGCCCGCAAAATCGAGCATGATCATAGCCCCAGTCCCCGGCACACCCGCTACTTTGTAATCTCCAACAACCTGCGCTTTGCCATTTTTTACGGGAACTTCGGCAACTAAAATCTTGTCCGTGTTCGTATTATGGATGCGGACTTTAGTTATCGGCTCAACTGCCCGAACCAGACCCTCATCCACAGCAAAAGGACCTACACCCGAGGAAATATTCCCGCAGTTGCCCGAATAATCGATCATAGCTGCCGTATAGCTGACTTGCCCAAAGGTATAATCGACATCCGCATCTTCACGAGAAGTTGGGCCAATAATTGCGACCTTACTGGTCAAGGGATCAGCACCCCCGAGTCCGTCAATTTGACGAACATCTGGACTTCCAAAAATAGCAAGAATTTCACGATCTCTCTCGACTTGATCTGACGAGAGATCATTTTCCATTAAGAAAATTCCCTTACTGGTTCCCGCCCTGAGTATGGCGGTACGAATTCGGCTTTGCTCTTCCATTTCATTTCTCCCCTTTATGGATGTTATCTCTTACCCATTGAATAGCATCAGCAGGGTTGGTCCCCGGTCCGAAGAAACCATCTACTCCTAAGAAGCCGGTTCCTTCCTTCTTTATCTTTTCTTCAACCTGAGCATGTTCTTCTTCTTTTTCCGCAATCCGCCCACCGGCAATGTACAAAACGTTATCTCTAATGCCAAGTTCTTGAAGGTGCTGCCCAACTCGTGGAAACAAGGTTAGACCCAGACCCAGAAGATTACTCACTCCTACCACATCAACTTTGGCTTCCGCAGCCACTTCAGCCACCGTCTCTGGTAAATTCATACCCCGGAGGAAGATCACCTCATACCCGGCCTGCTCAAAGGCTTCCCGGATCATATTGATGCCCATGACGTGAGCATCGGCCCCGATAGTAGCTAACAAAATCTTCTCTTTCTGCGTGATCGGTACCTTTTGATTCACTTTTACTTCTTCGGTTGTGAACGCTAATTT
Source organism: Desulfitobacterium sp. (assembly GCF_035539115.1). Lineage (GTDB taxonomy): Bacteria > Bacillota > Desulfitobacteriia > Desulfitobacteriales > Desulfitobacteriaceae > Desulfitobacterium_A. The sequence continues at coordinate 109,357 of NZ_DATLJA010000043.1, read as the reverse complement.
CTGCGGGGAAACACCCACGGGTCCGTATCCGGGTACATACCGCCGAATCCCATCCCGATCGCGATGCGTTTTCACGCCCCGTTTCAGATCCCAACCTCCTGCTCTTGGAGCATCAAGGATCCCGCTTTTACCGGCGGTAACCACACGCTCAATGAGTTCCTCAGCACTATATTTCAGCCAAAAGTCAGGGCCCACTTCATCCGGAGTCAGTTCGCTCTTAAGTTCAAAGGTTGCGCCAAGTACTGCCATCGCTTCCCGGATAATTTCTTCTTGGCGGCGATCAATCGCGGGATCATGGATTTCATATTGAGCCATGTTTTCAAAGACATTTTGGGTCGCCCAGATCGCTTTAGCCATCGATACGCCCGTCGGAATCCCAACATTTTCAGCAGCTTTCGGACGATAGAAGTTCGCGCCACCTAATTTTGCGCTCATGGCCATTCGAGCAAAGTGGGCTTGTTCGGCAATTAAGTCGGCTGGCGGGTTTTGGAACGTTTCCGGTACAACGATCAAAAACTCACTCCACATCATTTGTTTGAACGCTCTCATCAAAGCCAAATCGGCTAAAAGATTAATTCCAGCAACATTCATTTGTAGTCCGCTTAAGGCTTTCGGCAAACCAGCATGAATGGCCAGACCTTCTGCCATCAAGCACATCGCTAAAGCCATGCCGTCTGTCCCGCCAATATTATTCAAGTGTTTGTGGGAATCAGTTTGCACGAAAATGTTATTGTCCGCGCACACCTGCAAAGCCTTATATCCATTCAGAACTTTGGTCTTATAGTCATGGATACCCCGGCCGCCGAAGTGCACGTGAATCACTGGACCGATATCCGTACCATCAAAACCCGCGATCAAGGAATTGATAATGGACAGGTGCGGCGTATCACCGGTCGCATTAATTCTTACAGGATGCTTGATTCCGCCCCCGATTTCGATGAACTTTCTCTCCCCCATCGGGGTAATTCCGCCTTTTCCTCGGGACTGCTCAATGAGCTCTGCACCATCAAGCGGATCGATGTGGCGCGTGGCTTCCGAGTGCACGAAATGAAACAATTTGATGCCCAGTTCTTCAGCTACTTTATACATTTCGCAAGACTCTTGATAGGTCTCTTCACCACTATTACGACCCAAAATTGGGTTTTGTACCGGAATATCGGACTGAGCCGCTTGGCGGCCTAATTCCGTGATCCGATAGCCGCTCCGCTCGACCCCATGAACCATCCGGGGAAAAGGAGCAGGCAAACCACTGATGGAACCATCCGGCCCCACTTTAGGCATCTCCACGCTAAAAACCTTTTCATAAGCCTGAATTCGATCATAGTCATCTATGATAATCTGTTTCGTCTTTTCTTGCATCAAAAAGCCTCCTAACTTACTTACTCAATTACCAAGATTTAATTGATGCCTTACTTTGGCAATGAGCCCGCCCGCTTCCAACGTTGCTAAGACGTTAGGAGCCAGAACTTGACCCTGCACCTTGTCTCCTGTAAGCAAAAGCGTGATCTCCCCTGTGACTAAGTCCACTTCGATTTCCTGGCCATTTTCGACCATATCCACAAGATCAGCAACTAAAACAGGTATCCCGATATTGATCGAATTACGCCTAAAAATCCGAGCCAAGGACTTGGCTATGATCAGACTGACTCCTGCTTCCTTTAAGGCCACCGGCGCTTGCTCTCGGCTCGAACCGCATCCGAAATTATCCCCTGCTACGACGACATCTCCAGGATGTACCTTTTGAGCGAAGTCAGGAATTGCACTCCCGGCTAAAGCATACTCTTTAAGCTTTTCCTCAGGTGCTGCCATGGCATAGCCTGGCAGGATTTGATCGGTATCTACATTCGCTCCAAACTTCCAAACCCGTCCTCGTAATTTACTGTTCCAAGTCATCTCATACACCTCCTAAGGGCGCTACCGTCCCAGGAGATACTATCTCACCAGCCACAGCACTCTCTGCTGCCAAACGCGGAGAGGCCAGGAATACCTTCGCCTCACGGTGCCCCATCCTTCCAGGGAAATTGCGATTGGTCGTGGAAACGGCGACATCTTCGGCTGCTAATAATCCCATGTGGGCGCCAAAACAGGGTCCACAACCGGGGCTCGTGACCACCCCGCCGGCTTCGCGGAAGATCCGGGTTAGCCCTTGATCTTCCATCTCTTGAGCGATTTCCTTCGATGCTGGAATAACCAGGAGTAGGACCCACTCGGCTACTTTACGCCCTTTTAGAACTTCAGCAGCGATCTTCATATCACTCAGACGACCATTGGTACAACTTCCAATGACAGCCTGCGTAATTTTCGTTCCTGCGACGTCCACTGCCTTCACAACATTACCCGGATTCGGCGAACAGGCGACACTGACCGGTATTTCTTCTGCTTGAAAAACATGTACGCCCTTAACGGAACCGATCGATTCCTTCGGATCGGCAAAATAACTAATCATCGTTCCCATTTCAATTCCCATATTGGAAATGGTCATTTTATCATCTAGGCTCAGTTGTTCCAAGAGACTGCCGGTGTAAACCACCGCTTGATCGGTAAAACCATTCGTTCCAAAATAGCCAATCAAGTGGAGGATGACATCTTTGGCATATACCCCCGGTTGAAGTTTACCTTCTAAACGGATTTCATAGGTTTCTGGAACTTCTAAATCAAGCGTACCCGTTGCCATAGTTGCGGCGAGTTCAGTTGAACCGACGGGTATGGCTAGAGCACCATACGCTCCAGCGGTACACGTGTGCGAGTCTGCCCCCACAAGAATGGATCCACGTTCTAAACGATGCTTCTCCGCAATAATTTGATGAATAACCCCCTCACCGCGATCGTAGATTTTAACACCAAATTCCCGTGCAAATGCTTTCAGTACATTTTGACCAACTTTTGCGTCGATGGTCGCGGCAGGAATAATATGGTCAATAACAAAGATAACTTTTTGGGGATCAAAAGCATGATCTATTCCTATTTTTCGAAACTGTTCAACAGCCATGGGACCCGTGACATCATGCGCAATGGCTAAATCCACTTTTACAGTGATGTCCTCACCCACCTGTACCTCTTCCCGGTCAGCGGCCTTGGCCAGGTACTTTTCAATTGGATTCATGCTCTCACTCCCCCTAAACCAAGAATTCTTGGTAACCGTATCAACTCTTATTAATCAACGAGAATAATCCCTAAACGCTGAGCTACAAGACCAGCTTCCTCCAGGGAAGGACTAGCTTTTTTAAGCACTAATCGTGCTCCCCCTCGATTTAGGGCCTCGACCATAGCATTTTGTTCTGTTGCATAAATTGTGATTCTTTGCATTTGCGGCTCTTCGACCTGGACGATTTCAATTTTAATTTTCTGTTCAAGAACCCTATTCATAATTTCCTTGTAGGCTTTACCATCATCAGTACTTGACCCGAAAACTGCCGCCATGAGGATACCCGGTACGTTAATCCCTCGGCGAACAAACAGCTCTGGGTAAAGTTCTATTTTAACTCCCGTTATTTCCCCTTTAACTAAAGCATGAGCAATCCGTGCGGTATTTGTGGGCGAACCCACCGCTTGACTGCTTCCTCCCACGACCGCTTCCCCAAAAGGTTTAACAATGGAATTTGCTTTCTTGGCTATGATTCGGGCTTCCTCTAAAGCTGAAGCCATTGTCTGGTCGATCATTGCCTTTTCTTGTTCCTTTACTTTTTCCTCAATAAAATGTTCCACTTCAAAATTCGTCTTAAAAAACGGTTGCATGTATTGGATGACAATCGGAACAATACTTTGGGCTGAAACCGGATGGACTGCTGCTGCCATCGCAATCATGACATCTACTGGTACATTCACAGGAATAGAGGTCTTCATCGCTAAATTCGCAGCTAAATTACCGATCAACACTCCCCCTCCAATATGCGTGGCGCAAAGCCCGGGCACCATAACTCGAGGCGTACAGGGAGTGCCAATCGTCGGTGAGAGTGCTAAAACGACTGCTTTGGACATTGCTTCCGGACTACCGTGACGAAATTCGACGAGAGTTGCTGCTGTAGCCGCGGATCCTGCGCCAAAGCCTTCCATATTGCAGCCCGTCCAAGACTTGCCCGCTCGAAAAATGGTCCCCACTTTGAGCATGACAGCGACCGCCCTTGCGAGTTCTTCCTTATCCTCTACAGTTTCTTGGAGAGCTCGATACAACCCAGTATAGGTGCAAGAATCACCGGTTCCAGCACAAGGCTGTAACCCACATGTATGATTGCCAACTTGCGCCGCTAAGGTATAGACTAAGATTTTATTAATAAAGTCATCTTCAATTAGGCGTTTTGCGCCATGATCGACAGCCAGCTCCTGGGGAATTCTTCCTAAAAGAAAACTCGACCCGGTGGTGATTCCTACCTCAGCGGCATATAAGTTATGGGCAAATGCGTTAAGCACCGCATCCATCACTTCTTCTTGAGTCATAATATTTTGATCCATTGCTTCAGCAATAATGACGTCACTGACCCTTAAATTGAGTTCAGCAGCAATTTCAATGGTTTCGCCAAGGGTTAAGTCGCCGAAAATATACCCTTTTTGCTTAACACGTTCAGAAATTTGCTTCACCTTTTGTTCACCTCCGGCTATTTTCTTTAAATTCTTACTTTGATCCCCATTAATTCTTCCAGGGGTTTAATGATTGCGGAAATGTCTTCCTTCCCCAGACCATTAGCCCTCGCCTGCTCAAAGAGTTGTTGGGCAACATTCGTTAACATCATTGGAACCTTTAACTCTTTAGCGGTTTGCACGGCTAATTCCAAATCCTTATATTGAAGATCAATTGAAAATCCAGCAGCGAATTTATTCTTAAACACAAAGTTTGGCATCTTGGCTGATAAAGCATAGCTATTACCCGAGCTGGCACTGATGATCTCAAATAACGTTTGAGGATTGATACCAATTTTTGTCCCCAAAACAAATGCCTCAGAGGCTGCCGCCATATTCACGCCTAAAAGAAGATTGTTAACAACCTTAACTGCATCGCCAGAACCGACTGCACCGACATGGTAAATTTTCTTCCCCAGAACTTCTAACAAAGGATGAATTTGATTGACGAGTTCAGTCTCACCACCCACCATAATGGTCAGTGTGCCTTCCGTAGCCCCTTTGACTCCGCCACTGACTGGAGCATCAATATATCCTAAGCCTTTCTCCGTAGCGAGTTTGGCCATCTTTTGCGTAAAACTAGGGGCAACGCTTGACATATCGATCAGACAAACTCCCGCTTTAGCTCCTGCAAAGATTCCTTTTTCACCCATAAGAACTTGCTCTACAATTGCACCATTCGGAAGCATGGTAATAATAACGTCTGACTGTTGTGCCAATTCGCACTGGTTCTGAGCCTTTTTAGCCCCGAGTTTAACTAACTCTTGAACAGCCTGCTCATTTACATCATTCACAATTAGCGAATATCCTGCACGGATAATATTGATCGCCATTGGCTTACCCATGGTACCGATACCGATAAATCCTACCTTCATCTCTCTAACCTCCATTTTTCTTTCCTCACTGCACCCTACAGGGCGGGTAGCGGTTGCCCCGCTACCCTAAAGTTAAATTTCAAAGTGAGTTATCTTAAGCCATCTTCTCCCTTAATCTCGTTTCTTTGTAACCCACCGATTCGCGCATGAGGACGACCCGACGCAGTGACTACCACGGCAACAACAATTTCATCCGCCCGCGGAGCATCCGGAACTCTAACTTCCATCGCATCATAGTGTGAACGCACAAAAGCTGCATCTTTGTAATGGACTGGAACATCTAACCCCGTTCCCACTCCACCAAGCTTTTTAGCGGAAGGGATAATCGCTTTTCCTCCCCCGACTTGCTCACGGAACGGTTTGCCTAGACGCGGGTGAAGAATGGCTGCAGCATGTTCAAGTTCTCCTTTTTCGCCTACAATGGCACCTTTGCCATAGCTCTGCACCTCTTCTTTAGTAATACCTAAAGATTTCACAGCTTGTTTAGCCAAGATTTCACCCAGTTGTTCGCCAACTTCCATAAGTTCTGTTAAATCTTCAACATACTTCCCAGCAAATGGATTTTTGATGACGGCTGCGACCGAAGCTTTTCGTGTGGGGGGGGTAACCATCTTTTCTCCGTCTTTACGCGTTTCTTCAACGACAGTCACGATTTTACGAATCTCCATTTTTTTCTTCCTCCTTATTATTTGACCGGATAACATAAGTCATCTGGTATCATACCGACTAGCTCATCTAAGAAAACCACTGCGCCTTGAATAATTCCTTTGTTCTCTAACTCCTTAACCTTCACTAAAGCATTTTCCAACGCTTTACGTTTGACCTCCTGATTCAGCTCTCCGACTTTAACCGTAACGTAGTGTCCCGGAATATCTGTCTGAGGGTCGAGTTTCTCAGCTGGTAATTGAAAGATATTGGGATCTGGAGCAAAACAATGATTGGCAACTAGAGTCGCACAACTATCCGCAACACGTGCTGTCTCAGCTAAAACTGTTGCCGAACTCGCGATCCCTTTAGTAAAGCTTCTTCCGCCCCTTCCGCTTGTGGCAACTCCCCCGATACCTTTGGAGCTGGATAGCTCAATCACATGGGTGAATTGATTGGCCCCTATACTCGGAGTTACACCAACTTTTGTTTGCTCAGAGCCAATGAGACGAATCGCAATATCCCCGCCATTATTGATAATGACTTTATGAGCGCCAGCTTCAACCAAGCGATCAGCGACAAGATCTGAAAATGTTCCTGCTACGGCAGCCATTGGCGTAAGACTTCGATCGCCTGTAGCAAGTACCGCTTCAACCATCCAACGCAGGGGGAGTGGGAGTTCGGTCAGACGGGGATGGTTCAAGGTGCGGACATCCTTCGCCTGGTCCAGAACCTGCGATAATCGATTTAACCAGATAATGGCTTCCTGCGCTGCTTCTTGCATTTGCGAAATCATGCTCATCTGCGGTGATGTGGCCATCAACATCATTTCAATCGGTCCATAGTCGAGAAAGACGCGGTCCTTAGCAAGAACACTGATCATTGTTTCGACTGATCTTTAAGATCTTTAAGAAAATCTTTGAGCGGCTTAATATATTGAATATGACCACCCATTTCTTTATACTTTTCGAGTGGCATGGTGTATTCAACAGGTGCGATAGTTGCCGGCGCAGGCACCCAAGTAAACGCTTTGGGAATAACTTTCTCCACATCAACCATAAAGTTGATCCCGCCACCTGGCAAAACGTAAGTTTCGGCTCCGCCGATTGTCAGTTTAGCGTCCCCCTTGTGCACAGCCTGCGTTACTTTAAGCGGATTCACGGCAACCCCCGCACGAGCGCTTCCCCCTGTGCCACCGGTATAGAGTACCGAAACCCTAGATTCCTCGCAGTTAGCTGAAATGGTATCAACAGCCTTTTGGATTTCTTTGGTTACAGGAATTTCGGAAATGTTGCCCTTTTCATTCACTTGGAAGAGTGCACACTTCTGCCCAGTAGTTTCTGTGACCAGAATCTTGATCCCGGGTTTGGCAATTGACATATCTACGTCTTTAAGGGCATCTCGGGGATTCTCGATATTCGTACCACCCCAGCCTTTACCCTGCTCCCCAAAATAACGGCCGCGGGTACTTTTACGCGCATTCGGGATCACACCACTCCACGTCATACCGACGTATTCGCCAGCTAAATGCTCTGATAATAGCCCAACGACATGATAGTCAAGGATGATGGCTTCGTCCACAACCTCTTTTAAAATTCCTGCGAACATGCCAATTGTGGCACTCCCGCACCCAACGCGCATTTTCAGATCCTGTACCCCATCAATGATCGGAGGATAACCGACCTGTAATTCAAGAGTGCTTCCGTTTTCAACTTTTAGAGTCACTCGCTCGCAATTGGCAAATTCCACGATCGTCCGCGCGACGATGAATCCGTCTTTACCGGTTAGGAGGTTCGCCCCGCCGATCGAGAGCATTTTTGAACCATATTCTTCAGTATCGACTAAGCCAACAACTTTGCCGTTTCGCTTAACTTTAGCTGTTTCTTCCCCGATAAATAAATTCGTATCAATCTTGACCTTAACCCCGCTATAACTTAACGGGGCTTCCGTCACGACCGTCACCGTTTCAATTCCGTTTACAGTATCCTGAACAATATGAGGCGCGGGACGACAGCACGGATAATCAGTTCCCGCTCCGACTGCTGAAATGAGAGGTCCACCGTTCGGGAGTTCCGTCACCAATTGACGATTACGGACCAATGTCCCTCCCCGGTTTTGATATCGCTGGCAAGCTCCTGTGAAACCTTCAATAATCTCGCATTGCACTGGACAAGAAGAGCATTTAACAGCTCCCTCCTTGATTTTAGGGGTTTGCCTCGCTGCCTTGAATTTACAAACTCGAGTGCAGATTCCACAACTTGCACAATTTTCCTGGATAATGGCTTTTTTCTCTTGGATCACAATCGCTTTATTGGGGCATTCTCGAGCACACATACCACATCCTGTACATAGCTCTAGATCTATGCCGACTGCCATTTAATGATCATTCCCTTCGTGAAGCATCTTTCGAAAGCTTAAAGAATGGCGTAGTTATGAGCTGCTGGAGGGGTGTTGCGGCTCTTACTCACTTTGATCACCCCATCGACGATGACCATAGCTACACCCGGTAGATCCCCTGCTTCAAGAGCAGTCAGGGCATCTGGAGCAACTGAGCCCATTGGCGCGTCCATCACTACTAAATCCGCATCTTTACCTTCTTCAATTAAACCCGTATTTAAGCCAAAGACTCTGGCAGTATTTCCTGTAGCCATAGCGACGACTTTTTCGGCCGGAATTCCAGACATCGAAGCAATCAAGCTCATTGTGCGCAGAATTCCCAAGGGAATAATCCCCGTACCCGAGGGTGAGTCGTTACCAAAGATGACCCGCTGCAGAGCTCCTTTTTCGTTTAACTTACGAGCCACTAAATCTGCGATTTTCGGGTTACCGCATTGCACGATTTCTAAAGTCAAATCTGTAGTGTTAATCAACTTTTCCACTTCTTGAGGCGGAATCGCTGTTGGTCCACCGTTGATATGCGAGACCACAGTTGGCTGAACAGCTATCACTTCATCAGCTGTTACGGTAGAACTACCGGGGATCGAAGTTCCGCCCGTATGCATGGCCACTTTCATCCCATATTTCTTAGCCCATTCGACCATGGGTTTAGCCTCTGCAGGCTTTTTAATACTCCCCAGTCCGATTTCACCTACGAGCCAAACACCTTCTTTGGCCATTTCTGCAAAGTCAGCTTCAACCAAACCTTTTTCCAAGATCACAGCGCCCCCGTGAACCTTGAGTCCAGTAGAGCGTAGATTATTAAAAGATTTATGTGCGAGGATAGCCAAGGCTTTCGTCCCCGCCGGATCTTTCGGACGTCCAGGTGTATGACATTCGCCAGCCGAGATAAAAGTGGTAACTCCACCGTGAACCGCTCCCTCAAGATAATCATGTGTTTTTTGACGTGGCGCATAATCACCGAGGACCGTATGCACATGAGAATCAATAAAGCCTGGAGCAACGGTCATACCCGCTACGTCAACTGTTTTCTCTACCTCGAAATCTTTCAAGATATCTGCGTTACCAACTTTAGCTATTTTCCCATCTTTCACCACAATGGTATTAGAATCACAAAGTGGATTCTGAATATCTCCCGTAACCAATTTCCCGATGTTTGTTAGTGCAAGAATTGACATAGACGATTCCTCCCTATTATTTTTTTGCCTTTTTTAAATAACACCCTTTCAAGGGTGATTGGCAGCTCGTTAATACGTCAAACGACTCACCTTATATTAAAATTTTCTAATCTTTTTACATTGCAAGAATCATACCAAACCCGGTATGTCACTTAAATCATAAGCTGTTCGCAATGTTCTCGGTTATTTAAGGCTTGCATCACCCTAATCGCTTGACTATAAATTTAAACATCTATGTAACAATTCATAGAATTATATAAAAAAAACACCTCTACTCTATTTCATTTTTGAAATGAATAAGGGGGTTTTTGACCATTAATTGCATTAATAAGTCGCTATAATTGCAGCTTTGAAATGTTTGTTTCCAGAATTGTAATATAATTAAGACGTAAACCTAGTCAACTTCCTTTTCAAGTCCTAATTCGGTTAAGCGTCTCCATAATGTGGTCGTGCTAATCCCTAAAAGTTGCGCTGCCTTAACTTTTTTATATTTACAGACTTGAAGAGCCTTTTTAATAATGGTTCTTTCCGTTACTTTGAGAGCGTCACTTAAGTTTAATCCTCCTGGCTGAATTTCGACAACCAAAGGATCATAAACCTGAGCTACCCTTTGGTGAAGATAGGAAGGCAAATGCTGAACTAAGAGGATGGAATCATCTCGCTCAACCATATTCATAGCGTGTTCGATGCAATTCTGAAGTTCGCGGACATTACCTGGCCAAGTATGGTTTTGGAGGACTTTTAGTGTTTCGTGATCAATATCTTCTATAGATTTTCCAAAGAAATTATTATATTTTTTAATAAAATACCTTGCCAATAAAGAAATATCCCCTTGTCTCTCCCTTAGCTCCGGAATCTTAATCTGAACGACATTTAATCGATAATAGAGATCCTGCCGGAATTTCCCTTCAGAAATTAATTCGTTGAGATCCTTATTTGTTGAGGCAATAACCCGGACATCTACTTTCAGAGGCTTAAATCCTCCGATGCGAACAACTTCCCGTTCTTGCAAAACACGGAGCAGTTTCGTCTGCAGGCTTAATTCCATCTCGCTAACTTCATCCAGAAAAAAAGTACCCCCATTGGCCTGCTCGAAAGCTCCCGGGCTTCCACCCTTTTTGGCCCCCGTAAATGCCCCTTCCTCATAACCAAACAGATTACTTTCAATTAACGTAGCCGGCAAGGCTCCGCAGTTAAGCGCGACAAACGGCTTATTTCGCCGATTGCTGGCATTATGGATCGACTGGGCGAACAATTCCTTACCAGTTCCAGTTTCACCATAAATTAGGATCGACGATATTCCGTTGGCTACAAACTTGGCCATGCTTTTCGTTTTATTTAAAGCCTCACTCTCCCCAAGAATATCTTCAAAAGTATAATGGGTTTGGTTAAACTTCTTAACTTCATCATATAGTTTTTGATGTTGGCGAGCGACATTTTCATTGTTAAACCCAAATCCAAACTTCTCATTAATCGGAATACGAACGGCCATAGCGCCGTTCACGGAAAACGATTTTCCAACAACAGGTTCTTGCATTTCCATCGCCTTGCGTGCTTGATTGCTGATCTTCCCTTTGAATTGCTTCCTTTCTGTTCCATCGGAATTATAACTAATCCAACGCTCACCGAGATCGTTAAATAAAACAGCCTCTCCCCCAGCCACTTGGGCGATCATGGGTAGGGCCCGTTGAAGTGCCTCCTGAAAATTTTGTTCTCTCTTTAAACGCTCAACGTTGCTGCAGCTCAAGACATAACCCCCTAGGGGCAAAGCCCAAGCATTCGCTTGTTCGACAATCTGCGAATAACCCACCAGAGGCTCTCCTTTCGCTACAGCCTGTAGAGCTAATTCATAGATTTCCCCCCGTAATTTTATCACCTCATTGCCGTTAAAATCAAACGTACGAAGCCTACGACCCTCGCGGTCTGTGATCGTTGCATAGCCGCCAGTGGTCTTCGCCAAAATGGGTAATAACTTCAGAAATGATTCAAGTTGCATGTTTTTCTCCTCCGGAATAAAGGTATTTTTATGTTTGAACTTGATAAAAGATTTTTAATTAATTGAAATTCGAGATGATACACAATATCTCCTTTAATTTCTCGTTACCCTATTTTTAAATTGGCATCATTATTGCAATAAACAATATTGAAAGTAAACTCGAGAAAATAATTAATTTATATTTGATACTTGGGGAGAGCGCATATGCAAAAAATAATATCTGATGTTGTGGTCGTTGGCGGTGGTCTAGCTGGTATGTATGCTGCACTTACCGCAGAACAACAGGGTTGTAAGGTTCTTATGGTTTGTAAAAACAAAATTGGTCGTTCGGGTTCATCAGTGGTTGCCCAAACCGTTCACCGAGTGGCAGAACAGAATACCCTGAACCAAGAGCTCTATTTTAATTTTTTTTGGCAATCTGGACGTTTTATGGGGAATCCTGAATTGATTAAAACTCTTATCTCTGAAGGGCCAAGGGCCGTAAATCATGTGATGTCACTCGGAGTTCACTTTGAAAAAGGTGTCGAAACTCTACCCAATGGTGGAGAAATAACCCGTTATTCATGCGAACCGAGAAAAGGGAAACTACTGACTACCCCAGTCGCTGAACAAGTTAGAAAATCAGGAATAAGTATGCTCGAAAACACGATGGTCATTGATGTAATCTTTCAAGCTGGGGAAATAAACGGACTGGTTTGTCTTTGTAAAAATAAAATACTTTTAGTTTTCGCTAAAGCCGTTATTTTGGCAACTGGGGGCTTCGGTAGGATTTTTAGTGAGACCTCCAATCCAATAGGTATAACCGGAGATGGTCAAGCGATAGCGGCTCGGGCAGGTGCGAGACTTACTGGACTTGAATTTATTCAGTTTTACCCTTACAGACTACGTTGGCCAAAGATATTTGATTTAAATCCTGCGATTTTTGACCAAGGTGCACTATTTATTAACGAAAAAAAAGAGCGTTTTATGCGAAATTTCCCTAAAGCCGAGCAGGAAAACCGTGATAAATTGGCCCAGGAAATGTTCAAGCAACGTGAGGTTTTCCTTGATTTATCTGGAATGAGCCAAAAAGATTTAGAGAAACACCCCATTCTTGCAGACTTAGTGAAACAAGGCTATGGCTCCCATCTAAAAATGCAAGTTACTGCCCATTTTTCAATGGGTGGCATTCAGATCAATTCGGAAGGCGAAACGGATATTCCAGGATTATTTGCCTGTGGAGAATGCACAGGGGGTATTCATGGCGCCAACCGTCTGGCCGGTTCTGCCTTAGTGGAATGCGCAGTCTTTGGGCCCCGTGCAGGAAGATCTGCGGCAACCTATGCAACAGAAAACGCAACTCAAACAATTACTCCCCCCACCCTAAACCTGCCCCTTTTAGGCAACGATAATATCCGTACTTTGGTTTTATTACTACGCCCACTTATGTGGACTAAGGCAGGAGTCCAACGCTCAGAAGGGGATTTGCTTCAATGCCAAAGTGAATTAATTGGGTTATCAGAAATGCTTACACATCTTCAACCTTCAAGCTATCAACATTGGTTTGAAGCAAAAAATATGCTGCAAATATCAAAATCGGTTGTGGAGTCTGCCCTAGTGCGTCGCGAAACCCGAGGAAGTCATCTGCGAATTGACTATCCCAACGAAAACTCGATTTCACAACAACTCTAACTTGTACAATTTTTGCTTTAAGCTTTAGTAGAAACTATATGAGAGGAGGTGAGTAATGCTGCATAGAACATCAATACAGCGCGTTCAATACTAGACCTAAAAATCTGTAAAGGGGGAAAACTAAATGTCTGATAATTCAAGAGAAATGCTTATTGCACGAATGGAGCGATTACCCTTAGGCTCATTTCATTACCGAATGTTGGTGATCAACGGTTGTGCATGGGCCTTTGACGCCTTTGACGCCTTTGACGTCGGCCTAGTCACATTTGTGGTTACCGCTCTTACCCAAGCGTGGAATCTCACCACTACTCAAGTCGGAGCCATATTTATTAAGTATTGGATTAGTCGGCATGTTCGTTGGTGCTTTGCTTTCCGGGCCCATTGCTGACCGCTGGGGAAGAAAAGCAGTATTTCAAATCACAATGCTTCTCTTCGCAGTCTTTTCTTTACTCTGTGCTGTAGCCCCAAATTTCACATACCTCTTAGTTTTTAGATTTCTTGTAGGAGTTGGACTCGGTGGCGAAACACCAGTAGTAACTTCACTTCTTGGTGAATTTATTCCTGCAGCTCACCGTGGAAAAGTACAAGGGCTACTTAATACCTTCTGGGCAGTGGGCTGGGTTTTGGCCGCACTCATTGCCTATTTTATTATTCCGACATTTGGATGGCGGTGGGCCTTTGTAGCTGGTGCCCTACCCGCATTCTATATTTTCTTTGTTCGCCGTCACTTACCGGAGTCGCCACGTTGGTTAATCGCTCAAGGACGCAATGATGATGCTGAGAAAATTATTGATAAGATTGAAAAGATTACGTCCAAAACGCATACTCTTCCACCAGTAGTCTTAGATGACATTGCAACTGAAGTCGTCGCTACCCAGGAGAAGGTCACTATGGGCTTGCTCTTCTCCAATAAATATATAAAGCGTACGATTATGTTATGGGGATTATGGTTCTTAGGTATGTTTGGATATTATGGTTTATTTTCGTGGCTGCCTACGCTTTTCGTCAAAGCTGGTCACACAATGGTCAAGTCTTTCCTCTATGTTTTAATTATGCAAATCGCCTATGTACCCAACCAGATTCTATGTGCCTATCTAATGGATAAGTTTGGGCGCAAGTGGCTGTTAGTAACTAACCTCTTACTGGCTGGTGTTGCAGCAGTAGTTTATGGGTGGGCATTAGGTAATAATGTTACAACTGGTATTGTTGTTTTGCTTGGTGTTATAACCTCGTTTTTTGTCTCTGCTATTTGGGGGATTACCTATACCTATACTCCAGAACTTTACCCGACAAGAGTTCGAGCTACCGGAGTTAGTGCTGCGTCGGCATGCTCGCGCATTGGATCATTTCTTGCTCCCATCGTCATCGGTGCAGGTCTATCCTCCATCGGTATTACTGGCGTTTTCGCCATTGTGGCAGGAGCATTTGTCCTAGGTGGTTTTCTCATGGCTGCACTTGGAATTGAAACTAAAGGCATGATCTTAAAAGATTCCTAAGTGATTTTCGATCAAGTTAAAAGGCATTCTATCGTCCAAAGTTAATTAATCGCATCAGTTAAAAAGCTTTAATTTTCACATATTGAAGGTTAGAGCTTTTTATTAAGTACTTTAGATAATCCTTATCCATACCACGACGTTAAAACCTCCGATACTGTGCCTTCCCCGTCTCATAGAGGTTATTCCACTCTTGATCGATAATAACCATCACCGGAAAATTCTTGACTTCAAGCCGACGTACCATCTCCGGACCAAGCTCTGGGTAAGCGATCACTTCAGTGGAAACCATCCGTTTCGCTCCCCTTAAGCAGATCTCTTTATGCCATGCCGCATGGCAGTTAATATTGACTGCTACTGACAGCATGGCGAAATGGATCTGTTAGCCTTCCGTATTTAATAAGAAGGCGCGCTTCTTCTAAGCGAGCGGATACTAAACTCGCGAAAAGTACGCAACGGAGACGAGTTGGAAACAGGGCGTTTCCAACTAGGCAGTGAGACAAAGGCCTAAAGCCTTTCATGCATTTTTGTTCAATTTGAAGACCGACTTAATGTATTATAAGTGGGGGCTCTGCACCCAACATCCCCAAAGTTTACTGCTTTGGTTCTGCCTGTAAGGAAATATAAATAGGAAAGGGAACAAATATTGACTCGGGTTCGACAGTCAGTAGGCACGAAAAATGCCTCAAATCCTTGGAGCACAAGAGTTTAAGGCACCTGTGAATAACTTGTCGTGTATCTACGTTTTCTAACCACTTCTGAAGAAAAAAGCCAGTATTTTCATGGGTTTCGTACTTAAAAAGAATACTCTCTTTTACCCAAGAAAATCAAAGGTTATATTGCCTTTTGTCAGGTTATTTGAAGCTTAGGCTATCGGAATAATACAAATGCTCAATAGCAAACTTGATTTACTTGATGATATTAAAACATACCTATTAGGGAATCGAAAAACATATAAAATATTTTACCACTCAATACCTACATAATCAATAAGTATTCTTCAGGTGACAGATGTTATCCACAGAATCTTGTGTCTACGGGATTTTGAGCTGTTTTCCTGTGGATAACCCCTGTAACCCGCATGATTAGCTGGTATCAGATTTTACCATGTGCCTAAAATAGGGTTTGACTGTCGAACCCGAGATCTACCAACTGCTAAAAGTTAAAGACTTACTAAAACGCGATCATTAATTGGTCCATAAGAGGTTGTAGAGACTGAACCAAAAACAGAAATCCAGTTGAATCAAGGATCTGAACCTCCTTTAGACGGCAGTTTGGATAAATAAAATCATCTGTCTCTGTCAGAAATTCTTTTGAACATCGCATTCAGAATGGTTAAAGAAAACTTGACTAAGCAATTAACCATGGGCTTAAGTTTATTCTCTACTGCAGGTATTCTCCGCGTGGGGTCTTGATAATTCGTTGGATCTTCTCCTCAAGGCCGTTTTCCGCATTGACATAAACTAAATATTCTTCTCCCTGATACGTGCCACGGAATTCATAAGCCAAAACTTCGCGATTACCTAAGACCGGAATGACAGCCAAACCAGTTTCCTTTGTTTGAAAACTGCTCTGCAACTTGGCCCTTGCTTGGTCCGCTGTTATTTTGGAAGAAAGTTTCCGCGGATGATGATAAGCCCAATACGGTGTTGCATCATATGCTGTGATCTGTCCATTATCTAAAGCAACCGTTAAGCGGATTTTGTCTGGATAGTAGCGAACCTTATCCTTTTCATCGATAACTTCAAGCCGAATATATCCACCATAATCCTCAACCGAAGTTGGCACCAACGACCAGCCCAAGCTTGTTAACGTCATCAGCGCTTTACTCTTCGCTTGATCTGTCGTTAACGTCCGCTCCTGAAGTGACCTTTGATTCCAGAATTCAGTAACTACCCCACCCCGTTTGCTGACGGTTAGGCTAATATCGCCTTGCTTCCAAAGATACCCTCCCATCGGTCCTGAGCTTACCCCCGCAAATTCCAGACTAACACCCGGGGAACCTACCTTTGCTAGGAAGTCGTTCGCTACCTCCTGCGCCTTATCTTTAGTCACCTCTTGAGTGGGTAGCCCTAGCGGCTCTGCCACAGAGCGGGTGGCAAATTCTCCAGTATAGGAGAAGGGCGGCAGCTTTTGCAGGCTGGCATTCAGTTGATCCAACCCAGCGCGCACTGAGTTCGGTTGAACATCCTGACCTTCGGCTGAAGCTTCCGCAATCTGTGCCTTGCCGAAGCTCAACCTTTGAAACACATTAGATTGAGGACTAGTCCACGCTAAGTTTTCTGTATCGACGCGCACCAATAAATCTTGAACCTTTCGGTTCGTCGTAATCAGACGATCATGCACATCGGCTAACGTCTTCTCCTCATCGCTGGTTAGATTCGTTCCATTCGCAACCTTCTGAGCTGCATTTCGTGAGAATTCTCCCACCTGATTCAAGAACTGTCCCACATAACTTAACCCTGTGTCCTCTGCTGGAAGTTGGGCTAAGTCCTTCATGGCAGCCTCGCTATTACTTCCGGCCTGACTTAATTGAAGCACTTTTTGATTTGTAGTTGAAGCCACCCGACCTTTCGCTAAACTAGTTTCCAGTTGATCCATGTGGCTGGCTAAATCTCGAAAGGCGCGCTGATTTTGATTATTTGATGATAGCCGTAAATTCTCGGCTTGCCGGTATTCATTAAATCCCCAGCCTAAAGAAAGGACAAGAGCAATCCCTAAAACACCATACCAAAATTTTCTATGCATACATTTTCCCTCCTTAGCGCGTGAAGATATGATTTCCGATTTGAAGAATTTGCGGTCGCGACCAGATATATTTGTTGGAAGTTTTAGCGGGATTGAAGAAAAAGACTGCACCCTGAGAGGGATCAGACCCATTTGCCGCTGCTTGAGCCGCTTTCAGGGCTGAAGACTGAGGTGCTAAATTGATTTGTCCATCACTCACACTGGAAAAAGCCCCCGGTTGATAAACGATATCGGCTACCGTTTTCGGAAAAGCAGGATCTTTAATCCGGTTCAAGACGACAGCCGCGACAGCCACCTGTCCCTGGTAAGGTTCTCCCCGAGCCTCCGCATTGACTAATCGGGCCAAAAGATTGACATCCACGTTCTTTGTTCCGACAGGTTTACCTGAGGATGTTGTGCTCTCACCAGTTAAACGTTTCAATTCTTTGATCGTGGCCGTTCCAGCCAAGCCGTCCACTTTTAACCCATGTTCTTGTTGGAATCGACGCACCGCCGTCTGAGTCTTCGACCCATATTTTCCATCCAGCGTACCGACTGTATAGCCCAATTGAGCTAGTCGTTTTTGCAACTCAGTGACCTCTGGCCCATTTGATCCTTTGCTTAACAAGCGATCACCCAAAGCTCCATACGCCACACTCGTCAAAACCAAGGCTAGAATTAAGGCAAGCCCTCCGGCCCAAAGTTTCCTGCGTGTCATGCTTCCTCACCTCACTTAAAGATTTCTTCTTTAGTGTGGCTAAAGTTTTGCTCAATTATCCAATACTAGTAACCGAAAAATTCTACTCTGGAGTAGAACTCTAGAATAGTCTTGTTTTTTATACAGTGTAGCTTTTCGCGCATCCGTTCACTTACATCTCCGGGGCTGTACAGCGCCTTTTCCCATCCCGATAGTCCCGGTGAGACTGTCCACACTTGTTTGGAGTCGCTTGCACTAGGCACGTCCATGTGCCGTCGTCACTCGCTTCCGAGGCAGCTCTGCCAACCCTTCTGCTTTCTGCAAGTGCGTCGCTCCTACGCGTCCCGAACAGTCCAGTGACGAAATAGTCCGGTGGACTGTTTCGCGCTTTAGCTCTGTTCGCCCGAAGGTTGCGCCCGCGACATCAGGCCCGAAAGTCCCAGTGGGATGTTCGCACTTGTTTCCCGATAGTCTCCTGTGTAGAGTATCGCACTTGTTTGGCCAAGTCCACGGCGCCGCTAAAGCTAAAGCGCGAAACCCCTTCCGGGCTTTCGTCTTGAAAGCTTCGTTTGCTTTAACGCCCCTCCGATGAAATCGTTCACTCCTGTGCGAGAAGCTACGTTTACGGGTCTGTAAAAAAAAGACAAGGGAATCATCCCCTTGTCTTCGTTGTTGTCATTCAAGATAAATTTCTCTTCCCAGGCGCTGACCCGTGTTCGCAGCCTTCTAAGCTAGGATTCCAAAGTCGTGCTATGAGGGTGAAACGAGGAACCTGTCCCCTCGTTTCTAGACTTATAGATTCGCTTCGTAAACCCGTTTAAACTCGTTCACCGCGCCTTGAGTATCGGCTTTCTGTCCCATCTCTTGCAAGGTTTCCCCAACAAGTTCCATCGCTTTGACAAACATATCCTTGGTGACATTACCCATATGCCCAATCCGGAATGCCTTACCAGCCAACGAAGCTAGCGAACCCGCAATGATCATCCCTTTCGCTGCCAGTTTCGAACGGAATTCCGCGTCATTAACACCTTGCGGATAGAGGATGCAGCTTAAGGTCGGCGCCGCGATCGCTTCAGGAGCTAGAGCTTTCATGCCATAGACTGCTAAACCTGCCCGAACGGCTTTGCCCAACGCAGCATGACGCCGATAACGCGTGTTTAGGCCTTCAGAAATAACCATCTCCATACCCTTCTCGAAAGCATAGATCATGTTGACCGGTGGGGTCGCATAATACTTCCCTGGATCCTGCATAATCGGCAGCCAGTTTTTAATATCCGCATAATACCCCAAAACACCCTCCCGCGCTTCGCGGGCAGCAAGAGCCTTCGGCCCAAAGGCAACAATCGCCAATCCCGGAGGAACCCCGATTGCTTTTTGGGACCCTGTTAAGACCACATCAATCCGGTATTCAGGATTCCCATATTCCTTCTTCATATCTTCTTCAATTGCAGCTGCAGCACAGACTCCATCCAAAATGAAAAGCGCACCGCTTTTCTTCACAGCCGGTACTAACTCCTCCAGGTTAGCCATGACACCTGTCGAAGTATCAACATGCGTTACGGTTACCGCTTTATAATGTCCTTCGGCACATTTTTTCTCAACTTCAGCCGCATCAACATGCTGGCCCCATTCAGCCTGAATCGTATCTACTTGAATCCCAAACGCTTTAGCTAAAGGTGTAAAGCGGTCTCCAAAAAAGCCATGACTGATCACTAATAATTTTTCGCCAGGAGCCACCGTGTTCATGATGGCGAGTTCCATCGACAAAGTCCCTGAGCCAGCTACAACAAAAACCTCGCCATCTGTGTTAAACAGTTGTCGGGTCATTTCCAAACTGTGTTCGAAAATCTTGACAAACCGTGAATCGGTATGAGCCATGGTCTCCCCTGCCAAAGCTTCATAGATGTCGTCGTGAACCGGTGTCGGACCAGGAATGAGTAATAATTCTCGATTAGGCATAAACTTTTCCTCCTTAGATTGCAAGCATTATTTTATATTCCTGTTAATACTAATCTCTTGCCCAAAAGGCCCCTCTTTAAATCTATTTTAAGTTGATAACTATCATCTAGGCTTAATAACGATAAATGAACATAAATTTTAACATGGTCATTCAGTTGAACTTCCTTATACTCTTTAACTTCAGATTCTTTCGGACGACCCAGTTGCAGGGACGGATGCTCCAGCTTAGCTCGTGCATTTCCACCCTTTAAAAAAATATAGTGTTGAGCCTCGGTTGTAACCAGTAGATTCATAGTATTCCTCCCCATTCTTAAAATTACCACATCCTCGCTTACCTGTCCAGGCTATCCAAACCTGCATAAAAAATAGACCGGGTTGCCCCGGTCTATTTTATTTCGGATTAGATTAAAATTCCGCGTTCTTAACCGTCCTCGGGAATGCAATAACATCCCGGATATTAGAAATTCCTGTCAAATACATGATCATTCTCTCAAAACCCAAACCATAGCCCGCGTGACGGGTCCCCCCATATTTACGCAAGTCAAGATACCAGTCGTAATCTTCTTTTTTGAGGCCGAGATCATCCATCCTTTTTTCCAAGGCATCCAAACGTTCTTCACGTTGGCTTCCACCAATAATTTCGCCGATTCCAGGAACAAGAAGATCCATCGCTGCAACCGTCTTTTGATCTTCATTCATCCTCATATAAAACGCTTTGATTTCTTTGGGATAATCCGTAACAAAAATGGGTTTCTTGAAGACTTGTTCCGTCAGATAACGTTCATGTTCGGTTTGCAAATCTATCCCCCATTCCACAGGATACTCAAACTGATCCTTAACCTTCTCTAACAGCTCGATCGCCCGAGTATACGTGACCCGCTCAAAATCGGATTGGACGATATTATTGAGTCTTTCCAATAAATTTTTATCGACAAATTCATTAAAGAACGCCATTTCTTCCGGAGCCTTTTCGAGAACATGATTAATTATGTATTTAATCATGTCTTCAGCTAACTCCATGTCATCCTCCAAATCGGCAAAGGCAATCTCAGGCTCAATCATCCAGAACTCTGCTGCATGCCGAGCGGTGTTGGAATTCTCTGCTCGAAAAGTAGGTCCAAAGGTATAGACATTCCGAAAAGCCATACAATAGGCCTCGACATTGAGCTGCCCACTCACTGTCAGATTTGTCTCCCGTCCAAAAAAGTCCTTGCTGTAATCAATCTTCCCTTCTTCCGTCCGAGGCAGCGCATTTAAATCTAAGGTAGTCACGCGAAACATTTCGCCAGCTCCTTCAGCGTCACTGCCCGTAATAAGCGGGGTCTGGACATACACAAAGCCACGCTCCTGAAAAAATTGATGAATCGCGAAGGCCACTAAGGAGCGCACCCGAAAGACGGCAGAAAACGTATTGGCTCGAGGACGCAAATGGGCAATTGTCCGCAAATATTCGAAAGAATGGCGTTTCTTTTGCAGGGGATAATCCGAGGCACACTCACCCTCAACAACAATCGTTTGCGCTTTAAGTTCAAACGGCTGTTTTGCACCTGGTGATTCAGCTAAAATACCCTTAACGATAATCGAAGTTCCCGTTGCCAATTTCGCGGTTTCCGCATAATTCTCCAAACCTTCTTCAAAAACAACTTGGAGATTCTTGAAAAAAGTCCCATCATTTAATTCGATGAAACCAAAGGCTTTCGAAGCCCGAAGCGTCCGAATCCATCCTGAAACCTCAATTTCTTGATTGAAATACGGATCAGGATTGCGGAAAATATTTCTAATTAAAGTGCTCTTCATGAGTGAGTCTCCCTTCAGTGCGTTCCTACTTAATCTAGGCAGAGAATAATTTCCACCTCAAGCCGTAAAACTCCTGCATCCTCCTAAATTAATCTTTTAAAGCCGTATTGTAATATATCAGATTGAATTATTGATAATTTATATAGAATGTAATTGTTAACAAATGGAAGTGAACGTCGAAGATACACGGAATGGAGTCGCTGAATATATCATCGATAAGCTAACGAATATGCGGGCATGCTCTCGGCACGTGGCGAAAAGGTCGTCGATATAGCCTTCGCGCGTAACTATAAATTGACCCCCCAGACCACGGCTCAAGCTCAAGTGGTATGAGGGGATCAATTGTTAAGGTCTTTTCTGCTTACCCTAATCTAGAAAAATCCAGGGTAGCAAAATAATCCTCAAGGGTCTCAGCCCGCCGGATCATTTCGACTGTTCCATCCTCTTTTAAGAGGAGTTCAGCTGAGCGAAGCTTACCATTATAGTTGAAACCCATGGCGTGCCCATGCGCACCCGTATCATGAAGCACGATGAGATCTCCTAGGTCGATACGAGGAAGTTCCCGATCGATGGCAAACTTATCATTATTTTCGCATAAACTGCCGGTTATATCATAGATATGATCCTTCGGCCACGTTTCTTTTCCCACCACCGTCACATAATGATACGCTCCGTAAATACCTGGCCGCATTAAATCAGCCATACATGTGTCCAAGCCGATGTAGTTTTTATAAATTTCTTTCTTGTGCAGAGCCTGCGTAACTAGGTAACCATAAGGGCCTGTAATCACCCGCCCACATTCCAGCGCCAACTTAAGAGGATGTAAATTCCTCGGGATAATCCGTTCCTCATAGGCTTTACGAACTCCCTCGCCAACATATTCTAATTTAACCGGCTCTTCGTCCGGATGATAAGGAATTCCGATTCCACCCCCGAAATTGACGAGTTCAATTCTAATTCCTAACTTTTCTTTAAGTTCGACAACGAGGTCAAACATCATCTCTGCAGTCTCGATGAAGTAATTGGGGTTAAGCTCATTCGAGATCACCATCGTGTGCAGACCAAAGCGAGTAGCGCCTTTATCCCTCACGATTTCGTAGGCATGAAAAAGTTGTTCTTTCGTTAAACCATACTTTGATTCTTGCGGATTTCCGATAATGGAATTTCCACCCGCTCTTAAGGGTCCAGGATTATAGCGGAAAGAAATTAAATCAGGTATACCCACAATTCTTTCCAGAAAGTCAATATGAGTGATATCGTCAAGGTTGATGACTGCGCCAAGCTCTCTCGCTTTCTCAAACTCTACAGCGGGTGTGTCATTCGAAGTAAACATGATATTTTCTCCGGTAATTCTGCTCTTCTCTGCCAAAACCAACTCCGCCAGTGAGCTGCAATCTGCGCCAAAACCTTCTTCCCGCAAAATCTTTAAAAGATAAGGATTGGGCGTCGCCTTCACGGCAAAATACTCTTGGAATTCTGGTACCCAAGCAAAGGCCTGAGTTAAGCGTCGAGCATTCTCCCGAATTGCTTTCTCATCATAAATGTGAAAAGGGGTTCCATATTGAGCTACAATTGCTTCTAACTTCTCTTGGTTAAATGGTAATGTTTTATTTGCCACGATCCAATCCTCCCTTTTTTCGGTGAATGGTCGATTCAAATCCCCATCATAAAAAGCGGTTACGAGTACACTCACAACCGCTTTAAAGGCAGGAGAATAATTCTCCACCTTCAATGGACGAGATAGCACTCCACCAATTTCCGGTGACAGTCTTGCACTTTTTCACTGCAAGCCCAGCCTGAGATTCTTAGCCTTGAACCTAGGCTTCGGCGAGAATTCCTTTCCGTATTGATCATTGTTCGGCTGCCTCACAATACGTACTCTTAATTCACCGCACCTCTATCATTCACTTTTTTAGTATTGTACTATTATGCAACAGATCAAAAACTATGTCAACCCAACACCGATCCTGCTTAAGGTTGGATCTGGCCCGGCTTCGAGGTGTTTTCTGAAAGATTCTCCATTAAGCCTTTATTATGAAAAGCCTCCTCGACCTCTAACTTTATTTGGCCTCTTTTTTTGCTCTCGTGAGGTTCAACTCCATAATCCTTCCCCGGTTGGTCACTAACACTGATAACACCAGCAGGTTCCCATAGTTGACGTTTGAGTTCCTCTGGCTTACTTTTTTCCTCATTCATTTTAACATTCCTCCTTTAAACTAAACCACTTTTAGAATGCCCAAATGCTTTAGAAAAATGTTTTTTAAATAAAGTTTGATCACATCTTACCTCCGGTGAAGTCTTGACGTAAGCCCATTCAATCCTTATATTGTAATTATTAACTTCTAACTTAATTCACGTGGAGGTCTGATCATGTCTCAAAAAACAAATGCTGCACGGATCCTCGATCAAGCGGGAATTTCCTATAAAATAATTCCTTACGAAGTCGATGAATCTGACTTATCTGCCGTTACCGTAGCCCGAAAAGTCGGAATCCCGCCCGAACAGATCTTTAAGACTATCGTTGCGCGCGGAGATAAAACGGGAGTTATCATTGCTTGCATCCCTGCAGATAAAGAGCTTAACCTTAAATCCTTGGCCCAACTCAGTGGCAATAAAAAAGTCGAAGTCGTCCACTTAAAAGAGGTTCAACCCCTAACTGGATATATCCGCGGTGGAGTGTCCCCACTCGGTACAAAGAAAAAATATCCTGTATTTTTCGACGAGACAGTAGACTTAGTTGACGGCCTGTCCATCAGCGCCGGAATGCGCGGCTTACAGATCTTCATCGCACCCGAAGATCTCCTCCAGGTCACAGAAGCGAAAACAGGGGCAATCACTGCTTAGTTTCATTATCTTATGATAAAAAAGATAAGGTCGTTTAGCATAACGGGTTCAGTTCTTGAGGTGTAAAAACCAAAAATATCAGTGAAAATCGCAACTGTTTTTTATACCCAAAATCTTAATTCAAAATAGGGGCTATTGGTGTTAACTGTATAATTGTAGGATATTACGAAGCAAGGAATAATTATTAGCATTATCAATGTCTTACAACAAATGACTAAGATAGTGCTTTTTTTACAATATTAATGTAATATATAATTTACATATTGCATATCAAAATGTATAATATGTAATGTAAGGAGGGGCGATATTTGAAGAACCTTAAATTGAAAGCAGCAAGAGCTATTTTGGATATGTCTCAAGAGCAATTGGCAGAAGCGGTTGGTGTAACAAGACAAACCATCGGAATGATTGAAGCGGGTAAATTTAATCCATCATTACACTTGTGTATGGCTATATGCAAAACGTTAGGTAAAACATTGAATGATATTTTTTGGAAGGATGATGATAATGAAAGATGAAAGAATTGAACAAGCAAAAAATAAAATATGGAGTGAACTAGCAATTATAATTTTACTTGGCGTAGCTCTATCATTTTCAGTTAAAATTTTAGTATTTAAAATGGATTTAAAGGAATGTATTACGGAATATTTAATTTTGATATTTTCCCCGCTGTATCAGTTTATAAGAATGCACATGATGAAGATAAGTATTTACAGTGAGCATGGGAATAAGCAATCGGTAAAGAATCTGATTATAACAATTGCAGTCCTAGTGGTTGCATCAGCGGTGTTTATTTATGATTCGATGAAGAAGTCAGCAGTGTATGACTGGAAAAACCCAGTAGTTTTCCTATTCATATTTTTAGTTTTATATGTAGCAATCTTTTTAATCGCAAATAAGTTTAATCAGCGCAGAGGTCAAAAGTATGAAAAAGAATTTGATGACGATAAATAAAGCGTAAATTTCAGAAAGGTAAATTGTATAAAAAATCTACATCCTTAGCTATGTCGCATTTTTCTTATTATGTACAGTTTAGGTTAAACGGGGTCGTTTTGACAGGCCTCACCTTCTAAATCAAAACACGAAGAAGACTGTAAGGATTTTTTAATAATCCCCACAGCCTTCTTCTTTTTCGTTTCTAAATCACATCCACTGTTTTTTAGTCGATTTTAAATGAACTTTTCAATGAGACAATCCGATTAAATACCGGCTTCTCGGAAGTCGTATATTTCGGATCGACATTAAAGTACCCATGGCGGTAAAACTGAAATTTATCCTGAATCTTAGCCTCTGCCATATTCCGCTCAACAAAGCCTGCTTGAACTTCGAGCGAGTTCGGATTGATATAATCGAGGAACGTCTTCCCTTCCTCTTCTTTCTCTTTCATTTGTTCATCAAGAATTAACGGCTCATAAAGACGGAACTCCGCGGGAAGGGCTTGACTCGCTTCGACCCAGTGAATCGTCCCTTTCACCTTTCGGCCCGTAAATCCAGAGCCACTTTTCGTCTCCGGATCATACGTACAGTGAATCTCAATGACGTTTCCGTATTCATCTTTAATAACCTCTTGGCATTTAATAAAGTACGCGTGCTTTAACCGAACTTCATTTCCAGGGAAAAGTCTAAAATATTTTGGCGGCGGTGTCTCCCTAAAATCATCCTGTTCAATATAGATTTCCCGAGAGAACGGGATTTGCCGGACTCCCATTTCTGGATTCTCGGGATTATTCTCAGCCTCAAGCATTTCCACTTGCCCCTCTGGATAGTTTGTAATCACTACTTTTAACGGCTGAAGAATAGCCATCGTTCGGGGAGCTTTTAGTTTTAAATCTTCCCGGATAAAATGCTCCAGCATCTTTTCATCGACGATACTATCCGCTTTAGCGACACCGATTTCCCGGGCAAAATTGCGGATCGATTCAGGCGTATAACCCTTCCGGCGAAGTCCGGAAATCGTCATCATTCTTGGATCATCCCAACCGTCAACAACCTTTTCCTCAACTAAAAGTTTGAGTTTTCGCTTACTCATGACGGTATTGGTGATATTTAAACGTGCGAACTCATATTGGTGGGGTACATTAACCATTTCACACTCACGAACCACCCAATCATAAAGAGGACGGTGGTCTTCAAATTCCAAGGTGCAAATAGAGTGGGTCACACCTTCAATTGCATCCTCTAACGGATGGGCAAAATCATACATCGGATAGATACACCAGAGATCATCCGTATTATGGTGAGTCGTATGGGCAATCCGGTAGAGGATCGGATCGCGCAGATTAATATTGGGGGAAGACATATCAATCTTAGCCCGGAGTACCTTCTCCCCATCCTTAAATTCACCTTTACGCATCCGTTCAAATAGATCCAGGTTCTCCAAAATCGACCGATTGCGATCAACACTTTCCCTGCCTGGTTCAGTTAACGTTCCCCGTGATTTACGGATTTCCTCAGCGGAAAGGTCACAAACGTATGCTTTCCCTTTTTGAATCAATAAAACAGCCCGTTTATAAATTTCCTCAAAATAATTTGAAGCGAAGAAAAGGTGATCCCATTCATACCCCAGCCATTTTACATCTTCCTTAATCGACTCCACATATTCGGTATCTTCTTTGACTGGATTGGTATCATCGAAGCGAAGATTGGTTTTTCCCTTAAATTCATCCGCTAAATCAAAATTTAGGCAGATGGATTTTGCGTGCCCAATATGTAAATAACCATTGGGTTCGGGTGGGAAACGAGTCAAAATATGATCCTCTTTACCGGTCTTTAAATCCTCAATGATAATATTGCGTAAAAAATTTGAAGACGTGTTTTCCACTAATATCAACCTTTCTATCCCCATCAACCCTAAAATGATAAAATTCTACGCCAAATTAGAGTTTCCTTCTTTAATTGCTCCCTAGTGTTACCATTTCCCGAATGTTCGAGACCCACTTATCCCCTGGCCACAAATTTTTTCTGTGCATCCGCCTCACTGTAAATCGATTGGATAATAAACTTCTTTTCAAGTTTGATCGGGTCATAGGCAAGTTTGGCTTTTCTTAACCCCTCAATTCCGAGATCCTCTTCCCGATTGATATACATCGTATCACTAAGATATCTCTTGGCAAATGTTCGATTAATGAAAGCATAGATTCCTTTATACCTTGTATCCCCTTTTTCAATATGAATCACGCCCATTTGCGAATTAACCTTTTCACCAATTGTAAAACCTACTATTTTATGATCAACATAGACCGCCATACCCATGGCATTAAGCAGCTCTAAATGAGTTAAGACCTCGCGAATTCCTTCAAGTTCACAAGTAATCTGCTTGGTTTTAACACTCTGATTCTCGAACCACGTTCTTGAGAAATCGAGACAATCTTCAAGGACCAACTGATCATGAATATCTTTGATTTCAAACTGATAAGCTTTGATAAACTGATTGTATAGATTTTTTCTTTTATGCAGTTTAGTACCTGGCAAATTAATTAATTTCTCGGTTTCGTAGATATAATCAAAATCCTTCGTATCCTCGAGATAAAGAACATCGATTCCATAAATCTCTTGCAGCTGGTTCAAGAACGGTTCTTCGATATCTCGGAAAAGATACTTAAAAGCCATATCTTCTTGCTTTAGCTGATTAAGTTCCTGAATAACGTCGGGTAAAGTTTCTTTGGGGAAGCCAAGCGGTTGCATAAAAAAGCTCCCGATTTTTTCCTCGTTTTTCTTCAGAAGCAGCCCATCTTGAAAAATTGCGTACTCAACATTACAATATTTTCTCCAGAGATAAAGAGTTAAAAAGGAATATTCATACGTCTTAAAGGAATAATTTTTAAGATATTTTAGCAGTAAATCTCGGTTTTCTAAGCTCAAGGGTTTAAATTTTATCATTGTTTTCACCTATTCAAATAAAAGGTAATCTCCTCTTCTTGAGATTACCTCGCTATTATTAATTATTTTCGTCCATTTCTGAGAGTAGTTTAATGAGCGGGTAAAATTTCTACCCAATAATCATCGGGATCATTAATAAAATAGATTCCCATCTCTTTATTTTCGAAACAAATACACCCCATCCTTTGATGATGTTCATAAGCAGCTGCAAAATCATCCACGGTCAAGGCAACGTGGAATTCATTATCCCCTAAATTATAAGTTTCTGTTCTATTCTTTAACCAAGTCAGCTCTAACTTATGTTGCGTAGCGCCGTCTCCAAGGTAAACTAAAACAAAATCCCCATCTTTCGGTTCAATTCTACTGATTTCGACTAATTTCAACGCTTCTTTATAGAAATCCAAGCTTTTCTCTAGATTAAAGACATTGATATTGTTATGGTTAAACTTAAATTTCATCTCGAATCCCTTCCTCTTCAATCTATTGTATTAGTATATCCCAAAATCATCAATAAATCTCGATCATAAAATCGTTAGGATTATCCATAATTATTGTATAATCATTAAGAGGTGATAACAATGGAGAATTTGAATATCAAAATTAATTATTTATATCATAGTGGTTTTAGTGTCGAAACCGAGCATCATGTTCTGGTCTTTGATTATTATCGAGGTCCAATCCAGCTCAACGACAAAGTGACTTTTATTTTTTCCTCGCATAGCCATCCTGACCATTTTAATCCTGTCATCTTCGAATGGCAGAAAAGGAGACCTGCCACCCAGTACATATTAAGTAGCGATATTCCTGTCCCCCCCACGGTCAACCATGTTCATTCCTTGGCTCCTAATGAAGTGATCACGGTCGATGGCCTTAAAGTTAAAGCCTATAACTCTACCGATATCGGTGTTTCCTTCCTCGTCGAATGTGAGGGCCTACGTCTCTTCCATGCCGGTGACCTAAATTGGTGGTACTGGCGAGATACTCCAGAAGAAATGGTTAAAGCCGAAAAGGGGTTTAAAGATGAAATCAAGAAACTCAAGGGAGAACAAATCGATATTGCCTTTTTTCCCGTCGATCCAAGATTAGAGGAAAATTATTCGGCCGGTGCCGAACATTTTATTCAGGAAATTCATCCTCAGTTCTTGATTCCCATGCATTTCGCCGATGATCTTCAGGTCTCCAAAACCTTTGCCCAGAAAATGACGGATTCCCCCACAAAAGTCATTGAAATTACCCATCAAGGGCAACAGCTAAACTTCTCCTCAACTGGGAATACTCGTCTGCTCTTCAATGTAGCGGGCAATCAATGTCCCGACTAATAAGGACCATACGGGGGCACTTATACTTAAGATCGTAATATTCGATAAAGCGATCACAAAAGCAAAAGCCACACTTAGTTTCATCGTCGGTCGGGAAAAACTAATCTGTAGACTGTTGCCAAACACACCAAGAAGGGCAAAGCCAACAAGGATCGAAATAAATGCTGGTGGTAAAGCCTGAATCCAGGGAACCAGCTTCCAGGAAAATAATCCAAAGAACAGAATAATGACTCCCGAAACAACAGCTCCCATATACCTCTTTTCCTTCGGGCCAGCCTCTTCACCTGCACAAATCGCCGACATCATTCCCGCAATATTTGCGGATTGTCCGCCGAAGAAACTCGTAATGATCGAAAAAATACCACTCAAGGTAACGACCCGATTGACAGGTGGATGAAAATCATTTTGTTCTAAAGCCCCAATCCCGACCGCCGCATCATTGCTTAAAATAAGCAGGGCAAGAGGAATGGAAACTGAGAGGAAGCTTATGGAGCTAAACTCAGGAACTTGAACGTGTGGAAAAACAAAAGGGACCTTCATCCCCTTACTACTCAGGGGATAGGTTAAAAGTAAGAGGACAGTTCCTGTTAGAACCCCAGCAACCATAGGCGGAATCCGCTTCTTTCCTTTACTAAAAAAGAGATAGGCAAGAAGTGCAGAGCCACCCACGAATACTAGCTGACTTATCGAAACCACAAAATTAACCATATATTTTGTGATCATGCCCGCGAGCATTGCTGCGATAATTTCCTTGGGTACATAATCCATTAACTTTGAAAAAATACCCAGAACCCCAATTAGTAGCATCAGCAAAGCGGCCAAAAGATAAGAACCGATGAGTTCATGATAGGTAAATTGCGCGGTAACTGTGGCAAGAAAGGCTACCCCAGTAATCGAATGGGCCCCCACGATCGGCATCCGATAACGTAAGGGCATGAGGATGCTAAAAACCCCGCCGAATACATAAACAGAAAACATCCAAGCAATTGTTTGTGTTGTCGTGAAATTTCCTTTGGCAGCTGCTTCTAAAATCAGAGCAGGTGGACCTGTAATCGCTAATAAGGCAGCTACAATCCCGGCCACAATATTTCTTGGATTCAAATCTCGAAACGTATGGTTTTCCATGCTTGCATTCCCTCTAAGTAGTTAATTTTCTCTTTTATTATAGTTTGTAAAATACAACAGCCACAAGCATAATATTTTTTGTCTTATGGCAGCCCGGCTATCATAATATAATTACTTTTAACCGCAGTTAAGAGTGAAATTGTTGATGCCCCTTATGTTAGAGAATTCCCCCTGATTTTGGAATGTCGACTAATACATACGGTCGATATTGGTCTGCACACCCAGTTCATCGGTGAAATCGTAACTAGGACCGAGCCTACTCCATTGGAATGAAGTTTAAAAGTTAAGAAGCCTTGATCCGCCTCTACTTATGATACGGCTCTCCCTTACTTATTTTCATAGCCCGATATATCTGCTCCAAAAGCATAACCCGCATCAGTAGATGGGGAAAAGTTAATTTTGAAAACGACCAGCAAAAATCTGAGCGCTCGCGAACCGAATCCGCAACTCCTAGTGATCCACCAATCACCCAGGCGATATTACTTCGTCCATACAATGCCAAATCATCTATAAAATTGGCGAGTTCCGGTGATGTCAATTCCTTACCCTTAAGATCAAGCAACACAACATAGTCTTGGGAATTCAGAGCTTTAAGAATTCGCTCTCCTTCCTTCTCCCGAACGCGATCTTCCTCCGCCTCGGAGAGCTTCTCCGGACAAGGCTCATCCGTAACCTCGACGATATCTAATCGCAGATAGGAACTCAGTCTTTTCGAGTACTCTCTTATCCCTTCCTGTAAAAATTTTTCTTTCACCTTACCCACGGCCACGACCTTAGCCTGCAACATATTCTCACCTCAAATTCTAAGAAGGGGAGGATACAATTGCTTTGTATTCTCCCCTTCTTCATGTATCTTAATTTAACTTCTTTCTCTCACTTAAGTCATTGTCCGATGGCAAACCGCCACTAAGTTCCTAGTTCCTTATTACTGCTTCAGCTCAGCCAAGGTCACCGATACATCTTGGGTCGCGCCATTCCGATAATATGTGACCGTTATTTTATCCCCAGGCTTAAATCGAAAGAGTTGACGAGTGAGATTTAAAGCATTCTTAATCGTGGCCTCATTAACCTTCGTCACAACATCCCCTGCTTTAATTCCTGCTTTATCTGCCGGACCACCGGTAGCTACCTGGGCAACATAAGCCCCAGCTGGCCAACCTTGCTGAGCTGCCCATTCTTCTGTATAACGCTCATCGATTGAAACGTTCAGACCAGGATGGCTAGCATAGCCCTTTTCAATCATCTGTTGAATGAAGGGTAGGGCATCAGTGATGGGAATCGCAAAACCCATTCCTTCATAGCCCGGTTCAGCATTTTTAGCCGAATTAATGCCAATCACTTGTCCTTGATAATTAACCAATGGCCCACCGCTATTTCCTGGGTTGATTGCCGCATCGGTCTGGATCAGGTTAAAACTTGATTCCCCCTGAATCTCCAAAACACGGTTTTTGGCCGAAACCACCCCTGCCGTTACCGAACGGGCAAATTCCTGGCCTCCCGGATTACCGATAGCTACGACAGGCTCTCCAACTTGAAGTTTCTCCGAGTCGCCAAATTGAGCACCCGTTAAATTATTAACTTCAGAAATTTTGATGACTGCCAAATCCGTACGGGTATCGGCTCCAACAAGCGTTGCATCGACATTTCGTCCATCAGCCAAACTAACAACGATTTTTTTAGCCCCTTCAATAACATGATTATTGGTTGCGATGTAGCCATTTTTAGCATCGATAATAAAACCGGAACCACTTCCCACTTCAGCCATGCCGCTATTCCCAAATAAACGCCCTTTTTGCTGGAAGTTACCCACCCCAACTACAGCTGGCCCTACAGCCTTCGAAACCTCAGCAATTGGAAAACCGGTAGGGTTTGTAACATTAACGGGCGGGGTAGTTGTTCCTTGACCTAAAACCACTTGATTGGTAGCGACTTGATTACCATAGACATTTGGGATGACGATGGCAGCTGAAATCAGTCCACCCACAAGCGCACTAACTAAGGCTAAGACCACGATAAAGAAAATTCCGGGTCTACGTCTGGAAGAACCGGGTGAATACTCGGGGTATTTCCCGGGATTATTATAATAACTCATAATCCTCGACCTCCTCAATTTCTGAATTTAGTCTTCTCCCAAAATAATAAGTTCATGCGGCGTATAACGTGGTGCAACTCTTAAACGCAAGTCTGGATTATCCTTCGCCACGTGTGAATCCTTAAGAATTTTGAGAACGGTCGAAAGGGCCAGTTCCGGAGTATTATTTTCTTCACTTAAGTGGGCTAGGACAACACGTTCGGTATTCCCTTGAATCCATTCCAAAAGTCCCTCAGCCAGTTGTTTATTTTCAAGGTGCCCCCGATTTCCACTAATTCGTTTTTTTAGATACCAGGGATACCTTCCATTCCATAATCTTTCTTCATCATGATTGGCCTCGACAATGAGGGCATCACACCCCTTGAGATAATGATTCATTTCCTCAGTAATTATCCCGGTATCTGTTGCTATGCCAAGCGTTTTTTCCCTAGCAGATCCCATAACAGGGCCTTGAATTCTAAATCCGTAACTTTCCCTACTATCATGTGAGGTCGGAAAAACTTGAACCTTTAGTCCAGCACATGAAAAAGAATCTTTGATAATAATCCTTTGCTGTTCATCAATTTTCCCGAGAGAAGGAGTCATCTCCTCCCAAATTCCCGCTGTCGCAAAAATCGGGATCTTAAGTTTACGCGCGACAGGGCCAATTCCTTTAATATGATCGGTATGTTCATGCGTCACAATGATGCCCTCAATTTCCGTGGCAGGAATATTTAAAAGAGCAAGATTATTAAGCAAGGCTTTAAGGGAAACACCACAGTCAATAAGAAAGTTTCGATTTTTATGCCCGACGACAGTTGCGTTGCCGGAACTACCACTCACTAGCGTCGCAAAATGCACTATTCTTTACCTTCTTCCCAGTAACTTCTATTATAGCAAAAGAAAATCTCCAAAGAAATGGAGATTTTGTGAACAGCCTCTAATAATTTATTGGATCTGAAAGGTGAAAGTAAAGGACTTTCCTTATTTTCCAGCGTTCCCGTTAAGCTTAGCTTGCGCCGTACTGATTAAGCCTTTAATGCGATCTGCATCTGTCGATGAGGGATTCGTGCTTAAGGCTTGATTAAACTCGGCAATAGCCCCCAAATAATCTCCTTTAGCCTCCATTAGAAAAATCCCGTAATTAAGTAAAGCATTTAAAAAGTCTGGTTTGATCGCTAAGGCCTGCTTAAAGGTTGTCTCGGCTAAAGTATTATCCCCGCCATAAAAAGCTGCTGTTGCCATATCCACCATGATATTGACATCATCCTTTTTACTCTTGAGCACCTCTTGGTACTCATTTGTCGCCTGCTTCAAACTGGCTGTAGCCGCTTGATCTTGCTTACTATTCAATTGAGCTATGCCCAAGTCATAGTAAGAATTTGCTAGACTGAGGTGAAGATTGGGATCTTGCGGATTCGCCTTAACGGCTTGATTAAGACCGTCAACCTGGCTCTGCAAGCTTTGTACTTGGGAATCTGCAGAATTCTTAGAATTTGCTGCTGTTGCAGTCGGAGTCCCGGGTGTATCACTGAAAAAAAGAGCGAAAGATGACCCTATCATGCTTAGGCTAACCAAAGCAACAATAATGATTGCCGTAGTCCGATGCTTTTTATGCACTCTTAATCCCTCCTGAACAATTGGTCTTTCTGTTCTTCCTTATTTTAACATCTCAAGTTTATTTAGTCCACAAGCCATTTGCGGATTTGACAACCGACCTCATAGTACGAAGTCGATTTGCCGAGATCTGAGCACTGGCCTTGAATCATTTGATTTACCCCTAAACCGCTATTCGTACTCCCTTCAGGAATCACAACGGTTTGTGGATGAATGTCCTCGGAAACATAAACTCGAGCCAAGAGCTGACCATATTGCGTTTCCACGAGGGCCTGGTCACCCGGGAAAAGATAGAACTTCGCCGCTAAATCTGGGTGGATAAGCATCTGGAATCCCTCATCCGCTTGGAACTGAGAATGAATGGCCTGTTGGGGATGCGGAGTCAGCAAATGATAGGGATAGTCTACTGAAAGAGTCGTATTCTTCCCAGCCTGCCGAATCCGAGGCGAAGCGACTCGTTCCCCTGCTTCCTTCAGTGCCAAATCCGAAGCCAATTCAATTTTCCCACTTGGGGTTGCAAAGTTTAAATTCTCCCAGGCTACCTTCGGAATATAGGGAGCTCGCACAGGACCTTGACGCAAGGATTCCAGGGTAATCCCGTATTCACGCAAGGGGGAGATAATCTCCCTAATCCATTCAGCCGGAGTCAAGCGGAATTCCTGCCCAATACCTAGACGCTCAGCTAATTCACTAAAGATCATGGGTTCAGGTTTAGCCTCACCTTGAGGCGGAACAATCTCTTCGGTAACTTGAAGCATCGGACTCCAGGAAGTCGCAATCAAATCTTCTTCTTCAAATATTGTCGTCACAGGCAACACTAAATCGGATTGGCGTGCCGTCTCCGACATAACCAGGTCCAAAGTTACTTTAAAAGGAATCCTGCTCCAGACCTCCTTCCAGAGAAGGGAATTCGGTTGTTGAAGCAAGGGGTTGGAACGAGTCACCACCGCCATTTGAATCGGGGGCTCGGCTTTTTGGATACTCTCCGCGAAAAATGGATGAGGAAATCTTCGTACACGATACCGCTCCTCAGGCAAAGTAACCGTATTGAGCTGCCCCTTGTGATACTGATGAGCGTAATAAACCCCTGCACCCGGCTTCCCAATATTTCCGGTCAGTGCTGCTAACGCATTAATCGCACGTAGCGTATTCCCACCTTGGACATAACGCTGTAAGCCATAGCCTGGGATAAAACTCACCGGGCCTGAATGACTAATCCAACGAGCCAACTCCTCCAGTTTTTCCACGTTTATCCCGGTTATCTCTGCTACTTGCGCAGGCTCATATTCCTTAACCTTAAGCGCAAACTCTTCGAAGCCGTGAACGTAATTCCGCACAAAGTCCCAATCAAGCCAGCCCTCACGCAGAATTATATGCGCAAGTCCTAAGGCCAAAACCCCATCGCTACCTGGATTAACGCGGAGATATTCTTGAGCCAAGTCAGCACTTTTCACCCGGGTCGGATTAATCACCAGGAGATGCGCACCCTCTTGCTTGGCCGCCAACAAATGCGGAACAAGATGGATATTGGTAACGGCAGGATCCCTACCCCAAAGGATTATGGCTTTGGCATGGACGAGCTCTGTCCAGTCATTCTCATACACTCCGCCAAAATCAATCTCTTGAGCTCGATATCCGGCACCCCAGCACATACTACCCTCCGGCTCCGTCATTCCCCCAAGAGCCTGAAAGAAACGCTGATCCAAAGCTCGTAATGCCCCACTGTGAGCATAATCATAATGGTGAAGAATTCCTAAGGGACCCGTCTGATCCAGAGTCTCCTGGATCTTTTGCGCCAAAAGTTCATAAGCCTCATCCCAAGAGATTCTTTGGAAATTACCTTTATGCTTATCCTTGAGCAAGGGAAACTTTAGGCGATCCGGCGAGAAAACCAGCTTAGCTAAGGCTTGCCCCTTCGAGCAGATAAAACCCTGAGTCACTGGATTCTCTTTTTCCCCCCTGACTTGCAGTCCCTGTTCTTCCGAATAATTTATCAGAAAGGCACAACTATCTGGACAATTCAACGGACAAGCCGATCGCTTGAGTGCCATATTTTATCCTCTCCGCTCTGCGTTTAGTTTTTCTAATGACCCTTAAGACAGTGATGACCCTTTTAACGCCCTAACTCATTTCGTTGCCGAATCTTTTTCATAGCTAGAGTTTAAACTTTTCTCTTTGATTTGCAAATAAAGCGCGACTTCTAAGCGCTTCCTTTGGAATTCGCAGCCTAAAGTATACACTTCATCTAGTTTACCGCTAAAGGCATGGTTTGCCGCGTGGCAGCCCCCACTACAGGAATACCTTGCCCAGCAATCTCGGCAAGACGCTTTCTTATAAATATGAGCATTTCGGAAAGCTTGAATTAAATGGGGATTCAGTTCTATTGGCTCATCCCAAAGAGAACCCATCTTAAACTCCTCTTGCCCCACAAATTGATGGCAGGGGTAAAGATCTCCCTCCGGAGAGATGGCGACATATTCATGACCCGCTCCACAGCCAGATATCCGTTTAGGCAAACATGGGCCTTGTTCCAGCGCAACGTTAAAATGGAAAAAGCTAAATTCTTCACCTTTCATTTTGCGTGCTAAAAGATCCTCCCCAAGGCGATCATAACTTTTCAGGATCTTAGGTAAATCAGCCTTTTGAAAAGCATAGGATTCATCCGGCTTGGCCACAACTGGTTCGAGCGAGATCTGTTTGATTCCTAATTCAAGGAGATGGTCCACATCTTTGTCAAAGTCGAGATTAAAATGGGTATAGGTTCCCCGAGCGTAGTAATACGTTCCGACAGCGTGTGGCGAAGATTCCGGACGTTTCGCTGCAAACTGCTGGATACGCGGAACGACTTGATCGTAACTTCCCTTTCCATTGGCGTAGGGACGCATCTGGTCCTGAACCTCTGGCCGACCATCGATACTCAGTACGACGCTGATATCCTCTTGCTCCAAAAAGTTCTGGACCTCTTCTGTGAGAAGTACTGCATTGGTCGTTAAGGTAAATTTTATGGTTTTGCCACGTTCTGCTGCCGCCTGCCGACCATAATGAACCAGCTCTAGAACAACTTGAAAATTAAGGAGCGGCTCTCCTCCAAAAAAATCGACTTCACAATGTTTGCGGTGGGCCGATGCATCCAGGACAAAATCGATTCCTTTTTTACCTGTCTCAATATTCATTAAACCCCGGTCACCGCCAAAAGCTCCCGTTCCAGCAAAACAATACTTACACCGCAAATTACAATCATGAGCTACATGCAAGCAGATAGACTTAATAATCGGGCGCTCGGGATAGACCGGATTCCATTCTTCAGCCTCTGGCGAAAAAAGGATGCCCTCTTTCTGAAGTTCTCCAAATTCGCCGAGAACTTCGCGCAGTTCCTCCTCAGAACAATTTTGACCTTCACCCTGAAGCAAAGAGAAAATTTCTTGCACCTTGAGAACTTTCCCATTGCTCTGCAGCTTTTTCATGATTTGCA
Organism: Desulfitobacterium sp.; assembly: GCF_035539115.1. Lineage (GTDB taxonomy): Bacteria > Bacillota > Desulfitobacteriia > Desulfitobacteriales > Desulfitobacteriaceae > Desulfitobacterium_A. The sequence goes on along the minus strand of NZ_DATLJA010000043.1, from coordinate 70,981 downwards.
GAATAGCAAACGTCAGATCATCTAAAACATGGAGTGAGCCGGAATTAATATCATACGCAACATTGATATCCCCTTGGTGATAGGCATGAACATTCTTGGCGATTTTATAGTTGTCTAAATTCAACATGGAATTCCTCTCCTTCGTATACAGAAACAGAACCCGCCTGAATCAGGTGGGTTCTTGATAACCTATGTGCGATTTTCTTTTCAGAAATTAAGTACTTACTTAACACAAACTTGGTTACCTACTGTGCAAGACGTCTTGCATGCGGATTGACAAGAAGATTGGCATTCTCCGCAGCCACCCGTTTTGACCGTCTCACTTAAGTTAGCTTTAACAATCGTTTGGATGTGTTTAGCCATTTAAAACATCCTCCTCTCACACTTCGAAATCCTTTTTGATTATAGCACGTTGACAAGCTGTAACGCAAAACGAATTTAGTCTACACTATCTTCAAAAAATTAAACCTCCGCACCAGCGAAGGTTTAATATACTTAGAGTATTAAAATGGTGCCTCAGGACGGAATCGAACCGCCGACACGAGGATTTTCAGTCCTCTGCTCTACCGACTGAGCTACCGAGGCACGTAAGGATAAATGGTGACCCGTATGGGATTCGAACCCATGTAGCCGCCGTGAAAGGGCGGTGTCTTAAGCCGCTTGACCAACGGGCCATTGTGGTGAGCCATCCGCGACTCGAACGCGGGACACCCTGATTAAAAGTCAGGTGCTCTACCAACTGAGCTAATGGCTCATTACTCGCTCACGAATTAAAATATTACAGCAATCCTCGGATCTTGTCAACTTTTTTATTTACCTAAGACTTCAAATGTAAAGAAAACTTGGCTTGCGCCAAGCCTCTAGCGTAGGCGGAAGCCTTAGTTGCACTTATGCTATCTGCCCAAAACTTATACTTTCTGTTAGTATAAAGAAAACCCGGCTTTTCGCCGAGCTTTGCGATATAGAAGACTTGGTCAGCGCCAAAGCGGTGGCCTTAGTCGCCTTATCCTGCCGAACTTAACCGCATTCATCGTAGGAAAGCGAAAACCGCTGGTTGCACTTAGAGTTTATCTGCCAAAAATTTATACTTTCTGTTAGTATTAAAAAATCTCGCCGCGAACAATCGTTTGCTCTCTACTTGGCCCTACCGCAATCAAGGTTACCTTCGTTACGGTAAGTTCCTCAATCCGGCGTATATAAGCTTGGGCGGCCTCTGGTAGGTCTTCAAAGGTCTGGGCCGAAGTTATATCCTCTTGCCAGCCGGGCATTTCTTCATAAACGGGCTCACACGCTCTGAATACTTTCTGACTTTGGGGAAATTCATCGATAACTTCCCCATTTACCCGATACCCTACACAGAGCTTCACTTTTTCAAGACCAGACAAGACATCAAGTTTCATTAATGCAAAGTCGGAAATTCCACTTACGCGAACCGCATACCGGCCAATGACTGCGTCGAACCACCCACAACGGCGGGCTCGCCCTGTCGTTGTCCCAAATTCATGACCGGCTTCACGTATTTGATCTCCCATCTCATCGAGCAATTCCGTGGGGAACGGTCCCTCCCCAACCCGTGTTGTATAGGCTTTAATCACCCCGACTACCTTATTGATTTGTGTTGGACCGACACCTGCCCCGATACATGCTCCTCCAGCAGTTGGGTGAGAAGAAGTCACAAAAGGATAGGTTCCATGGTCCAAGTCCAGGAGAGTTCCTTGGGCACCCTCAAAGAGAACCCTCTCGCCTGCTTTAATTGCTCTATCAATAGTCAGGGAACTATCCGTGACAAAAGCACGTAGTTTTTCGGCATAGCCCCTATATTCCTGATAAATGCTCTCAAAATCTAAAGGCTTCTTACCATAGAGCTTAACCAAAAAATTATTCTTCTCGGCAAGATTCCGTTTTAATTTGGCAGCAAATTCCTCAGGATCTAGGAGGTCCATCATCCGAATCCCCGTCCGGGCAGTTTTATCCATATAGGCCGGACCAATTCCACGTTTGGTCGTACCAATTTTCTGATCGCCACGCGCTATTTCTTCTAATTCATCAAGTAAACGATGATAAGGCATAATGATATGAGCGTTGCTGCTAATGAATAATTTCCCCATCTTAACCTTACGCTCTGTTAAATAGGCGAGCTCCTCTAAGAGAACTTTCGGATCAACAACAACTCCGTTGCCGATGATACAGATTTTATCCGCATAGAGAATTCCTGATGGAATCAAATGAAGTTTAAATTCTTCGCCCTGGGCAACAACGGTATGACCCGCATTATTACCTCCTTGATAACGAACAACGAGATTCGCCTTTTCGGCGAGAAAGTCCGTAACCTTACCTTTTCCTTCGTCTCCCCACTGCGCACCAAGCAAAACGACTGCTGCCATTTTCATTCCCCCAAATCATATTTACGAACTGATGAATGGACAAGCTCTTAAGCTTTGATCAACCCTAACCGTTTAAATACATCATCAGTATGCTTAAGATGATAGCTCCAATCAGACAAGGTCTCGAGGTCCTCAGGGGTTAAATAGTTCATAACCTCCGGTATTTCCAGGAGGACATGACGCAGTTCCTTCCCCTCTTCCCACGCTTTAAAAGCAGCCTGTTGAACCCAACTGTATGCGTCTTCGCGCATACAACCCTTGTCCACTAAAGCGAGTAACACTCTCTGTGAAGATGTAAACCCATAGGTCTTGAGAAGATTACTTTTCATATTGTCTGCATGAATCTTCAAACCATTAATGATCCAGGTCATTTGCCTCAGCATATGATCCAATAAAATATTACTATCGGGAAGAATAACCCGTTCAACCGAAGAATGCGTCATATCCCGTTCATGCCAGAGCGCAACATTTTCCATAGCTGCTAACGCATTTCCCCGGAGCAAACGTGACATACCAGCTACCTGCTCACTTATAATAGGGTTTCTCTTGTGAGGCATAGCCGAAGAGCCTTTTTGTCCTTTGGCAAACGGTTCCTCAACCTCTAAGATATCCGTCCGTTGCAAGTTGCGAATTTCTGTTGTCATTTTTTCAAGCGTACACCCGATTAAGGCAAGGGTAGTCACGTAATGGGCATGCCGATCCCTCTGTAATATTTGATTACTTACATAAGCTGGCTTTAAGCCCAAATGTTCGCAAACTTCTTCCTCAATCTCGGGAGAAACATTCGCATAGGTTCCGACAGCTCCTGAAATCTTTCCCACCCGGATAGACTCGATCGCCTGTTGCAAACGCTCGCTTTGGCGATCGATTTCAGCGATCCATAAGACTAGTTTCAAACCAAACGTAAGCGGCTCAGCATGAACCCCATGAGTACGACCCACCATAACAACATCTTTGCTCTCCAATGCCCGCTTAACTAGAGCAGACCTCAAATCAGCTAAATCCTTAAGCAAAAGCTCGCCAGAGTCTCTGAGGACAAGGCTCAAAGCCGTATCCTTGACATCCGAAGAGGTTAAGCCCAGATGAAGATACTTTCCAGCTTCCCCAACTTCCTCAACTACGGCTTGCAAGAAAGCGATAAGGTCATGCCGTACAGTCTTCTCGATTTCTGCAATTCGTGTCGGGTTAACTTTAGCCTTTTCACGAATTTCAAGCAATGCCTTAGCAGGAAGCTCCCCACGCTCAGCCATGACCTCGGCTACAGCCAGCTCAACCTCCAACCAACGATCATACTCATAACCTTCGCGCCATAGTTTACCCATTTCTGGATGGGTATAGCGATCTATCAACAAAATACCCCCTAGATCTCTACCAAAAAATTAAGGTTGAATCCGAACAATTTTTTTCCGTTTCAAGTTTCTATTATCCCATAACAAGGATTCCTTCATTCAGGAATTATACACTTCACAAACAGTTTTATATTAACAACCATCGCCCATAATGTCAACGGATTTTTCGAACATTCATCTTGTATACAGTATCTAATATTCGACATTTGATGGAGATTGTTCATCTTTCTATGCCTATATATGTTGGCGATCCAAATTTACAAATTTGGTAAACTCTTTTATATATCCGAGCTCCAGGGCCCCTACCGGACCATTTCGGTGTTTCGCAATAACAATTTCCGCAATTCCTTTTTTCTCAGATTCAGGATTGTAATATTCATCCCGATAGATAAAAGCAATAAGATCCGCATCCGCTTCAATTCCCCCAGATTCCAAAAGATCCGACATCACTGGATGTTTATCCTGGCGTTGTTCAACCCCTCGGTTGAGCTGAGAAAGGGCAATCACTGGTATGCACAGTTCCCGCGCAATCCCTTTAAGCCCTCGGGAAATGGAAGCAACCTCTTGTTGCCGGCTCTCGACGCGACGTCCTAACGACATCAATTGTAGGTAGTCGATGACGATCAGTCCTAAACCTTGTTCCATCTTTAAGCGGCGTGCCTTTGAACGAAGCTCAACTAAGGAAATACCGACCGTATCATCGATATAAATGGGTGCATCAGAGAGTGGACCTACAGCACGTGTGAGTTTAGGCCAATCAGTATCGAGTAAGTCACCTGTTCTGACTCGTTGCTGGTCAACCATGGCTTCAGAACAAAGCATTCTTTGCACAAGCTGTTCCTTAGACATTTCCAAACTGAAAATGGCTACAGGCACTTTACCGCGGACTGCCGCATTTTGAGCCATATTTAAAACCAAAGCAGTTTTACCCATCGAAGGACGCGCCGCAATAATAACCAAGTCCGAAGGTTGCCATCCTGAAGTCATTCTATCCAATTCTGTAAAGAAGGTGGGAACGCCTGTCAGATTTCCCTTGTGCGCATAAAGAGTTTCAATCTTTTCAAACGTATTTAGTAAAATATTGCGGATGGGCTCAAACCCATCTTTGACTTGCCGTTGGGTTAAGTCAAGAATTAACTTCTCTGCTTCTGCTAAGAGGGCTGTCGCTTCTTCCCCAGGTTCATAGCCCTTTTCAGCAATTCGTCCAGCCACGCGTATCAATTGCCGAAGCATAGACTTTTCAGCAACAATCTTAGCGTAAAATTCAGCATTGACTGCCGAAGGCACAGAGCGAGCAATTTGGGAGACAGTAGCGATTCCGCCGACCTGCTCTAACCGCCCGCTTTGACGTAAGACTTCGGCCACAGACACCAAATCAACCGGATCCCCACGTTCAAATAAATCCCGTAGGGCAAGGAAAATCAAACGATGATTATCTCGATAAAAATCCTCAGGCTGTAATATTTCAAAAACGGAACTCCCCGTATCTGGGTCAAGCATCAGGGCCCCAAGCACAGCCTGTTCTGCCTCTAGATTCTGGGGAGGAACTTTGGTGAGTTCCATCTACTTTCTCCTCCTAGCCAATATAATCTAAGGCCTCCTGAATCGTCTCGACAGTTTGCACTTCAATTCCCTGTAATCCCGACGGCACATCTGCCAGATTACCTCTAGGAATTAAAACGGTTCTAACCCCTGCCTGTTTTGCACCAAAAAGCTTTTCGGCGATTCCCCCAACTGGTCGCACTTTTCCCTGGATGGAAATTTCCCCGGTAACCGCAACATCTTGGTGGAGAGGTTTGTTCTTAAGTGCACTATACAGCGCCAAAGTGGTCGCTAACCCCGCTGAAGGGCCATCAATATTACCACCGCCAACCACATTGACATGGACATCGTAATCTCGAAGATCTTCCCCTGTAATCGTGCGCAGCACAGCAGCAGCATTAAAAACCGCATCCCGAGCCATACTACCCGCCGTTTCATTAAAACGGATCGTTCCTTTGCCACTTTGTCCAGGGAAAACGATCGCTTCAATTTCCAGGACAGAACCGACGAATCCGAGGACACCCAAACCTAAAATACGCCCGATTTCTACAGTCTCCTGAGCCTTTTGGGAAACAGGAGGACTCAAACGGGCCGAACGAAGGACCTCATAGACTTCTTCCGGACCAACTTTCGTTTCCTTTTGCTCTGGATGGCGGAAGCGGGCCAACCCATAGGCATCCGTTAAAATACTATTGGCTTTTCGTCCTTCAGTTACATATTCACTGATGATTTGCGGGACAGTTTCCTCGATCTCAGCATCCAATTTTTCGGCAGCTTGTCGGATGATCTGCTGGATATCTTGGGGTTCTAAAGGGCTGAAATAGATTTCGGCGCAGCGCGACCGCAAAGCGGGATTAATTTCTCTTGGGTCGCGTGTTGTTGCTCCAATTAATACGAAATCAGCAGGAGCGCCTTCTTCGAATAATTTTTTAATATAGAGTGGAACCTGCGGGTCAGAAGAATCAAAATAAGATGAATCGAAATAAACCCGTTTGTCCTCTAGAACTTTTAGCAGTTTATTTAAAAGGAGAGAATCCATTTCTCCTATCTCATCAATAAACAAGATTCCGCCATGAGCATCACTTACTAATCCCAACTTCGGCTCAGGAACTCCTGTATCCGCTAATTCCCGTTTCGCGCCTTGATAAATTGGGTCATGGACTGATCCTATCAAAGGATTCGTAACGTCCCGTGGATCCCAACGTAAGGCTGTTCCATCAACTTCAATAAAGGGAGCATTTAGGGAGAATGGTGAATGCGGATGCTGTTTCACGGTTTCCAGAGCGACTCGTGCCGCAGAAGTTTTCCCTACTCCGGGAGGTCCGTAAATTAGGAGATGCTGGGGATAAGATGTTGCCAGCTTAGCCAGTAAAGACTGGAATGCATTTTCTTGACCGATGATCTCCTCCACAGTTTGAGGCCGAAGTACTTCAGTCACAGAATTAGCAAGTTTGATAGTGTTCATTTTTTCGATCTGGGCCAGCTTTTTGAAAGTTTGGGCATTATCTGGACCCGTAGAATCTCTTAGAACCTGATTTTTTATTTCTTTCACATAGTCTTCATGATGTTCTTGAATTTTTTCAGCAACCGCTTTATCCAATTTCTCTTCAACCATGCGTCGAGCTTGAAGTTCTACAAGCTGTTCTTCAATTTCAGCTAAAATCTGCGGTAATTTCTCTGGAGAAGAGATAGGCGGATCAGTTGGATCCTCAAAGACGATTTTTTGTAAAGCTTTGATACGATCCAACTGATTCTCGGATCGCATTAAGCTTAAAGCATCTAGGCGAACGGCCTTAAGCACCAGCTTATCAGACCCATGGATATTCGATAACAAATGATAGTAGGCATCAATCTCAAGTTTCAATTGTTCCCCGCTCGTTTTAGCATCTTGAGTCTTATCCTCTTTCAGCCACTTTGCTAAAAACCCTTTCATCGGGCTCCCCTTTCAACGTTAAGAAAATAAATCAACATTCGATTGCTTTGACTTGGACTTGGAGCTGCGCGGAAACTTCAGGATGAAGTTTGGTCTGAATGGTGTAGGTTCCTAACGCTTTAATTGGTTCCTTGACATCCAATTTACGTTTATCAATTTCGATACCATGCTTACTTTTAAGCGCTTCGGCGATCTCTTTATTAGTTACAGACCCAAAAAGCCGTCCACCTTCTCCAGTTTTCGTATGCACTTCAACCGTGATTGAAGATAATTTTGCAGCTAATGATTGTGCTTCTTCCTTTTCTTTAGCTTTCTTTCTGTCTTCATTCGCCTTTTTAGATGCTAAATCATGCATATTTCCTGGTGTAGCCTCAAGCGCTAACCCTTTAGGGAAAAGAAAATTTCGGGCATAACCATCCGATACTTCACAGACTTTACCTTTATTACCGAGACTTTTCACATCCATTGTGAGAATTACTTTCATGAAAATACCCCCTAATTCACTGGTTATCCTCCGGTATACGGCGGATATTCAAGACTAAATCAAAAAGTCCAAGTAAGATTAAACCGATTATCATTACTTGAAAATAAATAAAACCCGTAACAATTAAAATCCATTTAACAAATCCTGATAAAAGCGGAGAACGTAGATAGTATAGGAAAATAGAGCTTCCTAAGACAAGCGCCAAACATGCATAAATGAACATAAGATTAATCCCAAAGACACGCAATGCAAGATAATTCCATTGATCTCCAACCAAATAACTTGCAATTCCAAGACTCACTCCCCAGATTGCAAACCACGGCAACCTGAAAGAACTAAATAAGGGAAAAGGTTGATCTTCTTGCGGCAGCCAGCGGGCAAAGAAATTGTAAACCACGCTATATTTAATCATTGCCCCTAAGGCGGCTAATCCAGGAACAACTAGAAAGAGATAATGGAAGAATTGTTGTAAATAATTTTGGATATCTGTTTCGCTAATCCCTCGCTGAGTTAAATCTGCCAGCATACCGGATTGTCGGTATTGATCCATCATCGAGCGTATGAGTTCTTGCATAACATCTGAACTCATTCCATTTTGAAGGGTTGGGATAATCGGCAGAATACCTAAGATTCCGGACAAAACTAAGCACCAGAAAAAATTCGATTTTTGTGGCCAAGTATGCTCTGTTCCCCATACCATAAGCAAGCTGACCCATGGTAGGAACCCGATATTGGCCAGTGAAGCCAATCCACCCCCGGCAAGAAGTGCGGCACCATAACCCCAAAATAAGCATAAGGTCGTTAACCTGAAGCCCATACTACGCCCTACCCAGAGAGCTGCTATGAGCAGTGCGACCTCTAGCATCCAACCTCCGATTCCTCTGGAGATCCCCAACCACGGGCCTGCTAAAAGTACAAAGATCGCTAACCCATGAGTCATTTTCTGGTCACTAACGTACATTCAACTGCTCCTATCTATTCTTCGGGGGCAAGATAGCTTAACAAGAGGCTTAAATCCCCCCACTGACTTTCCAACTTCATAGTATCATTATCTTTCCATTCTACCAAACCCTGAATTAAAGTTCGGTCTAGTCTCGTATAATCAAAGCCTAAGCGACGGGTCAGTAAATAACTGATACCGACTATATCCGCTAAACCCTGCATCAATGCCGTATCTGAGCCCTCAATTGCTCCACGCTCAAAAATCCATAAGGATTTTAACAGTTCAACTTTTAATTCATCAATCGCTTTTAGCCCTCTAACTACGTCAACTTCCATCGTGGACGCCCTCCGGTATCTCTAATAATTAATTAAACAGCTGTTTGAGCCGTATCTAGGAAATGTTCGCTGACTTTAGTCTATTTCCTGCAAGGCAAACCCACTTAATAGATAAAGAATATAAAAAAAGGGAGCTCCTGCTCCCTTTTTTGCTAATCTACGATATAAGGCAACAGCGCAATGTGCCGGGCTCTTTTAATCGCAATCGTAACTTGGCGTTGATGCTTTGCACAGTTACCCGAAATACGACGAGGCAATATTTTGCCGCGCTCAGTAACATACTTGCGCAATTTGTGAGTCTCTTTATAATCTAAAGACTCAACTTTATCTACACAGAAACTGCATACCCGTCTTCTTGGACGGCGTCCGCGTTCGCGTTTCATATACGTTCACTCCCCTTCCTGTTTAGAATGGGATATCGTCATCTAAACTCACTTCATGACCATAAGTTCCCACATCGCTGGCATTTCCGACTGTCCCACTCCCTGAGTTCCCATTTTCCTTCGGACTCAAGAACTGGACATTCTCAGCGATTACTTCCGTAACCCACCGACGTTGACCATCTTGGCCCTCATAAGATCGGATTTGAAGACGTCCGTCAGCAGAGGCCAATTTACCTTTAGATAAAAAGTTAGCACACAACTCAGCCAGTTGTCGATAAACGACACACGGGACAAAGTCCGTTTCCCTTTCACCGTTCGAATTCTTAAAATTGCGATCAACGGCTAGAGTGAAGGTTGCCACCGCAACCCCACTCGGGGTATAACGTAACTCGGGGTCTTTCGTTAAACGGCCAATTAAAACGACGCGATTCAACATTCGCAACCCCTCCAATACTACTCTTCTTTTTTCGTGGTTAAGAAACGCACAACATTGTCGGATATCTTCATGACCCGCTCAACTTCTTGTGCCGTACGTCCTTCTCCATTGAAGTTCATCAGGATGTAAAATCCTTCCCGAAGATCATCAATTTCATAAGCTAGACGGCGTTTGCCCCATTTATCTACAACAACATCTGCTCCTCCGTTGTTAATCACAACATCAGAATACTTGTCCACTGTAGCGGCAATAGCCTCATCATCCGTATCAGGACGGATGATGTAAAGTAATTCGTACGCTTTCATAATAGCACCTCCCCTCGGACTAAGCGGCCCCGCATGAACGGGGCAGGGATACATAGTCTTAATAGACTACCGATTAAATATTATAGCATCATCGCCAAAGATTTGCAAACTGACGACGCCCTTGTTTAATAGTTACACATTAAATCGGAAATGAACAATATCCCCATTAGCCATGACATAATCTTTACCTTCCAGCCTGACAAGGCCCTTATCCCTAGCAGCATTTTGGCCACCCAGCTCAACAAAATCCGCATAAGAAACCACTTCAGCCCGAATAAACCCACGTTCAAAATCCGTATGAATTGTACCTGCCGCTTGAGGAGCCTTTGTCCCTTGGTGAATTGTCCAGGCTTTGACCTCCATCGGTCCTGCCGTGAAAAAGGTCATGAGCCCAAGAAGATGGAAAGCAACCCGAATCAAGCGGTCAAGGCCCGATTCATCCAATCCTAAATCTTCTAAGAAAATCTTTTTCTCTTCTTCCTCAAGCTCGGCAATTTCTGATTCAATTTTGGCACAGACCACAACCACTTCCGAATCTTCCTTGGTCGCAATTTCCCGCACCTTTTGGACATATGAATTTTCCTCGTTGTGGGTTAGCTCCTCTTCACTCACATTTGCCACATACAATATGGGTTTCAGCGAGAGAAGAGAAAACGTTTTAAGTATTTCTTTTTCTTCATCCGTATAGCTCAGGCTGCGTGCTGCATGGCCCTCATCAAAAGCTTCTTTCAGCTTAGTTAATAACTCAACTTCGGCCTGGGCCCTTTTATCCCCTGATTTAAGAAGCTTTGTCGCTCGCTCGGAACGCTTCTCTACACTCTCCATATCCGCAAAAATAAGTTCCAGTTGAATCGTTTCGATATCTCGTTCGGGATCAACGCTCCCCTCAACATGGACGACATTACTGTCATCAAAACAACGAACGACATGCACGATGGCATCAACTTCCCGAATATGTGATAAAAACTTATTGCCCAGTCCTTCGCCTTTGCTTGCTCCTTTAACTAAGCCCGCAATATCCACAAACTCAACCGTTGCCGGAACAATGCGATCCGGATGAACCATATCTGCTAACACCCCAAGTCGGGAGTCAGGAACATGGACAATTCCGACATTCGGATCAATCGTGCAGAAGGGATAATTGGCAGCCTCTGCACCTGCTTGGGTAATCGCATTAAATAACGTAGATTTTCCCACATTGGGTAACCCCACAATTCCTGCATGTAATGTCATATTATATCCTCCATCACTTTGAATCTTATCTAGTCTGTCTTAAATTTCAGGTGGTTTCTCCACCTTTTGCAATATCTCCTTAATTTGGCGTTCAAGTTTTACCCGTGGGATCCAGGCCTGGTGCTGACAACCCAAACATTGAATTCTAAAATCCATGCCCGTACGCATAACTTTCCAGTCTGTGCTGCCACAGGGGTGCGGTTTACGTAGTCGAATGATATCTCCAACTTGTAAGGGGATCATTCTTCACTCCTCCTAACTAACGTCACTATTTTTCTTGGTGATGACAAGGTTCGATTGTGGAATCCGAATTCCTTCCGCCAAAAAAGCTTTATGGATCCTTCTTCTAAGTTCACGTTCCAGACCCCACTGCTCATCGGCTACTGTATATGCAATCACACGAAGAACAACATTCAGTTCTCCGAACTCAATTACCCCTTGAACCTCCGGAGGTTCGATAATTTTTTCTCCATATTCAGTCTGAACCTCCTTGCAAACTTTATGCATGACCTCCATAGCCCGATCCAGATCCTCAGCATAGGGGACCTGAATGTCCACCAAAGCCCTCATTTTCCCCCGGTTATAGTTCGTTACAGCAGTAATACCCCCATTAGGGATAATATGGAGTTCGCCACCCGAATCGCGTAAGCGAGTCGCGCGGAGTCCGATCTCTTCAACCGTTCCGGAAAATAAACCTACTTTAATAAAATCACCTACGGAGAATTGGTCTTCGAAAAGAATAAAAAAGCCACCAATAATGTCCTTCACCAAGCTCTGCGAACCAAAGCCCAAGGCGACACCTAGGACGCCAGCAGAAGCAAGCAAGGTTCCGGTATCGAAACTCGGAAAAACTTTTTGCAAGATATGAACTATGACCGTAAACGTTATCACATAAAAGGCAATACTTCGCAAAAGAGGGAATAAGGTGTTAGCTTTACGTTGATCGAAAAGAACTTTTCTTTCTCTCTTGAGGAGCACCCCACGCAAAAAATAGACGACAAGCATATAGCTAACTCGGGCGACAAAAAGCACTTCAATGATATAGATTAAAGTTTGAAGCAAAAATGAACCCGTCTGTTGCCAGTTGAAGTTTATGATTTCTAGCAGTGAATTCATCGTAATTCTAGACCTCGCCCTTCCGCTTTTCAGTAGATTAACCTAAAAACTAATTTGCGATTCCGATTCCTTGCATCAGATTCAAAGGCAAGTTCACCTGAGTGAGTTCTAAACGGAAGATCGATTTTAATCCCTCAAAGATTTGAACGAGGTAAGGATAAAACCAGGCTTGCTGCAAAAGAGCAAGAGAACCATTTTCACCGAAAATCGTTAAAAAGGGTGAAATTAAACCAACGATGACGGCGATCCCCACCAATGCACCCAAGGCACCGAATAGGAATCCTCCTCCGCGGTTGACTGTACCACCAAAAAAAGCCAAAGGAGTGAGTACAATGGTCGCTAAGATTTGAAGGATAAGGACCACGGCGCAATAGGTTACGAAAAAGGCTAGGATCCGCATCAAATTATCCGTCAAAACTCCAGCCATATTCTGGGTAATCGTTTTCACCATATTTTGAGTATACGATTGGAAGTCCGGCACGGTACCCGACCCGATTAAGCCTTGAAGTTCTTTAGGAATCATCGAAAAGATACGATCTATCGCCTGTTGTTGTGTGGTTTGGGCCTGAGATTGAACCGACGGAAGCACAAAACGATAGACTACAGGTTCCAGCCACTGCCTGAGAGGTGTATGCTGTTCTACCCATCCAAGCACGTTAAGGTATTCTTTGACCGCAATATAGAAACCCAAAAGACTCCCCAATAGACTGACAAGTCCGGAAATCAAGCCTTTCCGATATCCTTGCAAAGCCCCTAGAATGAGAAAACCGAGGATCAGAATATCAAATATATTCACAAAATCTCCTCCATCCCAGATTTTCCAGCCCACATAATCTTATACTATTCTATTTTCCCCGAAAAAATCCTGCTCCGCCTCCCCGCCTAAAGAAAACTTGGGTGCCTTGTTTGCGCAGGAAATTACCCGTAGGTAAAGAAAACCCGGCTTTCGTCGAGCCTTAGCGATATAGAAGACTTAGCCAGTGCAAAGCGATGGCTCTAGTCGCCTTATCCTGCCGGACATAAATTCTTGCATCGTAGGATAACGAAAGCCGCTGGTTGCACTTATACTATCTGCCGGAAATTTATACTTTCTGTTAGTAAAAAAAGAAAGAGCAGCCTGTGCTGCCCACTTACACCCTGTTAAGTTCTAGTTTGGCGGGGATGCGTGCGAATCGAACACACCCCGGAACGTTCTACGTCCCGGCTCGCGGATTTGAAGTCCGGGGGCAGCACCAGCCACCACTCATCCCCAACGTTTCACGCTTTATATTATAGCAAATTCTAGAGATGATGCAAACCTTAGCGCATTCAGTTTGCTCTGATTCTTCTCAATTTCTTAATTGCTTAATTCATACCCTTTTTCTGAAAGCGCATCTTTAACTTCCTTCACTCGATCTCCACTTAAACGAACCAATATTTGGACCTTATTATTCTTGAGGTGATAAACCGCTAAACTCGTCATATCGACGTCATAATCCTTAATGATGGTCGAAAGGTCCACCATAACCCCGACTCCATCTTTTGTTTCAATAACCACTCGTTGTCCAGGACTACGAAAACCCATGATATCCAAAAAAGTATCAAAAATATCGGTCTCCGTAATAATTCCAACTAACTTCTCTTGATCTAAGACCGGTAACGATCCGATTCCGTGATCCCGCATTAAAACGGCCGCGTCCTCAATCTTTGTATCTGGGGAACATGTGATAACCTTCTTCACTGCAACATCCCGAATTAAAGTTTTGGCGACGAGATAATTCAGTTCGAAGATGCTGAGCGTTGTAGCTGGAGAAGGAGAAACTTCCCGTAAATCTCCGTCCGTTACGATACCCACGAGTTTCCCTTTTTGGACAACTGGGAGTCGATTGATTTTCTTCTCACGCATCAGCGTCATCGTATTGGCAACATTATCCTCAGGACCTACGGTAAAAACTTGTGAGGTCATAAATTGATTAACATACAATCGAATTTCCCCCTTCGCTTGGCCTCAATCGATAAACTATTATGGAATCTAAATTATAAATTCCTTAGAAATCTTTATTCTAGCTTTTAACCCATTATCCTTTTCTTTGCTTTTTATCCTACGATGAATGTTGTTTACGCCGGCAGGATAAGGCAACTATAGCTTCTGCCTTCGCATTAGCTTGGCACAAGCTAAGTTTTCTTTATCCTACGATGCATGCATTTATGTCCGGCAGGATAAGGCAACTATAGCTTCTGCCTTCGCATTAGCTTGGCACAAGCCAAGTTTTCTTTATCCTACGATGCATGCATTTATGTCCGGCAGGATAAGGCAACTATGCTGTCGCCTGCGCAAAGCTTGGCAACAGCAAGTTTTCTTTATCCTCCTAAGTATGCCTTTCGAACTTCCTCACTACTCTCCAGTTCATTAGCACTCCCAGAAAGAACAATCTTTCCCGTTTCCAAGACATAAGCTCGGTCCGCAATTGAAAGCGCCATATGAGCATTCTGCTCCACAAGAAGAACAGTGGTTCCTGTTTTATTAATTTCTTGAATAATAGAGAAAATCTGTTTGACTAGAATGGGGGCTAAGCCCATCGACGGCTCATCAAGGAGGACTAACTTCGGTCGAGACATTAGGGCTCTGCCCATCGCGAGCATTTGCTGTTCTCCTCCCGATAATGTTCCTGCTAGCTGCCCTTTTCGTTCCAGTAAACGTGGAAAAAGTGAATATACTTTTTCAATGTCTTTTTTGATCTCAGATTTCTCCTTACGGAGATAAGCACCGAGCTCCAAATTTTCTAATACGGACATATTGGTAAAGACACGTCTACCTTCGGGCACTTGAGAAATCCCCAGGGAGACAATTTTCTGAGGTGGTACATGGGCTAAATCTATTCCGTTAAATTTAATATTCCCCTCTTTTGGTCGAAGAAGTCCTGAAATTGTCTTCAGACTGGTACTTTTACCTGCTCCATTGGAACCGATCAGGGTCACAATCTCCCCTTCATTGACTTCCATGGAAATTCCTTTAAGGGCGTGGATTGCGCCATAGTAAACATTTACATCTTGAAGAACAAGCATTAGCCTACCTCCTCTCCCAAGTAAGCTTCGATAACCTTAGGATTTGATTTAATTTCTTGAGGTGTCCCCTCAGCAATAATCGTTCCATAATCCAAAACATAAATTCTTTCGCAGACTCCCATCACAAGCGACATATCATGTTCAATTAAAAGAACGGTCAACTGAAATTTTTCTCGGATGAAACGAATCAAATCCGTCAGTTCATGGGTTTCTTGCGGATTCATCCCTGCTGCCGGTTCATCCAAAAGTAATAATTTCGGGCTTGCAGCCAAGGCACGTGCGATTTCCAATCTGCGTTGTTCTCCATAAGGTAAGTTTTTGGCCATCTCTAGGGCATAATCTTCGAGTCCAAAGATCTTGAGTAACTCCATTCCTTTCGCTTCCATCTCAGCCTCGCCCTTGTAATATGAAGAAAAGCGGAAAATGGCGCTCAGGCTAGAGTACTTAGCGTGCTGATGAAAGGCAATTTTAACATTGTCTATAACATTCAGGTCTCCAAAGAGCCGAATATTTTGAAATGTACGGGCCATCCCGAGATGTGTAACCTGATACGGTTTTAACCCGGACACATTTTTCTCTTCGAAGAGGATTTCCCCTTCGCTTGGCACATAGACTCCTGTTAAAAGATTAAAGATCGTGGTTTTTCCAGCACCGTTAGGGCCAATCAACCCGACTAATTCACCGCTCTCGATATTGATATTTAAATTCGTGACGGCTTTCAAACCTCCAAAGGATTTCGAGAGATTATTTACTTTTAGAAGAGGCATTTTTCTCACCCTTCTTTCGTAAGAAATTGAGGCTAAATTCTTTCGTGCCCATTAGACCCGTAGGGCGGAAAATCATCAAAGCGACCATCAAAACTGCCGTGATAACCAAACGCCATTCGGAAAGACTCGACAAGGCAGCAGAGATAAATGTCATAAAAATTGCTCCCAAAATGCTTCCGGTGAGACTCCCTAACCCGCCGAGTACAACCATAACTAGAATATCAAACGATTTGAGGAAGTTAAAGGTTAAGGGATGAATTAGGTACATATAATTTGCATAAATTCCTCCCGCTAATCCCGCGAACATCGCACCAATTGTAAAGGCGATCACCTTATATTTGGTTGTATTGATTCCCATTGCTTCAGCCGCTATTTCATTTTCTCGAATTGAAATACATGCACGACCATGGGTTGATGCTGTAAAGTTACGAATCGCCAACACAGACATAACCATTAACCAAAAGGCCCACGTCCAATTAATTGTACTAGGTACGGAAAAGCCTGACGCTCCACCAGTATAATCCATATTCATAAAAATAACGCGCACAATTTCACCGAGACCTAAGGTCGCAATTGCTAGATAATCTCCCTTCAATCGCAGTGTTGGCAATCCAATCAAAACACCCGCGACCGCTGCTGCTAGTGCCCCTGCGATTAAGGCCATATAAAGAGGCCCACTAAATTTAACTGTAACAATAGCTGAGGTATATGCCCCAATTGACATAAAACCGGCATGTCCAATCGAAAACTGCCCGGTTACTCCATTGATTAGATTAAGGCTAACCGCCAGGATAATTGAGATGCACGCCATAATAAAATTAAGCTGGAAAAAGGGAGGCATAATCTCAGTCAGATTTAAAAGCTGAACAATTCCATAGATTAGAACGACTCCGATAAGAATTATAATATTCTTTAGTTGAAACCAGTGCTTCATCTCAATCACCTACACTTTCTCTCGTACATTTTTACCAAAGAGGCCATTGGGTTTAATGATGAGCACAAGAATAAGGATGAAGAAAGAAGCAGCATCTCGCCACATCGAACCTCCCAGTCCTGAGACTAGGGTCTCAATCAGTCCTAGAATCAGCCCTCCAGCCATTGCCCCTGGGATCAATCCAATTCCACCCAGAACCGCAGCGATGAAAGCTTTTAAACCAGGCATAACTCCCATTAACGGATCAATCTGGTTAAAGTAGACACCAAAAAGTACCCCTGCAGCTGCTGCTAAGGCTGAACCAATTGCAAACGTTGCTGAGATAGTATTATTGACGTCGATCCCCATTAATAGTGCCGCATCTTTATCCAGGGAGACGGCACGCATTGCTTTGCCAACCTTAGTATATCTCACTACCACCTGTAGAAGAACCATCAGAGAAACCGAAGTAACGAGCATTACAACATCACCATATTTGAAAGAAATTCCTGCTATATTATAAATAGTCTCCGGCAAAACTGGAGGATACGTTCGGACTTGAGGACCAAAGAGGAGCATCCCTCCATATTCAAGAAATAAAGAAACACCAATTGCTGTAATGAGTACAGCGATTCTTGAGGCATTGCGCAATGGTTTATAGGCAATGCGTTCAATTAGTACTCCTAAAATTGCTGAACCGAGCATTGCTATTAAAAGGGCGGGAAGAAAAGACCAATGCAATTTTGTGATCGTAAACCAACCAATATAAGCCCCGATCATGAGAACATCCCCGTGTGCAAAATTAATCAATTGAATAATTCCATAAACCATCGTATAGCCCAGAGCCATTAAGGCATAGATACTTCCTAACGAAACTCCTTGCACTAAAAGCTGAATAAATTGTTGAAAACTAACCATGTTCTCACTCCTCTCTTAAAAATCTTAACTTCATTCAAGAACAGTAATAGGAGGGGGCAATGCCCCCTCCGTTTTAACCCAAATCCAAGGACTAATAAATTAAAAGTTACTTGGGCTAATAACTAATAAAATTTAATTTATTTAGGATTAACTCTACTCGCAAACGCCCACTTGCCATCTTGATAATGAAGGACTACAGCACTCTTACTTGGATTGTGTGTTGCTGCATCTACTGTGATATCTCCAGTAACTCCCTTCAGGCCTTTTAAACCTTCTAAGGCTGTACGGACTTTTTCAGGATCCGTACTACCTGCAGTTTCAATGGCTTTGATCATCATCTTAGCTGCATCATATCCTAAAGCGGAAAAACCGGTAGGTGTCTCATTGTATTTTGCTTGATACTGTTTAGCGAATTCAACCAAACTTGGATCGTCCATAGCTACATGGTCAGAGTAATAAACATTGGTCATATAGTTTGCTCCAGCAATTTTCGTAGTTTCGTCTCCATTCCAACCATCTCCACCTAACATAGGAACAGTGATACTCAGTTCACGAGCTTGTTTGACAATCAAACCTACTTCGTTATAATAACCCGGTACATAGATCACATCCGGATTTTGAGCTTTGATTCGTCCCAAAATTGGTTGAAAGGCCTTATCCCCAGCGACATAATTTTCTTTTGCTACGATCTGTCCACCTGCTTTAACAAAGGTATCTTCAAACGCTTTCGCTAATCCTTTAGCATAATCTCCATTGGTATCAATTACAATTGCGGCTTTCTTAGCTCTAAGGGTATCTGCCGCAAAAGTTGCTCCAACATTTCCTTGGAAATCATCGATAAAGCAAGCTCTAAAAATCCATTGGTTCAGTTTTCCATCCGTAACCGTTAACGCTGCATCCGTTCCCGAAGGAGTTACCAAGGGAACCTTATATTGGGTAACAACCGGGATGATGGCTTTAAGGGTTTTCGTGGTCATAGGTCCAAGCATGGCAACCACTTTCTCTGACGTAATTAGCCGTGAAGCTTGGGCTGTGGATTCACCCGGTTCAGATTTATTATCGGCCTCAATCAATTTAATTTGTTTGCCGCCTAATACTCCACCATTGGCATTTTGTTGTTCAATCGCCAGGAGTGCACCATTCAAACCTGCAGTTCCGTACTGAGCCGCCCCACCTGTCTTCTCAAAGAGACCGCCAACTTTGATTTCTCCACTACTGCTCGCTCCGTTTGAACTTGTTCCACCTGATGTTCCGCATCCTGCAATTAAGGATAAGCTCAAAACTGCTACGGTTGCTAAAGTAAATATCTTCTTCATCTGCTTTTCCCCTCCCGATCATTTTTCAATCGAAACTAATGAAAATCCTAATTTTAGTTCATTTTATATTTTATATATCAAACTGTCAATAACTATAACTGTCTTAGTATAAATAGATACAGTAGATACAGTATACATATTTATCGATTGAGTACCCGCTTATCGCCTTGCCGTTTCGTCAGCTTTTGTTGATCAAAATATTCAAGGAGCGGAACAGCGTATTTACGAGAAATTCCCCACAACTCTCGTACATCAACGACTGCAACTTCCTTATTCTGTGTAATTAAATCTACCAAAGCAACCTGCGCTTGCCTCAAAACCTCACGATTAAAGTACAGTCCTGTGATCGTAACCCATTCCCCTTGTTCCACCAAGTAGCTGGCGAATTCTAAGCTCTCTCCTTTATTGATTCCACATTCCTGAGCCCCCGCTTCGAGCTCGGGAGGCATTAGGCCTGCAATTTGCCATCTATTCTTGAGACAATTAAGTTTCGGGGTCAACGATTCGGGTAATTGAAGGTCCTCAATGGAGCTAACCTTACTTCCGGTTAGACGATAAAACCGATGTTCAGCACCAAGTTCCAAGACATTTTGCCAGCGTCGTTGCGTCCATTTAACTCCTAGTTTTACCTTTAATTCTTCGCGGCTGATCCCTCCTCGCAAAGGAAATTCCTTTTGATAGGATTGAACAATTTGATTTAATTGGTCGCGCCAGTGCTCTGCCGCCTCATGGGCCCAAAAAAGAGGACTGTTTTCTTCTTTCCAAATTTCAATTTGGCCTGAATCTTTCAGTTGTTGCAATCCACTTTGGATCTCACTTTGTTCCCAATGAAAAGACCCCGATAATTCTTGCACTGTGTGTGGTTCATGTAATTCCCGTTCAAGTAAAACCAGTGGATCACCCTGATCTTTAATCTTCAATTGAGCTAAAACAGTTTCCTTAAATCTTTTTTTCTTATATTCTGCGATACCCAGAATTTTACCCCCACCAATTGTAAAAGCTGGTGAATAAAATCGAATCACAAAGCGATCTCCGGCAACGGCTACAACAGGCTCCTCGAGTAGGATCTGAGCATATCCCTCCTGTCCAGGGAGAAGTTCTTCGTGTTCTAAAAGATGCACTCTTCCCAGCGCCTCCACAGTTCCAATATGAAAACGTACTCTTTGCCGTTGGGTAATGGATTTATCCATGGATGCTAAATTTCTAAGTTTTAAATCGAGGATGTTTCCGACCGGATAAGCTCCAGGTGTAGTAAGCACAGCACCTTTTTCAACGTTATAGACATTAACTCCAGCTAAATTTACCGCTACCCTTTGGCCTGCAAAAGCGCTTTCAACCTTTTCATTATGAACTTGAAGTGACCGCACTTTGGCTAATTTATAGCCCGGTTCTATTGCCAATTCCTGTCCTAAACGAATTGTCCCATTATGGAGAGTACCAGTAACGACGGTTCCAAAACCTTGAATACTAAAAACACGGTCGAGAGGGAGTCGAATAGGCCCACTGGCAATTTTACTCTCTGCATCCGTTAGCAATTGATCGATACCTGTTTTCAGTTCTGGGATTCCTTCGCCTGTATGAGCAGAAACTAAATAGACTGGAGCATTGGCAAAAAGTGTACCAGTTAAGCCCTCATTAATCTCCGCCTGGATCAGTTCAAGCCATTCGTCATCCACGAGGTCGATCTTGTTAATAACCACAATCCCCCGGGATACTCCAAGCAAGGTTAGAATATCCAAATGTTCACGAGTTTGGGGCATAATCCCCTCATCCGCCGCAATAACAAGGAGTACTCCATCCATTCCGGTCGCTCCAGCCAGCATCTGCCTAATAAAGCGTTCATGGCCGGGAACATCAATGATTCCTACTTGCCTTCCACTAGGTAGGGTTAAAGAAGCAAACCCCAATTCAATGGAAATTCCTCTTTGCTTTTCCTCTTTAAGTCGATCAGTCTCAATTCCTGTCAATACACGGATAAGTTCTGTTTTGCCATGATCGACATGCCCTGCCGTTCCTAATAAATAATGTCTATCATCCATAAGTGTTCCCCTTGTCCTTTATTTTGCCAGATTTTACGAAGAAAACTGGGCTTCTGTTAACTTTTTAATGTGCAATCTCGTTGCTTCGTAACCGTATCAGTCAAGGTAATAAGGCATAAGTATAGCAATATTGAGCTCGTTCTATCCTTTAGCTGCGTTATATTGCCTAAATTCCGGGTATCTAATAACAATTCATGCGTTGAATCACTCTCCTGTGGATATCTTATCCAAAATCTTGCGAACCAGCAAGAGCTTATCCCTTTAGATTCGATCTTTACTGATGACCGTTTGGTCATATATCTTTATATTTACAAGCAAACGTTCGTCTTTGAGAATTGGCCTTGTCCCGACCATGCTATTTATCCGCTCCAGACCATATAAAAAAGGCACGCGTCAGGTAAAACAGCAGGGTGCTCCTTTTGCCCCCTCCCTATTAATGTTTTCGCCACCTTATAAACAGGAGTGGCAAAAGGAGTAGACCAATATAGCCAAACAAGGGATATACAAATTTAACGATAATCGAGAACCTAACTCCGGCTAAAGGAAAGGCTAAAAGGAGCAAACCCAAAGAGGTTAGGCGATAATTAATTTTTCCTGCAGCAACGATTCGGGTCACTAAGCTGAAGGCATTTCCAATAGCTGCCGTTATCATCGCCAGCCATAAAACAAATACATAGAGAAAAGCAGGCCATCTCCCAAGTTTACCTGCGACAGCGACCATCGGAATTTCTAAGGCTTTAACTTCTGGAAAACGAAGTAATGCTGCTCCGATAACCCCAGCGAATAGCCCTAATGCTCCCCCACCTAATAGCGCTCCGAGTCTTGCCCCTGGTTTTTGAACTTCCTTTCCAAGAGATGCGAAAACCACCAAAGCCAGCGTTAAGTTAAAGGAAACATAGAGAATTGCTGAGAAAATCCAGTTCTGAATCAGTGGATTAGAGGAATATACGACCCCTTCCCCATCCCCTTGAGTGCCTAATAATATAGCAAGTATAGCTATCCCTAGGCAGAAGAGGAACTTAAGGGGGATTAGGACTGTATTGATCCAAAGTACACCCTCTCCCTTGAACCATACAGATAAAAATATAACACACGCCGTCAGGAGAATCCCCGTCCAAGCACTTAAACCGAAGTATTGATTAAATAAAGCACCCGCGCCTGACATCATTGCTATCATTCCTACGAAGAGTAAGATACTTATCAACATATCAATCCAGGGGCTCCATTTTTCGCCCATTAATAAGCTGAAAAAGTCGGTATACGTGGATACTTTCCACCTTTCCTGAAGATCAAGCATAATCCAGCCAAAGGCTGAAAAGAGACAGGCACTCAAAATTATCCCTGCTAACCCCCTATACCCAAAGTTGGCAAAGAACTGCTGAATTTCTTGGCCTGAGGCGAACCCTGCACCCATAATTGCTCCCACATAGGTTGCAGCGACCTGAAACGCTACTTTCCACTTCATCAAATCCCCCCTGCTCATGAATATGGCTTTTCCTTATTTATGATGCATAAACAAGGGGTCAAATGGCAATAATTTAATTAAATATAAAATTTTAGTAGGAGGTAGGCAATGAGCCTTCTTTCAGCGTTTACAGAACAGCAGAAAATCAAAGCTCATTTTGATGATAAATTAGCAACGAGTCATCTCGTAGATAAATTGGCTGATCTCTTTTCTGCTTCCCATCAACGACCTCCTATTATTTTATGTATTGGCACAGACCGCTCAACAGGAGATTCGCTTGGACCATTAACCGGCACGTATCTCAACCGACTTGGTCTCCCTCAATTGACTGTTCTAGGTACACTTGAACAACCTGTGCATGCAACTAACCTCACTGAAAACCTAGAGTATATCCAACATTCTTATCATAATCCTTATATTCTGGCTATCGATGCGTGTCTCGGTAAAATGGATTCTGTCGGACATATTACTTTAGCTAAGGGCCCTTTGAAACCCGGTGCAGGTGTACATAAAGACCTCCCCTCGGTAGGGGAGGCCCATTTAACAGGTATCGTTAATGTTGGCGGTTTTATGGAATACATGGTCCTTCAAAATACGCGTCTGCATTTAGTTTGGAAGATGGCCGAAGCAATGAGTGATTTATTGTCAAAAGCATATATACGTTCTTACATTTCTTGATTTTATTTATCTTTTAAACTTTTTTAAGCCATATTCACTGCAAAGTCCTTATTTATATGTGTAAAGTATCTTGGGCCTTCTCAAGCGCTTGTTTCTCCTCATCCGATAAATGATATGTGGATTTTCCTGCCGCAACTGGTTTCGCATACACACGTGACTCTTCCCGGCTATTGATCGAAGAAAGAACAACTCCATCACCCTCTTGATTTATGAGAGCAAGGGCAAAACTCAGGTCACTTCCCATATTATCAAACGCATTGAACCGAATTAACTCCGCACGGTCAACAGATTTGCGAACTTTTTCTTCAACTTTCACGAGACGCATATCTTGTTTTTTCAGTTGATTGCCTGTATTCTCAACTTCTTGCAGATATTTTTCGAGGAGTTGGTCTAATGTTTTACCACTCATAAACGTTTGCATAGCGATATGTGCTTTTTCAAACCTTTGTAAGCGTCTTCGTAACGAATAAATAAAGAAATAGGGAATAATCGCTAATATGGCGATACCCAGAATAGCCCACCCATAAATTGGCATACCATTCATAAAATCAATCATTTTTATCCTCCTACGTCAAGTTCATATCTACCCTAAATCAGCCACCTAAATGATAATAGTTAAAAATTAATGTTAAAGGTATAGCAACAAAAATACTCGGTAATAGATTTCCCACTTTAATCTCTTTAATTTCGAGAATTGTTAATCCGATTCCGATAATGAGTAAACCGCCAGTAGCACTCATTTCAGTGATAACAGGAGCAGATAATACGCCTTGAAGAAGTCCGGCCGATAAGGTAATCCCTCCCTGATAAAGAAAGACTGGGATAACTGACGCAATTACTCCAATCCCCATCGAAGAAGCAAACACGATCGATGAAATACCGTCTAGCATGGCTTTAGCATATAAGATATCATGAACACCCTTTAATCCACTTTCTAAAGAACCCATGATCGCCATTGCCCCGACACAAAAGATAAGACTTGAAGATACGAAGGCCTTGGTAAAGTTACCTTCTTTTTGGTTTCCCTTTGCTAAAGTTTTCTCTAGCCATTGCCCGAATTGGTTGAGTCTCAGCTCAATATCGATCCATTCTCCAATCACACCTCCGATCACTAAGCTAGCAATAACAACTAAGGTATTCTTTGTTTGGAGTGCCATACTTACCCCAATAAGCATAATCGCTAGGCCCAGTCCTTGTATTACAGTCATTTTCATCTTTTCAGGAAGGGCTTTTCCAAATAAAATCCCCAACAATCCTCCAACCAAAATGGCCATCGAATTTACTATGGTCCCTAACACATCTCTACCTACCTTCTCTGGTTTGAAGTTCCACGTGGAACATTTCAGCGTATATAACCCTAGATTGTATTTGATTATCGAGTCCTTTTTAAAGGGCAGGAAGCATTGATAGCTAGCAGTATAATAATTTCAACTAAATTCCGAAAGTAGTAGGTTAGTTGAAATCAATTAAATTCTTGAATAAAATTATAGGTTATTTTAATCTATTTGTCTTCAAATATAGTTATTGGAAATATATACATGATGCAAGAACACTGTTCCACGTGGAACATCTTAAAGAACATCTTAATTGTTCATTCATTATAGCAATATTTATTGTTAATGAACTTAGCTCTTAAGTTTATTAGAAACAGCTCTAAAAATCATAAAAATTTATATTTAGTAATTTAATCCTTTTTGATATTAGTTTATTATACAAATGATTTCGCTGCCTGATTCCGCTTTATCATCGAAAATATCCTTGCTAATTAAAATTCTGAAATAAGCTAATTCGAATAAAGTTCTTTAATCATCAGCATTATGGATAATATTATTCATTGAAAAGCCTGATACACATCTAGCCTGTAAAGAGGAGAGGGTCAAAAACAATAGATGTTCCACGTGGAACATCTATAACTAATCCAGATGGAACATTCAAATGCTAAGATAAAATGCTCAGAGAACTATTCGATTTGGATATTCCATAATTCAAGGAGGCGATTGAGTTCCTCTTCTGAATAAAACTCAATTTCAATCTTGCCACGGTGTGAATCACCTTTGAGTCTTACTTTAGTTTGAAAGGAAGTTCTCAATTTATCCTCAACAGGTGCCAAAAGATTAGTATGTTTATTTTTAACAGGTGCAATCTTGGGTGAATCTGTCATCTTAATGAGCAGCGCTTCCAACTCACGAACTGATATATTTTCACGTGCAGCTTTTTCTGCGAGTAATACTTGAAGAGAACTATCTTTAATTCCCAGCAATACCTTGGCATGACCTAAAGATAATTTTTCTTCTCTAATTAGCTGTAAGATCCGTTCTGGTAGTTGAATGACTCTCAAAAGATTGGCTATCGTTGTTCTCCCTTTACCCACACGTTCAGCAATTTGTTCTTGAGTCAATCCATATTCTTGGATTAACCGAGCATAAGCCAGACCTTCTTCGACAGGCGACAAATCTGATCTTTGGATGTTTTCAACTAGAGCACGTTCCGCCATTTCTTGATCACTACATTCATGAACTAAACAAGGGATTTGCTCCATCTCAAGAAGCTGTGCTGCCCGGAAACGCCGTTCACCAGCCACAATAATATAGTTATCACCGACCGGTTTGACGAGAATGGGTTGCAATAAACCATGCGTCTTTATAGAAGCAGAGAGTTCTTGTAAAGTTTCAGGGTCAAAATCTTTGCGTGGCTGATCTGGGTTCGGAGAAATACTAGACATACTAATTCTACGAATCCCAGAATCAGCAAGTATCGGATCTTCCGAAATCAGTGCACTCAGTCCTCTACCTAAGGCCTTCTTAGACACGTTCTAGTACCTCCTCTGCTAAATCTCGATAAACTTCCGCGCCTCGAGATTTAGGATCATAAAGGACAATAGGTTTGCCATGACTTGGGGCCTCACTTAATCGTACATTTCTTGGCACAATCGTTCGGAAAACTTTATTTCGGAAATACTTTTTGACCTCATCAACAACTTGGATTGAAAGATTAGTGCGCGCATCAAACATCGTTAGCAGAACTCCTAAGGTATTTAGGGTGGGATTCAAGCCTTTCTTAACGCGTTCGAGTGTGCTCATTAAAAGAGTCAAACCCTCAAGCGCATAATATTCACACTGAATAGGAATCAAAATATCACTTGCAGCACCGAGTGCATTCAAAGTCAGCAATCCTAAAGACGGTGGACAATCAATAATCACAAATTCATAATCTTCGCGGACATCATTAAGTGCATGAGCTAACCTTTTATCACGCTCATCCAAATTGACGAGCTCAATTTCGGCACCTGCCAACTCGATTCTGGCTGGAGCAATCCATAAATTATTAACCTCAGTTTTCAATATAACCTTCTGTAAGGGCACATCATTAATTAAAACATCATAAATACAATATTTTAATTTATCCTTATTAATGCCATAACCGCTAGTCGCATTCCCTTGAGGGTCTAGATCAAGAAGCAAAACCTTTTTGCCCTGTTCAGCTAAACATGCACTTAGATTAACAGCAGTAGTGGTCTTCGCAACCCCACCCTTTTGATTAGCTATAGTAATTATTCGGGTCAAAAATATCCCCCCTCTCACCGTATCCATAGATTTCATCTACGGAAATACCTTAACTTCTATAGTATCAAATCACAACTCATAAAACTAGTTTTTTCGCAACAAAAGCACGATTGGTCAAGCCTTGACTGATCGTGCTTATAAAAATCATTTTTAAATTCCGAGTTAAGCTTAACTTTTCTAAAGTGGCTTTTTAGCC
Source organism: Desulfitobacterium sp. (assembly GCF_035539115.1). Classification (GTDB taxonomy): domain Bacteria; phylum Bacillota; class Desulfitobacteriia; order Desulfitobacteriales; family Desulfitobacteriaceae; genus Desulfitobacterium_A. The sequence continues at coordinate 43,638 of NZ_DATLJA010000043.1, read as the reverse complement.
GGAGTACCCGCTTTCCGAGGATATTGGCTAGGTGTTTCCTTCGTCTTTTCGATGATAATAATGGAACGATGGTCTGCTCCTAAACCAAGATTGAACTTTTTCACGTCCTTAACCTGTGCACCGAGCACAGCGAGAGCGTTAGTTGATTCCTTCACTTCTTCCTCGGCCTGACTCCCTTTAGCCGCTAAGAAAACCCCACCTACGCTCAATAAAGGAATAGCGTATTCTAGTAAAACGGGTAAACGTGCCAGAGCACGGGAGACGACCGTATCAAAGCGCCCTCGATAGTGATTGTCTCTTCCAAAGTCTTCCGCTCGGAAATGAAGAGTCTCAACCTGCTCTAAACCGAGTTTCAGAATAGCTTCCTTTAAAAAATCTAACCGCTTTGCCAACGAGTCTACGAGATAAAAAGATTTATGTTCATGAAATATTTTGAGAGGTACACCCGGAAAACCGGCCCCCGTCCCGATATCAGCTACTTTATCTCCCTGCACCCATTGAGTAAGAGTTAAAGAATCCAGAAAATGCTTAACTATAATCTCTTCCGGCTCGGTAATGCTCGTTAAATTAACTTTTTCGTTCCACTCAACTAATAGATCACCAAACAAAGAAAACTGATTTAGTTGGTTTTCAGTAAGATTTATGCCGATTTTCGAAATAACAAGTTCACTCAAAAGGGATATGTGTTCAGGAAGCATCATTTTTCATTCCCCGCCGTTTCTGCTCTAAGAAAACCATCAAAACTGAAATATCAGCTGGTGTTACACCGCTAATTCGCGAAGCTTGACCGAGATTAATAGGATAGACTTCTTGCAAACGTTGTCTTCCTTCGGTAGATAATCCCATAATCTCTTCATATTGGATATTCCGAGGGAGGAGACGCTCTTCCATCTTGGCAAACCGTTCAATCTCTGCCCACTGTTTGTCAATATAGCCAGCATATTTAGTTTCTATCTCTGCTTCTTGGAGAACTTCTTCTTCATAATCTGCTAGTCCACTGATCAATTTCTTAAGCTCATGAACCGATATTTCTGGCCGCCGAATTAATTCTTGGGCGCTAAGTCCCCCTTTAACAGGAGTTGAATGTACTGAACTTAAAACTTCTTGAAATTCTTGATTCAGCGGTGAGAAAACAGTTTCATGCCATAGCTCTTTCACTTTATCAAGATCCTCGCGTTTTTGGGTAAATCGCTGCCAACGCTCATCATTCACTAATCCAATTTGCCTACCCCGCTCAGTTAAGCGCAAGTCCGCATTATCCTGTCTCAGAATCAAACGATATTCCGCTCGAGATGTCATTAAACGATAGGGTTCTTTGACACCTTTATTAACAAGATCATCCACAAGTACTCCTAAATAACCTTCAGACCGACGAACGATAAAAGGATCCTTTTCCTTTGCCCTTAAGGCAGCATTAATACCCGCTAATAGCCCTTGGGCTGCTGCCTCTTCATAGCCAGAGGTTCCATTAAGTTGTCCGGCTGTAAAAAGACCGGGAATTTTCCGAACCTCCAAACTTAAAGAGAGCTGATGAGGTTTAACATAATCATACTCAATAGCATACCCCGGTCGCAAAAGCTTTACTTTCTCCAGTCCTGGAATACTTCGTAAAATTTCATACTGAACATCCTCTGGCATACTTGTGGAAAGGCCCGCGATATAAATTTCGTCACTTTCCCAACCTTCGGGCTCTAAAAAGATCTGATGAGCAGGACGATCAGCAAATCGCACGACTTTGTCTTCGATTGAAGGGCAATATCGCGGTCCAATGCCCTCGATTTCCCCAGAGTAAAGAGGAGCGCGATATAAGTTTTCTCTAATAATTTCATGAGTATGAGTTGTGGTATATCCTAGCCAACACGGTACTTGTTTTTTCGTATCTCTTCCCCAAAAAACACTTTCGGTTGGCATAAAAGAATATCTCCATGGAATCTCATCCCCGGGCTGGATTTTAAACTTCGTGAAATCAACAGAACGACGATGAATTCTTGGTGGGGTACCCGTTTTAAAACGCCCGAGTTCTAATCCTAGATCTTTCAGACTTTGGGGCAAATTCACAGCCGTTTGCTGACCATTAGGTCCACCTTCATACATTGCTGGACCGATAATAATTCTACCCCGAAGATAAGTCCCACTCGTGAGTACGACATTCTTTGCTTTAAAATAGGCTCCCGTCCGAGTCACCACCCCCTTGAGTTGACCCGCTTCTACCTTGATATTTTCAACAAGAGCCTGGATAATAGTCAGCCGAGGATGAGCCAAAAGAACATCTCTCATTCGATGGGCATAGGCTTGCTTATCCGATTGAACTCTTAAAGCATGAACCGCTGGCCCTTTTCCTGTATTGAGCATCCGGACTTGCAGAGATGTCTCATCTCCTACAATACCCATTTGCCCACCCAATGCGTCTATTTCGCGCACCAAGTGCCCCTTGGCCGGACCACCCAAAGACGGGTTACAAGGCATATGAGCAATTGAATCTAAATTTAAGGTAATAAGTAAGGTCTCACACTCCAAGCGCGCAGCTGCTAAAGCTGCTTCACACCCGGCATGACCCGCACCCACAACTATCACATCATAGCTTCCTGCCTGATATTCCACGACTTAACCTACTTTCCAATACAAAATCTTGTGAAAATTTCCTCAAGAAGAGACTCCTGAACATTTTGTCCCGAAATTTCTGACAAATCCGCTAAAGCCTCACGCACATCAATTGAAAGTATATCCCAGGGTATTCCCGCTTCCAAACTGGCACGTGCATTTTTCAGACTCCCTAAGCCACTTCTTAGGGCAGAGATTTGACGAATATTTGATAACAACGGTTCCTTCAATTGTTTACTAGATCCTTGATAAACGCGTTTCCTAATTTCTTCTTCTAAGCGATCAAATCCGACCTCTCTCTGAACAGAGAACGGCAGCCAGACCTCATTTCTAAGACGAGTTATGTGTGGTATATCGGTTAAAATATCAACTTTATTCATTAAAACAATAACCCGATCAGAATAAAGATCAATAATTTTCTGCTCTTCAGAAGATAAATTTTCTCCCGCCTGAATAATGAGAAGAATGAGCTCAGCCTTTTCTATTGCCTTCCAGGTCCGCTCAATCCCCATTCTTTCAACCAAATCTCGGCTTTCCCTAATTCCTGCGGTATCGACAAGTTGCAAAAGAATGCCACCAATATTGACAAACTCACGTATCTCATCTCGTGTGGTGCCCGGTATATCTGTAACAATAGCGCGCTCTTCTCGCATTAAAGCATTTAACAAACTGGATTTTCCGACATTGGGTTGACCAACAATCACCGTTAACAGCCCATCGTGCAAGATTTTCCCCGTCTTGCTCCCTTGAAGTAAATCCTCAGCTAGTTTAATTCCTCGTTCTAAACGCAAACTTAAAGCCTCTCGATCTAATTCCTCAACATCGTCCTCCGGAAAATCTATTCCCGCTTCAATAAAGGCTAAAGTTTCCAATACATTTTCACGCAATTCTATAACTTTTGACGACAAACCGCCTTCCAATTGAGCAAGCGCTAAATCAGCAGAACTTTCGTTTTTCGCTGATATCAAATCAATAATGGCCTCTGCTTGAACAAGATCTAATTTACCATTAAAAAAAGCCCTCTTGGTGAATTCTCCAGCCTCAGCTAAACGAGCTCCTTTTTTTAAACAAGTTTCTAAAACTCTCCGAGCAACAAACAAACCGCCATGACAACTAATCTCGATCACATCTTCGCCCGTGAAGGAACTCGGAGCAAGCATTCTGCTAATCAAGACCTCATCGATAATCGTATCTTCATCTCGGAATTTCCCCAAGTATAAGGTATAGTTTTCTTGACGATCCCAACGCTCCTTATTTTTAGGTGAAAAACACATATTTATAATTTTTGAAGCCTGAGGTCCACTTATTCTTATAACATGAATACTCGCTTCACCCAAAGCAGTCGCCAAGGCAACAATTGTGTCATCCACTCAAATCGCTCCTAATAAATAAATTAAGTCATTCATCGTAGGATAAAGAAAACTTGACCAGTTTCAAGTGTCAACGCCGGAAATGGTCTTAGTTGCCTTATCCTGCCGAACATAAACACATGCATCGTAGGATAAAGAAGACTTAGCCAGCGCCAAAGCGATGGCTCTAGTTGCCTTATCCTGCCGAACATAACACATGCATCGTAGGATAAAGAAGACTTAGCCAGCGCCAAAGCGATGGCTCTAGTTGCCTTATCCTGCCGAACATAACACATGCATCGTAGGATAAAGAAGACTTAGCCAGCGCCAAAGCGATGGCTCTAGTCGCCTTATCCTGCCTAACAAAAATACTTGCATCGTAGGATAAAAAAAAGGGGCTAAGCCCCTCAAGAAATTTCTTTTGTCCTTTTAAGAGAGATGGTAACCCGACGATTGGGTTCATCTCCTTCGCTAAAAGTGGAAATTAGTGTATCATCTTGAAGCGCGGTATGTATAATCCTGCGTTCATGGGGATTCATTGGTTCCAATACAACCCGATTGCCCGTCGTTTTAACTTTTTCAGCTAACCGCTTGGCTAAACGAACTAAGGTTTCTTCACGTCTTTGCCGATATCCCTCAACGTCAACGATGATCCTAATCTTTTGTGATAATTTTTTCGAAATTGCTAAGTTCGTGAGAAACTGTAAAGCCTCTAACGTATCACCGCGACGCCCGATCAGAATTCCCAGTTCTGAACCTGCAATATTTACAAACCATTGATTATCTTTTTCAACAGGACTAAGTTCTGCTTGAACGCCTATTGTTGAACAGATCTTTTCTAAGAATTGACACGCCAGAATACCTGGATTATCTTCATAAGATACTTTAACTTTTGCTGAACGGGTCCCTAATAAACCAAAAAGTCTTTTTTTTGTGGGTTCTTCTAAAACATTGATTGTCACATTTTCACGCTTAACGCCTAATTCCGTAAGACAAGCTTCAATAGCGTCTTCCACAGTTTTCCCTGTTTTCTCAGCTATTATCATAAAAATCCTCCCTAACGTTCCTCCACCTTATGCAGCTTTTTGTTTTCCCATATCTAATTTATGATTAATGTACAGCTGTTGGAGTATAGAAACAATATTCATGACAACCCAATATACACCGAGTCCAGATGGCACTGTCGATGTGATATACCCCATAAATAACGGCATAATATATAACATCGTTTTTTGTGTGGAAGCCGCCGCATCATTAGCACCCGCGGAAGCAGAACTAGGACTAGTAACCTTAGTTTGGAGAAAAGTTGTGGCTGCTGCCAAGACTGCTAGAATATAAAAGGGATCTTTCAAAGTTAAGTCTAACCATAGAAAATGTGCTTGGCTAGGATCGGCAATATAATTATTAAAATTGAATAATGCACTATAAAGAGCCCAAAAAATAGGCAGTTGGATCACCATGGGTAAACACCCACCCGCTGGATTTACATTATTTTCTTTATAGAGCTCCATAATTTTTGCATTCATAGTTTGGGGATCATTTTTATACTTCTTCTGAACAGCTTGAAGTTTAGGCTGTATATCAACAGTTTTGCGCATTGAAGCCATCTGTTTCCAAGTTAAAGGATAGATCAACATCTTAATAATAATAGTTAGGAGGATAATCGCGATTCCATAACTAGGTATACCGGCGAGAATGGTCAAACTATATAACCACTTCAACAAATCAGTCATCCACTGAACAAAAATATTCACAAAAACCCTCCTTACACTGGATCATGGCCCCCAGGGTGGAAAGGATGACACTTAGAAATCCGGACAATGGATTTCCATCCCCCTTTAACTACCCCATATTTTTTTAATGCTTGAATCGCATATTCCGAACATGTTGGATAGAAACGGCATGATGGTGGTTTCAATGGAGAAATAAATTTTTGGTAAAAACGAATTGTTCCAATCAATATTTTCTTCATAATACACACTTACTCTTTATCCCAAAAATCTAATTTATTACCCTTGCTTTTTTTAGCGTATTTAAACAACTGTTTTCGACTTCCCCATAAGAAACTCCTTTTAGGTTCGCCCGTGCAATACAAATAATTTCGAGATTAGGTTTTAATTGAGACAAATTTCTTCGAATCACTTCACGCATCAATCTTTTCGCTCGATTTCTCTGGACAGCATTTCCCACTTTTTTAGAAGCAATAAACCCGTATTTTGACGTCCCCTCCATAATATAGAATACGACGTAGCGGTTGGAGAAACTCTTACCCTGAGCAAAAACCGTCTTATAATCTTTCTTATGTCTTAACCGCAAATTTCTCGCGAGCATAGTTCCTCCATTATTGAACGGTAATTAATATTTTACCCTTTTAACCAATAATTTAAACTGAAAGCCTTACCTGAGTTTAATAGAACTTCAAGAAATGAAGAAAAAGGCCACATAATGCGGCCTTAAGCAGATAATTTTTTCCGCCCTTTTAAGCGACGTCTTTTAATAACATTTCTTCCGGTAGTAGTGCTCATCCGACTTAAAAAACCGTGCACTCTCTTATGACGGCGATTTTTCGGTTGATATGTTCTTTTCACTGAAGCACCTCCTTTATGCCAAAGGACATTTACAGATATCTTAAAGATTATACTCTAGTTATTTTTATCATGTCAAGGTGAACATAAGAAAAGATTGTGGATAACAAAATAGAATACAAAGTTATTCACTGTGTATAATTCTCATTTCTTGGTGAACTTCCTGTTGATAACCTATGCAAAACTTGGTATGATAATTTTACAACTTCATATTTTGATAATTTTCCAAGGTTTTCTATATCAATAGATGCAATTATGTTAAGTTATCCACAAATGTGCATAAGTTTGTGTATAACTTTTTTTTGCCGTAATTATTATTTTCTTTTAAAAGGAGGTCCATCCATGCCACCCCGCCCACCGCTTCAAAAAATGTGGCAAGATACACTTGCTAAACTTGAAAATGAACTTTCTAAGCCAAGCTTTGATACTTGGCTTAGTTCAACCTGCTTGCTCGCCATTGAAGGAGATACCTTAATCATAGGTGTTCCTAATGAATTTGCGAAAGATTGGCTGGAAAGTCGCTATACCCCTTTAATTCGTTCAACAGTTCAGACTATATTTAATCAGTCAATGAATTTACGTTTTGTTATTGGCTCAAAAAAGGAGACTTTTAGCAAATCAAATATTCCTGCTCAATCCTCTCTTCCTGCAAACAAAGAAGCCACCCCCAATTTTCTAATCTCCAAATACACCTTTGATACGTTTGTTATTGGGAATAGTAACCGTTTCGCACATGCAGCTGCTCTTGCTGTTGCTGAATCTCCTGCTCAATCGTATAATCCACTTTTTATTTATGGAGGCGTTGGTCTAGGAAAAACTCATCTGATGCATGCCATCGGAAATTATGTTTTAGAACGCTCCCCCAATACACGTGTCCTTTATGTATCCAGTGAAAAATTTACCAATGAGTTAATCGAGTCTATACGAGATAAAAATCCAGTTGAATTTCGCAATCATTATCGCAAGGTTGATATTCTTTTAATTGATGATATTCAGTTTTTAGCGGGTAAAGAAGGGACTCAAGAGGAATTCTTCCATACGTTCAATGCTCTCTATGAAGCAGATAAACAGATCATTATCTCATCTGACCGTCCACCTAAAGAAATTCCCACGTTAGAAGACCGCCTCCGTTCACGTTTTGAATGGGGCCTGATTACAGATATCCAAGCACCAAATTTAGAAACACGGATTGCTATTTTACGAAAAAAAGCCAAGTTAGAAAATCTTCAAGTAGGCAACGATGTTATGGTTTATATAGCCGATAAAATCCAATCCAATATTAGAGAACTTGAAGGGGCTCTCATTCGAGTCATGGCCTATGCCTCCTTGTCTGAGAGACCAATTACAATCGAGATAGCTGCCGAGGCTTTAAAAGATATCATTCCCGTAAATACTCCTAAGCAGATCACGATCGAGATGATTCAGCACGCTGCTGCTGAATATTTTCACCTATCTTTAGGAGAATTTAAAGCTAAAAAGAGAACGCGTGCTATCGCCTTTCCCCGTCAAATAGCTATGTATCTTTCCCGAGAATTGACAGATTGTTCCCTCCCCAAAATTGGAGATGAATTCGGAGGTCGAGATCATACTACTGTTATCCATGCCCATGATAAAATAACTAAGGCTCGTCATACAGATCCTCTTTTAGATAAAAGGATTAATGAAATCATTCAAAAAATACAATCCTTATAACTTGCGGATAGAGTATTTTTTATTTGAAATAAAGCGTCATAAATTTCATTTTGTGGACATGTGGATAAGTTATCAATAGTTATTCACATGTTTTTAACCATTTCTTTTCCCTTAGTTCTTTAGGGTTTCAACTATATATCCACAAAGAGACAAGGCATAATACTATAACGACTAGATTAATATCTTATTATTGTTTCGGTTAACTTATTCCTGGTTTAATCATAAGGAGGTTATTATGAAAATTTTCTGCTCAAAAGATGCCTTACTTACTGGTGTAAATACGGTTCAAAAAGCAGTATCCAGTAAAAGCACCCTTCCCATATTACAGGGTATTTTAATTAAAGCCGAAAATAATGTCTTAGTTTTTGAAGCAACTGATATGGAAATTGGAATTCGTTGTGTCGTAGCTGCTCAAATCGAAAGAGAAGGAACGGTCGTTCTCCCTGCCCGTCTATTTTCAGAAATTGTTCGCAAACTTCCCGATGCAACCATTGAGATGGAACAGCAAGATGACGCTATTAATATTCACTATTATGAATCAGATATAGTATTAAAAGGCTTCGATCCAGAAGAATTCCCTTTACTTCCTGACCTTTATGATGCAGTTTCTTTTAATTTACCAATATCACTCTTTAAAACAATGATTCGTCAAACTGTTTATGCTTGTGCACTGGAAGAAAATCGTCCTGTATTTACTGGAACTCTATTACAGATTGAAGATTCCATTATTCGTTTAGTCGCGACCGATACACACCGGCTTGCCTATCGAATTGCGGAAATAGAAAATCCCGAAAGTCTAAAATTCTACGGTGTAATACCTGCCAAAACGTTGTCAGAAATTTATCGTCTTCTTAAGGATGATGACGAAGTTCTAACGATCCGGTTTAATCAATCTCAAGTATCCTTCCAATTTGGTTCGGTCCATTTATTGTCACGTCTCATTGATGGTCAATTTCCCAATTATAAACAAGTTATTCCTCAAAGTTGTCAATCCAAAGTTTACCTCTCATCAAGGGCATTTACGGATGCCGTCGAAAGAGCATCCTTACTGGCACGGGATAGTAACCATGCAAATATTGTTCGTCTTACCATAGAAAAAGAAAAATTATGGATTGATCAGGCGTCTGAAATTGGAAAGATATCTGAGCAAATGGATATTCAGATGGAGGGAACAGAAGTTAAGGTTGCTTTTAATGCCAAGTTTTTACTGGATGTTTTAAAAGTCATTGATAGTGAACAAATCCTCATTGAACTATCCGGACCCTATGGGCCAGGTGTTATCCGGCCCGTTGATGATCCAAATTATATCAATCTTGTGCTTCCTGTACGTACTTCATAAATAAAATGGAAATTCAAAACTTAAACTTGCATAATTTTAGAAATTACAAAAATGAAAAAATCCAATTTTCCCCAGGCGTAAATGTTTTACAGGGACAAAACGGACAAGGAAAAACAAATGTCTTAGAAGGAATTTATTATCTTTTAACCGGAAAATCCTATCGGGCTCATAGAGAACAGGAAATGATTTGCTGGGGAGAGAATGCATTTCACATATTTGGAGATTTTTTAGCCTATCAACGACAATTAAGCTTGGAAAGTCATTACTTAGACAAACATAAAATTGTAAAAATAAATAATGTTTCGTGTAAAAAATTATCAGATTATGTAGGAACTGTTAATGTTGTGTTCTTTTCCCCCGATGATTTGATAATGGTTAAAGGTGGCCCTGCCGAACGACGTAGATTTTTGGATCTCCACATTACTCAGTTATATGTGCGGCATGTACATCTACTCAATGATTATAATAAAGTAATTCATCAGAAGGCCGCCTTATTAAAAAGCCCATATCAAGCTTCAAAAGTTTCAAATATTGAATTATGGAATGAACAAGTGCTTGATCTAGGTTCTAAAATCATTCGCAATCGTTGGAATTTTACACAAATACTTGCAAAAAAGAGCCAAGAAATCTATACTCAACTCTCATCCGGTGAGGAAGAGTTAGGTTTAAACTATTTAGCCTTGGGATACCAAGATACAGAAAAGGCCTTACGTGAATTTCCTCAAATGCTGGAAGAAAAAATGAAGCTGGAAATAGAAAGGCAAATGATTTTAGTCGGTCCTCACCGAGATGACCTTGATTTTCAGCTTAATGGAAAATCGGCGAGAATTTATGCCTCACAAGGACAGCAGCGTTCCATTGTTTTAAGTTTAAAATTGGCGGAGCTTGAAGTGATCTTTCAGGAAAAAGGAGAATATCCACTTCTACTTTTAGATGATGTCCTGTCTGAACTGGATATTTTTCGGAGAGAATATTTATTAGAATTTATTAAACCGATCCGGCAAGCTTTAATTACGATGACCAGTGCTGAAAAGCTATCAACTACTGAAATAGTGTCACTATTCCGAGTAGAAAAAGGACATATAGGGAGGATATACTGATGTTTTTACATTTAGGTGGAGATGTTTTAGTTAATCAGCAAAAAGTTATTGCTATTTTAGATTTGGAAACAGCAATGAAAAATACAGCTTCTGAAAGTTTTTTAAATAGCATGAAGCAAAATGAAAAGATTTATTACATTTCTGATAAGGGTAAAGAAAAGTCTTTAATCATCACAACTGAGGGAAATTATCTTTCTCCTATTTCTTCAACAACTCTTCTAAAACGTTCTATAACCGTTGTCGAGCAGGAAGAATAGATGATGAAAATAATGAGATAGAACCTCCTTTTTTGCAAGCGAGGTTTTTCCCTTTTTATGAGCAGTTAAGATTATTGTCATTTCGAATTGAAGGAAACGTTATTTCATCGTATAATGAAAAGGTTAAAGCTTAACAGGTAAGGTATTATTTGGGAGGGAACGGCTTTGCAAGAAGATTCCGATTTTCAAGAAAAAGTGCCAGAGAGTCTTGATTATAACGCTGAACAAATTGTAGTTCTAGAAGGCTTAGAAGCTGTTCGAAAGCGTCCTGGTATGTATATTGGTTCAACGAGTAGTCGGGGACTTCATCATTTAGTTTATGAGATTGTTGATAATAGTATTGATGAGGCCTTAGCTGGATATTGCGATACGATTAATGTGTTTATTCGTAAAGATAATAGTATTTGTGTTCAAGATAATGGACGGGGTATTCCTGTTGATATTCATCCCAAAACGGGAAAGCCTGCTGTTGAAGTTGCTTTGACAGTGCTTCATGCTGGCGGAAAATTTAATAATAGTGCCTATAAGGTCTCCGGGGGATTGCATGGGGTCGGTCTAAGTGTTGTTAATGCCCTGTCTGAGTGGTTATATGTTGACGTAAAAAAAGATGGAAGTATTTATCACCAAGAATATATGCGTGGAAAAACCATGACAGAATTGACGATTACCGGAAAAACGGAGGAGAGGGGGACACAGATTACTTTTGCTCCTGATCCGGAGATATTTGAAGAAACTACGTTTCAATTTGATATTTTGGCTCATCGGTTACGCGAACTTTCTTTTTTGAATAAAAAAGTTTCGATAACTTTACTCGATGAGAGAACGGAAGAACAAGAAGTTTTTTATCATACGGGTGGTATTGTTGATTTTGTCAGATATTTAAACAAGAACAAAGACGTTTTGTTTCCGGAACCGATCTATTTTGAAGTGTACAAGGATAATGTAGAACTTGAAATTGGCTTGCAATATAATGACGGATACTCAGAAAATCTTTTTTCTTATGCGAATAATATTAATACCCAAGAAGGTGGAACTCATGAAGCTGGATTTAAGGCAGCTTTAACCCGAGTGATCAACGATTATGCCCGAAAAAATAATATTATTAAAAGCAACGAGTCGAATTTAACTGGGGATGATATCCGTGAAGGGTTGACGGCAATTATTTCTGTTAAAGTTCCTGATCCTCAGTTTGAAGGTCAAACTAAGACAAAATTGGGAAATTCGGAAATTCGTTCAATTGTAGATTCAGCAACTGGTGAGGGGCTCAATACTTTTCTGGGGGAAAACCCCGCAATCGGTAAAAAATTAATAGAGAAATCACTTCAAGCTTCGCGCGCGCGTGAAGCTGCCCGTAAGGCGCGGGAACTCACCCGAAGAAAGAGTGTTTTGGAAGTCAGCGCCTTACCAGGAAAACTAGCTGACTGTTCCTGGAAAGAGCCTGATCTCTGCGAAATGTACCTGGTTGAGGGTGATAGTGCAGGTGGTTCGGCAAAGCAAGGACGTGATCGGCGTTTCCAAGCTATTCTTCCATTGCGGGGAAAGATTCTTAATGTTGAAAAGGCTCGTCTCGATCGGATTTTAGGCAATACAGAAATTCGTGCGATGATTACAGCGATGGGAACGGGAATTTCGGATGACTTTGATATTACCAAGGCACGCTATCATAAACTGATTATTATGACCGATGCCGATGTCGATGGAGCTCATATTAGGATACTCCTGCTAACCTTCTTCTATCGTTATATGAAGCCCCTGCTTGATAATAATTATGTCTATATTGCTCAACCTCCCCTTTTTCAAGTTAAAAAAGGAAGAGATGTCTCTTATCAATATACCGATGATGAATTGAGTAAAACCTTAGATCGGGTGGGCCGGGAAAAAGCTGTTATTCAGAGATATAAAGGTTTAGGAGAAATGAATCCAGAGCAACTTTGGGAAACCACAATGGATCCCGCAAAACGAACGATTTTACAGGTCACGATGGACGATGCCATGCTAGCTGATGAACTTTTTACGATTTTAATGGGGGATAAAGTAGAACCTCGTCGTGAGTTTATTATAAAGTATGCCAAAGACGTACGTAATTTAGATATTTAAAGGAGTGCCTGTTAATGTCAATGGAAATGCAAGGGGGAAGAGTTCTTCCAGTTGAGATTTCGGATGAGCTTAAAAAGTCATTTATTGACTATTCCATGAGTGTTATTGCCAGTCGGGCCTTACCTGATGTTAGGGATGGCCTCAAGCCGGTTCATCGGAGAATTCTTTATACGCTTCATGAATTGGGAATGACCCCAAATAAACCGTATAGTAAATCAGCCAGACTCGTCGGGGACTGCATGGGTAAGTTTCACCCCCATGGTGATGCCTCAATTTATGATGCGGTTGTTCGATTAGCTCAAGATTTCTCCAGTCGTTATCCTTTAGTTGATGGACATGGAAATTTCGGATCCATTGATGGTGATTCTGCGGCTGCGATGCGTTATACCGAGTGTAGAATGGCCAAAATGGCGACCTATATGCTTGCCGATATTGATAAAGATACTGTAGACTTTACTCCAAATTATGATGAAAAACAGGATGAACCCTCAGTACTGCCTGCGAAGTTTCCTAACCTCCTGGTCAATGGTTCTTCAGGAATCGCCGTCGGAATGGCGACGAATATTCCTCCCCATAATTTGACGGAAGTCATTGATGGGACCATTGCCCAAATCGATAATCCCGATATTACGATTGAAGGATTAATGGAATTTATTAAAGGTCCGGATCTCCCAACGGGTGCAACGATTATGGGTACGGAAGGAATTTATGCGGCCTATACAACGGGGAGAGGAATATTTAAGACCCGAGCAAAAGCGCATATCGAACATATGGAAAAGTCCGGGAAGATGCGAATTTTAGTCACGGAAATTCCATTTATGGTCAATAAATCGAGACTTGTTGAGAAAATTGCGGAGCTTGTTAGGGAGAAGAAAATCGAAGGAATTACTGATTTAAGGGATGAATCAGATCGTACAGGTATGCGGATTGTGATTGAACTCCGGAGGGATGTTAATCCGCAAGTCATTCTTAATCAACTCTACAAACATACTCAACTTGAAGAATCATTTGGGATGAACATGTTAGCCTTAGTGGATGGTCGGCCAAAACTTTTAACGCTTAAAAAAATGATCCATTATTTTATTGAGCATCAAAGAAATGTTATCACGCGGAGAACGAGATTCGAATTAAATAAAGCAGAAGCAGAAGCACATATTCTCGAAGGCTTAAGAATCGCTTTAGATCATATCGATGAAGTAATTCAAATTATCAGGACTTCTGCGGATGAAGCAGATGCTAAAAATAATTTGATGGCGCGGTTTGGGTTAAGTGAAAAGCAGTCACAAGCCATTGTCGATATGCGTTTGAAACGCTTAACTGGATTAGAGCGCGAAAAAATTGAAAATCAATTACAAGAACTCTTGCAAACGATTGCTTATTTGCGTGCCGTTTTGGCCTCAGAAAAAATGGTTGATGAAATTATTAAGACGGAAATGACCGAAATTAAAGATAAATTTGGTGATGAACGGCGGACTCAGATTTCAGTTGATTTAAGTAATATGCAAATTGAGGACTTAATTGCCGAAGAAGATGTTGTCATCACTGTAACTCACCGAGGGTATATCAAACGTCTACCCTTAAACACGTATAAGAGCCAGAGACGTGGAGGCAAAGGAGTCCATGGTATGGCAACTCGGGAAGAGGATTTTGTAGAACATCTCTTCACAACCACAACCCATCATTATATTCTCTTCTTTACCTCTAAGGGAAAGGTATATCGTCTTAAGGCTTATGAGATTCCAGAAGCGAGTCGCACGGCTAAAGGTATCGCGATTGTAAATATCTTAAATATTAATTCTCAAGAGGAAGAAATTACGGCTGTCCTATCGATTAAAACATACTCAGAGGATTTCTGTCTAATCACAGCTACCAAAAACGGTATAGTTAAAAAGTCCGCTCTCAAAGAATATGATTCTTCCCGCAAGGATGGTTTAATTGCTTTGACCTTGAATGAAGGAGATGAACTCATTGGGGTTCGTCTTAACAAGGAACACGAGCATATGCTCATGGCTACGAAGAATGGACAATCGATACGTTTTAAATGCTCGGATGTACGGAAAATGGGGCGTACAGCTCGCGGTGTTAAGGGAATTAATCTTGAGGAAAATGATGAAGTCGTTGGCATGGATGTCATTTATGAGGATGCAGAACTTCTGACGATGACGGAAAATGGTTTTTCGAAAAGAACGAATCTCTCAGAATACAGGGTTCAAGGACGTGGTGGTAAGGGAATAATCGCAATGAAATTGAATCAGAAAACAGGACCCCTTATTGGCATCAAAATAGTTAAGCCAGAAGATCAGTTGATGATTATTACCGAGGATGGGATTGTTATCCGCCAAGAAGTATCCGGAATTTCCAAGCAAGGTCGTTCAGCCCAAGGTGTAATGGCCATGCGAACAGGTGAAAGTAGAGTTGTCGCTATCGCTAAAGTGCTCTATAAAGAAGATGAAGATAATGATGACTTAATTGATGGCGAAGAGGAAGAATAAACGAAAATTCTTGATTTTATTCATAGATATGAGTAAAATTGACAAGAAATGATTAAAGTGCTAGTATTTCAAACAAACAATTAAAGACGCGTAAATGGTCTGGAGGAGAATTATCATGGAAGAAATTGCCTCGTGGAAAGTTAAGACAGGATTAGCAGAAATGCTTAAAGGTGGAGTTATTATGGATGTAACTACACCCGAACAAGCAAAAATAGCGGAAGAAGCCGGAGCTTGCGCCGTCATGGCTCTTGAAAGAGTGCCTTCAGATATCAGAGCTGCAGGTGGAGTTGCTAGAATGGCAGATCCGACAATTATTCAACGGATTATGGATTCGGTAACGATCCCAGTTATGGCGAAAGCCCGGATTGGTCATTTCGTCGAGGCCCAAATCCTTGAGGCGATGGGTGCTGATTACATCGATGAGAGTGAAGTCCTGACACCAGCCGATGATATGTATCATATTAATAAGAATGACTTTAAAGTTCCATTCGTCTGTGGAGCTAGAAATCTGGGTGAAGCGCTTCGCCGCATTGGCGAGGGGGCTGCTATGATTCGTACTAAAGGTGAACCTGGAACCGGTAACGTTGTTGAAGCAGTTCGTCATATGCGTACTGTGATGAGTGAAATTCGGACTTTATCAACGATGCCTAAAGAAGAGTTAATGACTGCTGCCAAAAATATGGGTGCTCCTTATGACTTAGTTGTCTATGTAGCTGAACATGGCAAACTACCAGTCGTTAATTTTGCTGCCGGTGGAATTGCTACACCAGCTGATGCTGCGTTGATGATGCAACTGGGTGTGGATGGTATTTTTGTTGGTTCGGGAATCTTTAAATCGGGTGATCCAGTAAAAAGGGCTAGGGCAATCGTTTTAGCGACAACAAATTATAACGACCCTAAAATGCTGGCAGAAATTTCTAAAGATCTGGGAGAAGCGATGTCGGGAATTGAAATTTCTACACTCAAAGACAGTGAACGCATGCAGGAGCGAGGCTGGTAATTCAATGGCGAGAAAGATTGGTGTATTAGCCTTGCAAGGTGCTTTTCGTGAGCATCGGCAGGCTTTAGAGAGCTTGGGTTGTGAGGTCACGGAAGTTCGCAAATCAAGCGATTTAGAAGATATTAACGGACTTATTATTCCAGGCGGGGAAAGTACGACAATGGGAAAGCTTCTCCAAGTGGATGGACTCGGAGAACGAATCAAGGAATTAGCGGCGAAAAACTTACCGATCTTTGGCACCTGTGCAGGAATGATTGTGTTAAGTAAAAATATTGAAGACAGTGACCAATATCGCTTAGGTTTAATGGATGTCACGGTTCAACGAAATGCTTTTGGACGTCAGGTTGCAAGCTTTGAGACCGATTTAGAGGTGCCCGCACTAGGCCAGGATCCGGTAAGAGCCGTTTTTATTCGAGCTCCGTACCTTAAAGAAGTGGCTCCGAATGTTGGAATCTTAGCAGAATACGAGGGTAAAATTGTTTTTGCTCGGCAAGGGAATATGCTTGCGAGCGCTTTTCATCCCGAATTAACGGAAGACCGAAGAGTTCATCACTATTTTCTCTCGATTGTTGATGAGCAAATGGCCAAGTAATGGCTGGACGAGGGAGGGTTTCAGTTGTTAGATCTTAAGTTTGTACGAACTAATCCTGAGATTGTAAAGGAAGCTCTCAAAAATCGTAATTCATCCTTAAAATTAGATGATTTCCTCGAACACGAGGAAAAATACCGAAAGTTGCTTTTCGAAGTTGAAAATTTGAAGGCACAGCGCAATACTGTCTCTGAAGAGGTCGGGCGTCGTAAAAAAAGCGGGGAAGATGCTGAATCTCTGATTCTTGAGATGCGTGAAGTTGGGCAAAAAATAAAGGGGTTAGAACAACAACTGACCGATCTTGAGCAAAAAATGCAAGCGGTTATGTATGAAATTCCGAACATTCCGCATGAGTCCGTTCCTGTCGGTCCGGACGAAAATGCAAATATTCAAGTGCGTTCTTGGGGGAACCCTCGAAAGTTTGATTTTCAGCCATTGGCTCACTATGATATTGGGGAAAGTCTAGATATTTTGGATTTTTCCCGGGCGGCTAAGGTTACGGGAGCACGTTTCACTTTTTATAAAGGGTTAGGGGCTAAACTCGAGCGATCCTTAATCAGCTTTATGCTTGATCGACATACGGCCAAGGGTTATACCGAGATTCTTCCACCCTATATGGTGAATCGGAACTCGATGATCGCGACAGGACAACTTCCTAAA
This sequence comes from Desulfitobacterium sp., assembly GCF_035539115.1. Taxonomy (GTDB): domain Bacteria; phylum Bacillota; class Desulfitobacteriia; order Desulfitobacteriales; family Desulfitobacteriaceae; genus Desulfitobacterium_A. The sequence goes on along the minus strand of NZ_DATLJA010000043.1, from coordinate 25,877 downwards.
TTTGAAGAGGATGCGTTCAAGGTTTCCGGTACAGACTATTTCTTGATTCCTACTGCCGAAGTGCCGGTGACCAACTTATATCGTGATGAGATTCTCGAGGCTGAAAAGCTTCCCATTTATCATTGCGCATATAGTGCTTGTTTTCGCTCTGAAGCTGGTTCAGCTGGCCGGGATACGCGTGGTCTGATTCGCCAGCATCAATTTAATAAGGTCGAGCTAGTGAAGTTTGCTTTCCCCGAGAATTCCTATGAGGAACTGGAAAAGTTAACGCGGGATGCTGAAGCTATTCTTCAAGAGCTGGAACTTCCTTATCGCGTTATGGCCCTTTCGACTGGAGACTTGGGCTTTAGCTCTGCTAAGACGTATGATTTAGAAGTTTGGCTTCCAAGTTTTAACATGTATCGGGAAATATCTTCCTGCAGTAATTTTGAAGATTTCCAAGCGCGACGGGCAAATATTCGTTTTCGACGGGAACTTAAGGCGAAGCCAGAATATGTACATACATTAAATGGGAGTGGCTTAGCTATTGGGCGTACCGTCGCAGCAATTCTAGAAAATTATCAGAAAAAAGATGGACGTGTTCGTGTACCAAAGGCTTTGCAACCATATATGGGTGTAGAGATTATCGGCTAAGTGCAAGGTATTTAGAGATTTTTAACAATTAAATATTTCTTGGAAAGAGCTGCCAAAATACAAAATACATTTTGCAGCTCTTTCTTATTTAGTTAAGGCTTGACATTTACAGTTCACAAGAAATGTGATATACTATCAAACGTATCGATTTGGAGGGGTGTCCGAGCGGTTTAAGGAGCTGGTCTTGAAAACCAGTGACTCCGAAAGGGGCCGTGGGTTCGAATCCCACCCCCTCCGCCATTTCATGCGCTCGTGGCTCAGCTGGATAGAGCGTCTGACTACGAATCAGAAGGCCGGGGGTTCGAATCCCTCCGAGCGCACCATTTTATAAGGAAATAGCATTTTGGCCTCGTAGCTCAGGTGGATAGAGCGGGGGTTTCCTAAACCCTGTCTTGCGGGGGTTCGAGTCCTCCCGGGGCCACCACTAATTGAGGTAATATGAGTCATCAAGATTGGATGCGCTTAGCACTGGAACAGGCCAAAATTGCTTATGATTTAGGCGAAGTTCCGATTGGCGCGGTTATAGTTCAAGATAATAAAATCCTTGCTCTTACTCATAATGAGAAGGAATTAAAGCATGATCCGACAGCCCACGCTGAGGTTTTGGCCGTGCAGAGGGCTACTGAGAAATTAGGTGCTTGGCGTTTATCTGAAGCAACACTTTATGTGACGTTAGAACCTTGTCCGATGTGCGCAGGTGCTTTAGTTCAAGCACGTCTGAAGACCCTGGTCTATGGGGCTGCTGATCTTAAAGGTGGTGCAGTGGGATCGGTCATGAATGTTCTCGACGTTAATCGTTGGAATCACCGTGTTGAAGTTGTTGCAGGTGTTCTTGAAGAAGAATGTTCTGTAATATTAAAGGATTTCTTTCATAAGCGGCGGTAGTATAGATTCTAATTGGTTTACTCGGAATCAAGTAGTCATTTCTTCTGCTTTATTGAAAAGACTTGATTTAGCAGATTCTTCAAATAATATTTTCTTGAGAAATAGTGTTTTTTCCTACGGAGGAGTATCGAAGTGGTCATAACGAGAACGACTCGAAATCGAGTGAGTAACGTGGAAGACATGTAGTCGAAAACCTTGTATTTATGCGGTTTTTACTGCCCCCGGAGTTCAAATAAACATGGATTTTTGAGCTGTTCTATCCGAGTTCTATCCGGGGTGTTAAAATAATTAATAATTCGGAGGGTTGTCCGAGAGGCTTAAGGAGCCGGTCTCGAAATGCGGTGATATAATTGGATAGGTAAGACCCGCAAACCCTTGTAAAATGGGTGTTCGTGCGGAGAAGGAACAACTTAATGCTTGCTATGTCTGCTCTAAAGGTCTGACATTTTTCCGAGTAGCCTTTAGAGGAAGATCATATACTTTGTTATACGGAGGCGTACCGAAGCGGTCATAACGGAAACGACTCGAAATCGTTCGGTCGGCTTAAAACCGGCTCGTGAGTTCGAATCTCACCGCCTCCGCCAGTCTTTAAGGCTGTCAGCTCATTAGGTTATGAGCTGACAGCTTATTTAATTTTACGTTAGTATTGGCTCAGGCAACTGTAGTTGCGGCGCTATTGGTTCAGGCGGTAACTGAGCGAGGGAAGTCTTGTCAATCCATGTCATGGCACTGGCCGACGCCAATTTTGAGTTAAACTCCAAATGGGCGTATGTATTGGCCGTAATTGCAAAATCACTATGTCCAAGCCATTCTTGAATTTGCTTTAGCGGGACTCTGCAGGCTAACAGCAAGCTGGCGCACGAATGTCGAAGGTCGTGGAAGCGCATCTTGCGAAATTCATTTTCAACCATAAAATCAGGAAACTCGCGCGTCAGGTAATCGGGCTTTATACGATTGCCAAGCTGATCCACGTAGATATAAACACCTTCGACTTTGTTGTAGGATTTTCCGCAGAGCTTTTTATAATACTGCTGTTCCTCCCACACAGCCAGTAACTTTGCTCGGAATTGTGGCACAAGTGGCAAGGTACGATAACTGGACTTTGACTTCGTTGTGTCGGCTGCCACTACAATTCTTTTCCCGTCAATTGTTGCCATCGTTACGGTATGCTCGACGGTGATCGTATTGGCTTCAAAGTCAATAGCCTCCCACTTCAACCCTACAATCTCACCACGTCGCAACCCATAAAATGCACCTAAGATGACTCCTAATTCCAGTTTGTGGCCCTGTACTGCTTTAAAAAGTGCAACAACTTCGGATTGCTTGAGGAATTTTCCAACAAAGCGTTCCTTTTTGGGCCTTTTGACTTTACCCATAACAGAATAGGGTATAAAATCTTTTTCGACCGCATATTTGAGTGCCTTGCTGATATTGGCATGATACTTGTGAACCGAAGTTGCCTTTACGCGCTTGAGCTGTTCAGCATAAAAGTCATTGATATCCGAAGCCGTCAAGTCTTGCAGGTAAATACCCTTTTCACGGAAATAAGGAGCAATCGCGGATTTTACATTCATGCAATAGCCGCCATAGGTGGTAAGCTTGATTTCGGGCCTAATCACGTCGAGCCACTGTTCCATAAAGTCGGCAAACAATATTTTTGAATCTTCCTCTTGATTTTCTGGCTGTTCGTCTTTTTCTTGCTGCAAGAGAGCCTCTTGCTGTTGAGCTTGCATGAGCATTTCTTCATACTCCTGCCGAGTTTTCTGGAGCATTGTTTCAGCCCGTTTTTTGTTGCCTTTTACTGGTAAGTGAGTCGAAATGCTCTTACGATTGCGATTACCATCGTTGTCTACCCAGCTCAGCGCCATTTGATAGATGCCGCGCTTTTCTTCAAGGTGGCCTGCAACTTCAATAACATCATCGGTTTGTAGGCGATCTGCGATCATAATATAATCCTCCATTCATACAGATAGATTTCACCTACCATTGACACTTACAGTTTAGTAAGAAAAATCTATCACGTCTATATGTGTTGCACTTTTATTGATCGTTTTTTTATATTTCAGGGATTCCAAAAGCCCTCATGTATTTCATAACTGCAACCTTTAGTATTCGAAATTCACGCCCCACCTTTAGGCATGGGAGGGTTCCATTGTTTATGAGCTTATAGACAGTCTTTGTGCTTATTCCTAACAGCTTGCTGACCTGCTTTACATCAAGGACATCGGGGTATTCCTTGAATATCAAACGGTAGACTTCATTAGTGTTGACTTCCACTTGATTCACCTCCAGAAATTCATTATTTGCATTAACATCACAAGAATAGGCTGGCTCCAGCTTAAAAAAGCAAAAGCCAGCCTATGGTTTCTAATGTTAATTCCACCGTATTTGCCACGCGTCCCCGGTGCGGGAATACTCCAGGCTGCCGGTGGCTCCGGCATCATAGCTCCGCCTGTACCGCCCTTTGCCAGAGTAGCGCATACCGCAGAAACTCCCCCCAAGTCTTTAGGGGGCCGTGAGGAAGGATCATTATACCCATGCCTGTTGTCGCGTACCGGCCTGCCACAGCCAGATTTAAGGCATCGTTTATCGCTCTTGCATAGGCTGTCGTGGCGCCGAACCTTTTGTCGCTTACTCTTTTGGAGCAGCATGGGGAATGTACCTGAAATACCGTATATTCAATTTTCAAGGACCAGGGGCCGACCATGTTTGTCGGCCTGTAAAAGCTCATCGTCAGTCGATGGACTTTTACAGATCGGCAACACGAACAGCCCGTAAACGGGGGCGTGGAAAGGGACACGCTCCCGCACAGGCTATGGGTTATGCTATCTTGAAGGTAAGGATCTTGGTAATGAGCTTGGTTTCCAGTCTGCGCTTGAGTCCCTCGTCTACGCACAAATGAGGATTGCCGTATTCATCATAGAACCGCTTGGTAGACAAGGCAGCTATATAACCCTCATAATGCTTCAGCACGGCATTGATAGCGTCAACATTGCCGTCAGCCGCTAACCTGATGACGGGGAAAGGAAGCAAGCCTGTATTCCGAAATTTATGCTTATGCATCAGCTTTTCCCTCCAATAGTTTTTTGAGTTGTTTGAGTGAGATGGTCCGTTGGTATTGGATTGTGCGACGTATTATGTTCAGCGTTTCTCCAATTTCCTGATCTGTCATGTTGAGAAAATAGGACAGCAGGATAATGTCACGTTTTTTCTCCGGCAGAGCGGCCAAGGCTGCGTTGATCAGATCGTCCTTTACCGCAATGTCGTGTCCCAACACGCTGAAATGGTGGCTGTCGGTGGAATATTCGTCCATAACGTATAGCTGATCCATTTCCTGTGGGGACAGTTCTGAAAAAGATATTTCATGTTGCAAGCGCCGCTGGGTTTCACGCACACAATCACGGTATTCTTCACGCAAAACCTTTTTGCAGAAGCTGTCAAACTGGTGCCTGATGGTTTTCCTTTGGGAAGAAGATAGCTCCATAGAGTTCACCTCCTTCCGTACCCGCAAGGCGGTGTTCTTTTCCCTTTCAATAACTATCCCGTTTGAAAAACGGATTTTGGCAAACTTCCAGACAAAAATTTGAAATTTATTTTTTAATAACCCTTTGTGGAGGCTTGTCCATATCAACCCCAATTGAAAAGAGGTAAGTGAAGATTTATTTAAACAGCCAAAAAAGCCCGCAATTTGGCAATAGCAAATTGCGGGCTTTTTTATGTCCGAATTTCCAATGAACTGTTCTATGTATTGAATATTACGAATGCCATGAAGAATGTCTTTATTTCGGGCCTCTTAGAGCAATCTTTATCATAATCCTCTTTTGCACTCCTTCTTCTGTGGGCAAAGTGCAAAATACATGTTGCCGAAAAAGCCCCAATCATAGCTTTTAAAGTTATGAATCGCGAAAAATATATAACCCTGCCTAAAAGGGCAGGGTTATATCGCATCTGAGATCCGTTCGGTAACCAGGCTGTCATAGCACTACTACAAATAGTACCTTAGACCCTCGGCTTTGCGTCGCTGTCTTTTAACAGCTTTGCCCTTATCGCGTTATTCAATTTCCTATCTTTTGTTATGGTGATATTAGAAATTTGATTCATCACTCCTTTGAAGGAAGTCGTACATAAGAAGTCATTTTGTTTAAAATTCCAATTAATACCATTATACGCTAATTAATTATTTACATGTGTCGTACCTTGTCGGTAAACAGCAACAAATATTTAACCATAAATTTCCATCCCGATATTAAAGACAACTTAAATGGACAAACTGCAACAATAATATTTTCATTGGTTTCCGTTATTGCTGCAAAATGCTTAAATAGATATTTCTATACATACATAAAAAGCCGCGAATACAGCAATTGTTGTATTCGCGGCTTTCTTTGTCTAAGAATACCACCGGCTGTGCCAGTGGTCCTAAAAAGCTTTAGCTTTGCCCAGTTTCCTTATCCGAGCGAAGCGAGGAACCCCCGAAAATACCAACCAACGAATTAGCACTTAACATAGATGAAAAGATATTGCTATTTCAATAGCAGTAGGGTGAGTCATGCGAGCGAAAGATTTTGATGAACCTACTGGCATGGCTGGAAGGATATTTTCGCTGAGCCTATAGGCTCAGCTGGTAGTAGGCCCTAAGGGGGCCTGTGCAAACCACCGGCACGGCCGGTGGTTATGATTTCTATTATGCTAAGTGAACGGTAATTTAGAAAATTTTATTAGCGCTTATGTTTACAAAATGGGGCTATTTTTCTCCTTGGAATTTGAGAGGCATTTGTTGAGGCAATTGTGATGTGATTATACAAAGTTCCAATATTTACAATTTATTCATACTTATTTTGTTGCAAAAGGGACATAGGGTTGTCTTTTTCTATTGAGAGGATAAATAATGCAAAAACTAAATACATGGGCTAACTTACCTAAAGGTAGGGGCGCAAAGTTATAGGGTCTAAGGTGCCGAATGGCATTATGACAGCCTGACCGCTACATTTATGTGAACTGCCTAAATGATAGTTGGCAGTTTTATTATTTGATAACAGAAAAGAGGTGAAAAAATTGAACGAAAACAAAAGTTTAAAGGAACTCATTATTGAAGCGCAAAATGGAGACTCAGAAGCCCCCGAGAAACTTATTAATCGTTTGTCGCCCTTATTAAAGAAATATAGCTATAAATTAGGTTATGATGATGCCTGCTCAGATTTGTCTTTATGGATATTAGAAGCTATCCGGCGGTATAAGCCAAATGTTATATGGGAAACAAATGATTTGGATAGGCTGATAAAAGAGCATTTGGACAAAGAGTAAATAAGGCTATTTTTCTGCGATAGGGGGTTATCAAATTAACTCCCTATTTCTTTTTAATAATTGAGGGCGAAATTAGTGAGGATAGGAGATGAAATAAAATGGTACCTGACACTTGACACTTGACACCTGTAATGTAAACCTCGAAGAAGCAAAATTAATTAATTGGTTTAAGGTGGGGTTATTTCACGAGGCTGTCAGGTTATCGAAAAAACATAAACGGCTAATGGAACATGAATTACTCATATTGAATGAACCGCTACAGTTATAATTATGGTGTTTTTCCTTACGGGCTGCTCCAGTAAACAAGCTTTAAAATTATATACCCCACAACAAGCCATTGCTAATGGCGATGTGGTAGACGTTCACGGCCAAGTGACAAATCTGGAGAAGTTAGAGAATTTCATGATAGCTGTTGATAAAGGTACTGCATCCAAACTGAAAATAACCACCTACACTACCGAGGGTGATCCAATTATCAAGGTTTTAGACTATGACGGCAAAACAATAACTATGAGCACAGACAATTCTCTGGATAAATTTGCTGGCCCAATAAAAGGGATTACTTATAGTAGCTATACGAAGATTACTAAAGATGATACCCAGAGCCCTCCAAGTTATTACTTAGTCGATTCAAGCGGCAGACAATTACTATTGACGGCAACAAAGATACTCCCTCCAATGCCGATGGATGATATAACCGCTGATCAACCGGGCTATATCTCGAAATATCCAAAGTTGGACATCACCAGCGGCTCCATAAAAATCAATTGGGTTAGAAGTACTGCTAATTACACTTCAAAACCTGATGTCCTGATTGGCAACTCGAATTTTGGTGTGGAAATGGACGATGCCTTGTCATTACCGGCTCACGTTGTAATGATGGGGTCACGCATCGATTTCAAGGCCGCAGATGTACCTGGTCTAGATAAACCATCCTATAAGGTACAGTTAGTAGGTAAAAATAAAGAGCTTATAGGCTATCCGGTTGATAACAGCTCTATATACGTGCCCAAAGAAGACGGTGAGTTTTTATTTCAACTAGAAGTAAACTGGGGTTACAACGGAAATCACCAAATCTTTTATTGGTTCAAAATAAGCACTATTACAAACCAAATTGGATTAAGGATAAACGGCTTACCAACCGGCTGGGACATAAATCTTAATGGAGATAAAGACGGTCAAATTCTAAAGAAAGGCAAAGTTGTTGGCCAAATCGAAATGATTGGCTACTATGGTAACAACAGTAGCCTTCCAAATCACAGTTCCATAGTCCAGACAGAGGATATAACATCCGGACTGGGTAAAGGTAAAATGTATATCCTGGATAGGGATACACCGGCGGCTTCCGCTGAACAAAGGAGATGGACCGAGATATATGTTGTGTTGCCAATAAGTAATAGCAATTTAGCATTCGGAATATCAATTGATACGGATGAATCTTCTCTGAACGGCGATATGACGGCAATGAAGAATATAGTACAGGAATTAGCTTTGAAATAACTATTCCGGGTTGAGGGGTCAAAATTAAGATGAAGAAAATAAGAATTTGGCGGATAGGGCTGACCGTGGTTTTGCTAATGACTCGAACGGCCTGTAGCACTGGCGCTTCTAAAGATGTCAAATATGTCGACATCTATTACATAGTCAAAGATGCGTTTCTCACCGATCAGGGCTATACAGATGAAATGGCCAAATACATGGCTCAAGACGTATTTAATAGAACAAACATTTACAAAGCATACCGGATAGAGCAGCGGGGGATTAAGAAACCCCTTAATATTGATTTCAGCCTAAAGGAAATTTCGCAAAAGAAGCAGGGAGATAAGGTTAGCGTCTATATGACTTATTCTGCTTTCATTTACGATGCAGATCATAAACTCATCGGTGGAGCAAAAGACGTACAGATAATTTTCATTGCCCAAATCAAAGATAACGGGTGGTATATAGTTCAAAAAGAAGAAACGGCATAAAACTTAATTTAAGAGGACGCTATAATGTTTCTTACTTTCTTTAAACGTAATAAGAAAAAGCTTATATTGCTGTGTTCTTTAATATTGATGACGCTCTTTGTGAAATTAGTGTTAATTAATATAGTCGATGTTGAACATCAGTACGCCAAAAACCGGATCATTACTCCATGGGGTGAGAAGATAAAATCCGGTAACCTCTCAGTAGATTATTCTATTGAACAACATTATCTGATGTCAGCTGGTTGGGGTTAAACACGGTAAATGTCCCTGTTGAAATTGACATTCCTACCTTATCGTCAAATACTATGGCTATTAATCCGGCCAGCGAAAAGAAAGCAATTGAGCTTATAAAGAAATTGAGATACAAGGGAATCAATGTCATTGTAGAGCCATATCCCTTTATCCATAATGGTGAGCAGTATGAGACACAATTAAAACCGACTGATTTAAACGAGTGGTTCTGGAATTGGAAGCAAACAGTACTTACTCCGATGATCCATGATGTTGCCAAGCCATACAAAGTCTACGCTTTATGTATTGGTTCAAACTTCGATCAGTTTGAGAACCAATATGATAATTGGATTAACGTCGCTGATTTTGTTAGAGCAAATTTTAAAGGCCAAATAACTTATAAAACAAACTGGTGGTATACCGCCGAGTGGGACACTCAGAAAGATAACCAGAATGATACATATGCTAAAAAGCTTAACAATCCTGTACTTGGCAAGGTTGACTTTATCTCAGTTGCGGCCTATTTTGAGTTAACAGACAAAGATACCCGTTAGGGACAGGTAATCAATGGAAAGTGATAAAGAGGCCGTCATGGTTACCGGTTCCCGAATTCTTATTGAAAATGGCATTAGGACAAATGGCGGAAATGTTATTACATGGTCAACGGGTGGTGCCGAAAAAAGCTCTTAATGCTGATTTTAAGTTCCGCTTTCCCAGCTTAGAGTCTGCACTAACGGATGTTTTTAAAAAACCTTAAGGAGATGGGTATATATGAACAACGATGTTGCTATTATTGAGGGTGTTTACGACATCGTTTTGCCTGAAGTACCTGCGTCTCTTCATAGATGGGGAAGAATAGTTTGGCTTCAAGACATTGAAGTTGGCTCCAAGGGGAAACTTTTGTATTTTGAAGATGGACTAGGTAAGAGGACTAACCTCAGCCGAATTACGAACATTATTCAAGTATCGAACTATTTAGAAATACATACCCAGAGTAGCATTTATAAGCTAAGGCTTTTGCCCGATGAATCCTATAGAATCACTCATTGGAAAGAAGGTAAATTATCCCATTCCTGAGGCTTTCGGCGAGAAAGATGTGGATATTAATGCCGAAGAATTATACGCTGACTCTTTTCAATTAACTTATACAAGACTTATGAATGAATACGTTTTGCAGCATTATTGTCAAGCTTATAGCTTAGCAACCCGTACAGACATCCGTGATTTTTTCTCTGAATGCATAAATACGTCACGGGATATCCACCAAAGAGCTAGCGATGTACTGTTAGCAAAAGGTTTATTGCAAATTGAAGTTCTTGGCGACATTCTCGAAGGAGAGGATTTACCCACACCGAAAACTTTTGACTATGAAGTAACTACTTCAAAACAATCCCCATTTAGTGATAGGTTAATCCTCTTTCACTATACAGTAGTATTAGCCTATACAATTTTAGGTTACGGTTTTGCTTTAACAAATAGTGCGAGAAAAGATGTTATAGCAACATTTAGTCGTCTTATAGCTGAGCTTCTAGGATTCGCCAAAGATGGGACTGACATAATGATTGAACATAACTGGCTAGAAAGGCCACCTGAAACTGCTGACCGCAAATTAATTCAATAGAGGTTAACAATACGTCCTCCAAGTAAATTTGACATAGGAGGACGTTTTTCTGTTGATAAAGTGTACTCTTTGGTTGAAGCGGGTTCGTGATTCGAACACTCTATCAGGGGGGAAGGTAAAATGAACTCAGTTCCTCCACCTATAATACGAACAGAGGGTTACGGATAATTCCCTTTCCCCCTGGCCAGGAATGGGTGAAACAGGAGGGAGTGCAAGGGTATAAGGTCACCACGACCAGGACAGTTCTCTTAAACGGCAAGTTGATTAAAACCGAAGTTCTTAGCTCCAGCTATTATGCGCTCACTCCCAAAATTGAAATAGACCCTGCCAATTTGGGGGAGACGGCAGTGTCAGGGTCCTTAAGTTTATGTGATGTAAGGATTGCTACTAAGAATTAAGCATTTTGTAACTATTTCTTCGGTATTTTGTAAATATGTATTTTGAAAAAAGGTATATTGTAAAAACATGGGGAATAGTGAATGGTATTCAGCGAAAAGGATTCTCAGTTTGGTTTGTCTCATCAGACCACTGATTATTAAATCCAGGATGGCGCAAAGACTTGGTGCAGAGAACAAGGAAGTGAAAAGATTGAGAAAGTTCTTGACTTGTTTGGTAACAACCAGCTTATTGTTAGTTTTGAGTGGATGCGGTTCAACTAAAAATATCGCTCAAATATCCACAGGTAATTTCGCCGCCGGTTCGGTTTCTGTTGTCCAACCATCACAAAATGTAAGTGAGTCTCGAACGTCAACAGACCCTCCCAACAGCAGTTCGACAACTAATACTAATGAATCTCAAGAAAAATCTGCTTTGCTGAGTTCTATGGACCTAAATACGGCAGCATTTAAGAATAGGGGTGACTTGGCTTTTGTTTGGCAGGGTTTGTTATACGTCCTCGACGGGAAAACCGGCGAAGTGAGGCAACTTACGAACTCAGGCAAGGCCCAACATCCGGCCTGGTCACATGATGGCGAATGGATTGCGTTTATTTCCACGAACAGTCCGACTGGCAATAGCGGCCAAAATTGGCTTGTCCGCCGGGACGGAGAACAAGCCCACCAAGTTCAGGGACAAAGTTTTTCCTGGTCGCCTACGTCTGATGTTTTAGCGGCAAGTGGAACGGATGGTTTATGGCTGGTACCGGTGGATGGGACACCGCAGCTTGAGGTGAAGGGTTCAGTTTCCTCCCCTTATTGGTCGCCGGACGGCAAATCCATCGCTTACAGCGTTATGCTCCCTTATGATAAAAATAAACCGGAAAGCCGTAGTGAAGCTCTATACACACTGACTTTAAGTACCGGTCAGGCGGTTAAGGAGACAACGGCCCCTGGGGCCGGAATTGAGATTGCCGCCTGGTGGCCAAATGGCAAAGGACTATTATATTGGGTAGATCCACTTCATTCTGCTTCCCTAGCGGCTGACGGGTTGGGCCTGATGAGTCTCCGGTTTGGTGATGCGCAGGCCAAACTCCTAACCACAGGGTTGGCGTATCGGGACTGGCTTTCTGTTTCACCCCAAGGTCAGCTGCTCATGGTTAGCGGCGGGGGGCGTATGGTCTGGGCGCAGAAAAGTTTGACAATTGCTGATCGGCGTGACTCCCCGGATACATGGAGACAATCCTGTGCCAATCGACACGGGTTATTTTGTTGATGTGCAAAACGGCTGGGCTTTTGAGTTGCAGACGGAAAAAAGCGTAACTATTTACGGCACCAAAGATGGCGGTCAAACATGGTCCCAATTGGCAATTGTCCCCGTCAAATACGGCGACGGCAACATTTTAATCGCTTTCGCCGATGCTTGGCACGGTTGGTTCGAAGACATGACCGCTGGCATGGGCCAGCTTGGCGGTGAAATGTTCGCTACCGATGACGGTGGGAAAACGTGGCAGCGTATGGCTGCTACTGATCAAAATGGAAGCCTCCCGTTTGGCGGTCAGTTAACGGCCCAAAAGGATGGCACTCTCTGGCTTAGCGGCGGGCAAAGGGCGGCGGGAAGTCTGGGTGGTCCCGGTTTCGTCTGGCTCTATAAAAGTACGGATAGCGGCAAAACCTGGTCCCAGGTTAAGCTGCCCCTGTCAGCAGCCAATGAGAAAGAGACGGATTCCGTCTCGAAGCCTGAGTTTTTCGGCGAAAACGGCCTTGTCACCGTAATTTTCCAGAACAATGCGGTCCTCTATGCCAGCCAGGATGGCGGCCAGACATGGTCTGTTCGAGGCACCACGCCCATCAAAGAAGGATTTTTCCCAGTGTTCGAAGATGCCATGTTTGGTTGGCAAATCACCAATGACCAGGTCTACTTTACGAAAGACGGCGGTCGCACCTGGCAGCCTCTACACATTGATTCTACGCTGCAAACGGCGCTGTCCGGCCGTTTCGTCGGCCAGGTAGATTTCATCAACTCGCAGCAAGGCTGGCTGTTGCTATTTAGCCGGAACGGCAACTCGGATAATCTCCTACTGAGGACAAACGATGGCGGTCAGAGTTGGAAGTAAAGCGGACGTCATTTAAATACATATTTAACAAGTGTGAAAGAGGTTTTCCGATCGCCATGGGTAAATTCAATAAATGGAAATGGTTATTTCCAATAATCATATTTTCGGTCATTGGCGCTGCTGGTTGTTCAGGTAATAAATCGGACCAAGTCAAAAATAGCTCAGCAAAACTAACAATTTTATCACTTGCCAAAATTGCCGCACCATTTAGACCTATTGCTAAAACGTTGTTAGAAACCAGTAATTTCCCAGTTTATCTGCCCGCTTATCTTCCTCCAACTCCTGACCAGAGAATGGAGTGGCTTCTTAATCTTGATAATCTCGACGTAAGTAAAAATAAGTTTGGGATAGAAATCGACGAGGGGCAACCAGGAGCTAAAGGTGGTATATATGCCGGTACACTTTCCGGTAACATTGAGAACCATCAAGGACCACCGATAGTAGAGCAGATTATCAATGAAAGCAAAACCTTCCTAATGGAATTGAAAGTAAGGAATACATTGAGGACCGTGATTTTGAAAGGTTAATCTCATGGGAAAAAGGCCAGTGGAGTTACTTTGTTGTGGCTCGAATGGACAATAAAGAGGATAGTGCCAGAAATTATGCCTCCGAGATCATCAAAACCATTGGAGTAAACGGACTGGCTCTTTCGGATTCCCCCGGGAAATTATATTTCCTTTATCTTGGCGCAAACCACCCAACAACAGAAATCTTTTGGAAGGTGAATGATTCTGAGTGGTATCAGCTAGACTGGCGGGATAACCCAAATGATGCCATAAAAATCCTTCGGAGCATGGAGTATTTACGGTAGCTATAGTTGTAATTCTCATGTACCAAAAATCCATACACGTCGATATCAACCTGACTAACGATGTGAACCTATTTGGGGCGAAAGTAAGGAGATAAGCTGTGAGAAAAAAATTTGTGGTTGGTTTAGGATTTTCAACTATAGCTATAATTTTTTTTGCTTTTGCCCTTATGTTTACTAAGTCAAGTAATTCAATTCAAAAAACTCCCGCAGCAGCACAAACTAAGCCTTACAGGAGTCCAATAAGGATTATAAAAATGAAAACGGTATCAAATACGTCAAAATGATAAATGAGAATTTGGGTTTTGAGATTTTTTCAAATGGGCTTCTACGTACTTTTGACGGTGGAAAAACTTGGAGCCAAATAACTACTCTTAAATTATCGTTTGGAGGATTTCTAAATGGCGTGGTTATAGATTTCATCACTCCCAACACTGGTTGGATCGCTGTTGGCTCACTTGACGAACCTTATACAATTGTACTTCATACAGACGATGGGGGATGCAACTGGGATGTCACTCGTTTAAGCAATGTATCAGGGATTATTTCATTAGACTTCATTAACGAAAAACATGGCTGGCTGTTTGCCAATACGCAAGGTGGTTCCTTGGGAAGCTCTGATGTTGAATTATATGTTACAGAAGATGGCGGGAAAAATTGGTCGGAAATCAGCAAAACTGAATCCAATCACCAAACTCCAGGATCACTGCCGTTTGCCGGTCACAAATCCGGAATTAGTTTTATTGATTCCCAAAATGGTTGGTCAACTGGAGGAATCGGCTGGTCTGATGCTATATGGTTTTATGAAACAAATGATGAGGGTCAGACCTGGAAACCACAAAATATTCCTCAACCCCCAAAGATAAAAAAGCTTAATGCTTATCCCAACACATCTCCGCCCAAGTTTTTCTCAAACAGCGAAGGTATTTTTAGTGTGACTTATCACGGGGAGGGTGACAATCAAACGAAAGTGGCCTTTTATAGTACGCTAGATGGAGGGAAGAGTTGGAACCCATCTATGCCCTTAACTGTTTCAGGCCCATTCGCTTCGGACTTTGCGAGTTTAGAAGATGGTTGGGTCATTGATGGAAATGGAATCCAAGCAACAATAGATAGTGGAAAGCATTGGAGTAAGATCACTCCTAATATAGAGTTTTCAGGAATTGATAATTTGACCTTAATCAGCCCAAGTGTCGGTTTTGTAACGATATTTGTTCCTGCAAGCGATAAATCGTCTAAAGATACTTGGAAATTATATAAGACTATTGATAGCGGTCATAATTGGGTTGAAGTAAATCTAACATCATAGCCGCAAAGGTATAGTCTATCGGAAAGGAGAAACCGTAATGCGTTTCAAGTATGGCATTATTACTTTGGGTATCTGTAAATGAGGAGTATGAATATTTATGGCCGGAAAAAGAATCAAATTGGCGCTAGTAGTAATGGGACTACTGGTGTTTGGCTTCTTCTCGGGGCACGGACTTCAGAACAAACCCCCTGCTTCTCCACCTTCCACTGCCCGTTTTTCGGCGACTGGTACAACTGGCAATGTGAATACAGTGAGAGCTATCGTTAAACTCGATCCGCAGGCAACTGATTCTATTGGTTCCGAGACCTTTGTAGATCCTGCACACGGCTGGGTTGTTGCCGGTCACACGATTTTGGCAACCAACGATGGGGGCAATACTTGGAGCAAAGTGTCATCCGTGGACAGTACGGTCTGGGATATTGGTTTCGTTTCAACAAACTACGGTTGGCTGTTTACCAACTCGGAAAGCGGGAGCCTTTTTACCGGAAACAGTCTCAAGATCACAGAAGACGGGGGAAGCACCTGGCGCGATGCAAGTATTCCCGCCGTTTCCGGAATCAGGTTGGAGCAGGCGCAGTTTGTGGATGAAGAACACGGATGGCTTATGGGGACGGGAGAAGGGGCTTTTATTCCTGATCCAAACAATCCAGGGAGCGGCACAATTCCCTCAGTCGTGGTTTTCTGGTCCACTACGGATGGTGGCAGGACTTGGTCACGCCTGGACGTGCCCGCACAGATAGCGAAAAATGAATTTGAAGGTTCCTGTTACTTCAGTTTCATTTCGCCCGCACAGGGCTTTCTGCTTATGGGTACTCAACCCGGAACAGGTGCCCAGGGAAAATCCCTGTACCGGACTATGGATGGGGGACGACATTGGACAGAAGTTACCACGATCGGATTTTATGCTTCCGAGCCCAAAAACGGACTGCCCGGAAGTGGGTATATTGCGGGCTTGGACTTTTTGAATGCTAAAGTGGGCTGGTTAGCGGAAACTAGGGGGTTCACCTATATCACGATGGACGGTGGTCATACGTGGAAAGGCTTAGGAGATTATAGGGACGCTCCCCTGAGAGAACTGCATTTTCTGGATTCCAAACGCGGTTATGCTGTTTACCGCAATGCCTTACTGACTACTCAGGACGGAGGCAGCACCTGGAAACAAATCTATCCCGGAGTGTGGCCGTCTTTGTTCACTCTAACCCGGTTTTTCAACTCTTATGATGGGGTTTCCGCAGGCACGCTTGTCGAACCGGGGGCTATTCTTCGAACAACAGATGGGGGGCATATGTGGCTTCATATAGGGTCCGTTCCAGGTGGCGGACGTATTATTGATCTCAGCTTTCCAGACCAGCAACACGGCTGGGTCATAACGGAGAGTTTTAGTGGTACGGACATTCAACGGACTATCTACCGGACAACGGACGGCGGGCTCACCTGGCAGACAGTCAATAGGAGTAAAGAACAGAAAAACCTTTACGCCTGGCTATCCTTTGTGGATGATAACACCGGATTCGTTGGCAGCGGTTGGGGCCATCTTTTTGTGACCCATGACGGGGGAAGAACGCTCCAAGTGGTTGATGACAAGGACTCAGACTCCGCGAATTTCCAGTTTATCAATTCTAATGTTGGCTGGAAGACGATGGACCATCATTTCTACGCCACCACTGACGCTGGGCAGACCTGGCGCATGGTTCCCCTGGACTATTTGGCCGTGGGTTTTGACATGGTTTCCGGAGATACGGTGTGGGCGATCGCAAAAAGGACGTTAGACTCGCCGCCGGTATTGTTGTCTACTTCCAACGGCGGTCAAGCGTGGACACTGCATGACCTGGAGAATATCAACCCGGCAGGCGTTGTCTTTGCGGACGCCGAACACGGGTGGTTGGTGGATGATCACGAGAACTATTACCATACCGGCGATGGCGGTCAAACCTGGACTCAGGTGGATTTGCTGGCACATTAACGTAGATCATCCGGAACGATAGCGTTTACTGATGCAGAAATGGAGGGATGGCAGATGAACAAACGTTGAACATGGGCGGTTATAATCGGGGGAGTTGCCGCTATCTTCCTAGGAACTGCCGGTATAGTTACCGCTGTAAGAGAGAGTGATTCTGCTCAAACGGATATTGTCCGGAATAATATAGACAAACCAGGGCAGGTTGATAATGCGGAACCCGCCGGAAAGACACAAATTTCTACAGTGACGGATAAACAACCGTCGCCAGCCTTTCTGCCAGGGATGAAGTTTGCCCCGGAAGGTCTGCCTGTGGAAGATAACACGTTTGTTTGCGACAGCAGACGGGTTGACATTAACGGTGATGGAAATGACATCTTGGTTTCATTTGCCACCGGAGGGAGTGGTGGCGTGTATCAGTACGGTCTTCTGACCGATGAAAATGACCAAGTGAGGTCCATCATCCCCCAGAAAGAGTTAAATCAGGGACTGTTGCTTGAGACCCAATGCCTTCCGGGGTTAGTTTTGAAAGTTACGGATAAAAACACCGGGTACATAGCGACAATTGACATTCATAAAGGATTGGCGGACTACGAAAGGCTTGGTATTTACAATGAAAAAGGTGAATTATTAAAGGATCCAATGGTACTAGTTGATGGCTTCGGAATTTTAGAACCAGAGGATGTTAACAAGGACGGAATCTACGAGTTATATGGCATGCAGAGGATTTCCGTCGGTGCTAATGCGAACTCTGTAGCCAATGCCGAATCAGTGTGGACGTTAAGTAACGGTCAACTTAAGCTATTGAGCGAGGTAATTGACGCTCTTAATTAGGGTTTGCTAAAGGGGGCTAAAAATCCGGGGAAAACCTGATTCTACAAGGGTTTTCGAGCATTTTCGTCGAATCTTTAGTGCATGGAAATATGAATTTAGGTTAAAAAACCGTGCACTTGGAGGTTAAACGATGTACCGTAAACCGAGCCCACAGCTAACC
The DNA here is from genome assembly GCF_035539115.1 of Desulfitobacterium sp. Lineage (GTDB taxonomy): Bacteria > Bacillota > Desulfitobacteriia > Desulfitobacteriales > Desulfitobacteriaceae > Desulfitobacterium_A. The sequence continues at coordinate 7,674 of NZ_DATLJA010000043.1, read as the reverse complement.
ATCGATGATTTTATCCTGCCTTTTTCGGGAAAACTGGATCCTGAAAATCGTTGGGTTCAACTAGCTAATACAATCCCCTGGGATGAATATGAAAAGGAATATGCCCACATGTTTCCGAGTGACCGTGGCAATATCGCCAAACCTGTCCGCATGGCGCTCGGTACGTTAATCATCCAAACCCGCTGTGGCTATACTGACCGTGAAACGGTACAGCAGATCACGGAAAATCCTTACCTCCAATGGTTCATCGGCCTCAAAGAGTTTCAATTGACTCGGCCTTTTACTCCGGTCGCCTTGGTGAAATTCCGAAAACGCTTTAAAAAAGAACGCATGGCTCAAATTAACGAGCGCATTGCCTTGTTGAAAATCCCTCAGGACTTGGAGCCTTAAGCCGTAGACAAGTCAAGTTATTGGAAACGATTCGAACCGTGATTGAGTAGCAGGAAATGATGTACAAGACGAAACGACATCAGATCCCGGATCGAATAGTCAATCTCTATCAGGATCATGTCCGGCCGATTGTACGCGGCAAAGCCAGTGCCAAAGTAGAATTCGGAGCCAAAGTAGCCATAAGCATCGAGAAAGGATTCTGCCGCATAGAAAAATTGTCTTGGGACGCGTTTAATGAAGCAGAAACGCTGATAGATAGCGTAGAGCGCTACAAGGCCCGCAATGGATGCTATCCCGAGGCCGTACTGGCCGACCGGATATACCGTAACCGCGATAATCTGGCATATTGCAAAAAACACAACATCCGGCTCAGCGGTCCCAAACTGGGAAGGCCTTCGGGAGATATCCTGAAAAAAGTAGAGAAAACCCTTGAACGAATGGATGCCAGGATGCGCAATGCCGTTGAAGGCAAGTTCGGCGAAGGTAAAAGGAAATATGGGCTTGATCGCATTTACGCTAAATTAAAGGAAACGGCAGAGTGCATGATTAGCATGCAATTCTTTGTCATGAACTTGGAGCGTAAGCTCAGGGTTCTTTTTGTCCAATTTTTGAAGAGGTATTTTCTCGTTACAGATATTGGGTTATTTGCTTGATCGAATGAAAAAAGGGATTCGGTTAGCAAGCCCTATTTAGACGACATTTTTGGCTCCCGGATTAAAACATTAATGTCCAATAGTTACAACATTAAGCAGGCTGTGGTTGAAGCCGATTTGCTGGTGGGAGCAGTTCTAATTCCCGGTGCTAAAGCTCCCAAGCTTGTTACTGATGAAATGGTTAAGGCGATGAAACCGGGCTCTGTGATCGTTGACGTTGCGATTGACCAAGGGGGCAGCATCGAAACTGTTGATCGTGTAACCACTCATGCTGAACCAACCTATGAGAAGTATGGCGTGGTACACTATAGTGTGGCCAATATACCCGGGGCCGTAGCCCGTACATCAACGTTTGCCTTGACGAATGCCACGTTGCCGTATGGACTTAAGATTGCCAACTTGGGCTACGCTGAAGCAATCAGAACGGATCTTGGGCTCGCGCGCGGGGTTAATGTTATTCACGGTAAACTGACCTATAAAGCCGTTGCCGAAGCGCTCAACCTTGGTTACACTCCATTAGAAGAAGTCACAGAGGTTCCGCACCATTCCGTTTAAGGATTTATAACAACAAACCGGTGCAGAAGATCGCTCTACCTGCACCGGTTTGTTCATTCCTACCGTATTCTTCTTCAAACAATGATAAATACCCAGGAAATTCGGTTCTTTTTCCATCGGATTGTTCAGGGGAAAGAATCGTGCAACGGTTTTCCCCCTGAGCTCACTACCAACCCGCACACCATAAGACTTAAAGGTGGTACACTCTAACTGAGCGCAATATTAATAACCTATTGACAACCCGGATCCCGTTCCGCTAAGCGCATCCATTACTTTTCCAGACTCAAATGATTTGAAAACTTTTTCAGGAATGAAACCAGCACATTCATACTCTTCTTGATATCAGGATCTGAATTCAACTGCCGTATGATAGCAAACATACTTTTGGGTTGTTTGTCTTTGTTTTCTTCTATGGCTTCATTCAAAGAATTCATCATACCCAGTAAAAGCTCGCCGCCACCTAAAGCCAGTACTTGATCCAGCATCGAAACCAATTCCACGACCTGTTTCAGAATATCAGTAACAACACCTGCGGTAGAAGAATCTTTTACAGATTTCACCATTCCTACTAATTCAAATAAAACATCAAAAGCGCCTGATTCCTGCAGTTTATTTACTTCAGCAATCAAAGACTGGAGGTTTTTACCGCCCTTTTGAACCTCTCGCAAAAGATCAATCATTTCCGGCGTATTTAATTCATCGGCAACTTCACCGATTTGAACCAGGGTACTGACCAGGTTTTGCACTACCGAAGCATCCATTGAATCAATGCCGGCATTGATAAGGCCTAACAGCTGACCGGTTTTTCCCGCTGCTTCAGATTCATTTTGAACGGAGTATGCAACATTTTGTGCGGGTTGAGACATGGTTCACCACCCCCTTTACAATATCCCCCGAGCGGATAACCAGTACAGTTCATTGTAAGAAAGCTTAAACCAGTGCAACATTTCAGAAGATGGCATAGGTTGGGGCGGTGTCTTATAATCAAACCAAATGTAGGTTGCCTCATTCAAACCTGATTCAATAAAGCAAAACGCTTTACCGCTGTAACGATGAGAAGCAGGGAATCCTTTCATCTGGCTAATAATATTTCTAACAACGACATCCACCTGATAATGTGCAGTAGAACCCGCTTTGCTTACTGGAAGATTAGTTGCATCACCCAGAACATAAACATTGTCTTGACCAACCATTTTTAAGCTGTAACGATCAGTGGGAATAAATCCGTCTTCATCTCCAACACCGGAATCCCTAACCACTTTTGCTCCGACATGCGCCGGTATGGAAATAAGCAAATCATAAGGATGCCCGGTTCCATCCATGTTGTATGCCAAATTTTTGTTTGGATCAACTTCTTCAAGATTAAAGAAAACTTCAGACTCGATGCCGCGTTTTTCAAATTCAGCCTCTGCCCATTCGGCCACAGGTTCCAGAGAATGAATACGACCAATAGGATAAGTATATTTAAGTGTTACCTTATCGCGAATTCCTAAATCTCTGAACAGTTCATCTGCCATAAAAATCCATTCAAGCGGAGCAACAGGGCACTTGTGCGGAACGTCAATGGTCATTAAGATTGTACCACCTTTAAATTTGAAGAGTTCATCACGTAACTTCGCAGCACCTTCAGGCGTATAGAAATTATGTGAACCCTCAGCCAGCCCGGGAACTGAATTAAAGTCCGGAAACGACCCCGTTGCAATCACCAGAAAATCATAATTATAGGACTGCTTAGTGGTAGTAACAGTGTTGTTGGCTGTATCAATTTTTGTTGCTTCTTCAAGTATGAACTTAACCTTTGGATGTAAAAGATGTTTTTGTTCCCTGGAAAATTGTTCTAATGTGCCTTCATTAAAGGACATAAACAAAAAACCAGGTTGATAAACGTGTTGTTTTTTGTTACCAATAACCAATACTTCTACTTCGCCACTATATATTTCCTTTTGCATGGATTTTGCCAAGCGATTGGCCACCATGCTACCAGCCACGCCACTCCCTAAAACGATAATTCGTTTGGCCATCAATCAGGTTTCCCCCCTGTACGAAAATAAATTACTTCATTTTTTTAACAGTTATACGCCAAAAATCCCCGTCTTGCTTACTGTCAACAAGCGCATGCCCCATCTTGTTAACCCATTCCGGAACATCTTTAGCCGAACCACTGTCACTGGATAACAATTCGTATACTTCGCCGACATTACCTCTTTTAATTGTTTTTACTAACTCCATCAATGGTCCTGGGCAAAATGCACCACGAGCATCAATAGTTTTTGTAATTTGTACTTCAGACATATTATTACCCTCCTTTTTACATTACAACGATTTGACTGCCTGCAGCTTTGCCAAGGAAAGCAGTAACACCGATAATATCATCAAACAGATCTACTAAATCTTCTTTCTTCCATTCCATTAAGTCCATTGCCATAGCACAACCGTATACATTACAGGTGCCCATATCTTTTGCATTTTCTAACAACTGATAATAAAGTTCAATGTTCTTGTTGAGCATCTCTTGTCCAATTTCGCCGGTTTTAAAGTTTTTGGATTCAATTACATCTTTGCGGAAAGCTTTAAGTGCATCCATTGTTACAAAAATGTTCACTTCCATGCCGGACACGGCAGCTACCGAACTCACCAAGCAACCTGCATGTAATTTTTCCATTTCTCCGGAAACAAGGATAACAGTTAATTTTGGTTGTTCCATTTTATCTTCTCTCCTTTTTAGTTTGGTTTTGTGAATCTTTTCAACATGTTTTTCTTGGTTTTTGGAGACTTCTCACCACCTTTCGCATCAGATTTTGAAATAAGCATATTAAATATAATAGATAAAAACTAATCGGTTGTTTTTCTGTTTTTATAGAAAATATTTTCGATTTTTACAGTAAAATTTATCATTAATTTTCCAGTGATTTTTTATTTATTATAAAAGTTTTGTTTTTCGCAAATGCTTACAATCGCATTTGAAATGAAAATATATCATATGCTTACTGTTGCATTAAATTACTACATATACCCCGTATCAGTATTTTTTTTTATTATAATTCGCTAATTGCTGTTTGTCAATCATTCATTGCAATTTTCCGATCAGCGCCATACATTCTATGCAATTCTTGACAAAGGCAAAATATTATGTTAAAGTTCGTACGTACGTACAACCAACAATTTGGAGGTGCAACAATGCAACGAAAAACAGTTAAAGCACGGGTCTTTGACACTTGCTTTAATATAGAAACCTCTACAAGCCTTGAAAACAGGGCTTTTTTTATTGGAAAAATGTCAAATTCTCTCCAATAATTAGTGCGTAATATTGCGTAATGTGTTATAATATAAGGGATTGGAGGAGTTTGCTGCTATGAGACTTAGTATATCCAAGTCTAAAAATGCTACTTCGCTTTATGTCATACAATCTGTTTACGAGAACGGTAAGCGTTCCACAAAAGTTGTTGAAAAGTTAGGGACGCTTGCTGAATTACAGCAAAAACTAAATGGGCAAGACCCTATTGAATGGGCTAAATCATACATAGAAGACCTTAACAAAAAAGAGAAAGAGCAATCGCGAGAAGTCATTGTTAAATACTCGCCATCTAAATTAATCTCCAAAGATCAACAACACTTCTTCAACGGTGGTTATCTTTTTCTCCAGCAGATCTATCACGAACTCAATCTTCATAAGGTTTCCGCTGAGATATCAAAAAAGTATAAGTTCTCTTTTGATCTGAATGCTATACTGTCACGGCTCCTTTACGGACGGATCCTTTTTCCTTCTTCTAAACTTGCTACCTACCAGCATTCCTCAAAGTTCATTGAACAAACTGGCTTTGAATTGCAGCATGTCTACAGAGCACTTGAAGTCATTTCCAAAGAAATGGACTTCATTCAGTCTTCTCTTTATAGCAACAGCCTCAAAATTTCAAAGAGAAACACGGGTATTCTCTATTATGACTGTACCAATTATTTCTTTGAAATCGAGCAAGAAGAAGGCCTTAAACAGTATGGCGCTTCAAAAGAACACCGGCCGAACCCTATCATCCAAATGGGTCTGTTCATGGATGGAGACGGTATTCCTCTTGCTTTTAATCTCAACAGCGGCAACACGAATGAACAGATTACGCTTAAACCCTTAGAGCAAAAAATACTTTCCGATTTCAAACTTTCCAAATTTGTTGTCTGTACAGATGCCGGACTGGCTTCTGAAAAGAACAGAAGGTTCAACAACGAAGGCGAACGCGCATTTATCACGACCCAATCGATTAAAAAACTAAAAAAGCATTTAAAAGAATGGTCTCTTGATTCAAAAGACTGGCATCTTGCAGATCATGATAAAACTTATGATATCGCCCAGCTTGACGAGGAAACCTATAAAGACAAATGCTTCTTCAAAGAACGCTGGATTAAAGAAAACGGCCTAGAACAAAAACTTATTGTCACTTACTCCATCAAGTATAAAAACTATCAACGTCAAATTCGCAATTCACAAATCGAACGTGCTCAGAAATTACTTGATTCGAATCCGACTAAAATTTCAAAAAGCAATCAGAACGACTATAAACGTTTTATCAAGAAAACCAGCTGTACGTCTGATGGCGAAATAGCCGACAATGAACTCTATGCCTTAAATAACGAAACCATCGTTGCCGAAGAAGCCTATGACGGATTTTATGCCGTTTGCACGAACCTCGAAGGTAGTGCTCAGGAAATCATCCGAATTAACCAGCGGCGCTGGGAGATTGAAGAATGTTTCCGGATCATGAAAAGCGAGTTTAAAGCCCGCCCTGTGTACTTAAGTCGCGAAGATAGAATTAAAGCACATTTTACTACCTGCTTTATCTCCCTCATCATTTATCGATTATTGGAAAAGAAACTAGGAAATAAGTTTACATGCAATGAAGTCATCAATGGATTGAGAGAAATGAATTTCTATGAGATCAAGAACGAGGGATATATACCGACTTACACAAGAACTAATTTTACAGATGCGCTGCATGAGACTTTTGGTTTTCGAACAGATTACGAGATTATTAAACATGAATTCGGAATGTGGATAACTTAGTGCCTGTGGATAACTTGATTAATGCCAATAAATGGGTTTATGTACCTGAACCTTCCTCTCAAACTGCACTATGTTTCAAAATACCATTCCGACCTCCTTCTTTTTGGGTAACTTTAATAAGCCTCTGTATTAGAGGATAATTGAACCCTCAAATTGGTTGATCGTGATTAAGCAGCCTCTGGAATTTTCGGGGTTATTCGCTTAGCAAATTCTCTAGCTCGTTGCTGTATCACCGTAACAATAGCTTCCAGCAATGGAGAAGGGGCCAACCGAATATGCTGGTAGCGGCCTGAACCAACAACATTTCCGGGAACTTTTAGTACCACCCGACGGATGGTTTTCACCTCGCATCGTTGTAGTGATTCCGGAAGGAATGCTTGTTTAAACCAGACCACCACGTTATAAGCTATTACCTTAATCCAGCTAAATAGCAGGTTCGTCATCATCGAATGTAGGCTGTTCTGTTCGATGGCATACCCTTCCTTAATTTCATCAATACGATTTTCAATATTGGCACGTTGGTTGTAAGAGCGAAAAAGCGGTAATGGCTTCTCTTCCGTGTTGGTGACGATAGCCTGATATGAGTAGGTGGTGAGCATCATAGCCAGTTGTCCATCCGGTGAATGCTCTGTTTCATGCGATTCCCGGTAAATAACACAACGCCTGGCCTTTGTCCAGTTGTTCAGCAGAATAGGAATGTCTGCAGCTGCCCAGCGGTCATCTTCGGTAGCAAAACGTATTTCCTCTTCTTTTTCCGCAAGGGTTTCCCAAAAGCCGGAATGCTGCTGGAGATAGGCAATCGCTTTTTTCACCGTCGCCTTTTTCGGCAATTTAAAAATGTAGTACCAGCCCTTCTCTTCTGCATAGTTCATTACCGCTTGAACATTTTTGGACCATGGGACGTTTATATCCTTTTTTGAGGAGGTTTTTGTCAATATCTCTAGTTCTTATCTAAGTCACATCCCACGAGGGTTTTAAAGCCAACTAAAACGTCAGAATTTAAGTACGTCTGTTTGCCAGTTTAAT